>CBFHZX010000036.1:0-29490 GCA_965660425.1 Sulfitobacter sp. | reverse complement strand
TGCCCCTTCAAATGGCGGCATGCGTTACGCCGTGCTCCTCGTTTCACTCCTCGCCGCCTGCGCGCCGTCGCGGCCGCTCACCCCAACCGAGCGGGCGTTTGCGGCGACTATTCATGGGCCTGCGCTCGACCTCGACAAAGTCCGCCTGCATGATGGGGCGCCGACGCGTGCGGTGACGTTTAGGCGCAAGCCGCGGCCTCGGACGACGTGTCGGGAGTTGATCTTTCCGCCCTCCCCGCCCGAGGAGAAGATCGTGACCTCCAAGCCCGCTGCGGTGGCGCTGTATAACCGTGTGCTCTTTGACAAGGACTGGTATCTTGACGACTACCTGCCCGACTATCCCGACCGCATCGGGCTGGTCGCGGCCATGCTGCTGGCGCATGAGTTGACCCATGTGTGGCAGTGGCAGAACCGCAAGATCACGGGCTATTCTCCGCTGCGCGCCGCACGGGAGCATCGGGTGAGCAGCGATCCTTATTTGTTCGACGTGGACGACCGCAAATTTCTGGATTTTGGGTTTGAGCAGCAAGGCTCTATTGTGGAGGAGATGGTGTGTTGCACAGCGCTCCAGCCGCAAGGGACGCGGACCAAGCGGTTGCATGCGCTGGTGTCTCAGGTGATGCCCGTGGCCCAGCTGCCGCAAAGCCCTGCGCATGATGTGGGGCTGCCGTGGGACGGGGTTGATCTGGAGCGGATTTGTAAGTGAGGGCGTCTATGGCACAATATGCGATTATCATGGCACTGGCGGGGGTTGGTATCCCTGTGCTTGCCGCGCTCAACGCGCAATTGGGCGGGCGGATCGGATCGCCTGCGGCGGCGGCCACGGTGCTGTTTGTGGTGGCGTTTCTGACTGCGTTGGTGGTCGCGCTGGCTGTAGGGCCGCAGGGGTTTTCAAAGCTGGGCGGCGCGCCCAAACATCTGTTTCTGGCAGGCGCGCTGATCGCGTTTTATGTGCTCAGCATTACCTTCATCGCGCCGCATTTCGGGATCGGGAATGCGGTGTTCTTTGTGCTATTGGGACAGTTGATCTCGGCCGCGCTCATTGACCACTACGGGCTGTTCGGCGCGCAGGTCTCTCCCGTGAGTCTGACACGTGCGGCGGGGATTGCGACCATGGCTGTGGGCGTCTGGATCACGCAGCAGGCTTAGCCCTTGGCGAGGCCTGCGATGAGCGCCCATGTGTCCGCGCCCACTTCAACAGGGTCCATCGCCACCTTGTTCTGACCGGGCATGCGCGCGCCTTCGTCCGTGGCGATATGGGCGGCGAGGGTCTGAATTTTCTCACCGAAATCGGATTGTGCGGAGGGGTCGATGATCAGGTAGTATTGGCCCAGATCGTGCGGGGCACCTTCGGGTGCTTTGAGCGGTTTGACATCGCGTGACAGCACCGAGCCTGTTATCGCAGCGGCGAGGATTTCGGCCATGAGGCCAAAGCCCCAGCCTTTGTACCCGCCCATGGAGACCAGCGAGCCTTTGATCGCGTCGTCTGGGTCGGTGGTTGGATTGCCATCTGCGTCCAGCGCCCAGCCTTCGGGGATGCGCTGCCCTGCAGCCTTGGCCATCGTGATCTTGCCCAGCGCCACGGTGGTGGTGGATTGGTCGAACTGCATCGCGATACCACCCTCCCCGTCAGGCACGGAAAAGGCGATTGGGTTGGTGCCAATCGCACGCGTCTTGCCGCCCGGTGCCGCAACGATGGGGGAGGCGTTGGTAAAGCCGATCCCGATCATGCCAGCGGCGGCAATTTGTTCGGTGAAATAGCCCAGTGACGTGCAGGTATGGGCGTGCGCTACGGCAAGGGACGCCACGCCGTTTGTGCGCGCCGCGTCCAGCGCCACAGGCAGGCCATGGGCAAAGGCGGGTTGGGCAAAGCCAAAGCCTGCGTCCACAACCACGGTCCCGCTGCGCGGGGTGCTGACCTGCGGTGTGACGCTGCCAGAAACACGGCCCGAGCGGAGCTGCTGACAATAGCTCTCGACGTAATAGAGGCCGCAGATTTTGTTGCCCACGCTTTCGGCCTTGCGCACAGCGCGTGCGACTTCGGCGGCGGCGAAGGGTTCTGCCCCATGGGCGGAGAGTGCTTGGCGAACGGTTTGTTCGATCTCATCGAGGGTGATCTGAGGCAT
Organism: Sulfitobacter sp.; assembly: GCA_965660425.1. Taxonomy (GTDB): domain Bacteria; phylum Pseudomonadota; class Alphaproteobacteria; order Rhodobacterales; family Rhodobacteraceae; genus Sulfitobacter. Next base: position 27,364 of record CBFHZX010000036.1, on the reverse strand, counting down.
TGAGGTGACTCCGTGAGTAAGGATTAATCGCTGCGCAGCTGGCCTTGGTCCAGCCTGATCTGGCGGTCCATGCGGGCGGCGAGATCAAGGTTATGGGTAGCGATGAGCGCGCTCAGACCCGTGCCGCGGACAAGCGCCATGAGGGCGGCAAAGACCGTCTCGGATGTGTCGGGATCAAGGTTGCCTGTCGGTTCATCCGCGAGCAACAGCTTGGGCGCATTGGCCAGAGCGCGGCAGAAGGCCACACGCTGTTGTTCCCCGCCCGACAGCTCGGCGGGGCGGTGGGCGGCGCGGTGGGCCACGCCGACTTCGGAGAGCAGCTCCATCGCGCGGGCGTGGGCAGCGGCGTGGGACTTGCCATTGGCGCGCTGGGGCAGGATGATATTCTCGGCGGCGGTAAATTCGGGCAGCAGGTGGTGGAATTGATAGATGAACCCCAGATCGTTGCGGCGCACGGCGGTGCGGGTGGCGTCGCGTTTGCCAGTCATGTCGGTGCCGTCAATCTCGACCGTGCCAGCATCGGGCGTGTCGAGCAGCCCTGCGGTGTGCAGCAGCGTGGTTTTACCTGCGCCCGAGGGGGCCACAAGGGCCACAACTTCACCGTGCCCGACCTCGAGATTAATGCCACGCAGCACCTGCACTTCATTAGGCTTGCCGTGGTTATAGGCCTTGGAAAGGCATGTCAGGCGGAGCACAGGATCACTCATAGCGCAACGCCTCCACAGGGTTCATCCGCGCTGCACGGCGCGCGGGGAAGATGGTGACGATGGAGGAGAGGCCCAGTGACAAGCTAATCGCGAAAAGGACATCGCCCAATTCAAGCTTGGCGGGCAGGAAATAGATACCCCTAATGGACGCATCCCAAGCATTGCCGCCCGAGAGCCAGTTCACCAGCCCGAAAATCTGGTTCACATAAAGCACGAAGAGGCAGCCGAAGATCACGCCCAGAATAGTTCCGATAATCCCCGTAAACGCGCCGCAGATGAAGAAGACGCGCAGGATGGAGCCTTCACTCAGGCCCATGGTGCGTAGGATACCAATGTCGCGGCCCTTGTTTTTGACCAGCATGATGAGGCCCGAGATGATGTTCATCGTAGCCACCAGCACAAGGATCGACATGATCACCGACATCACGTTGTCCTCGATGTCGAGCGTATCGAGGAAACCTGCAAACTGCTGTTTCCACGTCCAGATATAGGCGCGGTCGCCTGCGGCCTCCAAAATGCCAGTGGCGTAGTCGTCGATGTCATCGGCATTCTCGACCATGACCTCCAACTCATGCACGGCGCCCTCGGAGTTGAAGAACGGTTGCGCCTCGGCCATGGGCAGATAAGCGCGGGTTTTGTCGATGTCATAGCGGCCAGCAGTAAAGATATAAGTCACCTCAAATGCGCTGACCCGCGGACTGGTCCCCATGGGGGTGCGCACGCCATTGGCAGAGAGCAGGCGAATGCGGTCGCCCACTTGCACATTGAGCGCGCGCGCAATGCCCGATCCGATGGCGATCCCTTCGCCAAAGCGTTCCAGATTCCCGATGGCCGTCTCGGGGTTGGCCACACGGGGGATGGTCGCGAAGTCTTGCGGAGCGATGCCGTAAATCTCCATGCCTGCGGAGCTACCAAGATGGTTGGCCATGACCTGACCGCGCACCAATGGGGCCACGCGGACCACACCCGGGGCCTCGGCCACTTGGGCGGCCAGTGTATCATAGTCACGGATTGCGCGGTCTACGGTGCCATCCGCCTGCACCTGCCCGATCTCATAGATGGTCACATGGGCATTAGCGCCCACGATGGTGTCGACAAATTCCGCGCGGAATCCTGCGCGCACGGCCAGTGTGGCGATGAGGGCAAAGACCGCCAACGTGATGCCGATGAGGCTGATCCACGTCATCGTGCTCACCCCGCCCTCGGCGCGGCGTGCCCGCAGGTAGCGCCATGCGATCATCCACTCAAACGGGGCAAATGGGGCGGTGCTGGCCATGGAGGTCCTAACTGGGGTGTGCGGTTCGGCGCAAATTGGGGCTTTGCGCCCTTGCGGTCAAGGGGCTGTGAGTGGCTGTCTTGCACACAGCTAGGCACGCTGCCGCCGAAACGGCGCACGCAGCAGCCCCAAGAGCACACTGACTGCGCCTCCACCAAGCACAAACCCTACGAACGCAAAGACCAACCCTGCGAAATTAACGAGCACTGCTGGCTGGTAGGCCTGCCATGCGGCCTGAGCAATCTCCGCGTCGGTGAAGCGGGCGGCGTTGTATGCGCGCATGAAGGGGCCTTGGCCTTCCAATGCTTTCAGATTGGCGCTCAGCCGCTCATAGCGCGCAATCGAGCGTGTCATATCGGCGCTGCGCCGCTCCAGAAACGGGGTGCCTTGCATCTGGGCAAGCGCATCCTCGCGGGTGAGATCAGAGGCGGCGGCGGCGTCGAAATCGGCAACGACCTGTTCCAGCGCATCTACCGCGCCGCCCAGCCGCTGGGTGTATTGCTGCGAAAACTCGGGGAATTGCGAAGTGCCTACCGCCCCTGCAAGCCCCCCTGCCAATGCCAGACTGCGCAGGATCATCGGGCAAACGCCGCACGGGCCAGCGCGCGCTCAAGTTTCGCCTTCGCCTCCTCGTCAACACACACATCATAAGACACCACAGCGCTCCACTCCCCTCGCCACATCACCGCAAATGTGCCTGCATTAACCCAAAACGGTATGCACCATGATCCGAAGTGCCAGAAATTGCGGGAGCCATTCCACCCGCGTTCAAACATGCCCAAACCGTAGAATGCACCACCTCCCAAATCAAGGCGCAATACCTCTGGCGCGCCATTGCCATAAGGTCCATCAGGCCCGAACCAATATGAGTGGAACTTTGCATAGTCGCGCACCGACATCGCCCAACCACCCCAAGCCAATGTACCCCCATGCTGCGCGAAACCTGTGCGGAGTGGATACCTGCGGGATCAAGCACACGCGCAGAGCAAGCCTCCTGATAGGTCTGGCCCACCGCCACAGCGACCATCTCTCCGAGGATGGCGTAATTTTCATTGTTGTAGAAATACCCCTGCTTTTCAAAAGGCGTGCGTGCCAGCGCGGTCGCAGTGACCCGCGCGCCGAGCGTCTTGTGCATATCGCGCAGCAGCCCCAGCAAACCTTGGGTGCTGTCGGGCGCGATGCCGCTGGAGTGCGTGATGAGCTGGGCCACTGTAATGCCCTGCGGCCCTCCCCCAGGACCTGCGCGCTGGTGGTGTGCGTGTCCCAAACGCCCTCTTCAATCAATTGCGCCACACAGATCGCAGTGATCGCTTTGCTCAGGCTCGCCAGCTCGACAGGGAGGTCGGGGTTGATCGGTTGACCCACAACCGCGCCATTGTGCAGCGTGACAAGGCTGATCTGTTCCGCGCCGACCTCTTGCGCCCACTTCTCAAAGACATACCGCATGCCAGCCGCATTCATGTCCGTGTCCTGCGCCCTGACCGCATGCGTCCAAAGAATGATAAGGGCAAGAACCAGACGGCGCATGGGTTATTTCGCAGTCAGGCGCAGCAGGCGGCCCTGCGAATTATCGAGGATCAGGATCGCACCGTCGCGGTCGATCTCCACATCGCGCACGCGGATGTCGCCTTCGAGGAAGCGCTCCTCACCCACCACGCGGTCCCCCTCCAGAACAAGGCGTACCAAACCACCGGGATTGAGTGAGGCGACCAGCACATCACCCTGCCAACCCTCGAACATCGTACCCTCGTAAAAGGCAAACCCACCTGGTGCGATGACAGGATCCCAGTAATACTGAGGCTCGGTGAACGCCTCGGCCCGCGCCTTGCCCGTGCCAATGGGCGTGCCGTTATAGTTGACGCCATAGCTTACCAAGGGCCAGCCATAGTTGTTGCCAGCCGTGATCTTGTTCAGCTCGTCGCCCCCTGCGGGGCCATGCTCTAGGGTCCAAAGCGTGCCATCAGCGGGGCGGATATCGGCACCCTGCACGTTGCGGTGACCAAGGGTCCAAACCTCATTGCCGAAAGGGTTGCCTGCGGCGGCACCGCCCGTCAGGTTGACGCGCACGACCTTGCCATAGGTCTTGTTCACATCCTGAGAAAACTCCCTCTCGCGGGTTGAGAAATGCTCGCCCGTGGTGACAAAAGGATAGTCTCCCTGCGGCACCGCACGCGCGCCAAAATGCATGGCGTTGTGCGAAGGCGGGTCTTGCACAAAAACGTCGCGCAGATCTGTCAGCGTTGTGCCATCCGCGCTCAGCACTCCGCGCGCCGCCGCCGTTGCCGACATGCCGCCTGCCATCGGCTTGGCGTAGGTCAGGAAGATGACGCGGCTGGTCGCAAAATCCTCAGCCAGCCCCACGTCTAACAACCCACCCTGCCGCTGCGCCAGCACTTGGGGTGTGCCGCTAACTGGCGCGCTGACTTGCCCGTTGCGCACCAGACGTAAAGCGCCCGATCTTTCGATCACCAGATAGCCCCCCTCGGGGAGCGCTTCCACACCCCAAGGTGTATCCAATCCCTCCGCCAGCACCTCCATCTGCATAGATACGCCGCTATCTTGCGCATCGGCGCGAGTCTGGTTTGGCCATGCGGGGCTGAACTACGGCGCGTTCTTGCGGCCCTGATCCACGCCCTGCGTACAGGCACTGGTCGCCATCGCGGCGACCAGTGCAAAGGTGAATATCTGTTTCATATCAATCCTCCTGTCTGGGACATAAGGATGACGCAAAACGGTGCGAGGTCCAGCCCGCACCGCTGTTTTCGGTCAGATGCCGCGCACGCCCAGACCTTTGTAAATCTGCGCGATCCGTTCCACAGCTTGCTCTGGTGGCATCTCCTCGCTCTCGCCCGTTCGGCGCGAGGTGAGTTCCACCACACCGTTCTTGAGACCACGTGGCCCCACGGTAATACGCCATGGCAGACCGATCAGGTCCATCGTCGCAAATTTGCCACCTGCCCGCTCGTTGCGGTCATCATAAAGCGGCTCAAGCCCCAGCGCAGTAAGGCTGTCATATAGCGCCTGACAGGCCTCGTCGGCCTCCTCGTCGCCCTGCTTGAGGTTGACAATACCGCAGTGGAACGGCGTGACACCCTCGGGCCAGATGATGCCTTTGTCGTCATGGCTCGCCTCGATAATAGCGCCCAAAAGGCGGGAAACCCCGATCCCGTGGCTGCCCATATGCACAGGCACCACCTTACCATCAGGGCCTTGCACGGTGGCCCCCATCGCCTCGGAATACTTGGTGCCAAAGTAGAAAATCTGCCCCACTTCGATGCCCCGCGCCACGCGGCGACGCTCCTCGGGGATGGCATCAAACAGCGCCGCGTCATGCGTCTCGTCGGTGCGCGCGTATTTGGTGGTGAATTCCTCCATCACGGCGGCGCACTCCGCGTGGCTGTCATAGTCAATCTCGCGGTCGCCAAACTTCAGGTCCGTCACGGCGCTGTCATAGAAGACCTCCGACTCGCCCGTCTCCGCCAGCACCAGAAACTCATGCGTATCATCCCCGCCAATGGGGCCGCTGTCCGCGCGCATCGGGATCGCTTGCAACCCCATCCGCTCATAGGTGCGCAGATAGCTGACCAAATGGCGGTTATACGCATGCAGCGCATCCTCTTTGGTCAGATCAAAGTTATAGCCGTCCTTCATAAAGAACTCGCGCCCGCGCATCACACCAAAACGCGGGCGCATCTCGTCACGGAACTTCCACTGGATATGATAAAGCGTGATCGGCAGATCCTTGTAGCTGCCCACATGGCTGCGGAAAATATCCGTGACCAGCTCTTCATTGGTGGGACCATAGAGCATATCGCGCCCCTGACGGTCGGTGATGCGCAACATCTCCTCGCCGTAGTCATCATAGCGCCCGCTTTCGCGCCACAGGTCCGCAGATTGCAGCGTCGGCATAAGCATCGGCACGTGGCCCGCCCGCATCTGCTCCTCATGCACGATATTCTCGAGCTTGCGCAGCACCTTGAAGCCCAGCGGCAACCACGAATAAATCCCCGCCGCATTCTGCTTGATCATCCCCGCACGCAGCATGTAGCGGTGGCTGACAATCTGCGCCTCCGCAGGGGTTTCTTTCAAAACGGGCAGGAAATATCGGCTCAAACGCATGGCGGCGCTCCTTTGCAAAACTCCCCGTTTGCCTAAGCCAAAGCCCCGCCCGACACAATCAACAACCGCAGCCCTTCTTTTGGTCAAAAATATCCCAGGGTGTCCGAGGGGCTGGCCCCTCGTTAGGACGTCTGCCCCGCAGCACGCTGCACCAGATTAAGCGCGACCTGCAAAGACTTCCCCATATCTTGCACCGATATCCACTCAAGTGGGCCATGAATTTCCTGCATGCCTGTAAAGATATTGGGACAGGGCAGCCCCATCTCCGTCAGTCGCGATCCATCCGTGCCGCCGCGAATGGGCACCGAGACAACCTCCAGCCCCGCATCGCGCACGGCCGCATGGGCCAGATGCACAGGCGTCATGTCTTTCTCCAGCCAATAGCGCATATTGCGGTATTGCGGCGTGATTTCACATGTGATTTCGGCGCGTGGCTCCGACAGACCCACAAGTTCACACACAGCGTGCAGGATCTCACCCTTCTTGGCCAGTCCTTCACGCTCGAAGTCGCGCAGGATAAAGCCGATGCGCATCTGCGCTGCATCACCGCTCATATCGGTGGCATGAATGAAACCTTGGGTGCCGCTGGTCGTCTCGGGGGTGATTTTCTTTTGCGGCAGCGTTTCAATAATGCGCGCGGCCAGATGCATGGCGTTGACCAACTTGTTCTTGGCCCAGCCAGGATGAATGGAGACGCCTTTCACCGTCACGATTGCACGGTCTGCTGAAAATGTCTCATGCTCCACCTCACCCGGTTTGGAGCCATCAAATGTATAGGCAAAGTCACATGCCATGTCGCCTGGCAAACGCGGGTCAACGCCGCGGCCAATCTCTTCATCGGGGGTAAACGCAAGGCGCAGCTCACCGTGCGGAATTTCAGGATGCTCCAGCAGATGCCGCGCCGTGGTCATAATGATCGAAACGCCCGCTTTGTCATCTCCGCCCAACAGCGTGGTGCCGGACGCTGTGATTAGATCATGGCCAACGCAATTCTTCAGATGCTCGGAAACATCAGGCCCCAAACGCAGCTCGGGCGCATCAGGAAAGGAGATATCGCCGCCATTGTATCCTTGGATCACACGGGGCTTCACGCCCGCGGCATTGAATTGCGGCGCGGTGTCCACATGCGCACACAGGCCAATCACAGGCCCCTCCACAGTGGCAGGCACTGTTGCCAACACCACGCCATAATCGGTAAGGCGCACATCCTTCGCGCCCATCTCCTCGAGCTCGGTCACCAGCAGACGGCTCATATCAAGCTGGCAGACCGTCGAAGGCTGGCTGGTGCTGCTCTCATCAGACTGGCTGTCGATCGCGGCATAGCGCATCAGGCGGGTTTGAAGTTCGGTATCAAAGGTGGTGCGCATGCAAAACTCCTCAGGTGGCTATTGTCAGCTTGCGCTTATCGGACAGACCGTCAAGTGGATTTGCCTCTGTCGACAACAGGCAGATGGCCCAATTACCGCGCGAAAAGGTCAGGTTACCCGACAGGTCCTCAAGCTGGCCCAGCGCTCAAAACCCTCAAAGCAATAAAACAAAACGTTATCAACCAGCCGTGAACTTTTGAGCGCGCAGCGGCGGACTCCCTCCGACATGCACAGAGCATGGGATTAACCTGTAAGGAATTCAAGATGAAGAAGATGACATTTGCCGCTGCCACACTCGCCGCAACACTCGGGTTTGCCTCCACCGCCTCTGCCGACAACATTGTTGAAATCGCTTCCGCCGACGAGCATTTCTCCACGCTTGTGGCTGCAGTATCCGCCGCTGGTCTGGTCGAAACACTTCAGGGTCCGGGTCCGTTTACCGTATTTGCCCCTGTGAATGACGCCTTTGCTGCCCTGCCCGAAAGCACGGTCGAGACGCTGCTCAAGCCCGAGAACAAGGGACAGCTCACAGATGTTCTTCTCTATCATGTAGATGACCGCAAACTTACAGCCGAAGGCATCCCCGCTGGGTCCAACTACTTCAAGCCGATCCTCGCCTCCGAGCGTATCTGCATCACGAAAGACGCATCAGGCGTCAGCATCGCGGACGGCACAGGCAATTCTGCCAACGTCGTGATCGCCAACATCATGGCCGACAACGGCGTGATCCATGTGATCGACAAAGTCTTGCTGCCCGGCACGCGCCCTGCCTGCCACTAATACATCGGTACATCTGCGCTGAAATAGCGGCCCTGCGTTCAATCGCGGGGCCGTTTGTGCCTGCAAGGCCGCCGGGACCCTTGAAAAACCCAAGGGCATGGGCGATGTGTGACGGAACCCTTAGGAGCGCGCGCCATGGCATTGCCGATCAGAGACCAGTTGAGATATTGGGGCGTCGCCGCCGTGGTCGTGCTGGCGTTACTGTGGTTCATGGGCGATGTCTTGCTGCCTTTCGTGCTGGGCAGTGCGATTGCTTATTTCCTTGATCCAGTGGCCGACCGCCTTGAGTGGATAGGCCTGAGCCGAGCAATGGCCACGGCTGTGATCACGGTTGTCGCCATCCTTGTCTTCATCGTCATGGCGCTGCTGGTCATTCCAACGCTCGTATCGCAGGCCATAAACCTGTTCGAGATCGCCCCAGATCTGACCCGCCGCCTCAGCGCCGTGGTAACAGAGCGGTTCCCCTCCATTCTCGAAGAAGGCTCCACGCTGCAAAGCTCGATCAACTCGATCGGCACTGTTGTAAAGGAACGCGGCGGCGAGCTGTTGAATACAGCGCTCAGCTCGGCTGCGGGGATCATCAACATCATCATGCTGTTTGTGATCGTGCCCGTTGTGGCGGTCTATATGCTGCTCGACTGGGACCGCATGATTGCGCAGGTTGATGCGCTGCTGCCGCGGGACCATGCGCCCGTGGTGCGCCGTCTGGCGTGCGACATCGACCGTACGCTCGCCTCGTTCATTCGCGGAATGGGCACGGTCTGCCTTGTGCTGGGCACCTATTATGCCATTGCGCTGATGCTCGTGGGGTTGCAGTTCGGCCTTGTGATCGGCTTCATCGCCGGGCTGGTGACCTTCATACCCTATCTGGGCGCGCTCATTGGCGGAGCACTGGCGATTGGTCTGGCGCTGTTCCAATTCTGGGGCGATTGGGTCGCCATCGGGATGGTGGGCGGTATTTTTGCGATCGGTCAGATCATCGAAGGCAATGTGCTCACGCCCAAATTGGTCGGTAATTCGGTGGGCCTGCATCCCGTGTGGTTGATCCTCGCCCTGTCAGTGTTCGGCACTTTGTTCGGTTTTGTCGGCATGTTGGTGGCCGTGCCTGTGGCCGCCGCCTTGGGCGTGGTGCTGCGGTTCGGGGTTGAGCAATACCGTCACAGCCTGCTCTACCGCGGGACCGAGAACGCTAGCGCGCAAGCCGACGAGGAAGCGTAATGGCCACGCAGCTTGGCTTTGATCTGCCTGTGCGCACGGCGCGGGGGCGGGACGATTTTCTGGTCGCCCCCAACAACGCGATGGCCGTGGCCATGATCGAGAACTGGCGCAACTGGAGCGGCGCCAAAATGGTGCTGAGCGGACCGATTGGTGCGGGCAAAACCCACCTCACCCATGTCTGGGCTGACGCGGCAGGCGCACGGATCATCGCCGCGCGCGATCTGGCCGAAGAGGATGTGCCTGAATTGGCGCGCACCCATATTGCCGTTGAGGACGTGCATGCGATTGCGGATATGCCCGCCGCGCAGACCGCCCTGTTCCATCTGCACAATATGGTGCTGGCCGAGGGGCATACCCTATTGCTCACAGGCACAGGCAATGTCGCCCATTGGGGCCTGACCCTGCCCGATCTAGTGAGCCGTCTGCGCGGCGCACTTGAGGCCACGATTGACGCGCCCGACGATGCGCTGCTCTCTGCGGTGCTGGTCAAGCTGTTCGCCGACCGCCAGCTGATGCCGCCCCCCGAGCTGATCCCCTATCTGATCAAAAGGATGGACCGTTCCTTTGCCGAGGCCAACCGCATTGTGCGCGCGCTTGACCGTGAAAGCATTGCGCGCAAACGCCCCATTACCCGCGCTTTGGCTGCACAAGTATTGGACAGCGCACAAGACTAGGCACGAATTCTGCGCCAGACGTCTTATTCCTGTGATAGTTCTGGTCTATATACAGTCCTATGTCTGATGCTGATTTCCTCACCGCGCCCTTTGATGCGCCAATTGACCTGCCCGCTCGTGATCTGGGCGGCCCCGCGCGTTTCCAGAACCGCGAACTGAGTTGGCTCGGCTTTAACTGGCGCGTCGTCGAAGAAGCCGAGAACCCCCGCGTGCCCCTGCTCGAGCGGTTGCGGTTCCTGTCGATCAGCGCCGACAATCTGGATGAATTCTATACCGTGCGCGTGGCGGGTCTGCGCGAGTTGGCGCAGGCGGGCAATACCACCCCCGCCGCCGACGGGCTGACCCCCGCCGAGCAACTCCAACTCATCAACCAGAACGCCCGCACCCTGATGGTGCGCCAACAAAAGATTTTGGCCGAATTGCTGCGCGAGATGGACGCACAGAACATCATGCTGGAAACGCTTGATGATCTGACAGAGGAAGACCTTGCCGCATTGGACGAAATTTTTCTGGCCCAAGTCTTTGCCGTTCTCTCGCCGCTGGCGATTGATCCCGCGCACCCCTTTCCCTTCCTGCCCAACACAGGCTTTGCACTGGCCGTGCAGCTGGAGCGGACCCGCGATAAGAAACCGCTGCAAGCGCTGCTGCCGATCCCTGCGCAGGTTGACCGCTTTGTCACCCTGCCCGCCGAGGAAGGCTGCAAACGCTATCTGCCGCTAGAAGAGCTGTTGGTGTTGAAAATCCCCGATCTGTTTCCGGGCTACCGCCTCAGGGCACATTTTGAGTTCCGCGTGTTGCGCGACAGCGATCTAGAGGTGGAGGACGAAGCCGAGGACCTTGTGCGCGAATTCGAGGTGGCGCTGAAACGCCGTCGCCGTGGCGAAGTCGTGCGGATGACCCATTCGGCTGGTGCGCCGCCCAAACTGCTGGCCACCATCATGCACGAATTGGGCGCCAAGCCGCAGGATGTGATCGAGATTGACGGCATCATCGGGATTGATGATCTCTCACGGCTTGTGACGGACGATCGTCCCGATCTGCTGTGGCCGCAGTTCACACCGCGTGTGCCCGAGCGTGTCACCGACCATGACGGTGATATGTTCAAATCCATCCGCTCCAAGGATATGCTGTTGCACCACCCCTATGAGACCTTCGACATGGTGGTGCGTTTCTTGCAGCAGGCCGCGCACGATCCAAATGTGGTGGCGATCAAGCAGACGCTCTATCGCACCTCACGCGACAGCCCGATTGTCGAGGCGCTGTGTGAGGCCGCCGAGGATGGCAAATCTGTCACCGCATTGGTAGAGTTGAAGGCCCGCTTTGACGAAGCTGCCAACATCCGCCAGAGCCGCCGTCTGGAGCGGGCGGGCGCGCATGTGGTCTATGGCTTTATCGATCTCAAAACCCACGCCAAGATCAGCACCGTTGTCCGCCGCGAAGGCTCTGAGTTGGTGACCTACACCCACTACGGCACGGGCAATTACCACCCCATCACGGCACGGGTCTATACGGACCTGAGCCTGTTTACTTGTGACAAAAAGCTGGGGCGCGATGCCACAAAGGTCTTCAACTACCTGTCGGGCTATGCCCAACCTGCGCATCTGGACAACCTCGCCATTTCGCCCACCACGCTCAAATCACGCCTGCTCGAGATGATCGCCGCCGAGGCCGAGCATGCGCGCGCATGCAAGCCTGCCGTGATCTGGGCCAAGATGAACAGCCTTGTGGATGATGAGGTGATCGACGCACTCTATGCCGCCTCAAACGCGGGCGTGCAGATCAGCCTTGTGATCCGCGGCATTTGTGCGCTGCGCCCCGGTATCAAGGGATTGTCCGAGAATATCCGCGTTAAATCCATCGTGGGTCGGTTCCTTGAGCACAGCCGCATTGTGTGTTTCGGAAATGGCTATGGGTTGCCGCACAAAAGGGCGCGTGTATTTATCTCGAGCGCTGATTGGATGGGCCGCAACCTCAACCGCCGTGTCGAGACGCTGGTCGAGATCAACAATGCCACCGTCAAAGCCCAGATCACCAGCCAGATCATGGCCGCAAACCTTGCCGATATTGCGCAAAGTTGGGTCATGGCCCCTGACGGCAGCTTTACCCGTCCGCATCTGCCCGAAGGCGAGTTCGCCTTTAGCTGTCACCGCTTTTTCATGGAAAACCCCTCACTATCGGGGCGCGGCTCGGCGGGAGCGTCGGATGTGCCGAAACTGACCCATACCAAGGACTGATCCTGCGGCAGGCAAGGCTGTTAACGATTGACGCAAGAGAGTTGATCGGCGAGTTTGCAGAGAGTTTTCGCCATACCAGACGGAGCGCGCATGTCCGAGAAAAACCTCTCTATCGTTCCCGAAACGGGTGTGGCCGATCTGGGGCTTTTCGGCAAACCGCTTTTTCAGGACCCCGGTGCGCGGGCGCTGCGACGGGTGGGTGTGGTCGATGTGGGCTCCAACTCTGTCCGCATGGTGGTGTTTGACGGAGCGGCACGGAGCCCCGCGTATTTTTACAATGAAAAGATCATGTGCGCTTTGGGCGCTGGCATGGCCGACACAGGCCATCTGTCGCCCGAAGGGCGGGTGCGCGCGCTGTCGGCGATGCACCGCTTTGCGAAACTGGCCCAAGGGATGGGCCTGTCGGAGTTAACGGCAGTGGCCACAGCCGCCGTGCGCGATGCCACGGATGGGCGGGATTTCTGTGAAGAAGTGCGCGCCGCAACAGGCATCAAAATCTGGGTCATAGACGGGAAGGAAGAGGCACGCCTCTCTGCGCAAGGCGTGCTGCTCGGCTGGCCCGGTGCATACGGTCTGGTCTGTGACATCGGCGGCTCCTCGCTGGAGCTGGCCGAGATCAGCGGCGGGCGGGTGGGCAAGCGGGTGACTTCCTCGCTGGGGCCGCTCAAGCTGCGCGATATCAAGGGCGGCGCCAAGGCGCGAAACGCGCATATCAAAGAGGTGATGCAAGAGCTTGCCACGAAAATGGGAGACCAGCGCGACCGAATGTTCCTCGTGGGTGGTTCATGGCGGGCGATTGCGCGGATCGATATGATCCGCCGTGGCTACCCGCTGCAAGTGCTTCACGAATACCGCATGACCCGCAAATCGGTGCGTGAGACGATCCAATTCATACAAAAAGCTGATCTGGAAGAGCTGCGGGCGCAGGCGGGTGTATCGTCTGCCCGCGCGAGCCTCGTACCCTATGCTTGCGAAGTGCTCAGCCGTCTGGTCAAGACGTTCAAACCCAAAGATATCGCCATCTCCAGCTATGGCATCCGCGAGGGGATGCTTTATGAGCAGATGCCCCAGCGCTTGCGCGACCGTGACCCGCTAATCGAGGCGTGCCGCTTTGTAGAAGATAAGGATGCGCGCAGTCCGGGCTTTGGCAAAATGCTCTATAACTTCATCCTGCCGCTCTATAAATCCGCGCCAGAGCCGCGCAAAAGGCTCGTCAAAGCCGCGTGCCTGCTACACGATGTAAGCTGGCGTGCGCATCCCGATTACCGTGCGGAGGTCTGTTTCGACAATGCCACCCGCGCCAACCTTGGCGGGCTGAAGCACTCGGAGCGTATTTTCATGGGGCTGGCGCTGATGAACCGCTATTCCAGCAAGCGCAGTGCGCGGTTTGCGGATCTCATTGAGATGCTGGATGAGCAGACCAGCACCGAAGCCGAAATTCTGGGCAAAGCGATGCGTTTTGGCGCGATGCTGTGGATGGATAAGGTGGCGGAGCTGGGCGAGATGCGCTGGCACCCCAAAAAGAAGGAGCTGCACCTGCGGCTCAGCGCCGAGATGATGCCGCTCTTTGGTGAAGTGGCGCAGGCGCGGTTTACCTCGCTTGCCACGGCGTTGGGGGCGCAAGCGATTGTGAAAGCCACCAAAGGCTAAAGCTCGATTTGGGGCATTTCCTCCTCTGGCGTGACCTCTGGCACCTCGGGTTTGCGGCGGATGATGATATCGCCGTTGGGCTGGACCTCGGGCGCCTCATACTGGCTCCAATCCTCGACCTCCTCCAGAACGGCGCTCAGCTTTGGTCCCATCTCGGCCATGAAATCCTGCAAGGCGGGGCCTGCGTCCTCGATCAGCTGCGTCAGCTCGTCCAGCGCGGGGGCCATTTCCTGCATGAGGCCTTCAAAGAACTGCTTTGCCCCCCGCTCCATCAGCGAGGGTTCATCCTGCGCAAGCGTGGGCGTGGCGAGGAGCAGAGCGAGGAGCGGGCCTTAAAAATATGCTTTATACCCCAAATATAGGGACGCTTGCGGTGAACACCAAATTTAGAAATCAATATCAACCGTGACGGGGAAGTGATCCGATGCCGTGACCAGCGCATCGCGTAGAACGGGATCGGCCCAGCAGACAGGATCATCCAGCGGATGCCAGATGCGCCATGACGGATCTTTATCCCGCAGCGCAGGACAGACCATGATGTAATCCAGCAGGGCCTGCAAAAAGCGTTTCTCGGGCCTGATCCAGAAACGCGATGTGGTGGGCATCGCCCCGATCCGCTGACCCAAAGCGCGGGCGGCATGCGGATCATGGAGCGGGTGATCGCCTTGCGTGCCAAGGATGACTTCCACAGAGGAGCGGCCAAAGAGGTCCTCAAACACATCCAGACCAGGACCGCCATTAAGATCGCCCATCACCATCAGCGGCGCGCCCGACGCCACAACCGCATCGATGCGGCGGCGCAGCCAGACGGCTTGGGCCAGTTGCTTGCGGCGGTTCGCGATGGAAATTTGCAGCGCATGCGCCTCATCCCGTGCGCCGTGCGGGGCCTTGGATTTCAGATGTGCACCGATCATGCGGAAGTCGAACTCCGAGGCGGTTTGCAGCGCAAGTTCAAGCGGCGGCTTGGAAAAGACGACCTTATCCTCGGTCGAATCAATATCCAGATCAATGCGCAGGGTGCCATCAAAACGCGGCGCGCCCCCTGCCCCGTCTGTATCTGTGGCAGGCCCTTGGGGATCGTGCTGCACCGCCAGAACGTCAGGATCGTAAAGGAGCGCGATCTCCTGCCGTGTATCATTGGCAAAGCCCAACATGGCACGACGTGCGCGCAGATCAAAATGGCGCGCAAAATTCTCCAGCGCGGTGACCGCATCGTGGCTCCGCCCCGCATCAGGCGCCTCAATGACCATAACCGCATCGGCATCCATCGCGGTGAACACTCGTCCCAGCGCAGCGATCTGGTCGGCGCGGGCCACGTCCCAGCGGCCCGACCATCCGTCATCCGCGCGCAGCTGGTCCTAGTCATCAAAAAGGTTTGCAAACCATTCGACGTTATACGTGGCCAGCCGCATTAGAGGCGCTTCTCCGAGATCGTCTCCCATGCGCGGTTGATGTCGATCATGCGTTTCTCGGCCAGCTTCACGGCCTCTTCGGGTAGACCGCGGGCGGTCAGCGCATCGGGGTGATTGGCGCGCACCAGTTTGCGCCACGCTTTGCGCGCTTCCTCAGCACTGGCATCGGGGGCAATGCCCAGCACCGTATGCGGCAAGGGCGAGCTGTTGGGCACAAACCGCGCGCGCAAGGCCTCGAATTCGCCATGCGGGAGGCTGAAGATCTCGGCCACTTCCTCCAGAAACGCGTTCTCATTGGGGTGATAAATGCCGTCGGCCATGGCGATGTGGAACAGCCCCTCCATCAAATCGCTGAGCAGGGGCAGATCATCGCCAAACATCCCCTTGATCCGCCGCGCATAATCGTCAAATCCTGCGACATCGGTGCGCGCAAGATTGAACACTTTTGCCGCCCCCGCCGCATCGGCATCCGCGATCTGGAAAACCTCGCGGAAGGCCGTGACCTCATCGCGGGTGACCTGCCCGTCTGCCTTGGCCATCTTTGCACCTAGTGCGATGACCGCGATGGTGAAGCCCACGGAGCGCTCAGGCGCGCTGCGCAATTTGTCGAAAACCGATCCCAGCCCTTCGCCAGAGGCGAGGGCCGAAATCGCCTCAGTTATGCGGGTCCAGATCGACATGGGGCTACCTTAGCGTGCGGACGGGCGGTTGTCAGGACGAAGACGTCACCCTGCTCATCAGGATAAGGTCGTGCCAGCGGTCCATCTTTCGGCCTACCTGTGGCAATTGACCTGCCATTGCAAACCCCATTTGCGTATGAAATGCCACTGCGCGCTCGTTTTCGCCGCCGATGCAGGCCACCATCATGTGGATACCCTGCGCGTGCGCCTGCGCGAGGGCGGCCTGCATCAGCGCTTTGCCAATGCCTTGCCCGCTGCGCGCGGTGATGATGCTATGCTCTGCAGTATGGGCATAGCCGTCGCCGTTGCGGAACGGTCCCCATGTGATGAAGCCTGCAACAGCCCCGTCGATTTGCGCCACAAGGAAGGCATCGCTGCGCGCAGTAAGGAGTGCATGCAGGTCGTCCTCCGTCTTGAGGATGCTGGCAAACGTGGCCGTGGTCTCACGGATCATCGCGTTCCAAAGTGCTGCAATCGCAGGCACATCCGCGGGGCTCGCCGCGCGGATCAGCACAAAGTTGCGGGGCCGTGCGGTGTGGTGAATGCGGCCTTAAGTGCTGCACCGCCTGTATGGAAACTAATGCGCACATCGGCGAGGAGCGGCGCGAGGAGCGCGCCCATCTCATCCGCCTGCGGATGATGCACTTCGAGCGCTGTCAGAGCACACCCTTGCTGCGTCAGACGCGGTGCGGGATGAGCGTCGCCAACCCATTCGATCAGTGCAGGCGCGCAATTGTCATAGGGAAGCATGCCCGAGCGCGGCACGGCCATGCGCCAGCGCAGATCGCCCCGTTGCAAATCAACAGGCGCGCCAAAACCCTCAGGCAGCGCCGCCAGCGTCGCGTCCAGATCATCACAGCGGCAAATCCAGTTTGTAAGGCGCGGCTGCCCTTCAAAACGGTCCAGATCGAACCAGCGTGCGCGGTCGGGCTGTGGCGCATCAGGGTTGACCGCAATCGCTTCGAGATAGAGGTGATCCGCCAGCCCCAACAGCGTGTTATGCGTATGAAACACAGCATGCTCGCCACCCTTTTGCAGCGGCACACCGAGAGCCGCCTCGACATGGGCCGTTGCGGCGGCAAGTGTCTCTCCCGCCACCGCGATGTGATCAAAGCTGATCACGCGTTTGCCGCGCGGATGAGTTTGAGGATATCTTGCGCCGCATCGGGGATATTCGTCCCCGGGCCAAAGATCGCCTTCACCCCTGCGTCATAGAGGTATTGGTAGTCTTGCTGCGGGATGACACCGCCGCAGATCACCAGAATATCCTCGGCGCCTGCATCCTTGAGCGCTTTGACCAATTGCGGAGCCAGCGTCTTGTGCCCTGCCGCCTGCGAGCTGATGCCGATGACGTGCACATCGTTGTCCACGGCGTCTTGCGCGGCCTCGGCAGGGGTTTGGAACAGCGGCCCTACGTCCACGTCAAAGCCGATATCGGCAAAGGCGGTCGCAATGACTTTAGCGCCGCGGTCATGACCGTCCTGACCCATTTTAACCACCAGCATACGCGGGCGGCGGCCTTCGGCCTCGGCGAAATCCTCAACGGATTTCTGGATTGCGGCGAAACCCGCGTCGCCCTCATAGGCGGCACCATACACACCCGCCAGCGTTTTGACTTCCGCACGGTGGCGGCCGAATTCTTCTTCCATGGCCATGCTGATTTCTCCTACGGTGGCGCGGGCGCGGGCGGCCTCAACAGCGGCCTCCAACAGGTTGCCCCCTTCACGGGCGCGGCGGGTAAGCTCGTGCAGTGCGTGCTCCACATCTGCTGTGTTGCGGCTGGCGCGGATGCTCTTGAGGCGCTTGATCTGGCTATCGCGCACAGCGACGTTGTCCACGTCGAGAATGTCGATCTCGTCCTCCGTCTCGCGGCGGTATTTGTTCACGCCAACAATCACATCAGTGCCACGGTCCTGACCTGCCTGACGCTGGGCGGCAGCTTCCTCGATGCGCAGCTTGGGCATGCCGCTGGCCACAGCCTTGGTCATGCCGCCCATCTCCTCGACTTCCTCGATGAGCTTCCACGCGGCCTCTGCCATATCGTGGGTCAGCTTCTCGACGTAGTAGCTGCCTGCCAGCGGGTCGACGACATTGGTGACACCCGTTTCTTCCTGAAGGATCAACTGGGTGTTGCGCGCAATGCGGCTGGAATTCTCGGTAGGCAAGGCAATCGCCTCGTCCAGCGCGTTGGTGTGCAGCGATTGCGTGCCGCCAAGAACCGCCGACATCGCTTCATAGGCCGTGCGGATCACGTTGTTATAGGGGTCTTGCTCTTGCAGGCTGACGCCAGAAGTTTGGCAGTGGGTGCGCAGCATGGAGGACTTGGGGTTCTTCGGTTCGAACTCCGCCATGATGCGCGACCAGAGCAGGCGCGCTGCGCGCAGCTTGGCCGCCTCCATGAAGAAGTTCATGCCGATGCAGAAGAAGAACGAGAGGCGCGGGGCGAATTTATCCACGTCCATGCCTGCGGCAATCGCCGTGCGCACGTACTCGCGGCCATCGGCGAGGGTGAAGGCCAGCTCTTGCACAAGGTTCGCGCCCGCCTCCTGCATGTGGTAGCCCGAGATCGAGATGGAGTTGAATTTCGGCATCTCGTTGGCGGTGTATTCGATGATATCCGCGATGATCTTCATCGAAGGCTCTGGCGGGTAGATGTAGGTGTTGCGCACCATGAACTCTTTGAGGATGTCGTTCTGGATCGTGCCTGCCAGCACGGAACGGCTGTGCCCCTGCTCCTCACCAGCGACGATGAAATTCGCGAGGATCGGGATAACGGCACCGTTCATCGTCATGGAAACGCTGACTTTATCGAGCGGGATTCCGTCAAAGAGGATTTTCATATCCTCGACGCTGTCGATGGCCACGCCCGCTTTACCTACGTCACCCTCAACACGGGGGTGGTCGCTGTCGTAGCCACGGTGGGTTGCTAGATCAAAGGCAACCGAAACGCCCTGCTGCCCCGCATCGAGTGCGCGGCGGTAAAAGGCGTTTGATTCCTCAGCCGTGGAAAAGCCCGCATATTGGCGGATCGTCCACGGGCGGCCTGCGTACATCGTGGCCTTCACACCGCGTGTGTAGGGTGCCTGCCCAGGAATGCCGCCCAGATGGTCCACACCGTCAAGGTCCTCGGCGGTATAGAGAGGGGCCACATCCAGCCCCTCCAGAGTGTTCCACGTCAGATCCTCTAGCGGGCGGCCGCGCAGCTCGCCCTCAGCCAGTTTGCGCCAATCGTCCTTGGAAGCGGGGGTCGGTTTGTTGGTCATGGATCGGTCCTTTTGTCAATGCGCCCGCAGGCAAGCTTGGGCCTGCTCTTGTGCGGGTGCGGTCCTCTGTCAGTGTTGCAAGCCCGTCCGCGCCAGCGGTGAGCCACATCATATCGTCGGCGTAGGCTTCGCGAAGTGCTGCCGATTGTGCAGGTGTGAACGGATTCCACCGCCCTTGGCCCTGCGCCAGATGATCGGGCAGAGCGCCCGCAGGCATGCCGTTCTCTGCCATCTTGTCGCGCAGCATCTCAAGATTGGGAGAGCGGTTGAGCCAGCTTTCTGCGTGGGTCAAAGGCGCGGGGTGACCTGTCGCCTCCTCCAGCACCTTATCAGAGCACCCTGCAAACTGCTCGAACGGGAGCACCTTGATCTGGGTATCGGGCAAGGCGCACGCCATGTCGGTGATCACATCACGCCACGTACGCGGCGCATCCGCGAGGGCTGCAATCCGCGAAGCATCAGGCATCGGATGTCCGCGCCCGACCCCGTATGCCGCGACAGAGGACCACCATAAATCCTGCGAGCGGATCACCATGACCACGCGGGCAATCGCCCCCTCGAATGCGGCATCAAGGCGCGCCATCCGCTCTCCGATCGCGGGATACAGCGTGGCTGCGCGAAGGCATGCGCGCGGCGCACCGATCATGTTTTCCTTGGTCACAAGCAATTGATGCGCGCCTGTTCGCCGGGCCTGTGCGGCATGCAATCGCACCCGCCCCATTGCACGGCGTTGCAGGTTGCGTCCGTTGAGCATCCGCGGCTTGGCAAACAGGCCCTTGCGCAGCTGGTACGGCTCCCAAAGAGCGGTGCCCTGTGCCATCACCCGCGCACGATTGCCGCGCACATAATGCTCAAAACTGGTCGAGCCGGTGCGGTGGCACCCCACATGCAAAATAATGTCCATAAACCGATCAATGCCTTTACGCCAAGAGGCCGCATAGCGCAGCCGAGGAAGGGAAACTGCCACAGTCATGTGACAAAACCCCTTGCGGCGGACTTAATGCTAAAAATGGCGCGATCTGGCGTCGCAATCGGCAACACACCCCCTATGTAAGGCACAGAGGGAGAGCCTATGAAATCGTTGTTCGGTGCTGTAATTGTTACTCTTTTAGCGGCTGGCGCGCAGGCCCAAACCCTGTTTTCGCCCGACTTTCCGCTGCTGGTGCGCAATGCTGTTGAGACAGATTTGAGCGAATTTAAGTGGAAACAACGCCCCGTCGTCGTTTTTGCCGACAGCGCTGACGATCCTGCATTCATCGAACAGATCGAGCGGTTGGCAAGCGGTGCCGAGGACCTCACCGAGCGCGATGTCGTTGTCATCGTGGATACCGACCCTGAGGCGCGCAGCGATATCCGCCTCAAAATGCGGCCCCGAGGGTTCATGCTCACGCTGGTGGGCAAGGACGGCAACATCAAATTGCGCAAACCCTTCCCGTGGAGCGTACGCGAAATCAGCCGCAGCATCGACAAAATGCCCATGCGCCTGCGCGAAATCCGCGAGGCCAAAGAAGCGGCGGAATAGCGTGCAGGGGCGCAAACGCCCCCGCCTGTTGATATGAGGAGCTTGATGCTCACTCAAACTCCATGATCACATCATCCACGGCAAGGCTGTCGCCTGCGCCTGCGTTGATCTTGGTCACGGTGCCCTTCTTCTCGGCGCGCAAGATGTTTTCCATCTTCATCGCCTCGATGGTGCACAGCGCTTGGCCCTCCTGCACTTCGTCGCCCACTTCGACGTCGAGCTTCACGATCAGACCCGGCATCGGGCAGAGCAAGAGCTTGGACGTGTCTGGCGGCACCTTCACAGGCATCTTGCGCGCCATTTCGGCCTGAAGCGGGGTGCGCACGTGGACTTTCATATCCGCGCCCCGTGTACGGATACGGAAGCCGCCCGACACTTTCCCGACCTTGAGGATCAGTGGCGCGTCATTGACGGTCATGGATGCAAGCTGATCGCCAGGAGTCCAGTCACCCGAGACGCGCATGCTGGTGCCATCCTCGAACGAGACCGAGGCGCCCTCTTTATCCGCCGTTATCGTCACGTCAAAGCTGTGGTCTTGCAGCGCTACGTTCCAATCTGTGCCGACCTTGCGCTCGTGGTTGTCCATGCGGCCCGAGACGCGGGCGCGGCGGATTTCGGCCACGCGGTGCATCGCAGCAGTCGCAGCGGCAATGCGCTTCAACTCGGCCTCTGGCAGTGTAACGCCCTCAAAACCTTCGGGGTATTCATTCTCGATAAAGGCAGTTGTCATTTCGCCTGCGACAAAAATCGGGTGATCCATGACCGCACTCAGGAAGGGCAGGTTGTGGCCGATACCTTCGACCTCAAAGCTGTCGAGGGCTACGCGCATGGATTCAATCGCCTCGGCGCGGGTGGGTGCCCATGTGCAGAGCTTGGCGATCATCGGATCGTAATACATGCTGATCTCGCCGCCTTCATAGACGCCAGTATCATTGCGCACAGCCGTGGTGCCCGTGGGCGCATCGCCGTGCCATTTGCCCTCGTCCAGCAGCGGCCCCGCCGCGATCTCGGCAGGGGGACGGTAGCGTGTCAGACGCCCGATGGACGGCAGGAAGCCGCGATAGGGGTCTTCGGCATAAAGGCGGTTCTCGATGGCCCAGCCGTTGATCTGCACGTCCGACTGCTTGATCGTGAGCGCCTCGCCATTGGCCACGCGGATCATCTGCTCCACAAGGTCAACGCCTGTGATCATCTCGGTGATGGGGTGCTCCACCTGAAGACGGGTGTTCATCTCAAGGAAGTAGAAATTCTTGTCCCCGTCCACGATGAATTCGACCGTCCCTGCGGAGGTGTAGCCCACAGCCTGGGCCAGTGCGACTGATTGCTCGCCCATAGCTTTGCGCGTGGCTTCGTCCAGAAACGGGCTGGGCGCTTCTTCGACAACCTTCTGGTTGCGGCGCTGGATCGAGCATTCACGCTCGTTGAGGTAAATGCCGTTGCCATGTGCGTCGCAGAGCACCTGAATTTCGATATGGCGCGGGTTGGTGACGAACTTCTCGATGAAGATACGGTCATCCCCGAATGAATTGGCCGCCTCGTTGCGGCTCGACTGGAAGCCTTCGCGCGCTTCCTCGTCGTTCCACGCGATGCGCATGCCCTTGCCGCCGCCGCCTGCCGTGGCCTTGAGCATGACAGGATAGCCGATCTCGGAGGAGATTTTCACCGCCTCATCCGCGTCCTCGATGATCCCCATATATCCTGGAACCGTGCTGACGCCCGCTTCCTTGGCGATCTTCTTGGAGGTGATCTTGTCGCCCATCTTCTCGATGGCCCCTACAGGTGGCCCAACGAATGCAACGCCCTCAGCCGCCAGCGCTTCGGCGAATTTGGAGTTTTCAGAGAGAAAGCCATAGCCCGGGTGCACAGCCTGCGCGCCCGACGACTTGATCGCCTCCACCACCTTGTCGATGACGATATAGGACTGGTTGGCGGGGGGCGGCCCGATGTGCACCGCCTCATCGGCCATTTGCACATGCAGCGCCTGTTTGTCCGCATCGGAATAAATAGCCACCGTCCCGATGCCCATCTTTTTGGCGGTTTTGATGACACGGCAGGCAATCTCGCCTCGGTTGGCGATCAGGATCTTATTGAACATATGCGGGGCCTTTGTTTGGAGTGGAAGGGATGATGCACGGCATGGCTCCGGCATGGGCCAAGGACCGATGCGCAGGGTGCGGTGCAGGATGGGAAAGGTGCGCCGAGGAGGCACAAAAATGGACGGGCAGCACGGCGGAGGGACGTGCCTGCTGCCCGTCCGAGGAAGGGTCTTGGTTCTGAGGTAGACACTGCGCGACATTCAAATCAATGCGCAGCGCCTGCCCGACGTTGGAACGGATGTGATCGAACGCCAAGCGGCGCGACGTGGCGCGCAGTTTATCGGCCAAGCTTTGCCCAAAACTGTTTGTATTGCGCGACATCATGCCGATCACTCCCCCACAATTTCGGGGAATGTCTGGCGCGCGATGCGCAGATCGATTTGCAACATGGCCTCGTAGTCGGCGGGGTCAAACGGGTCCGTGGCGGGGATCACCTCGCGGCCAAAGAACCACGACAGGCGGCCCGCATCCAGATTGCCGCGCTCGAACGGCTCCTCGCCGAAATATTCCCACAGTGCTCTGAAAAAGGCTTCATCCGCGCGGCGGTCTGGCGCACGGCGGTCATGCCGACGCTCGCGGCGGGTGATCTCGGTTGCACCTTTGGGATTGGCGCGGCGGAGGGTAAATTGGAAATCGCTGCCCGCAAGGCGCCCCGGAAAGCCGCGGTGTTTGAGCATGTAATCTAGTGCCATGCTGCGCCCTCCGCGATGAGGGTCAGAGTGGGCGCGGACGCCCACCCTGTCATTGGTTTATTTGTATTTGCTCGTGTACGTGGGCTCGTGGCTGATCGGCTCTGGATCGACCACAACAAACTCTTCGACCTGCTGCTCGCGCGCACAGGCAGCAACGAGGACGATGAGTCCGAGCGTTGCCAAAAGCTTGATGTTCTTTGACATCTATATCTCCTGTCACTTGTTATACGGGACCGGTTGTTGAAACCTGCCATTTTCCCCGCAATGAAATTGAGCCGTACGCATGTGTGGCCCGTGTCCATTTTACCCAAGTGACGGGCGTGTGGATATGTGGATAAATCTGTGGGCAAATTCTGTGACGCAATAGCCGCAAATGATCCAATGCATGAGGGGTGTGCCGTAAGATGTTGTGTATGCATCAAAATTCATCCCACATGCAGACGCCGCTTTCAGGGCGAAACTGCTCAAAATATTGGCTCGCATTGGGGTCTGGCACGCCAAACTCGGTGATGCGGTCCATGAAAGAGATCACGATCCTGTCGCCCTCCAGCGCGTATTCATCCATGTAGGGCAGCGCCAGATCATTGCACAAATGCATCATGTCCGTTCCTGCCACATCAAAGCCGATCTTGGTCGGACCCGCCGCGATCTGGGGGGCAACAAAGCGGAAACGCAGGTAGGTTGCGGTATCTTGGGCATCGACCAATACCTCGTGCAGCGTGACCTCTTGACCCGAAGGAACTTCGGCTGCGGCGAGGGGTGTCGCGAGAATAATGAAGGCAGCAAGCATTCTCATGGGGCTTCCGCCGCGTGTGTCTCGAAGGCCGCAGGAGAGACAATCTCGATCAGTTCCATATCATCGGAATGCCGGACTTCGCGGTGGCGAATGCCAGAGGGCTGCAAGACGCAAGAGCCTGTACGCAAGACCTGCTCCCCTTCACCTTCATATTCGAAGACGACCCACCCTTTGGTGACATAGACCATTTGGAATTCCAGTACATGAGTGTGCCACGCGCCAGTGCTCTCCACACCTGGAACGGCACGGATCACATGGGCACCAAACTTGCCCTGCGTCGCCTCGGATATTCCCAATTGGCGATACTCAAAAAACGGACGCAGCCCCGCGCCTTCAAAAACGCCATTATCGGCGTGTTTGATCGTGAATGCGGAAGGGGACCAAACGCTCATTGATCGGCTACAGTGGAATGTTGTCGTGCTTTTTCCACGGCTTCTGCACTGACTTATTGCGAAGTGACGCAAACGCACGTGCGATCCGTTTGCGCGTGCTGCGCGGCTGGATCACTTCGTCGATGAACCCGCGCTCAGCAGCGACAAAGGGGTTGGCAAAGCGGTCCTCATAATCTGCCGCGTGCTGGGCGATCTTGTCGGGATCGTTCAGGTCTGCGCGGTGGATGATCTCGGTAGCGCCCTTCGCGCCCATCACGGCAATCTCAGAGGTTGGCCATGCGTAGTTGAAATCGGACTTCAGGTGCTTGGAGGACATGACCACATAGGCGCCGCCATAGGCTTTGCGCGTGATAACCGTGACCATGGGCACTGTCGCCTCGCCGTAGGCATAGAGCAGTTTCGCGCCGTGCTTAATCACGCCGCCGTATTCCTGCGTCACACCAGGCAGGAAGCCCGGGACATCGACCAATGAGAGGATCGGAATTTCGAACGCATCGCAGAAGCGTACGAAACGTGCGGCCTTGCGGGCGCTGTCGATGTCCAGAACCCCTGCCAGCACCATCGGCTGGTTGGCGACCACACCCACGGTGCGGCCTTCAATGCGGATAAACCCTGTAATGATGTTCTTGGCGAATTCTTCCTGAATCTCGTAGAAATCCCCCTCATCGGCGAGCTTGTAGATCAGCTCCTTCATATCGTAGGGGGTATTGGCGTTTTCAGGCACCAGCGTATCCAGCGATGGCTCGATGCGGTCGGGCTCATCAAAGAAGGGGCGCACAGGGGGCTTTTCGCGGTTGTTGGACGGCAGAAAATCGACCAAGCGGCGGACCTCGGCCAGTGCTTCGACATCATTCTCGAAGGCAGCATCTGCGACGGAGGATTTGCGCGTGTGGGTGGTGGCCCCACCCAGCTCCTCGGCGGTCACCTGCTCGTTTGTCACTGTCTTGACCACGTCGGGACCTGTCACAAACATATAAGAGCTGTCTTTGACCATAAAGATGAAGTCAGTCATCGCGGGGGAGTAGACCGCGCCGCCCGCGCAAGGCCCCATGATCACGCTGATCTGTGGCACCACGCCAGAGGCCTCGATGTTGCGCTGGAAGACGTCGCCATAGCCAGCGAGGCTGTCGACACCTTCCTGAATGCGCGCGCCGCCTGAATCGTTAATACCGATGATGGGCGCGCCGTTTTGCACAGCCATATCCATAATCTTGCAAATCTTCTTGGCGTGCGTGGCAGAAACCGATCCGCCCAGAACTGTGAAATCCTGCGAGAACACGTAAACGAGGCGGCCATTGATCGTGCCCCAACCCGTGACCACGCCATCACCCGCGGGCTTTTGCTGCTCCATCCCGAAGTCCGTGCAGCGGTGGGTGACGAACATGTCGAATTCCTCGAACGAGCCTTCGTCGAGCAGCAGGTGGACCCGCTCACGTGCGGTCAGCTTGCCGCGCCCGTGCTGGGCGTCGATGCGTTTCTGACCTCCACCAAGGCGCGCGTCGTCGCGGCGGTCGTCGAGCTGTTGCAGGATATCTTTCATGGCCGGCTCCTCCCATCGGATTACTGCCGCTGTGTGTACCTGAGCATGCATCAGAGACAAAGCGTGAAGTAGCAAATTTGCAAAGTATTTTCAGCACCTAAATTGCAAATTGCAAATCAGCTAATTTACCCCGCCGCGTCACAGGGGTTGAGTGCTAGACAACAACTTACGCGAGGTCTACTTCATACAGAATGATAAGTTTCAGAGAAGACCTGCGCCCCGTTGGTCTGGGCGATCGACGGTCCCCGCCCCACATCCTGACATTAATTGTGCTCTCCGGCATGTCTGCCTGCGTGATGAACATGTTCCTGCCCAGCCTTCCGGCAATGGCGGCACATTTCGAGACCGAATACGGCGTGATGCAGCTGTCTGTGGCGGTCTATCTGGGGTTCTCGGCCATTTTACAAATCTTTATGGGGCCACTCTCGGACAAGCTGGGCAGGCGCCCTGTGATCCTGTGGGGATTAGGGATATTTATGGCAGCGACGGTTGGGTGTATTTATGCGCCCAACATCGAGGTCTTTTTGATATTCCGGATGATGCAGGCCGCAGTTGCGACAGCAATGGTCCTCAGCCGTGCCGCTGTGCGCGACATGTACACACAAGATCAATCCGCCTCCATGATGGGTTATGTGACAATGGGAATGGCGGTTGTTCCTATGGTCAGCCCCGCATTGGGCGGTGTTCTGGACGAATGGTTCGGCTGGCAAGCGGTGTTCTGGACCTTGCTGGGGCTCGGATTTGTCACATGGTTACTGGCGTGGTCCGATATGGGTGAAACCGCCCTGTCCTCGGAAAAATCGCTCATGGCGCAATTTGCGGAATACCCCGAGTTGCTACGCAGCCCCCGTTTTTGGGGGTATGCGCTGGCCTCTGCCTTCTGCTCGGGCGCGTTCTTTGCCTATCTCGGTGGCGCGCCTTTTGTAGGGCAGGAAGTATTCGGCAT
>CBFHZX010000035.1:0-30616 GCA_965660425.1 Sulfitobacter sp. | reverse complement strand
CATAGGGCATTATAACTTGGCTTACCCTGCAATACTTGTGAATGGGGGGGTATGAACATCAAAGGGTGTATATTTGGGTGGATAAAAATATACCTCATTTAGTCAAGATATTGATTATGAAAGGTAATTTCGGAATAAATGGTGCCCAGAAGAGGACTCGAACCTCCACACCGTTGCCAGTACTAGCACCTGAAGCTAGCGCGTCTACCATTCCGCCACCTGGGCACTCAACGTGATGCTGCAATTACGGCGCTGGGGGAGGGGAGTCAATCTTAATTCTGGCCGGAATGTGAACTTCTGTGGCGTTGTCCTGCGTACGCGGTTTTTGCGCCTTGTTTGCGGGGCGGGGCAGGGGTACACCCGACGCGGATACTCGTGAGGATACGCATCATGTCAAAACTGGTTACGATCTATGGCGGTTCAGGCTTTGTCGGGCGGTATATTGCGCGGCGGATGGCCAAAGAGGGATGGCGCGTGCGCGTCGCGGTGCGCCGCCCGAACGAAGCGATATTTGTCAAGACGTACGGCGTTGTCGGGCAGGTTGAGCCTGTGCTGTGCAACATCCGTGACGATGCTTCTGTAGCGTCTGTGATGAAGGGGGCCGATGCGGTTGTGAACTGTGTTGGTGTGCTGGCCGAGGATGGCAAGAATACGTTTGACGCGGTACAATCCGAGGGCCCCGAGCGGATTGCGCGTCTGGCGCGCGCGGCAGGGATCATGCGGATGGTGCACGTCTCGGCCATTGGCGCAGACCTCGAGAGCGACAGCAACTATGCCCGCACCAAAGCCGAGGGCGAGGCGGCAGTGCTCAAGCATCAGCCCGATGCGATGATCTTGCGTCCGTCGATTGTGTTCGGCAGCGAGGACGAGTTTTTTAACCGTTTTGCTGGGATGGCGCGGATGGCGCCAGTGCTGCCTGTTGTAGGGGCGAATACGCAATTTCAGCCAGTCTATGTAGATGATGTGGCGCAGGCTGCGGTCATGGGTGTGCTGGGCGAGGCCAAGGGCGTTTACGAGCTTGGCGGTCCTGTCACGATGAGCTTCCGCGAGCTGATGGCGCTGATGCTGGATGTAATCCGCCGCCGCCGTCTGATCCTGAACATCCCCTTCTTTGCGGCACGTTTCATGGCGTTCGGTTTTGACATGTTGCAGGCGGTCACGTTCGGTTTGGTCAAGAATGGCATGATCACAAGGGATCAGGTCAGGAACCTGCGCCGCGATAATGTTGTGGGAGATGATGCGCAGAGCTTTGATGCGCTGGTGATCGAGCCTGTAGCGATGGTTTCAGTCCTGCCTGACTATCTGTGGCGGTTCCGCCCCTCGGGTCAGTATGACGCGATCAAGGAATCGGCCAGCAATCTACGCAGCTAGGCGTAGGCCAGCCAC
The DNA here is from genome assembly GCA_965660425.1 of Sulfitobacter sp. Classification (GTDB taxonomy): domain Bacteria; phylum Pseudomonadota; class Alphaproteobacteria; order Rhodobacterales; family Rhodobacteraceae; genus Sulfitobacter. Next base: position 29,230 of record CBFHZX010000035.1, on the reverse strand, counting down.
AGCAGGAAGCAGCCAAATATCACCCGATAGATCACGTAGGGTGTAAAGCTGACCGATTGGAGCAGCTTCATCATCAGCACCAGCGCAAAAAGCGCCGCGATGAATGACATGGCGGCGACGATTGCGATGTCGCCCAACACGTCTTGTGTGCCGATCACATCAAGGCTGAGCAAAGCGGCGGAGGCGATAATAGTCGGAATTGACATCAGCATCGACAGGCGGGCCGCGTTGGAGGGGTTATAGCCCAGCGTCCGCGCTGCTGTGATGGTGATGCCTGAGCGTGATGTGCCAGGGATCAGGGCAATACATTGCCACAGGCCCATCGTGATGGCGTGTTTGAGTGTCCACTGCTCGGCTGTGCGGGTAACGGGGCCTTTTTGGTCGGCCCAATAGAGGACAATGCCAAAGATCAGCATGCTCCACCCGATGACGGCGATGCCGCGCATCACATCAGCCAGTCCTGTGACCTTGAGGATCAGCCCGACGATGATTACGGGAATGGTCGCAATGAGTAGGCAGAGGGCAAGGAACGCGCCCTGTGTGTCTACCTTGCCGCGCATAAGGCGTAGCGTGCCAGCGAGGGCAAGACGCACATCGGACCAAAAATAGAGGATCACGGCGAGCAGCGTGCCGACGTGGGCTGCGACATCAATGACCTGCCCCTGATCCTGCTGTCCTGACAGTTGCGGTAGGAGGATCAGATGGCCAGACGAGCTGACAGGGAGGAATTCTGTAATGCCTTGGATCAACGCGACAAGCAGGAGGTAGAATGTGGTCATCAGGGCATCCATTGATTCGTTTTGGGCAAGATAGTGGTCTGGAAAATAGTGGGAAGAGAATATATAGAACCGTATCGGACCTAAATTTGACGCCACCGTGTTGAATCGAGCAGCCCCAACATTCGAAAAAGATAACTTAGGTCAGCATTGCTGCCTTTTATTGTATTTGCACCTGCGCTATCTGGTTGTTTCCAAGTTCAAGTAAGGATCCTGTGTCATGGCCAAGCAACCTATGTTGAAGTTTACGCAAGTTGAACGGGACATGCCCGAGAAGCGTCCGCCGAACCTGCGCAAAGAGGACTTTAACGAGATTTATGCCGAATACGCTGATGCGAAGGCCAAAGAACAGTCGAGCCGCTGTAGCCAATGCGGTGTGCCATACTGCCAGACGCATTGCCCGCTGCACAACAACATCCCCGACTGGCTGCGCTTGACCGCCGAGGGTCGCTTGCAGGAGGCTTATGAAGTCTCTCAGGCGACCAACACATTCCCCGAGATTTGTGGGCGCATCTGTCCTCAGGACCGTCTGTGCGAAGGCAACTGTGTAATTGAATCTTCGGGCCACGGTACGGTGACAATTGGTTCGGTCGAGAAGTACATCACCGATACCGCGTGGGAGCAGGGTTGGGTCAAGCCCATCGTTGCAAATCAGGAGCGTACGGAGAGTGTGGGCATCATTGGCGCGGGTCCCGGTGGCCTTGCGGCAGCGGATTTCCTGCGCCGTGTGGGTGTACAGGTCACTGTCTATGACCGCTATGATCGTGCGGGCGGGTTGATGACCTACGGCATCCCCGGTTTCAAGCTGGAGAAGGATGTCGTTATGCGCCGCAATGCGCAGCTCGAGGAAGGTGGGGTGACCTTCAAACTCAACTGCGCGGTGGGCGAGGACATCTCCTTTGACGAGATCCGCAAGGCTCATGACGCGGTGATCATAGCCACAGGCGTTTACAAAAGCCGTGATCTCGCCGCCCCCGGTGTAGGGGCCAAGGGCATCGTGCGGGCGATTGATTTTCTGACTGTGAGCAACAAGAAAAGCTTTGGTGATGATGTGCCGGAGTTCACCGATGGTACGCTCAATGCGGAAGGAAAGCGCGTTGTCGTGATCGGTGGTGGTGACACGGCGATGGACTGTATGCGCACGTCGATTCGTCAGGGTGCCACCAGCGTTAAGTGTCTCTATCGTCGCGACCGCGCCAACATGCCTGGCTCCCAGCGTGAGGTGGCCAACGCCGAGGAAGAAGGCGTTGTGTTTGAGTGGTTGAGTGCGCCTAAAGGGTTCACTGGAGAGCCTGTGACAGGAGTGATGGTGCAAAAGATGCGTCTGGGCCAGCCTGATGCAACGGGTCGTCAAGCGCCTGAATTGATCGAAGGATCCGACTATGTTGAAGAGGCTGATCTGGTGATCATGGCACTCGGCTTTGAGGCCGAGGACCTGCCGACGCTTTGGGGTTGTCCTGACTTGCCTGTGAACCGTTGGGGTACGGTGAAGGCAGAATATATCTCGGGCCGCACTGAGGCAGAGAACGTGTTTGCCGTTGGCGACATCGTGCGGGGTGCCTCACTGGTCGTTTGGGCGATCAAGGATGGCCGCGATTGCGCCGAGGCGATCATTGAGCAGTTCAATGGCGCTGCCGCGGTTGCAGCGGAGTAAGCGGTGACCACGCCTCGTTTGAACATACGCCAGACGGAGCAGCGTGACCTGCTTTGGACGTGGGAGCATGACGGCTCCAACGATACACTGGTCGTGTGTTTTTCGGGGATCGGGAAGAATACGGACCCTGAGCCAGTGCTCAACATTGCGTCCTCTGCGACTCAGGGCGGGCGGAATAGTGTTCTCTATGTCGCTGATCCGCAGCGCACATGGCTCAACGCCGAAGGGCTGGTTGAGGCGATTTGCGAGCGGGCACTGCGCAAGGCCAAAGAAGTTGGGGCGACCCGCATCGTGACCCTTGCCCATTCGATCGGCGGCTTTAGCGCGCTGGTCACTGCGGGGATGCTGGAGGCGGAGGTGACGATTGCATTCTCTCCGCAGCTGTCAATTGATCCTGCTGTTGTGCCACGGGAAAACCGCTGGACTGAGCATCGCAGCAAGATCACCGAAATCAAAATCTCCAAGGCGGGGGATTATATGAATGAGACGTGTTCCTACTACATCTTTTTCGGCACCCATCAGCGCGAGCAGCCGCAGCGCAGGCATCTGCCGCAGGGGGATAACGTCAAGTTGTTCATGATCCCGGGGATCAACCACAACTCACCCCAGCGGATCAGAAAAGCGGGTATTTTGGGTGACGTGATCGGCCTTGCCGCGCAACGGCGGACGCACCGTTTACGCCTTGAGATGCAGGCTGCCTTTGGAGAGCAAAGCCAGATGGCGCCTGAGGACATGCCCGTGGGCATGCGCCCCTTGCTCAAGAGGACCGTATCATGAGCTATAACCTAAATGGCCAGTGTATGTGCGGAGCAGTAACGGTCACGGCCACCACCTCAGCCCCTGATCTGCGGGCGTGCCATTGCGAGATGTGCCGCCGTCAGAACTCTTTTGCGTTCGTCTCCATACAGGCGGACCAACAGAGCATTGTAATTGATGGTGATATGACGGTTTTCAAATCCTCGCCTTGGGCGCAGCGGGCGTTCTGCGCGACCTGTGGATCGACGATTTGGTACGGGATGCAGACGGACACGCACCGCAACCTGTCGGCGGGCCTGTTTGGGAAAACTGCCGATGTGCTGGTGCAGGAATACTTTGTGGATGAGTGCATCCTCGGTGCGGGCTTTGACGGGACGCACCAGAAATTAACACAAGACGAGACATTTGCGCTGTATGCGCCCTCTGAAGGAGAACCAAAATGACCAAATATGATGACGCATGGGTCGCCCGTGAAGAAGCCAAGCGCGCGTTTATGGCCGAGAAGGGTTTGTATTCTGCCGAGGAGGAGCATTCGTCCTGCGGTGTAGGCCTTGTAGTAAACATAGACGGCACGCGCTCGCGCGAAGTGGTCGAGAACGGGATCAAGGCGCTTAAAGCCATCTGGCACCGCGGCGCGGTTGATGCGGATGGTAAAACGGGCGATGGCGCGGGCATCCACGTGCAAATTCCCGTGCCCTTCTTCTATGATCAGGTTGAGCGGACGGGCCACAAGCCCCGCAAGGATGAGATGATCGCCGTTGGACAGGTCTTCTTGCCGCGTACAGATTTTGGCGCGCAAGAGACCTGCCGCACGATTGTCGAGACCGAAGTCCTGCGCATGGGCTATTACATCTATGGCTGGCGCCATGTACCTGTGAAGGTCGAGTGTCTGGGCGAGAAGGCCAATGCAACGCGGCCCGAGATCGAGCAGATTTTGATCTCCAACGCGAAGGGTGTGGACGAGGAGACGTTCGAGCGTGAGCTTTACGTCATCCGCCGCCGCATCGAGAGGGCGGCCATCGCCGCACAGGTCCCCGCGCTTTATATCGCATCGCTGTCATGCCGTTCGATCATCTACAAAGGCATGATGCTGGCCGAGCAGGTGGCGGAATTCTATCCCGACCTGATGGACCCCAAGTTCGAGAGTGCGTTCGCGATCTATCACCAGCGCTATTCCACCAATACCTTCCCGCAGTGGTGGCTGGCGCAGCCGTTCCGCATGCTGGCGCATAACGGTGAGATCAACACACTCAAGGGTAACCTCGGCTGGATGAAGAGCCACGAGATCCGCATGGCGTCCTCGGCGTTTGGCGATATGGCCGAAGATATCAAGCCAATCGTCGCAGCAGGATCATCGGATTCCGCTGCATTAGACTCGGTTTTCGAGGTGCTGGTGCGCGCGGGACGCTCTGCGCCGATGGCCAAGACGATGTTGGTGCCAGAGAGCTGGTCCAAGCAGGCGATTGAGTTGCCGCAGGCGTGGCGCGATATGTATTCCTACTGCAACTCCGTGATGGAACCGTGGGATGGCCCTGCTGCGTTGGCGATGACCGATGGCCGCTGGGTCTGTGCGGGTTTGGACCGCAATGGCCTGCGCCCGATGCGCTATGTCGTGACCGCGGACGGAATGATGATCGCGGGTTCCGAGGCGGGCATGGTGCCGCTCAATGAGGCCAATGTCGTGCGCAAGGGCGCGCTTGGGCCAGGCCAATTGCTGGCCGTAGATATGGCCGAAGGCAAGCTTTATGGCGATACCGAGATCAAGGACAAGCTGGCCGCCGCTCGCCCCTTTGGAGAGTGGGTCGGCAAGATCAACGAGCTTGACGACGCGCTGGGCGGGGTGACCGAGAAGGCGTTGTTTGAAGGCGATGAGCTGCGCCGCCGTCAGGTCGCGGCGGGCTATACGATTGAGGAGCTGGAGCAGATTCTTACGCCGATGGCTGAGGACGGCAAGGAGACGCTGGCCTCCATGGGCGACGACACGCCGAGTGCTGTTTTGTCGAACAAGTACCGCCCGCTGAGCCACTTCTTCCGCCAGAACTTTTCTCAGGTGACGAACCCGCCCATCGACAGCTTGCGTGAATTCCGCGTGATGAGCCTCAAGACGCGGTTTGGGAACCTCAAGAACGTGCTGGACGAGGACAGCAGCCAGACGGAGATTCTGGTGCTCGACAGTCCGTTCGTGGGCAATGCGCAGTTCGACGAGCTGATGACGCATTTCAATGCGGAGCGTGTGGATATTGACTGTACCTTTGCCAAGGGAGCGAGCCTGAGTGCAGAGCTTGGGCGTATCCGTGCGGAGGCGGAGGATGCTGTGCGCTCGGGTGCGGGGCATATCGTGCTGACGGACCAGCACAGCGGTGCCGATAAGGTCGCGATGCCGATGATTTTGGCGACTTCTGCGGTGCATTCCCATCTGACGCGCAATGGTTTGCGCACTTTCTGCTCGCTCAACGTGCGCTCGGCAGAGTGTATTGATCCGCATTATTTCGCCGTGCTGATCGGGTGTGGTGCGACTGTTGTGAACGCCTATCTGGCGGAGGATTCACTGGCGGACCGTATTAGCCGCGGCCTGTTGGACGTGGACCTGACGACAGCCATTGCGCGCTACCGCGAGGCGATTGATCAGGGCCTCTTGAAGATTATGGCGAAGATGGGGATTTCTGTTGTGTCCTCCTATCGTGGTGGTCTGAATTTCGAGGCGGTGGGCCTGTCCCGTGCCATGTGCGCAGAGTATTTCCCCGGTATGACCAGCCGCATCAGCGGCATCGGCATCACCGGCATCCAGCGCAAGGTCGAGGAAGTGCACGCCCAAGGGTGGGGCGCCAATGATACGGTTATGCCCATCGGTGGTTTCTACAAGTCGCGCAAAAGCGGCGAGACGCACGCGTGGGAAGCGACCTCTATGCACATGATGCAGGCGGCGTGTAACCGTGCATCCTACGAGATGTGGAAGCAGTATTCGGCCAAAATGCAGAGCAATCCGCCGATCCATCTGCGCGATCTGCTGGAGCTTAAGACGCTGGGCGATGCGATCCCGATTGAGGAGGTGGAGAGCATTACGGCCATCCGCAAACGCTTTGTTACGCCGGGTATGTCGCTGGGTGCGCTCAGCCCTGAGGCGCATAAGACGCTAAACGTGGCGATGAACCGTATTGGTGCGAAGTCCGACAGTGGCGAGGGCGGTGAAGACCCCGCACACTTCCACCCCGAGCCGAATGGCGACAACCCGTCTGCGAAGATCAAGCAGGTGGCGTCGGGTCGTTTTGGTGTCACGGCGGAGTATCTGAACCAGTGTGAAGAGCTGGAGATTAAGGTCGCTCAGGGCGCGAAACCTGGTGAGGGTGGGCAGTTGCCCGGCATGAAAGTGACGGAGCTGATTGCGCGTTTGCGCCACTCGACGCCCGGTGTGACGCTGATCTCACCGCCACCGCACCACGATATCTATTCCATCGAGGATCTGGCGCAGCTGATCTACGATCTCAAGCAGATCAACCCGCGCTGTAAGGTGACGGTGAAGCTGGTGGCGTCCAGCGGCGTTGGCACGATTGCGGCGGGTGTGGCGAAGGCCAAGGCCGATGTGATCCTGATCTCGGGCCACAATGGCGGCACGGGGGCTTCACCTGCGACCTCGATCAAATATGCAGGCTTGCCATGGGAGATGGGCCTGACCGAGGCGCATCAGGTTTTGTCGATGAACAACCTGCGCGACCGTGTGACCCTGCGTACCGATGGTGGCCTGCGCACAGGGCGTGATATTGTCATGGCCGCGATGCTGGGGGCCGAGGAATACGGCATCGGCACTGCTGCCCTGATCGCGATGGGCTGCATCATGGTGCGCCAGTGTCAGAGCAACACCTGCCCCGTGGGTGTGTGTACGCAGGATGATGAGCTGCGCGCCAAGTTTACGGGCAATGCGGATAAGGTTGTGAATCTGATCACCTTCTATGCGACTGAGGTGCGCGAGATTTTGGCGAGCATTGGGGCGCGGTCCTTGGATGATGTGATCGGGCGTGCCGATTTGCTCACGCAGGTTTCGCGTGGCTCCGCGCATCTGGATGATCTGGACCTCAACCCGCTGCTCATCAGCGTGGATTCAGAGAAGGGGACGGTTTATGACCGTGCCAAGCCGCGCAATGCGGTGCCTGATACGCTGGATGCGCAGATCGTGAAGGACGCTGTGCGCTTCCTTGAGGACGGCGAGAAGATGCAGTTGAGCTATGCCGTGCAGAACACGCACCGTTCGGTGGGCACGCGCACCAGCAGCCATATCGTCAAAAGCTTTGGCATGCGCAACGAGTTGCAGGATGACCATCTGACGGTGAACCTTGCAGGCTCGGCGGGGCAATCGCTGGGGGCCTTTGCGGCACCTGGTCTCAAGCTGGTCGTGGCAGGGGATGCCAATGATTATGTGGGCAAGGGTCTGTCGGGGGGTACGGTCGTTGTGCGGCCTGCTATGAACTCTCCGATTGTGGCTGCTGAGAACACAATCATCGGCAACACTGTTCTCTATGGCGCAACAGGCGGCTACCTCTTTGCTGCGGGTCGCGCGGGTGAGCGGTTTGCCGTGCGCAACTCTGGTGCGCAGGTCGTGATCGAGGGCTGTGGCTCCAACGGGTGTGAATATATGACCGGTGGTGTTGCTGTGATCCTTGGTGAGATTGGTGCGAACTTTGGTGCTGGTATGACGGGTGGCATGGCGTATCTCTATGATCCTGACGGGCAGGCTGCGGACATGATGAACCATGAAACACTGGTTCATTATGCGGTGACCACGGCGCATTGGGAGGATCAGCTCAAAGGTCTGATCGAGCGTCATGTGGCTGAGACAGACAGCCGCAAGGCGCGCGATATCTTGCAGCATTGGGAGTTGGAGAAGGGGCATTTCGTGCAGGTTTGCCCGAAAGAAATGCTCAGCCGTATCCCCACGCCGCTGGGCATTGAGGAGCAGTCTATTCCCGCAGAATAGGCCCTTTAATAATTGTGTCAGCGAATGAAACAGTTTGTTTTGCTGACACTATATGACCCTTTTTGGAAACAATAAGCGTCTAATTGTTGGCAAATTCGAAACGCATCTTGGGCTAAACACAGCCAAGGATGCGTTTCATGCCTACACTCTATAAAGATCAGTACTTCACAGTTGATCCTGGATCGGCCCCGCCGTTTGGCACAGCGCTGAGCGTTCAGCATGGTGAGTTTCTCGACAACAATGACAATGGTCAGATCAACTCTGGCGCTGCTGCAGGTGATACGTTCGACGGGATCGCAATTACTGCGGTTTGGCGGAATGATACGCTCACCATCAATGTGCCGGGCGTTGGGAAGGTAACCTACACTGGCACAAATTTCTATCTGGCGGGCGGAAACCCTGCGGTGTTTACACCGACAGACGGGCAAGCGCTCCAGAACGGCACATTCGTTTCCAGCGGTTTTGCCACCACAAGCACTAACATGCCAGTGGGCACATTCGGTCCGACTTGCTTCACGCGGGGCGCGCAGATCGAGATGGCGCAGGGTATGTGCAACGTTGAAGATATTTGCCAAGGTGATTTATTGATGACAATGGATCATGGGCCGCAGCCTGTGCGCATTGTTCTGCGCCAAGAGGTTCGCGCCCATGGAAAATTTGCGCCGGTCCTGTTTGAGGAAGGGAGCATCGGCAACCACCGCCCCTTTATGGTTTCCCCCGAGCACCGGATGTTGATCAGTGACTGGCGTGCGCAATTGCTGTCGGGGTGTGATGATCTATTGATCGCGGCGAAAAGTCTGGTGAACGGTGATACGGTTCGGATCGTTGAAGGGGGTGTGGTCGAGTACATTCATCTCGTTTTTGATGAACATCAGATCATTTTTGCTGATGGTTGCCCTTCCGAGAGTTGTCTGCCTGATAGCGGCTTGGCCCAGCAAAAAGACGAACAACGTGCCGAGCTACTTACGCTGTTTCCGAGCCTTTCGGACATTACAACCAGCAAGATTGCGGTGCGGAGAATTGCAAAACGCGCTGAAGCCGCCTGTTTGAGAGCCGCATGACAGCTTTTTCAGTTTTTGAATGGAGAGACTTATGACACATACACTTTCATCCCCACGGTTCTTTTTCGCCCTTTGCGGTGTTGTCTTACTGAACAGTTGCGCAGGCTTCGCCTGAAATCCTGCTCGTACCATTAGAGGCACGGCACCTCGCGTATATTGCCCTCTCAGGGCAAGGAGCGTTCACAACGGCGTAGCTCGCCGCTATAGCTGACCCATGGCAAAGCGAAGCACAAAAACCAAACCAAAGGCCGCGCGTAAGGTGAAAGCCGCCGTTCGGGTGACGCTGCATGACCGCTTGCGGCGGCTGTTCTGGCGCAGCATTGCCATTGTATTTCTTGTCCTCGTTGCGGTGGTTCTGCTGGGCCGTGTCGTGAACCCGCCTACTACTGCTTACATGCTTGGCGAATCCTATCGCTTGGACCGGGTTGACCACGAATGGGTGCCGCTTGAGCTGGTTGCCCCTGTTATGGCGCGGTCGGTTGTAGCGGCAGAAGACGCAAATTTTTGCGAGCATTGGGGCTTTGATGTGCGTGCAATCAGGCTGGCGATTGCAGAAGGATCCAATCGTGGCGCTTCCACTTTAAGTCAGCAGACGGTCAAGAATGTCTACCTTTGGCACGGACGCACCTATGTCAGGAAGGCGCTGGAGGCAGGGATCACCCCATTGGTTGAGGCAATTTGGCCCAAGCGCCGTATTTTGGAAGTCTATCTGAATGTCGCCGAATTTGATGAAGGCGTGTTCGGCGTAGAAGCGGCATCACGGCATTACTTTGGTATTGGGCCAGAAGCGTTGAGTGCGCGGCAGGCGGCACAACTTGCTGCTGTGCTCCCCTCCCCCAAGACACGCAGCGCATCGCGGCCAACAGCATTTCTTAAACTGCGGGCAGCGCAAATCCGCACGGGCGCTGCGACGATCAAGGCGGACGGACGCGCGGAGTGTTTCGAGAGTTGAATAATCGCCCGCTACAAGGCATCTAGTGTGGGCAACCAGATATGGAATCCTCATGGCGCGCCTGTTTCACGTCCCCCTTTCGCCCTATTGCCGCAAAGTACGGCTAAGCCTTGCGGAGAAGAAGATCGAGGTCGAGCTGGTTGAAGAGCGGTATTGGGAGCAAGATCCCGATTTTCTGCGCCGCAACCCTGCGGGCAAGGTGCCTGTGCTGCGTCTTGACGGGATCATGATGTCCGAAAGTGCTGCGATTTGCGAATACATCGAAGAGACGCGGCCCGAGCCCTCGCTGCTGCCTTCTGATCCTGTGCAAAAGCTGGAAGTGCGGCGGTTGGTGAGTTGGTTTGATGACAAGTTTCACCATGAGGTCACCTCGAATTTGCTCTACGAGCGGGTGAACAAGAAGATGATGAAGACGGGTTATCCCGACAGCAAGAACGTCAAGGCAGGTGCGAAGGCGATCAAGTTTCATCTCGGCTACATGACATGGTTGTTGGACCAGCGGCGCTGGTTGGCGGGGGATGTGATGACGCTGGCTGATTTTGCGGCTGCGGCGCATCTTTCCTCGCTTGATTATATCTCGGATGTGGATTGGAACAGCTGTCACGAAGTGAAGGACTGGTATGCCAAGATCAAATCGCGGCCGGCGTTCCGTTCGATTCTTGCGGATCAGGTTTCAGGCTTTCCGACGCATGCACACTATAGCGATCTGGATTTTTGATTCTGCTACCGTTCGTTCGTGTCGATGGTGCAGAATTCAGTTTAAGGATAAAATGAAGAGATGAACCTGAAGCAAAGACTGGTTCAGGAGGCATTGGACGCGGGGTTTGTGGCGTGCCGTGTGTGCAGACCTGATGCGGTGCCTGAAGTGCCTGCGCGTTTGGGTGCGTTTTTGGCAGAAGGCTTTCACGGGCAGATGGGATGGATGGAGGAGCGCGTAGCGTGGCGCGGTGATCCGTCTGTTTTGTGGCCTGAGGCGAAATCGGTGATCATGTTGGCGGAGAGTTATGCGCCAGAGTTTGATCCGCTGGCCGTGTTGGAGCGGCCTGAGTTGGGGGCTGTTTCGTGCTATGCGCAGGGGCGTGATTACCATGATGTGGTCAAGAAGCGACTAAAGCGGTTGGCGCGCTGGTTAATTGCCGCAGTGCCATGCGAAGTGAAGGTGTTTGTCGACACCGCCCCTGTGCCCGAAAAAGCGCTGGCGCAGGCTGCCGGGCTTGGCTGGCAGGGGAAGCACACCAATGTGGTGAGCCGTGATTGGGGGAATTGGGCTTTTTTAGGGTCTGTTTTTACAACGCTTGAGCTGGAGCCTGATCCGCCAGAGGTGGACCATTGCGGCAGTTGCACGGCGTGTCAGGACGTTTGCCCCACAGATGCGTTTCCTGCGCCGTATCGTCTCGATGCGCGGCGGTGCATTTCTTATCTGACGATCGAGCATAAGGGTCCCGTCGACGATGAGTTGCGGGGCAAACTGGGCAATCGCATCTACGGATGCGACGATTGTCTAGCGGTGTGTCCGTGGAATAAATTTGCGGTTGCGGCGAGTGATATGCGGTATCATGGCAGTGCGGGTGGGACGCTGGCGGAGCTGGTGCTTCTAGATGATGCGGCGTTTCGGCTGCGGTTCTCCGGCTCTCCGATCAAGCGGATTGGTCGGGGCCGTTTTGTGCGCAATGTGCTTTATGCGATTGGGAACTCTGGGGATGTGGCCTTGTGCGAGGCAGCACGTGGGTTATGCGATGACCCTGATCCGGCTGTCGCAGATGCGGCGCATTGGGCGGTGGCGCGATTGTCTGATCAGTGACGCGAATGGTGCTGGACCGCGTGCGTTTTTGAGGTAGTGAATTCCAAAGGGCTGTGAGGAGAGACAGGTGGCATTGCTTTTGGGGGTGGATACAGGTGGGACCTATACGGATGCTGTAATCCTGCGCGACGAACAGGAAGTGATTGCCAGCGCAAAAGCGCTCACTACGCGGCACGATCTTGCCATTGGTGTTGGCGGTGCGGTGCGCGCGGTGCTGGCCCAATCGGGTGTTGCGGCGTCGGATATCTCATTGGCGTCTTTGTCCACCACACTTGCGACAAATGCGCTTGTGGAGGGGCAGGGCGGGCGCGTTGCGCTGGTGTTTATCGGGTTCAAAGAGCGTGATCTGGAGGCGCATGGGTTGCTTGAGGCGCTCAAGGGGGATCCGTATGTCGTGTTGGCGGGGGGGCATAACCACGCGGGCGCGGAGGCTGCGGTGTTTGACGAGGCGGGCCTGCGCGCGTTTCTGGAGATGCATGGCGCGCATATTGGCGGATTTGCGGTTGCATCGCAATTTGCGACACGCAATCCCGCGCATGAGCTGCGGGCGATGGAGATGATCGCGCAAATGACGGGGCGGGCTGTGTCGGCTTCGCATCAGTTGTCAGCAAAGCTGAACGGGCCGAAACGTGCGATGACAGCGGTGCTCAATGCGCGGCTGATCGGAATGATTGACCGGCTGATCGGGCGGGCAGAGGATACGCTGTTTGAGTTGGGGATTACTGCGCCTCTGATGGTGGTGCGTGGGGATGGGGCGCTCATTTCGAGCGCGCAGGCGCGGGAGCGGCCGATTGAGACGATCCTGAGCGGGCCTGCCGCCTCGATTGTTGGCGCGCGCTGGATGACGGGGGCTGATCTGGCGCTGGTGTCTGATATTGGAGGGACGACGACGGATGTCGCGCTGCTGCGGGATGGGCGGCCTGCGATTGATCTTGCGGGTGCGCGGGTAGGGCCATACCGTACGATGGTTGAGGCCGTTGCGATGCGCACCACTGGCCTTGGCGGTGACAGTGAGGTGCATTTTGTGACCGAAGGGTTGCAGGGGGGTGTCACGCTGGGGCCGCGGCGTGTCCTGCCGGTCTCGCTCATTGCGGTGGATGCGCCTGAGGTGGTGCACGCGGCGCTTGATGCGCAGCTGCGGGCCACCTTGCCCGGTGAGCATGACGGCAGATTTGTGCGTGCTGTTGCTGGGCAGGCGGTGGAGGGGATCTCTGCGCGTGAAGCAGGGCTGTTGGCGCGGATCGGCGAGGCCGTGCATCCGCTGGGCCAGTTGTTGCAATCGCGGATGGAGGCGAGCGCGCTGGTGCGGTTGGTAGAGCGTGGGCTGGTACAGATGGCGGGTGTGACGCCATCGGATGCGAGCCATGTTCTAGGGCTGGCCGAGGCGTGGGATACCGAAGCTGCACGCAAGGCGCTTGCGCTCTTTGGCAGGCGGCGGACAGGGGCGGGTGAACGCCTTGCGCCCGAGCCTGAAATGCTGGCGCAGATGATTGTCGAGAGGTTACAGCATCAGACAGGTTTGGCTTTGTTAGAGACTGCATTTGCCGAAGAAGACACAGGATTTGATGAGGCGCCCAATGTTCTGGCCCGCCATGCGTTGATGCAGCGGGGGCTTGGTGGGCACCATGGTTTGGTTAAGCTGGATACGGGGCTTTCGGTGCCTGTGATCGGGTTAGGTGCCTCGGCCAAGACGTATTATCCTCAGGTAGGCCATCTGTTGGGCTGTAAGATGATCCTGCCAGAGCATGCGGGCGTGGCCAATGCGATTGGGGCCGTAGTCGGGCGTGTGACCATGCGGGAAGCGGGGACGGTCACAAGCCCGAGCGAGGGGAAATACCGTGTACATTTGAGCGCAGAGCCCGAAGACTTCACAACCTCCGAAGCGGCGCTGGCACGGCTGGAAGAGGTGCTGCGCGCGTCGGCTGTGGTGGCAGCAGAGGCGGCGGGAGCGGCCGATATTTCGGTGAATGTGATGCGTGATGTGCGCGTGGCCGATATTGAGAGCCGCGAAGTTTTTGTCGAGGCAGAAATAAGGGTCGAGGCTTCGGGGCGGCCACGGGTGGCGGTGTGATAGGCTGCCCGCCGCAGCAGGCAGCCTGAGTGATTACTCAGCCGCGGCGCGCTTGGGCAGGACCCAGTCGGGGCGCGGGAAGTGGCAGGTGTAGCCGTTTGGAATACGCTCGAGGTAGTCCTGGTGCTCGGGCTCTGCTTCCCAGAAATCTGACACAGGCTCGACTTCGGTGACGACTTTGCCGGGCCAGATGCCTGACGCTTCAATGTCGGCGATAGTGTCGAGCGCCACGGCTTTTTGGCCATCGTTCTCATAATAGATGGCTGAGCGGTAGCTCATGCCGCGGTCATTGCCTTGGCGGTTGATCGTGGTGGGATCGTGTATCTGGAAGAACAGCTCCAGCAATTCGCGGTAGCTGAGGACCTCGGGCTCAAAGATCACCTCAATCGCCTCGGCGTGAGTGCCGTGATTGCGGTAGGTGGCGTTTGGGACATCACCGCCGGAATAGCCGACGCGTGTGCTTACTACGCCTTTGCGTTTGCGGATGAGGTCCTGCATGCCCCAGAAACATCCGCCTGCCAATACTGCACGTTCAGTCATGCTACGTCCTCCACTTGGTTAATGTATTTGCCGTATCCTTCGGCCTCCATATCGTCGCGGTGGATAAACCGCAGCGACGCGGAATTGATGCAATAGCGCAAGCCGCCCCGATCACGTGGCCCGTCGGGAAAGACGTGGCCAAGGTGGCTATCGCCATGGGCGCTGCGCACTTCTGTGCGGACCACACCGAGGGAGCGGTCCTCAAGCTCGACCACATTTTCGATCGCTTTGGTAAAGCTGGGCCAGCCGCAGCCGCTCTCGTATTTATCGGCTGAGGCAAACAGCGGCTCCCCCGATACAATGTCCACGTAAATGCCTGGCGCTTTATTGTTCAAGAGCTTGCCTGTGCCGGGGCGTTCGGTGCCGCTTTCCTGCGTCACGTAGAACTCTTCGGGTGAGAGGGTCGCGATGACGTCGGGGTTTTTGGTGTACTCGGACATGAGGCTCTCCTTGCGCTGGTGTCGCCCTATTAGATGGTGCTTTTGCGCTAAAATCAAAGGGGGTCGCGTAAACGGCGATTGTTTGTGAACTTATTATGTCTCTGGGGCGTAGGGTAATCAGGAGGATGCGATATGCGGCTGATACTGGGACTGATCTTGAGCATTTGGGCAAGTGTTGCCATGGCAGCGCCGCGCGATGCGGTATTTGCGTCGATTGATGGAGGCGAGATCAGGTTGACCGATTTTGCAGGCCAGCCTGTACTGGTCGTCAATACAGCTTCGCAGTGCGGCTTTACTTATCAGTATGACGGATTGCAGGCGGTATATGACCGCTACAGTGCGCGTGGCTTGGTCGTGCTGGCAGTGCCATCGGATGACTTCAATCAGGAGCTGGATAGCGCCGCAGAGGTAAAGGAATTCTGCGAGATCAATTTCAACCTTACCCTACCGATGAGTGATATGACGCATGTGCGCGGCACGAAAGCGCATGATTTCTACAAGGCGGTGCGCAATGAGACGGGGTTCGAGCCGCGCTGGAACTTTAACAAAGTGCTCATTGGTCCACAGGGCGATGTGGTCGGCACATGGGGATCAACTGCCCGGCCCGACCGTGGGGTAATTCGCAAAGAGATTGAGCGTTTGCTGAACTAGGCTGTGCGTTGGCGTGAGAGTTGTACAGCGAGGATGCCCGCCGCAATGATCACCACCCCGAGGATGTCGCGGGGGCCAAGCTGTTCACCCAGCAGCAACGCTGCAATCGCGACTCCGAAGAATGGGTTAAGAAAGTGGAAGGTGGCGGCCCGTGTGGCGCCAATGCGCCCGACAAGCAGGAACCAGACCCATGTTGCCAGAAGCCCTGGTACGAATAAGGTGTAGGTGAAGGCGATAGCCAAAGGCCAGCTGGGGGTCAGGCGCGGTGTCTCGAACGCGATGGTGGCCAGTGTTAGGGCCACACATCCGACCAGCATTTGCAGCCCCACAACCATCAACAGGTTCCCGCCAGTGGTTGCACCTCGCACCTTGAGCGTTGCAATGGTCAGGGCGATCACTCCGACAAAGCAGATCGCAACGCCGATGAGGTCCAGATCATGCGTGAGGCGCGCGCCCATAATCAAGACGACGCCACTAATTCCGATAACCAACCCGACCATTCCCAGCGGGCTAAGTCGTTCGCCCATGAACGCCCATCCGGCCAGCGCCACCATGAGAGGCATAGTGGAGGCAATGATCGTGGCCAGTGATGCCTCAATCGTTTGCATGGCGACAAAGAACAGGCCGAGATAAACGGCGTTTTGCAGGATGCCAAAAGCAATTGTTGCCCGCCATTGCGCGCGGGTGAGGTGCCAGCTTTGGCCCAATGTCCGTGCTATGCCGACACCGATGAGGCCCGATATCAGATAGCGGATGGAAAGAGCGAAAAGCGGTGAGGCATCTTCGACGATGATGCGCGCAGAACTGAAGGCAGAGGACCACATGAGCGCGAAGGCGAGGCCCAGACCGATTGCGCGCATGTCCATGTTGTCAGGTCCTTCTACTGTGCCCCAAGTAGTGGCGCGAAAAGACGTACTACGCAAGCACGGCCTGTGCAGGGGAGGCCGTGCTGCCCCAATGAAAAAGGGCCGCCCTAATGGGCGCCCCTCTTTAACCATTCAACGGTGTTCCGGACTTAGCCGTTCACGCTGTCTTTGAGTGCTTTTGCAATGGTCATTTTGACAACTTTATCAGCGTCTTTCTTGAATTGCTCGCCCGTTGCAGGGTTACGCACCATACGCTCGGGACGCTCACGGCAATAAATTTTGCCCACGCCAGGAAGTGTCACAGCGCCGCCGCCTGATACTTCTTTTGTGATCAGGCCGCATACTGCATCAAGTGCTGCGCCTGCTGATTTTTTGTCTGTGCCCATTTCGTCGGCCAATGCGGCAACGAGTTGAGTTTTTGTCATTGGTTTGGTTGTCATTTTAATCTCCTCGGGTGCCCGATAATTAGGTCACATGTGCGGAATGTAACGGTATCTTTGAGGTGAACACAACGAATACTGGTGGAATTTCCTAGTAAATATGCTGTTTTTTCGCATTTCCCGGGACTGAAACTATCTAAAGAGAGGCGGTTTCATCAAATGAGTGCAGTTTTCTGCTGTGGATGCGCTCCAATGGCATCTCGCGCAGCTGCTCCATCGCGCGAATTCCGATCATTAAATGCCGCGATACTTGAGTTTTATAGAAATCCGACGCCATGCCAGGCAGCTTGAGCTCGCCGTGCAGGGGTTTATCAGAGACGCACAGCAGCGTGCCGTAGGGAACGCGAAAGCGGTAGCCATTGGCGGCAATGGTCGCACTTTCCATGTCAAGCGCCACGGCGCGCGATTGGCTGAGGCGCTGTACGGGACCAGTGTGTTCGCGCAGCTCCCAGTTGCGGTTGTCGATTGTGGCGACTGTGCCTGTGCGTATGATGCGTTTGAGGTCATAGCCCTCAAGCTGGGTGACTTGTGCCACCGCCTGTTCCAGCGCTATCTGGATTTCGGCCAGTGCGGGGATGGTAACCCAAACGGGCAGATCGTCATCAAGCACGTGATCTTCGCGCAGATATGCGTGTGCGAGAACGAAGTCAACTAAGGCCTGAGAATTGCGCAACCCCGCGCAATGGCCCACCATCAACCACGCATGCGGGCGCAGCACGGCGATATGATCGGTGGCGGTTTTCGCATTGCTGGGGCCTACGCCTATATTGACGAGGGTAATCCCGCCGCTATTCTCGCGCTTGAGGTGATAGGTTGGCATCTGGGGAAGTTTGAGCGGTGTCTCAAGCGGGCCGTCTGCCTCTGTGATCTCCTGATTGCCGGTTGAGACGAAAGAGGTGTAGCCGCTCTCGGGATCTGCCAGCATCTTGCGGGCGTATGCCTCGAACTCGGTCACGTAAAACTGGTAGTTGGTGAACAGCACGTGGCATTGGAAATGCGCAGGGTCGGTGGCTGTATAATGGGCCAACCGTGCCAGTGAGTAATCTACGCGCTGGGCAGTGAAGGGGGCAAGTGGGCCGATGCCATCAGTCGGGACATAAGTTCCGTTCACGATGTCATAATTGGTGGTGCTGAGGTCTGGCACATCGAACACATCGCGAAGGGTGAAATCGGCGGCACCGTCTTGGGGGATTGTCATTCCATCCTCGCTTGTCATCGCGAAATGCAGCGGGATCGGTGTCTCTGACGTACCGATATAAACGGGTTGGTCGTGGTTTTGCAGCAGCAGGCCGATCTGTTGGATCTGGTAGGAACGAAAAAGATCAGGCCGCGTGATCGTGGCCGCATAGGTGCCAGGGCCAGAGACGTGACCAAAGCTGAGACGCGTATCGACCTGCGCGTAAGAAGAGGTGGTAAACCTTACCTCGGGATAGAAGGCGCGTATGTGGCTGTCGGGGGCTGAATCGCGCATTGCAGTATTGAAGTGTTCGCGCAGGAAATGGATCGCCTGATCATAGATTTCTGTCAGCCGTTCCACGGCAGCAGTCGCATCGGTAAATGCTTGGGGCTTTGCGTCGTTAGGGGTGAGGATTTGTGTCATGGGTCAATCCTTGGATTTGAACAGGCGGCCGATTTTCTGCATTAGGGTTTCAGACCTGCCGTTTTCCTTGAGATCCAGCTCCACCACCGTGCGCATCAGATTGTCGATATAGTCCAGTTCTTCCTGCGTCGGTGGTGGTGTTACAGACGTGAGCCAGCGGTTGTGTCGGGGTCTTGGTAATGAGCAAAGTCGGCGACACCGATCGCATGCGCCGTTGCGGGCATGTCGAGGTCAAAGCGGTCCTTGAGAAACCCCTGAAAGGCAGTGGGGGGCACAGGACGTTCATCTTCGGCAATCTCGTCCATGTCATAGGCGCCGTGATAGTCAAAGAATGCCTGTAGCGGTGTGATGTCAGTCTGTTCCAGCGATCCAGGTTCGGGATATCCCATGGCGAGGAATTGCAGGAAGTCGCGCGGATCGTCGGTGATAATGCCTGTGGTATCATGGCCCAACTGCACAAACTGCTGCTTGCCGTCTTCGTCCAGCCAGATCACAGCGCGCCCGCCGTCACCTGCAATGGTGGCGATCTCGAAAATGCGGTTATCGACCTCAGCATTCGGCGCTGACCAGTGGCCCGTATATTTGAGCGTCGTTCCGCCAAAGGTGACAAAGCTCGCGCCAAAGTGGTCGCACTGCTCAGCTGGATAGATAGAGAGCCAGTGATCCTCTGGTTGGCCTGGATCGCGGATGCCAAGCCACCCTTGATCCTCAAGCCAGTCAAACGTGTCGACCAGTTCTGGCGGGAGAGTGGCCCAATCAGGTGCAAGTTTCATCAGGTTTTGTGCAAACGTCTTCATTGTGGGGCCAACTCCATGATTTCACTCATGCACAGGCCTTCAAACGCGTACAGCATGGCGGTCACGTGAGGCACTGCGATATCATGCGGGAAAGAGGCTTGTATCATGGCGCAACATTCCACAGGGTACGCACAGGTTCAAGCAGGAGCAGAGTAGATGGACTACAATACTGTTGGTGCGGCGGAGTTCGGAGCAAGCTTGAAGGGTCTCGGGTTGAACCTGCTCGTGCGAGATGTGGCCGCGCAAATTACCTTTCTAGAGACTGTTTTCGGGATGAAGGCGCATCAGCCCACAGTGGATTTTGCGATTGTGATCTACGGCGATCAGGTGTTTCAGATCCATAGTGACGCGACCTATCATTCCAATCCACTGCTTGGGCTTTTGCCTGAAACACCGCCACGCGGTGCAGGGATCGAGATTAGGCTTTACGACAGCGATCCCGAGGCGACCTGTGCAATTGCAGAGGCGGCAGGTGGTACAATCCTGCAAGAACCAACTGACAAGCCGCACGGCCTGCGCGAGGCGTATATTCTTTGCGAGAACGGGTACGCTTGGGTGCCGAGCCGTGCGTTGTGATGTCGTTTTCGGGATGGACGGGGTTTGGCCTTAATGGTCGAGTAAGCAGGTTAACGGAGGCAAAAGCATGAAACCGAATATGGATCACTGGCAAGAACGCGTTGACCTTGCTGCCGCGTTTCGCTGGACAGCACGCCTTGATATGCACGAAGGCGTTGCAAACCATTTCTCGCTGGCGGTGAACGACAGCGGCTCGCAGTTTTTGATGAACCCCAATCAGGCGCATTTCGCCCGCATCAAGGCGAGTGATCTGCTGTTGATAGATGCAGATGACCCCGAGACATACGCAGGCCCGAATGCCCCTGATCCGACAGCGTGGGGGTTGCATGGTGGGGTGCACGTGGCGGTGCCTCACGCGCGCTGTGTCATGCACGTGCATTCGATTTTCGCTACGGTGCTGGCGTGCCTCCAAGACAGCCGTCTGCCGCCGATTGACCAGAACTGCTGTACCTTTTTCAACCGCGTGGTGATTGACGAGGATTATGGCGGGCTGGCGTTTGAAGAAGAAGGCGCGCGCTGTGCGGCGCTGCTGACCGATCCCAAGCAGAAGGTAATGGTGATGGGATCACATGGTGTCATGGTTATCGGTGATACTGTGGCCGAAACATTCAACCGCTTGTATTACTTCGAGCGCGCGGCAGAGACGTATATCCGCGCCCTGCAAACGGGCCTGCCGCTGCGCCGGATCAGTGACGAGATTGCCGAGAAGACAGCACAAGAGCTGGAAAGCTATCCCGAACAGGATGCGCGCCATCTGACAGAGTTGAAGGCGATATTGGACAGTGAGGAGTCGGATTATGCGCGATAACAACGAAGGCGTCGCGGCCGAGGCCGAGCGCTGGAACCATCACCCGGGTCAAGTGCAGGGTAATCCGTTGTTCAATTGGCCGCCCGCCCCTTTGGAGGTTCTGCGCTGGTATTCGGCTTATTGGCTGGTGCTGTCGACCTCGACCCTATCGCTGGTCATCGCAGGCCTTGCGGTCTGGCTCTGGGCGCCTGATCCCGCGCAAACGGGTACGCCGTCGGTTGGCTGGGTCATGACGCTTTGGTTGGGTTTTGCGATCCCCCATACGCTGGTGGCAGGGGGGCTGCATCTGTGGCTGTACCGCGCCAAAGGACAGGGCCAACTGCTGAAATATGATGCGCGGGGGCAGGTTGAGTATAACGGCAATTTCACCTTCCGCTCGCAGGTCAAAGACAACATGTTCTGGTCGCTGGCCAGCGGGATCACTTTTGGCACGCTCTATACGGTGGCGTGGTTCTGGGCGGCGGGCAATGGCATGGCCGCCACCACTAGTTTTGCGCAAAGCCCTGTGTGGTATGTGCTGTGGTTCGCACTGCTGCCGATGTGGGGGAGCTTTCATTTCTACTGGGTGCACCGCGCCCTGCATATTCCCGCCCTCTATAAGGCAGCCCATGCACTACACCACCGTAACGTGAATGTGGGGCCGTGGTCCGGCATCTCGATGCACCCGCTTGAGCATGCGATCTATTTCTCGTCGCTGCTCATACATTTTGTTGTGCCGACCAGCCCTCTGCATATCCTGTTTCACGTCTATACTTTCACACTGCATCCCGTGTGCTCGCATTCGGGCTTTGACGGTTTGATGGCGGCGGGGGGCAAACGGGCCCAACTGGGGGATTTCTTTCACCAGCTGCACCACAAGTATTTTGAGTGCAACTATGGCACCGTCGAGATGCCGTGGGACCGTTGGTTCGGGACCTTTCATGACGGAACAGCCGAGGCCACAAAACGCACCCGTGCTTTCAAAAAGCAGATGTACACGAAATGAGCCGAACCGAGTGGAACCACACGCCAGAAGGCGCCATTCAAGTCTCGCCCCTATGGCAGTGGCCGCCGCGCCCCTTGGCGGTGGCACAGTGGTACGCAGGTGCGTGGTTTCCGCTGACGATCAACCTGTGCATTCTGGGGTTGGCGTTTCTGAGCTGGGGGCTGTTTAGCCCAACACTAGAGACTGCTTTGACGCTCGATTGGTGGGTGCTGGGCATCTGGCTACGCAATGCGGCGATAGTGACGCTGTTGGCGGGCGGGCTGCATTATTGGTTCCACGCCCGCGCGGTGCAGGGGACCGAGCTAAAGTACGACCCGCGCCCGTTCCCGCGCCAAGGGCGGATGTTCTCGTTCAGCGACCAACTCAAGGACAACATGTTTTGGACAATTGTCTCGGGCGTGACGGTCTGGAGCCTATTTGAAGCGCTGGCGTGGTGGGGGATTGCGAATGGCTGGCTGCCCAGCACCACATTCGCGCAAACGCCCGTCTGGTTCATCGCCTTCTTCTTCCTGATCCCCGTGTGGGAGAGTTTCTATTTCTATTGGATACACCGATTGCTGCACACCAATGCGCTCTATCGCTTCCATGCGCTGCATCACCGCAACACCGATGTGGGGCCATGGTCGGGCCTGTCGATGCACCCCGTCGAGCATGTGATGTACTTTGGCACTGTGTTGATCCATCTGGTGGTGCCGAGCAGCCCCGTGCATGTGATTTTTCATCTGATGTTCTATGCGTTGCTGGCAGTCACGTCGCATACGGGGTTCGAGGGGCTGCGGATTGGCAATAAAAAGCGGGTGCATCTGGGGAACTTTCATCACCAGCTCCATCACCGCTATTTCGAAGTGAATTACGGCAATTTGGACGTGCCGTGGGACAAGTTGTTCGGCTCGTTCCATGACGGAACTGAAGCGGGCAAAGAGATGATGCGCGAGCGATTGAAGAGCAGGAAAAGAACATGATTTACGGGCTGACCGAAGAACATACGATGATCGCCGACACAGTGCGCAGCTTTGTCGAGAATGAGATTTATCCCCATGAGGAGCTGGTCGAGCGTACGGGCGAGGTGCCCCAAGAGATCGCACAAGAGATCAAGCAAAAGACGATTGATCTGGGGTTCTACGCCTGCAATTTCCCTGAAAGTGTCGGTTGTGCGGGGCTGAACCATCTGGAATTTGCACTGGTCGAGCGGGAGCTGGGGCGCGGCTCAATGGCGCTCAATCACTTCTTTGGGCGACCGCAAAACATCCTGATGGCCTGTGAGGGAGAGCAGGTCGAGCGCTACCTCATGCCCGCTGTGCGCGGGGAGCGGATGGACGCGCTGGCCATGACAGAGCCGGGTGCGGGATCGGACGTGCGGGGGATGAAATGCAATGCGGTGCGCGATGGCGGCGATTGGGTCGTAAACGGGACCAAGCACTTTATCTCGGGTGCAGACCATGCGGATTTCATCATCGTCTTTATCGCCACGGGGGAGGATCAGACGCCAAAAGGTCCGAAAAAGCGGATCACCGCTTTCCTCGTAGATCGGAGCACGCCGGGCTTCATGATCCGCGATGGATATAAATCGGTCAGCCACCGTGGCTATAAGAACATGATCCTCGATTTTGATGACTGCCGCTTGCCTGATGCGCAGGTTTTGGGTGAGGTCGACAGTGGTTTTGACGTAATGAACACGTGGCTATATGCGACCCGCATCACCGTTGCGACAATGAGCGTGGGCCGTGCGCGCCGTGCTTTTGACTATGCGATTCAATATGCGGCGGAGCGTGAGCAATTTGGTCAGAAGATAGGCAAGTTTCAGGGCGTATCGTTCCAACTGGCTGACATGGTGACAGAGATCGACGCGGCGGATTTGCTCACCTTGGCAGCAGCGGACCGGTTGGACAAAGGACTGCCTGCCAACCGTGAAATTGCCAGTGCGAAGCTTTATGCAAGTGAGATGCTATCGCGCGTCACTGACGCTGCCATTCAGGTGCACGGAGGCATGGGGCTTATGGATGATTTCCCCCTAGAGCGGTTTTGGCGCGATGCGCGTGTTGAGCGTATTTGGGACGGTACGTCAGAGATCCAACGCCACATTATCAGTCGCGAAATGCTTCGGGCTTTAGGTGCGTGATACGCTTTTGGCTGCATTTTCCTTGTTCGATGGAAGGGGGCCAGCCCCCAGTTGACCGAAGGCCAACTTCCCCCGGGATATTTCGAACCAAAAGAAACAGGGGAGCCCTGTTGCGACCTCCCCTGATCAAAACAGAATTGCTGTTTCTTCTGGTATGGCCATCGGCGTCCCCGCCTGTACCGCAGGTGAAAGTCTGCGCGATACTGGTTAATAGTGCGTTACTTCTTTTGGTTCAAAATATCTTCGCCGAAGGCATTATTCTCTTTTCTCAAAGGAAATGTTGTGAAGCCTGACCTATCACGTCTGTTGCGGCCAAAGTCGATTGCAGTAGTCGGCGGAGGTGCATGGTGTGCCCAGATCATTCTGCAGTCACGCCGCATGAATTTTTCAGGCCGGATTGATGTTGTGAACCCACGCGGTGCTGTAATCGAAGGGGTGCAGTCGGTGATGGATATGGCCGGGCTTTCAGCGCCGCCAGATGCTGTTTTTGTCGGTGTGAACAGGATCGCGACGGTTGATGTTGTCCGTTCATTGTCTGCGATGGGTGCTGGTGGTGCTGTCTGCTTTGCTTCCGGGTTTTCCGAATCTGCAGCAGAAGATGAGATAGGAGTGGATCTGCAAGCGGCGCTGGTTGCTGCGGCTGGTGATATGCCAGTGTTGGGGCCGAACTGCTATGGGTTCATCAATGCGTTGGATGGAGCGCTGTTGTGGCCCGATCAGCATGGTTGCGTTGCGGTGGAGCGGGGGGTCGCCATTCTTACACAATCGTCCAACATCGCGATTAATCTATCCATGCAGCAACGTGGCCTGCCTATTGCCTATGTCGTGGCCTGCGGGAACATGGCACAGACGTCCCAAGCGCAAATTGCTGCAGAGTTGCTGGATGATCCGCGTGTAACCGCGATTGGACTGCACATTGAAGGATTTGGTGATCTTTCAGAATGGCATGCGCTAACGCTTAAAACACGGGCCAAGGGTGTGCCGCTCATTGCGCTTAAGGTTGGGCGCTCGGAACAGGCGCAACAGGCCGCCGTTTCTCATACCGCGTCGATGGCTGGAAGCGATGCGGGCGCGCAGGCGCTGTTGGATCGGTTGGGCATCGGACGGGCAGACGACCTGCCCACATTTATTGAGACGCTGAAGCTGTTGCATATAGTGGGGCGGCTGGATGCTCCTACGTTATCCTCGATCAGTTGTTCAGGAGGGGAGGCGAGCCTGATCGCAGATACAGCCGAAGGATCTGGCATGGTGTTTCCAGAGCTTACTGACACGCAGCAGGGTGCTTTGGGAGCAGCACTTGGGTCGATGGTGGCCTTGGGAAATCCGCTCGACTACCACACGTATGTATGGCGCGATGTTGAGAGAATGACCGCCGCTTGGCTTCCGATGGCCGCAGACCATATCGGGCTGACGATGATCATTGTGGATTATCCGCACACGGACGCGACCGATTGGGTTTGTGCAACGCAGGCGGCGCTTGCTGTGCGTGCACAAAGCCGGCGGCCTGTTGCGGTTGTTGCGACTTTGCCCGAGTTGATGCCTGCGGATGTGGCAGAGGAACTCATGGCGGGGGGGGTCATTCCCATGAGCGGGCTGACTGAGGCGGTTGCCGCTGCTGCGATTGCCGCAACACTGCCGCCGGTTCAGACTGGAATCCTGCTTTTGCCGGGGGCGGATCGTGAAGGTGATCTGGTCGATGAAGCTGCGGCGAAGGAGGCTTTGGCGCAGGTCGGGCTGATAGTGCCCAAGCGTGTAGAGGTCGAGGGTATTGCACAGTTGGCGGCAGCGGCACGGACGCTTGAGGGGCCGTTGGTTTTGAAGGTTATGGGGCTTGCGCATAAATCCGAAGAAGGCGGTGTGCGCCTGAGGGTGACTGCTGACACGGTAGAGGGTGCTACGCGTGATATGCCAGAGGGGGCATATCTGCTTGAGGAGATGGTTGAGGGCGCTGTGGCGGAGCTGCTCATCGGAGTGCTGCGTGATCCTGCGCACGGGTTTGTGCTCACAATCGGGGCCGGTGGTGTGCTGACCGAGTTGTGGCAGGACACAAGTTCCCTGATGGTGCCTGCGGATGAAAGTGCTGTTGAGGGCGCATTGCGGTCCTTGCGGATTTGCCCACTGATTGAGGGATATCGCGGCAAGCCCGCAGCGGACCTAAAAGCGATTATCGATGCGGTGATGGCCGTGCAGGCCTATGTCATTGCCAACGCGGACAGGGTAAGTGAAATAGAGATTAATCCGCTGATGTGTACGCCTGATGGCGCAGTTGCAGTCGATGCGCTGCTGCGTGAAGCGAAAAGGAGAGATTGAGATGGACCCGATCAAAATCCGCCGCGAGGGGGCAATTCTCGAGGTGATGCTGGACCGTCCCAAGGCAAATGCGATTGATCTTAAAACCTCTGTCCTGATGGGTCAGGTTTTTGCAGATTTCCGCGATGATCCCGAACTGCGGGTGGCGATTATCACAGGTGGCGGGGACAAGTTCTTTTGTCCCGGCTGGGATTTGAAGGCGGCGGCAGACGGCGATGCGGTTGATGGCGATTATGGCGTTGGTGGCTTTGGCGGATTGCAGGAACTGCCGCATCTGAACAAGCCTGTGATTGCGGCTGTGAACGGCATTTGCTGTGGTGGCGGTTTGGAGCTGGCGCTGAGTGCTGACATGATCCTCGCGGCGGATCACGCGACATTTGCGCTGCCCGAAATACGTTCGGGCACGGTGGCCGATGCGGCGAGTGTGAAGCTGCCCAAGCGTGTGCCGTACCATATCGCAATGGAGCTTTTGTTGACAGGGCGGTGGTTTGACGCCGAGGAGGGTAAAGGTTGGGGTTTGATTAATGAGGTTGTGCCCTCTGCCGATCTTAACGCCCGCGCATGGGAGTTGGCGCGTCTGTTGGCCTCTGGTCCACCGCTTGTCTACGCCGCCATCAAGGAGATCGTGCGCGATGCCGAGGATGCCAAGTTTCAGGATGCCATGAACCGCATTACCAAGCGCCAGTTGGCCAGCGTGGACCGTCTTTATGCCTCGGAAGACCAGCTGGAAGGCGCGCGGGCCTTTGCGGAAAAGCGGGACCCCGTCTGGAAGGGCAAATAGGACATTTGCCAAATCGAAACTTAGAGCGTTTATTGGGGTGCGAGCGAACCCCGAGCAGGTGTGTGACGACATGAACATCCTTTTTGTGCATCAGAATATGCCCGGCCAATACCGTGAGTTGGTGCAATGGCTTGCCGCTGAAAACTAGCATCGCATCTACTTTCTGACCCAGCGCAAGAACCCGCCTGCCATTGAGGGGGTAGAGGCGCGTGTTTATAAGCCTCACAACGTTTCTAAAGAAAACACCTATGGATTGAGCAGGGTGTGGGAGGACGGGGCGGGTGCTGGCTTTGGTGCGGTTAATGCCGCCAAGAAGATCGAGGTTGAGGAAGGGTTCAAGCCTGACATTATTGTGGGTCATGTAGGCTGTGGTGAGCTCATGTTCTTCAAACAACTTTGGGCTGATGTGCCGATTATCGGGTTTTTCGAATATTACTACCGTGCCACTGGCGGCCCTGTAGGGTTTGACGCGGAGGAGCCAGGCAATGCACATGCTCCGTTCCTGCTTCAAGCGCGAAATGCGGTGCCAAATTCCAACATCATGTCGGTTGATCGCGGGCTAAGCCCGACGCAGTGGCAGCGCGACTGCTTCCCGCCCGAGTTTCACAAGAAGATCTATGTTTGCCATGACGTGATCCGAACGGATCACTTGCTGCCCGATCCCGATGCCAAGTTAAAGCTGGGGCGGCTTGATACGCCCGTGCGGCACGGCGACGAGATCATCACCTATATGGCGCGCAACCTGGAGCGGATGCGGGGCTTTCATAAATTCATGCGCGCGCTGCCCGACATTGAGCCTCCCCCTTCGAAATGGTGTTTTGGTCTGCACCAAAGGCGTTGGACCCAACATAATTTCTGCAAGTGAAAGGAATACAATCAGAGCGTTAGCTGTGCGTTCAAATGACAGTGGTGTACGTAGCTACACGACCTCTGATGGCGATTTGACCACGACTAAATGCGGATTCAATTGCAGATATGGTAATCTTGGCGCAAAGAACGTTGTCTTTTTTATCAATTTCTTAATATTGGCCGCATGCGTGAAATCTATGTCCAAACTTCTCCTGAAAGCAATAAAATTGCCCACGATTGCTTGGTAGAGGCCGATACCAAGGCAGTGCGCCATTCACGCCAGTGGATCTCGCCGAAGTAGGGTATTTCCAGTTTGAGGCGCTCAGAAATTGGACATATTTGCAACAATCCGCGCCTTGATGCACTGATTAGTAGCACTGGCTTACTAAACTCGTTGTGAATTGAGGTGAGGTTGTGCTAACGGAATTTAAGACGGGTTTCCCGAACTCATTTCAATCAGGATATTTCAAATGATGAAAACAATCGCAACCGCCGCAGTAATCGTAGCAATGGCCACTACATCTTTTGCTGGTGCGCTAACAGACCCAATTATTGAAGCACCGGTAGTCGTTGAAGAGACAAAAGGCTCGTCTGCAGGCGTTGCTTTGCCACTTATTGTGCTTGTTTTGCTTGCAGCTGTTGCTGCAGACTAAGCACCGCCCATCCAGAACTGGAATACGGCTCTCCCGAGGGAGAGCCGTTTTTATTTGTGACATTGGTTAGATGGTCTACTGTCTGATCTTAGGGAATACCTTATGGATCAGCGGTTGCTCTCCATCGGCCACGGCTATACTGCGCAAGCGCTGGCGCGGCGGCTTACTCCCAAGGGCTGGCATATCGTTGGTACGACCCGAAGCTCGGACAAAACAGACGCCATCGCATCAACAGGCGTCGAACCCTTGCTGTGGTCCGAAAGCGATCTCGCGCCTCTGATTGCAGCGTTTCCTAATATCCTGATTTCCGCTGGTCCAGGTGCTGAAGGCGATCCAGTTCTTGCTGTTCTCCACGCTCAGATTGTCGAAGCCGCACCGCAGAAACACTGGGTAGGCTATTTGTCGACGACAGGTGTATACGGCGACCATGGCGGTCGTTGGGTGGATGAGACAACACCCCTTACGCCTTCTACAACACGTGGAAAGGCTCGCGTGAGAGCAGAAGCTGCTTGGCAGGGTGTTCCTGCGCTACCTCTGCACATTTTCCGCCTCGCTGGAATTTACGGGACGGATCGTGGCCCGTTCGCCAAAGTCCGCGAGGGGACTGCGCGGCGGATCATTAAGCATGGCCAAGTGTTCAGCCGTATCCATGTGGATGATATTGCAACTGCGCTAGAGCTTTCCCTGTATAGACCGGCCGCTGGCGCGATCTATAACCTTTGTGATGATGATCCAGCACCGCCAGAAGACGTCATCGCCTATGCTGCTAGTCTTC
>CBFHZX010000034.1:0-30718 GCA_965660425.1 Sulfitobacter sp. | reverse complement strand
AAGTCTGCAAACCGTCCAGCGCACGCAGCACCTCGGCAAAATTGCGCCCCACCGTCATCGGATAGGTCATCGACAGCTTCAGCTGCTTGTCAGGCCCGATGATGAACACCGATCGCACCGTCGCACTGTCCGCAGGCGTGCGCCCGTCGGGCAAATAGGCCTCGGCTGGCAGCATATCGAACGCCTTGGACACAACCAGATCGGCATCCGCGATGATCGGAAAACCCGCCTTGGTGCCCGCAACAGTCTCGATATCGCCCTTCCATTTCTTGTGATCCTCGACCTCGTCCACGGAGACGCCGATCACCTTGGTGCCGCGCTTCTCCCACTCATCCGCAAGCTGTGCGACCACGCCGAATTCAGTAGTGCACACGGGCGTGAAATCCTTGGGGTGCGAAAACATGATCGCCCAGTTTTCGCCGACGAAATCATGCAGGCTGATCGTGCCATGGTCCGTTTCAACCGTCAGATCGGGGATCGTGTCGTTAATGCGCAAACTCATCGCTGCGTCCTCCAATAAAGTTCCGTTACGATACATCTAGTCATTGGTGCGCAGGGTTTCATCCCCCATCTTGCAGGAGAGCTGCTGCAATGACAGACTACGCTCAAATCTCAAATCAAGGAGCATACCCATGCTGGAGAAACGCGACTTTTACATCAACGGCGCTTGGACGGCCCCTGCCGCCGCTCATGATTTCCCCGTCATTGATCCCTCCACCGAAGAGCAATGCGCCGTCATCTCTTTGGGCGACAAGGCCGACACCGATGCAGCCGTAAACGCCGCGCGCGCCGCCTTCGACAGCTGGTCCCAAACCTCGCGCGAAGAGCGTACGGCTCTCATCCAGAAGCTGGCCGAGATTTATGACGCGCGTCAGGAAGAAATGGCCCAAGCCATGTCCATGGAAATGGGCGCCCCCATCATGCTCAGCCGCCAACAGCAAGTCGGCGCAGGCACATGGCACATCGGTGGCTTCCTAAACGCGTTCAAGGATTTCAGCTTCGAGCGTGACTTCACCGCGACCGAGAAAACCCTGCTGGAGCCGATCGGCGTCTGCGCGCTGATCACGCCGTGGAACTGGCCCATGAACCAGATCATCCTCAAGGTGATCCCAGCGCTGGCCACCGGCAACACTGTCGTCCTGAAACCCTCCGAGATCGCGCCGCTGTCGGGTGTCCTCTTCGCCGAGTTCGTGCATGAAGCAGGCTTCCCCGCAGGCGTGTTCAACCTCGTCAACGGCGACGGCGCAGGCGTGGGCAGTCAGTTGTCAGCCCACCCCGAAGTCGACATGGTCAGCTTTACAGGCTCCACCCGCGCAGGCATCGCCATCTCCAAGGCGGCCGCAGACACGCTCAAGCGCGTGAGCCTCGAGCTGGGCGGCAAAGGCGCCAACATCATCTTTGAAGACGCCGACCCCAAAGCGGCCAAACAAGGCGCCATCCGCTGCTTCCGTAACTCGGGCCAGTCGTGCAACGCACCCACCCGTATGCTGGTGCATAAATCCCGCTACGACGAAGCCGTCGCCACAGCCTCTGAAGTCGCGACCAATACCCACGTCGGCCCCGCCTCCGAGGAAGGCAAACAGATCGGTCCCGTCGTCTCCGAGGCGCAGTACAACAAAATCCAAGGCCTGATCGAAAAGGGTATGGCAGAGGCACGCCTTACAGCTGGTGGCCTTGGCCGCCCCGACGGTCTCAACCGCGGCTACTACGTCAAACCCACCGTGTTTGCCGATGTCACCAACGACATGACAATCGCTCAGGAAGAAGTCTTTGGCCCCGTCCTGTCAATCATCCCCTTTGAGACCGAAGAGGAAGCGATCGCCATCGCCAACGACACACCCTACGGCCTGACAAACTATATCCAGACGTCCGACGATGAAAAACGCCGCCGCGTGGCACGCCGTTTGCGCTCTGGCATGGTGGAAACCAACGGTCAGGGCTTTGCCCAAGGCTCTCCCTTCGGCGGATACAAACAATCTGGTAACGGCCGTGAAGGTGGCGTGTTTGGCCTCGAAGAATTCCTCGAGATCAAGGCCGTGTCTGGCTGGGCCGCCGAGTAACTCTATCCTTTCGAAGATCCTTCGGGGGCTGCCATCAGGCGGCCCTCTTTCATTTCAAGACCCTCAGCCTACTGCGAACACCTGAATTCAGTTTATTTGGCAAAATGAAGAGGGGTTCGGTATTTATTCATTAAATCGTAACCATGATTGCCTAACCTAGACGAGCGCGGACAGCTGCAGAGCGACCCCGCGTGCAAAGTGAAGAAGCCTCGTCCATGTTCTCGTAGCATTGGCGGGGCGGACCTCGCAAAGCTGCAATCTTCATTTTGCCTTTAAACTGAATCCCGCAAGCT
Organism: Sulfitobacter sp.; assembly: GCA_965660425.1. Taxonomy (GTDB): domain Bacteria; phylum Pseudomonadota; class Alphaproteobacteria; order Rhodobacterales; family Rhodobacteraceae; genus Sulfitobacter. The sequence goes on along the minus strand of CBFHZX010000034.1, from coordinate 28,365 downwards.
CCACCAGAACAACGGTCAGCGTCAGAATGGTGCCTTGCTGCGCACGCGGGTCGTCTGACCCCCGTCGGGATGCTTAAACCTCAGCTCTTCGGAATGCAGCATAAGGCGCGGGAACGCCCCTGCAGCGCCTTCGGCATAAATCGGATCTCCTAAAATAACATGGCCAAGGCACAGCATATGTACGCGCAACTGGTGGCTGCGGCCAGTATGGGGTGAGAGGCGCATGCGTGCTGTTTCGCCTTCATTCTTGATCATGCGCCAATCTGTCTGTGCAGGTTTACCCGTCGTCTGACATACCATCTGGCGCGGACGGTTCGGCCAATCGACAATGAGCGGCAAATCGACTGTTCCTGACTTCTCCGCCGGCACCCGCCAAACACGGGCGATGTATGTCTTCTTGGTCGTACGCTTCTCGAACTGTTGGCTCAAGTTGCGCTGCGCATGGCGTGTCAGCGCGAAAATCATCACACCCGAGGTATCACGGTCCAGCCTATGTACCAGCAGCGCATCAGGAAAGGCAACTTGTACGCGGGTCAGCAGGCAATCGGCCAACTCCTCGCCCTTTCCCGGCACCGACAGCAGCCCAGCGGGCTTGTTCAGCACAATTACCTCATGGTCGAGATGCAGGACCTCAAGTGGGTCAATCGGGGGATTATACGTTGCGTCCATCTCCGCCTCGTCCCATGTGCGGGCTTTGTTTTCAACCCGTGACGTGGCACGCTGAAGCAAATAGGGAGACAGCCATGCATCCGACCATTCAAAAGTTTCACGACCTTGTCCTTGAGCATAATCACGATGACGTACCTGACTTGATGGCCAAGGATGTCACATTCGAGCCGCCGACCTATTGGGCCACATGGAACGGGCGCGATGCGGTGGGCGCGGTTTTGTCGCATGTTAACGAAGTCTTCACCGATTTCAAATACCGCCGCGTCATGGGCGATGGCAAGGACTGGGCGTTGGAGTTCCAGTGCAAGGTTGACGGGCTGGATTGCGTTGGCGTTGACCTGTTTACGCTCAATGACGACGGTCTTATTCAGGAGATGGAGGTCGTCATGCGCCCGCATAAGACCATCGGCGCGCTACGCGCTGCGATGAATGAACGCGTCGCCAAGGACCCCGCATTCCTCAAACATAGATCAGCCCTGAGCTAAGCGCTTGGCCCGCATCTGACGGATCATCGAGACAGTATAGATCACCAGCGCCAGCCAAATCAGCGGCAGCGCAATCGCGCGTGCGCGGCCAAACGGCTCTCCAAAAATGAACACCGCGTTGAGCAGGATCATCGTCGGCGCGATGTATTGCATGATCGCAATTGTCGACAGGCGCAGCAGCTTGGCCCCGTTGGCGTAACACAGCAGCGGCACCGCCGTGACCACGCCACACCCGAGCAGCAGCCATGTATCCGAGCCGTTCGTCAGGAACTGCGCCCCACCTGTGCTGCCCATATAGACCGCGTAGGCCAGCGCAGGGGGCAGCAGGATCAGTACCTCCATCAGGAAGCCTTGGTTCGGGCCGATGGGAAGGCTCTTCTTCGCAAGCGCATAGAACCCCCATGTCAGCATCATGCCAAAGGCGAGCCACGGCGTCTCGTCGGCGTCCACGATCAGAACCAGCACCGCGACCGAGACGATACCCACCGCAACCCACTGCATCCGCGCCAACCGCTCGCGCAGGATGACCGCTGCCAAAAACACGCTGAACAGCGGGTTCATGTAGTATCCGATGGCGGCATCCAGCGCGCGATCCGTCACAATCGCATAGACGTAGATGCCCCAGTTGAGCGAGATCAGCACCGCCGTCACCACTCCCATCGCAAGCATGCGCGGCGTGCGGAACGCCTCGCGCAGGGTGGCGGTGCGGCCCAGCGCGATCAGTACAACAGCCGCAATCGGCACGGACCAGATGATGCGGTGCGCAATCACTTCGGCCACAGGCACATGGCTCATCAGCTTCATATAAAGCGGCAAAAAACCCCACAACACATAGGCGGAGCCTGCGAAAAACAGACCCTGCGGTGTGTCTTGATCCGTGTTGGGGGTGCTCATATCCGTCTCCTTGCCCTCACAGCGTTAGGGCAAGGCGCAGGGCAGTCCAAGCCCTCAATTGTACCGCTACACTTTGACTCGTTCCGAGGCGGGATCATACATCGGCTTGAGCGACGCCTCAGCCTTTACCCGCGTGCCCATCACGTCGATCTCATAGGTCGAGGCCAGTACATCCGCAGGCTTCTCACCCTTGGACGGAACATAGCCAAGGCCCATCGCACCGCCCAGATGATGGCCATAGGCGCCAGAACTGAGGTAACCCACAATCTCGCCATCGCGCACAATCGGCTCGTTGTGATAGAGCAGCGGCTCGGCATCTGTCAGCTTGAACTGCAGCATGCGGTTCTCCAACCCCGTTTCCTTCTTCTCCAACACCGCCTCGCGCCCGATAAAATCAGGCTTGGCGGTCTTCACGGCAAAGCCAAGCCCCGCCTCAAGCACGTGATCCTCACTGGTGATGTCATGGCCAAAGTGGCGGAACCCCTTCTCGATGCGGCAAGTGTCCATCATGTGCATGCCGCAAAGCTTGAGGTCAAAGTCCTCCCCTGCCTGCGCCAATGTCTCAAAGACATGCCCCGCCTGATCGGCGCTGACATAAACCTCCCAACCAAGCTCGCCCACGTAGGTCACACGGTGCACACGGGCGAGACCCATACCAATTTCGATCTCTTGCGCCGTGCCAAAGGGGTTCACGTCATTGCTGAAATCATTGGGCGAGACGGCTTGCAGCAGTTTGCGCGCATTCGGCCCCATCACGGCGAGTACGCCTTCGCCCGCCGTCACATCCGTGATCACCACGTTGAAATCGCCCACATGCCTGCGCATCCACGTCTCGTCGGCCAGTCGCGTGGCCGCAGGCGTGACGACCAGATAGGCCGTCTCGGACAGACGCGTCACGGTCACATCCGCCTCAATCCCGCCACGGCGGTTGAGGAATTGGGTATAGACGATCTTGCCCACAGGCACCGCGTAATCACCCCCACCAATGTAGTTCAGGAAGGCCTCCGCATCGCGCCCCTCGACGCGCAGCTTACCAAACGACGACATATCATACATGCCGACATTCTCGCGCACGGCACGATGCTCGGCTGCGACATTGTCAAAGAAGTTCTGCCGCTGCCACGAGTAGCGATATTCCCGCTCCTGCCCCTCATTGCCGATCCAGTTGGCCCGCTCCCAACCTGCGATCTCACCCATGACGGCACCGCGCTCCAGCAGGTGATTGTGGAACGGCGTGCGCCGCACCCCGCGCGCAGTCACCTTTTGCAGATAGGGGAAGTGATCGGCGTACAAGAGGCCCAGCGTCTCCTTGCTGCGCTCAAACAGGTAGGTCTTGTTGCCTTGGAAGGGCTGCATGCGGCTGATGTCCACATCGCCAAGGTCGAACGGCTTGTCCCCTTCGTCCATCCACTGCGCCAGCGCCATACCTGCACCGCCCGCAGACTGGATACCAATGGAGTTGAACCCCGCCGCGACCCAGACATTGTCCATCTCGGGCGCTTGGCCAAGGTGGTAGGCATCGTCGGGGGTAAAGCTCTCGGGTCCGTTAAAGAACGTGTGAATACCCGCTTCGGCCAGCATCGGCATCCGCTCCACAGCGGCCTCAAGGATCGGCTCGAAGTGGTCGAAATCCTCGGGCAGTTGGTCAAATTCGAAATCCGCAGGAATGCCGTCCATCGCCCAAGGCTTGGCGTTCGGCTCGAACGCGCCCAGTAGCATCTTGCCTGCGTCCTCTTTGTAATAGGCGCACTCGTCAGGCACGCGCAGCACAGGCATCTGCGTCAGACCGGGGATCGCCTCCGAGACGATGTAGAAATGCTCGCAGGCATGCAGCGGGACATTGGTGTTCAGCATCTTGCCCACCGCGTGGCCCCACATGCCCGCACAATTCACGACCATGTCAGCCTTAATGTGGCCGCTCTCCTCGCCCTGCTGCCAGTCGACGCCCGTGATGCGGCGGCCCTCGCGGGCAACACCCGTAACAGCGGTCCGCTCAAGCACCTTAGCGCCGCGTTGCCGCGCGCCCTTGGCCAGCGCAAGTGCGATGTTGGCGGGATCGCCCTGCCCGTCCTTGTCGAGGTAGACACCACCTGTGACACCCTCGATATTGAGGTGGGCATAGCGTTCTTTGACCTCCTGCGGGGAAATCTCCTCCACATCCACACCAAAGGCCCGCGCCATGGCAGCTTGGCGGAAAATCTCCTCCCGCCGCTCGTCTGTCAGCGCCACAGTGATGGAGCCGCAGCGTTTGAACCCCGTGGCCACGCCCGTCTCGGCCTCCAGATTGCCGTAAAGCTCTTGGCTGTACTTCGCCAGCTTCGTCATATTCGCCGTCGCACGCAGCTGCGCAATCAGCCCCGCCGCATGCCAAGTCGTCCCCGAGGTGAGCTGCTTGCGCTCGAGCAGCACCACATCCTTCCACCCCAGCTTGGTCAGGTGATACGCAACGGAACAGCCAATAACGCCGCCCCCGATAATGACAACACGCGCCTGCGCTGGAACATCCGCCATGGTAAACCTCTCTTAAACGATGGTGTGGCCCGCGTCCGTCAGACGTCGGGCGATTTCAGCAATATGCGCAGGGCCAACTTCACAGCAGCCCCCCACGATAGTCGCGCCCGCACCAACCCACGTCATTACATGGTCGGCATAAAGCTCGGGCGTCAGGTCCATGCGCGCACTCAGCGCATCCACGGTGGGCGCATCTTCCTTGAAGCCATCGGTGATCATGGTGAACCCGTTGGCGTAGGCCCCGAACGGCAAGCCATAATCAGTCAGGATCGGCAGCCCTTGGCTAATCGCTTCAGGCAGCGAGCAATTGAGCAACACAGCGGCGGGTTTGTAGTGCGCCAGCATCGGCGTGATCACCTCCAGCGGCTCGCCCGAACGCAGCTTGGTCCCGTCCTCGTCATCTACGCTGAACGCCATCCAAATCGGCTTGTTAGAGCCTGATGAGGCGTAGCCCTGAAAAATCCCCTCCGCCTCCTGAAGCGAAGAAACCGTCTCGGCCAGCAGGAAATCAACGCGGTCCCCGATCATGGCGATCTTGGCGGCGAATTGCGCGGCGGCCATGCCAACATCGGGCATTGCATCGGGGCGATATGACGCCACAACAGGCCCCATCGCGCCTGCGATCTGCCCCCCGCCGTGGGCAGCAACAGCGGCCACCGCCTGATCCACTGCCTGTTCAATCAGCGCCGCCTGACGGTCCTCAATACCCTCCCGCTCCAGACGGTTGCGGTGCACGGGATAGGTGTTGGTCGTGGCCACCGTGGCCCCTGCAGCAAAGTAATCGGCATGCACCTGCGCCACCAATTCGGGCTGCTCCATCATCACATTGGTAGACCACAACTGCGTCGCCGCACTGCGGCCCCGTTTGACCAATTCCTGCCCGATCGAGCCGTCCAGAAGGGTAATTTCCGTCATTTATATTTGTTCCGAAATGTTGGGGTGCTTTGCAACATAGCTGTGCAATTCACGGTTTATGATCGGCTGAACCTGCCACGCAGGCACAAATCCGGTCGCGGCGAATCTGGTCTCAAACCACGCCGCAACATCTGCGTCCTGCGTGTTCTCGTCGTTGGACGCAACGATTTTATCTAGCGTTATCCGCGTCTCGATCTCGAACGCCCGGGTAAATTCCGCAGCCCCTGTTACCGCCAGATCATACTGCGCGCCCTCAACATGGGTTAGCCACAAATCCATCCGCGTCACCATCCCGTGCATCCCGTTATAAACCGATGCAGGCGGCTGGAGCAGATGGTTTGCGCTGTTCTGGGGCCACGTCACATGCAGCCCGTCCAGTAGTCCAATCTGATTGAGGTGCAACGCATTAAGGGGCACATCCATCCACTGGCTCGAGAACACAAGCGGTTCATGATGCGGCCCCACATCGTCCGCCTCGACAAGAATGTCGAGACAAACGAGGTCTTTCCACGGCGGCACCGTCACCAAAAGCGTCATGCCAGAGCGAACGCTCTCGGCACGAAGACTCTCTTCGCTTGATGTCGCCACAAAGCGGGTCATCAGGCGCGCAAGCGCTCGTTCTCAGGGTCCCACAGCGGAGCGTCCTTCTGAACGACAGCCTTGCACATGCGCCCAAAGATATTGATCTCAAGCTCGGTGTCCTCCACCGCCAGATCGGCACGCACCGTGCCCAGCGCGATAGACGCACCCACGCGATACCCCCAATCACCACTTGTCGTCTCACCCACGACTTCGCCGTTATGATAGACCGTGGACATATAAGGCGCGTCCTGATCGCCCGCCTCGACGATCATGGTGACAAAGCGCTTCTTGACGCCTTCCTCGGCCTGTGCGGCCAGCGCCGCCTTGCCGCGGAAGTCCTGCGGCTTGTCGAGCTTCACCCAACGCTCCAGCCCCGCCTCCAGCAGGGTGTAGTCGGTGGAGAGGTCGCCCTTCCACGCACGATACCCCTTCTCGATCCGCATCGAATTGAGCGCATACATACCGAACGGCGTGGCTCCCGCGCCTGTGACGGCAGCATAAAGCGCAGAGATATCCGCCATATCGGCATGGATTTCCCAACCCAACTCCCCCGCAAACGACACCCGCGCCAGCATGCATTTCACACCTGCCACCGTCGCCTGCTGGATCGACAGCCAAGAGGCGCTCAGGTCTGCGTCTGTCCCGATTTGCTCAAAGAGCGCGCGGGATTTCGGGCCACTCACAATCAGCGCCGACATCTCCGTGGTGCGGTCGCTCAGGTTCAGCCCCTCGGGCAAACCATCGTTCAGCACGTCAAAGTCATGCCACTGCGCCGTGGCGGCCGTGATCAGAGTAAACTCATCCTCACCATGGCGCAGGATCGACATCTCTGTCAAAATCCGTCCGCGGCTGTCGGCGAAATAGGCAAGGTTCATGCGACCAACCTTGGGCAGCGCGCCCGTGATCCGCCCGCGCAAATATTCCGCAGCCCCCGCGCCCGACAGGGCGAACCGCGTAAAGCCGGGCAGGTCAAGCACGCCAACGCCATCGCGCACCACCTCGACTTCCTCCTTGATGCGCACCGCCCAAGGGCCTGCGCGGTCCCACGTCTGCGTGCTTTCCTCGGAGTTGTCATCGCCGTCCTTGGCAAACCAGTTCGCACGCTCCCAACCGTTGTAGGCGCCCATCTGGCCGCCCGCTGCGCGAATCTCGGCATCCACCGCCGACAGCTTCTTGTCGCGCCCTGCGGGCCATTCGTGGTGCGGGAAATGCATGGCGTATTCGTGGCCGTAAGTCTCCAGCGCTTTGGCCAGACAGTGGTCGTGATCGGTGTAGTCGGTATAGCGGCGCGGATCGACGGCCCACATATCCAGCTCCGTCTCGCCGTGCATAATCCATTCGGACAGCACCTTGCCCGCACCGCCGCCCTGCGCGATGCCGAAGGTGAATGAGTGGCCCTCAAAGGCGTTCTTCACGCCGGGCATCGGGCCAACCATCGGCAGCCCGTCAGGCGCATAAGGAATCGGCCCGTTGATGTTGCGCTCTACGCCGCCTTCACCCAGCAGCGGCACCCGCGCCATGGCGTCCTCGATGTAGAACTCCAACCGCTCCAGATCGTCGGGATAGAGCTGGAAGGAGAAGTCCTCGGGCATCGGATCATCAGGCGTCACCCAATGCGCCTTGCAGTTGCGCTCATAGGGGCCAAGGTTCAGACCGTTCTTATCCTGCCGCAGGTAGTAGGAGATATCGACGTCGCGGATCAGGGGCATCTTGTGGCCCTTCTCCTTGGTCCATGCCTCCAGTTCAGGCAGTTGCCCTGTCAGGAAATACTGGTGGGACATGACCACCATCGGCACCGTGCGCCCGCCAAAGGGTTTGAACATCTCGCCCACACGCTGGGCATAGTAGCCCGCACAGTTCACGACGATCTCGGCGCGGATCTCGCCCTTGGGCGTCTTCACGATCCATTCGTCACCGTCACGCTCCAGCGCTTCGATCGGGCAGAACCGCTCAATCCGCCCACCCGCATCACGCGCGCCTTTGGCCAGTGCTTGGGTCAATTGCGCGGGGTCAATATCCCCGTCCAGCGGATCCCACAGGCCGCCCTCAAGGTCGTGCACCTCCATAAAGGGGTTGTATTCCTTCAGTTCCGCAGGCGTCAGCATCCCCATGTCGAGACCCTGATAGGCCCCCATGCTCATCACGCGCTCGAATTCCATCATCCGTTCCTTGGAGTGGGCCAAACGCAGCGATCCCGTGACGTGGTAGTTCATCGGATAATCCACATCAGTGCCCAGCGACCGGTACATCTCGAGACCATAACGCTGCATGTTCATCACGGCCCAGCTGCTCGAGAAGTTGGGGCAGTTGCCCGCCGCGTGCCATGTGGAGCCTGCCGTCAGCTCGTTCTTTTCCAGCAAGACGCAGTCTTTCCACCCCGCCTTGGCCAGATGATAGAGCGTCGAGGTGCCGACAACGCCGCCCCCGATGATGACGACGCGTGCTGTGGTGGGAAAATCACTCATTGGTCTTGCTCCTGATGGCTATGGGAATTTCTTGTGGCGGGCATGGCTATCCCCGCACTGGTGTGGATGTGCTGCCCAGCAGCACACCGTAGATGACAAAACACGCGGCCATGATGCGGCGCACCCAGACGTTGAAGACTGCGCCCAGCGCTGCGCGGCCAAGGCTAGCACCAAGAGCCGTAAATCCCGTATAGCTCAGCGCAGTCAGCGTTAGAGCGGTAGGCACAATCACCCACATCTGCCCGCCGATGGGGACATCGGGCTGGACGAACTGCGAAAACGCGGTGAGATAGCCCGCCACACTTTTGGGGTTGATCGTGGCGATGGCGAAGGCACGCAGGTAGACAGAAGCAGCGGGGCGCTCCTCCACCCTGACGGGTTTCCTCGCTTGGAGGATACCCCACAGGCCGAGGTAGATCAGGAAGGCGACACCCGCCCATTTGGCCACCATGAAGGCTTCGGGCGAGGTGGCGATAAGGGCAGTGATGCCCAGCGCCGAGAGGGTGAGGAACAAGAGCGCTTGGGTCAGGATACCCAACACACCGACCATGGCGCGGCGCATTCCCAAATTCATGCCGTTGTTGATGCAATTGACCGCATTCGGCCCCGGTGTGGTGACGAAGACCACCCAGAACAGCACGAATACGGTCCATGCCTCGATGCTCATCTCAATACACCGGCGGTGCGATGACCCAAATCGCCACAACAGGATCGGGGGTGCGATTGGCCCAGCGAAATGCCTCGCCACGGATGCGGAAACTGTCGCCTGCGTTCAGGGTGTGGACGGTGCCGTCGATCTCGATCTCCAGCGTGCCTGAAATGACATAGCCCACTTCTTGGGTCGGCCGCGTCACCGCATCCTTGATGCTACTGTGCGGCAGGAAGGTGGAGTGCACCATCTCGAAATCATCGGTAAGGTCGGGGGAAAGCAGCTCCTCTACCAGCCCCGCAATACTGGATCCGATAGGACGCCGCGCACCTGCGCGCACCACATATCCCGCCTCATCCGCAGGGGCGGCGGTGTGGCGAAACAGGATCGAGACCGGAACATCGAATTCTTTGGCCATGTGGCGCAGATCGGTGATCGACGGCTCTGACAGGTCCCGCTCCACCTGACTGAGCCAGCCGACCGAGCGGCCCAATACATCTGAGAGCTGCGCCAGCGTAATGCCCCGCGCACGTCGCAGGGCGCGCAAATCAGCGCCCAGCGGAGGCGGAGTTTGTGGCAAATCGTGACGCATGGAATCCCTGACAGGTCGGCTGTTGTGAAAACCTGTCAGAGGTCAGTGAAAAAATCTAGTATTATTTCACGACGCTGAATGTCGTTTTCAGGATCTCAGCCAGCGCGTCTGCATCCGCTTGGGTAAAGGCATCGGGTTGGTCGCTATCAAGGTCGAAGACGCCCAGCAATTGGCCCTGCCCGCCGAACACGGGCAATACTAATTCTGAACAGGTAGAACTTGCGCAGGCAATATGGCCCGCGAACGCCTCCACATCCGCGACCAACTGTACCTCCCCCGTGCGCGCGGCTGCGCCACATACACCGCGCGCAAAGGGGATGACGAGACAGCCGTGGCCGCCTTGATAGGGCCCGATCTTCAGGACTTCAGGCGCTGTCACGCGGTAGAATCCGGTCCAGTCGAAGCGGTCGTCGCTATGATGTACCTCGCAGGCAAAGGTGGCCATAAGCGCGACGAGGTCGTTTTCGCCTTCGGTTAGAGAGGCGATTGTTTTGGACAGCAGATCATAGTCGACAGGCATGGTCTGTGAGCCTTCTGTGGAATTCAGTTTAAGGGCAAAATGAAGAAGTTAGCTGCGCTCGATCGCGATGGCTGTGCCTTCGCCGCCGCCGATGCAGATCGCTGCGATGCCGCGTTTCAGGCCGCGCTTTTCGAGCGCGTTAAGGAGCGTCACCATGATGCGTGCGCCCGAAGCGCCGATGGGGTGGCCCAGCGCGCAGGCGCCGCCGTTGACGTTTACGCGGTCATGGTCGATGCCCATCTCGTGCATGAAGGCCAGCGGGACGACCGCGAAGGCCTCGTTCACCTCCCACAGGTCCACGTCTTCCTTTGTCCAGCCGATTTGTTTGAGTAGCTTTTGCGCGGCTGGCACGGGGGCGGTTGTGAAAAGGCCTGGTGCTTGGGCGTGGCTGGCGTGGCCTATTACGTGTGCGCGGATGGTGAGGCCTTGGGCCTCTGCTGCGTCTTGGGAGGCAAGCACGAGAGCCGCGGCACCGTCCGAAATGGAGGAGGAATTGGCCGCTGTCACTGTGCCGCCCTCGCGGAAGGCAGGTTTGAGCTGGGGGATTTTGTCAGGACGCGCGGTGGCGGGCTGCTCGTCTACGGCCACTTTAACCGTCCCTTTGCGCGACACTACATCGACGCTCGCGATCTCATGCTCGAACGCGCCGCTCTCCTGCGCTTCCAATGCGCGGCTGAGCGAGGCCAGCGCATAGTCGTCCTGCACCTGACGCGTGAACTGGAAAGTCTCCGCGCAATCCTCCGCGAAGGTGCCCATCAGCCGACCTTTGTCATAGGCATCCTCCAGCCCGTCAAGAAACATGTGATCAACCACCGCACCGTGGCCCAGCCGTGCGCCGCCGCGCATTTTGGGCAGCACATAGGGCGCGTTTGTCATGCTCTCCATCCCGCCTGCGACCATCACATCGGTCTGGCCAAGTGCGATCTGGTCGAACCCGATCATCGCGGCCTTCATGCCTGATCCGCACATCTTGTTCAGGGTTGTGGCAGGTACCTCTTCGCCCAGCCCTGCGGCAAATCCCGCCTGACGCGCTGGGGCCTGACCTTGACCTGCAGGCAACACACAGCCCATCAACACTTCGTCCACAGCGGCATTCCCTGCACCGTCCAATGCAGCGCGAATCGCCGCTCCACCAAGTTGCGCAGCGGTCATATCGGCAAATGCACCCTGAAATCCGCCCATCGGGGTCCGCGCCGCGCCTGCAATTACAACTTTCCGCATCCGAGAACTCCTCTTTGTGGGGTACTTACAACTTCTTAGGGGTTTGGCCCTAGCTAAGGGATCGCACACAATCTTTGCAGGAATGTATCATGGAACTTACCAGCTCGAAAGAAGACGCTCTCCAAATCATCACCATTCAGGAGCAGCGCATCGACGCCGCCGTAGCCCTTGCTTTCAAGGACAAGATGCGTGCCCTTACTGAAGAAAGCGAGGGGACTGTGCTGCTTGATCTCCGCCAAGTGACATTCATCGATTCCAGCGGCCTTGGTGCGATTGTGGCTGCCATGAAAAACCTTGCACCTGCACGCAGGCTGGTACTGGCAGGGCTAACAGTGCCCGTGGACAAAGTGTTCCGACTGACACGCATGGATACAGTGTTCCGCGTATTTCCAACGGTTGAAGCGGCTTTGGCCGATCTGAACGGATGAGGCATCTGCGACATGGAACACATTATGGGTGATCTGCCCCTCTTGCCGCCCTTTTCTGTCTGCATCGCAGGGAACGAGCATGCTGTGCGCGATGGGCTGGCACAGGTCATGATGTGCCTTATGCCCTTGGCGCTCAGCGATGATGATACCAGCACGATTGAACTGGTTCTGGCAGAGACGCTGAACAATGTGATCGAGCACGCCCTCTCGGACAGCCAAGTAGCGACAATAATCGAAATCCGGGGTGCTTTTGACGCCTCAAACGGCTTGCGCATGACGGTCATCGACCGCGGTGCCCCGATGCCAACAGGCAAAGCACCCGTAGGCAAAGCGCCCGATCTGGATGTCTCCACAGATGACTTGCCCGAGGGCGGGTTTGGCTGGTTTATGATCCATACGCTGGCCTCCAACGTACGCTATACCCGCGTGGGAGAGGCGAACCACCTGATTTTGCAACTACCTGTCGGGATATAGCTGCTTGCAGAGCTTGCTTCTTCACGCCCCAATAACCCTGTCATAGTTTTACCCCAAAATTCCCCCAACATGCCTTGAGCACATCGCATTGTGACCATTTTCCAACGTCATAACTAGTCTTGTAGCTGCATATAGCTTCCTCCGGCGTCGCGTTTAATTGCCCCCACCCAGTGCGCGGCGCCGGAGCACTTACCCCCCCCATTTCAGAACAACCCGCGTCATTCGCATTGGCACCCCTGTCGGATCGGACTAGGTTACCGCTTAACTGAATGTTCAAGCGAGGCTTTCCAAATGCGCGATTTCCAATTTCCAGGCCGTTCTCCTGTGTTGGCAACGGGTGGCATGTGCGCCACCTCCCACCCCATCGGCGCGAAAGCAGCAATTGATGTGCTTGAGCGCGGCGGCAACGCGATGGATGCCGCGATCGCGGGGGCCGCGGTGCTGGGCATTTGCGAGCCACAGATGACAGGCATTGGCGGCGATTGCTTTGTGCTCTGGTCCGAAGGCGGCAGTGATAAAGTCCACGCGCTCAACGGATCGGGCCGCGCGCCCGCCGCTCTGGATGCTGCCGAGCTGCGCGATGCGGGTGAGAAAACTGTAGGGCTCAAGTCGGCCCACGCCGTGACAATCCCCGCTGCGATAGATGCGTTTTGCCACCTGTCCGAGACCGTCGGCAAAATCGGCCTCGATGCGATCCTCGCCCCCGCGATCCGTTATGCTGATGAAGGCGTACCTGTGGCCCACCGCGTGGCCTTTGACTGGGGAAATGATGCAGCGACACTGCAAGGCAGTGCGCGTGATGCCTACCTCATGGGCGGCAAGCCACCAAAAGCAGGCGATATTTTCCGCGCGCCCGGTCAGGCCGAAGTGCTGCGCCGCGTGGCAAAAGACGGGCGCGATGCCTTCTACACGGGAGAAGTGGCCGAGGACATGATCGCCGCCCTCAACGCCATGGGCGGCAAGCACACGGCAGAGGATTTCGCGAATGTCGCCTGCACCCGTACCGATCCAATCTCGGGCATGTATAAAGATCTCGAAGTGGTCGAGCATCCGCCAAACGGCCAAGGCGCCACTGCACTTTTGATGCTCAACATTCTCGCGCAGTTCGACATCGCAGGGATGGACCCGCTGGGCGCACAGCGTGTGCATATCGAGGCGGAGGCGGCCAAGCTCGCCTATGACGCACGCAACCGTTTCCTCGCAGATCAGGATTACGCCACCCGCGCCGATTACATGCTCGAGATGGACACGGCCAAAAAGCTGGCAGCACTCATCGACCCCACACGCGCAATGGAAAGCCCTGCCGCCCTGTCGGAGGCCGTGCACAAGGACACGATCTATATCACCGTGGTGGATGGCGATGGCATGTCCGTTTCGCTCATCTATTCGATCTTCCACGGTTTCGGCTCTGGCATTGCGTCGGATAAATTTGGCCTGCTGCTGCAAAACCGCGGCGCGGGTTTTACGCTTGAGGAAGGGCACCCGAACGAGCTTAAGGGCGGCAAGCGCCCGATGCACACGATCATCCCCGGCATGATCCGTCAGGGTGGCCGCGTGGTGATGCCCTTCGGCGTGATGGGCGGCGCGTACCAGCCAAATGGCCACGCGCGCTTTACCACCAACCTGTCGGATTTCGGGATGGACCCGCAGGCCGCGATTGATGCGCCGCGTGCCTTCTCGGACAATGGCACACTCAACGTCGAGCGCGGATACTCAGACGCGGTGCGCGCCGAGCTGTCGGCGATGGGCCATACTGTTGCGATCCCCACGACTGCAATTGGTGGTGCGCAAGCGATCAAAATCCACGACAGCGGTGTGCTTGAGGGCGCGTCCGATCCGCGCAAAGACGGCTGCGCGCTGGGGTTCTAAGACGCCACAGCGGTGTACGGGGGGTGTACAGGTGGTGCACGCATGGCACCCCCCGCTCAGTTCAGTTGGAAATGCAACGGGTAGGTCCCGTTCTCGAACGGGCCGAATAGGTCAGGAATGTCAGGATGATCGACAGGCTCACCCGAATAATCAGCCACGAGGTTCTGCTCCGACACGTACGCCACGTAATAGCTTTGGTCGTTCTCGGCGAGCAGGTGATAAAACGGCTGACCCTTGATCGGGCGGCTTTCCTCGGGGATCGACTCGTACCATTCTTCGGTATTTGCAAATTCTGGGTCCACGTCAAAGATCACCCCGCGAAAGGGGTGTTTCTTGTGTCGGACCACTTGGCCGAGATGATATTTTGCGCGCGTTCGTATCATAGCAATGCGCTCCCTACCCCCGCTGTTTACCTCAGGCAAGCCCAATTTGTCCAATCATTGCAGCGCATCTAAAGGAAACAGTCTGTGAACTTGACACTGACAGTGCTGGAGATCGTCGCACCCGTATTTTTATTGGCTGCGGTGGGTTTCACGTGGGTGAAGCTGGGGTACGAGTACCGTATTAACTTTGTCACACAGCTCGCCACATCGCTGGCCGTGCCGTGTCTGATCTTCACCTCCCTGATGCAGACCCAGATTGATCCTGCCGCGCTGACGGCGCTCACGCTTGCCTCCGTGGTGGCCTATCTAGGGGTGAGCATTGTGGTCGCCCTGCTAGTCTGGCTGGGCAAGCTGAACAGGCGTACGTATCTGGCCCCGATGATCTTTGGGAACACGGGCAACCTTGGCCTGCCCTTGGCGCTTTTTGCTTATGGTTCCGAAGGACTTAGCTATGCCGTAGTGGTGTTTGCCGTCATGGCGATTTTGACATTTACCTTCGGAATCTGGCTGGTCGCAGGGGCGGGGAGCCTTGGCAAAGTGGTGGGTCAACCGCTGGTCTGGGCCACGCTTTTGGGCGCACTGTTTCTGTGGCAGGATTGGCAAACCCCCGCCTTTCTCACCAACACGCTGGAGCTGATCGGGCAGATGGCGATTCCTATGATGCTGATCACATTGGGGGTGGCCGTTGCCCGCCTCACAGCCGTCGAGATCGGGCAGGCCGTGGTCCTGTCTGTCCTCAAGCTGGTCGTCTGTGTTGGCGTTGCCACCCTCGCAGGGCGGGCCTTTGACCTAGAACATGTAGCTTTCGGCGTGCTGGTCTTGCAGGTCGCGACCCCTGTCGCCGTCACCTCCTACATGCTGGCCGAGAAATACGGCGCGGACGCCCAAGCGGTCGCAGGGCTGGTCGTTGTCTCCACCCTCATCTCCGTCGGCGCATTGCCTCTTCTTTTGGCCGTATTGCTGTAGATTTAAGCTGTAAAATCTCTGTCGTTTAAGGTATGCTGATCTCAAATATAAAGAACTAAAATTGAGCAGATCAGATGAAATTACCCCTACGCGCCATGATTGTCGCGCTGCTGCTGGCCAGTTGTGGCGGCTCTTCCACGTCCCCGCCGCGGGATTTGGGCAATGCCTGTAAGATATTGAAAGAACGCCCTGATTACCACAAAGCGTTCAGAAAAGCTGAGCGGAAATGGGGCATTCCCATTCACGTGCAAATGGCCACCATTCATCAGGAAAGCAAGTTTGTCGGCGATGCCCGCACGCCCTTCCGCTATGTGGCAGGGGTAATCCCGATGGGGCGCCAATCAAGTGCGTTCGGCTACGGTCAGGCGCTGGACGCGACGTGGGAAGAGTACCTCGTGGCCGAGCGCAAACGCGGTGCGCGGCGGGACGACATCCATGACGCAACAGACTTTATGGGCTGGTACAAGAACATTAGCCTGCAGCGAAATGGCATCGCGCTGGATGATGCCCGGAACCAGTATCTTGCCTATCACGAAGGGCACACAGGCTTCCGCCGCGGCTCGTATAATTCCAAGCCATGGCTTGTCAGTGTGGCGGGCAAGGTTGCCGCACGGTCTCAGATGTATGAGGGGCAGATCGCAGGATGCAGGCTGCGCTAAAGGGATGACAGGGCGCCGCATCGGGCACCCCACCTCATATCCTAGGGG
This sequence comes from Sulfitobacter sp., assembly GCA_965660425.1. Taxonomy (GTDB): domain Bacteria; phylum Pseudomonadota; class Alphaproteobacteria; order Rhodobacterales; family Rhodobacteraceae; genus Sulfitobacter. The sequence goes on along the minus strand of CBFHZX010000034.1, from coordinate 12,035 downwards.
TCGTTCGATGCGGGGCTTCCAACATCAAACAGACGATTGGGAAGGTTGCCACCCTTCTCCAACTCTCCCAGCACCACAGTCGTCTGACCGCCGTTGCCATCGTTGATAATCCACTGGCGCAGCTCGGGCGCTGGCCCCGTAAACTTCATCTGGATATTGCCGTATTGCGGGTTCTCTGGGTCTTGCGCTGTGACTGTCGTGGCCATCCCGTCAAAAGTATGGCCCGTCACCATCCGCGCTTGGCCAAGGTTCACATCACGGGCCAGAATGATCGACAGGGGCGTGCGCGCCAGCGGATAGGTCTCGGGCGGCTGGTTGGATTTGGTGTCATAGATCACCACTGTGTTAGAGCCCGCCACCACCAGCCCTGTGTCGGGCGCGTTATACTCGAACCGAACGCGACCAGGGCGCTTGATATAGATCGTCCCGGTCGAGATGGTGCCGTCCCCGTTGATCTGCGTGAACTCCCCCTTGGCGGTGGTCAGCCCGTTGAGGTAGCTGCTGATATTGCCCAAAGGCAGCTTGTCCGCCATGGCCGCCGTCGCCGCAATGGCAAGCGCAGCGCTCATCGTGATGGTTTGCAAAAATCGCATGGGATCATCCTGTATTCTTACTCTATTCGTTGTTCTCAACATAAGGCCACCCGTGGTGATATGCGATATCAACCGTGCAGTTTGGAGCGCGCATACGTGAATTTCCCCTAAAACAAGCGGACAAATGCCTGTGCCGTGATACCCCTACGAAAAATGGCTCCCGCTTGTCACAAGGAGCCATCTTCGCATTGTGCAGGCAGGGAGGGAGGTTAGCCCTGCTCTGGCACTAGAATCTCGCGTTTGCCAACGTGGTTGGCGGGGGAAACAAGACCTTCGTCCTCCATCTGCTCGACCAATCGCGCGGCTTTGTTATAGCCGATGGCGAGCTTGCGCTGGATGTAGGAGGTTGAGCATTTGCGGTCCTTGGTCACAATGGCCACCGCCGTGTCATAGAGCGCATCCTCACTGTCGGTGTTGCCGCCTGTGTTGAGGCCCAGCACTGTGTCGATGTCGCTTTCTTTATCCTCGGGCGGCCCTTCGACCACGCCGCTGACATAGTCAGGCTCACCAAATTGCTTGAGGTGATTGACGATCTCCTCGACTTCCTCGTCGCTCACGAACGGCCCATGACAGCGCACAATTTTCGACCCACCTGCCATGTAGAGCATGTCACCCATACCCAGCAGCTGCTCCGCGCCCATCTCACCCAGAATGGTACGGCTGTCGATTTTCGAGGTCACTTGGAATGAAATCCGCGTGGGGAAGTTCGCCTTGATCGTGCCTGTAATCACGTCCACCGACGGACGCTGTGTCGCCATAATGAGGTGAATACCAGAGGCACGCGCCATCTGCGCAAGGCGCTGGATACACGCTTCGATCTCTTTGCCCGCGACCATCATCAGGTCCGCCATCTCGTCCACAATGACAACGATATAGGGCAGCTTTTCGGGGGTGTTCTCTTCCGTCTCGAAAATGGGCTCGCCCGTGTCATCGTCAAAACCCGTCTGCACGGTACGGCTGAACATCTCGCCCTTATCAAGCGCCTCTTTCACACGGCCATTATAGCCTTCGATGTTGCGCACGCCCATTTTGGACATCTTGCGGTAGCGGTCTTCCATCTCGCCCACGGTCCATTTCAGGGCCACAAGCGCCTTTTTAGGGTCTGTTACCACTGGGGACAGCAGATGCGGGATGCCGTCATAGACGCTGAGTTCCAGCATCTTGGGATCGATCATGATCATGCGGCATTCTTCGGGCGTCAGCTTGTAGAGCAGGCTGAGGATCATCGTATTGATCGCAACAGATTTACCTGAGCCCGTTGTCCCCGCAATCAGCAGGTGGGGCATCTTGGCGAGGTTGGCCACCACAGGCTCCCCGCCGATGTCCTTGCCCAGCGCAAGCGGTAGGTTCTGGTTGCCATCGCCAAAATCGCGGGAGCTGATGATCTCGCGCAGCACAACCTTCTCGCGGTTTTCATTGGGCAGCTCGATGCCGATGACCGAACGACCCGGCACGGTGGAAACACGCGCAGAGAGCGCGGCCATGGAGCGGGCGATATCATCCGCCAGACCGATCACGCGGCTGGCCTTGAGACCGGGCGCTGGCTCCAGCTCGTACATTGTCACAACAGGGCCAGGGCGCACGGCGACAATCTCACCTTTGACGCCGTAATCATCCAGCACGCTTTCCAGCATGCGGGCATTTTCCTCCAGCGCCTCATCGCTCAGATGCAGGCGCTGTACGTTCTCCGCGCTTTCCAGCAGGCTCAGCGGTGGCAACTCAAAGCCCGGATGGCTATCATCAAATGACAGTGCGGGCTGTGCCTCAGCCTTTGCCTGTTTGCTTTGCGGAACAGGCTTGCGGGCCATTGGCATCACAACGCGCTTTGGCTCTGGCACGGGAATTTTCGGGGCGGCGGGGGCCACAGCGGGCATGGCATCAGCCACCACTTCAGGCTCGGCAAAAATGTTTACCTCTTCCTCCTGCAAGGGTGTATCAAACGCCTCATAGCTCTCCATCGGAGCGGCATCGGCATAAACGGGTGCCTGTGGCGCGGTAGGGATCGCCTGCGGTTGTGGCGGATTGACAGTCAGGGATGCACGCGGTGCCATTGGCGCTACGGCAGGGGCTGTCGTCAAAGGCGGCTCTGCCCGCACTGTATTCAGAAGCAATGGATCGGGGCCGCGCCCACGGCCACGCGTCAGGGGTGCCGTGGCAGGCACATGCACCGCATTCGTTGTGCGCACGCGGTTGCGGATCACGTCCGATATCTTGCTCTTGATGCGATCCTCGCTTGGGACATCTTCCAGAACGGCCTCTGAATATGTCTCAACCAACTCCGGCTCGGGCGTCGCATCGGGGCGTTTGATCAGGCTCGGCATCCGCGCCAGCAAACCTGTCTTTGGCTCTTGTGCAAGGGCAGGCTCCTCAATGAACTCTGGCTCGGGCGCATAGGACATTTGCGGCTCGGGCATGGGAGCGGGGCGGCTGGCGATGATTTTGGGCGTGCGCGCAGGTGCAGGGGCGACCTGTGCTTCGGCTTGCGCATAGGCGTCCGCCTCTGCCTGCTCTTCGCGGCGCATCGCGCGGCGCTCATGTTGTTTTGTCTGCAAGTCTTGGGCGGCGGCTACGGCTGTACTCGCACTGCGGCCCAGAATGTTCATAATCCCAGCATAGACCATGATTGTGCCGACCAGCAGAAAACGCCCAAAACGCTGAAGCTCGCTTCGGGTAAAGCCCAGCACAAACGCGCCCAGCAGTAAAATCCCGACACCCATCAGCAGCGACATCAGCTTAACGGCAAAGGTGGAGCCGATTGGCAGGACGGTGAGAAGGAAGCCCATGACCGCATCGCCAAACAGCCCGCCCAAGCCAAAGCTGTGAGTTTGAAGCCATTCCGCACCGGGTGTGAGGGTCGCGGCATAGATCGCGCCAAGTGCGACGGCAATCGGGGCAAAGATCAGGCGGCCCATCGCGCGCTCCTGTCCGCGGTGCAGCGCGAAACGCACACCCCAAACCAGCAGGACAATGGCAAGGCCCCATGCCCCCCAACCGACGATCATGAACAAGGGTGCAGCAAGTGACGCACCAATACGGCCCATCCAGTTGCGCGCAGGCTCGTCCGTGGCCAGCATCCAGTTGGGATCATCGGGCGTGTAGCTGCCGATCATCATCGCCGCCATCACACCCAACGTAAGCAGGACCAGACCCAGCAATTCCTTGCCGCGTTTCTCGATCGCCTCTGCCGTTGTGCTGTCGAGCAGCGGCTCGCGCTGTCGCGTTTGATATGCCATGAACTCGTCCCTCTTAAACCGCGTACAGACAGTCACGAATGGCCATCAGGCCCCGCTCTGTCTCTTCTTTTGGGGCCACAAGGGCCGCTCTTATATACTTCTTGCCAGGGTTTTCTTTGCCCGGAACATCCTGTGCGAGATAGCCGCCGGGTAGAACCTTCACGCCCGTCTCGCGCCACAGTTTGACGGCAGCTTCCTCGTCGTCATCAACAGGCAGCCACAGAAAAAATCCAGCCTCGGGGCTGAAGTAGCCTGCGACATTGCCAAAGATGCGGTCAGCGATCTCGAACTTCGCCGCATACATGGCACGGCTCTCGGTGACGTGTTCCTCATCGTCCCACACCGCGGCCGCAGCCGCCTGCAAGGGCAGCGGCAAAGGCGCGCCTGCGTAGTTACGCAGCTGCTTGATTTCGCGCATCGCCTCGACCCCCGACGCACAAAAGCCTGATCGCAGACCAGGAAGATTGGAGCGTTTGCTCAAGCTATGAAAAATCACAACGCGGTTGAGGTCCGCACCTATTTCATGGGCCACTTGCAGCGCACCCACGGGGGGCGTCTCGCGGTAGATCTCGGAATAACACTCATCGGCGAAAATGCGGAAATCATGCTTTTCGGCCAGACGGATCAGGTCTTCCCAATACTGTCGGCTGGCCACTGCACCCTGCGGATTGGCAGGAGAGCAGATGTAGACGGCAACCGTCCGGTCCAGCGTCTCGGCATCCACCGCATGGAAATCAGGCAAATGCCCCGTCTCGGATGTGGCGTTCACCATCACGGGATCACAAGCGCCTGAAATCGCACCAATCATGTAGACCTGATAAAACGGGTTGGGCATCAGGATCGCGGGCTTTTGGCCATTCTTTGTCTCGGGGCAAAGAGCGATCACAGCATTATACAGCCCCTCGCGCGTGCCATTAAGCGCCATCACCTGAGTATCAGCATCCACAGGCACGCCATAGCGGCGGTTGATCCACGCAGCGATTGAGGCGCGCAGCGCAGGTGAGCCATCGTTGGGCGGATAGCTGTTAAAGCCAGCGGCATTCTGGGAAATCACATCGGTGACCCAAGCCGGAAACGCATGTTTCGGCTCGCCAATTGTCATCTGGATCAAGGAACCGCCACCCTCATGCACGTCAAGAAGTGCACGCAGACGGGGCCACGCATGAGCAGGAAGGTTCGAAAACCGCTCAGGAAAATTCATCAAAACTGCCTCGGATCGGGATCGTTATCGCCCCGTTTTGACCAAGGTAGCTTAAACCAACGGGCGGCGTCTAGGAAAATTCCCCATCAGGTGCGGGACTTGTGGCTTTTTTGGCACCTATGCCAGCGCCGCCTCCGCCGCAGCCCCCATGCGCAGCAATGCGGAGTCCAGATCAGGTGCACCAAGCATCATCAAACCGCAGCTTGGCGTGCCCGTGGGCAGGGTCAGGCCGCACAGACCCAGCAGGTTGCCGATACGCGTATTGCGCAGTGCTAAAAGGTTCTCGGTGACGTAATACTCTGGGTCGGTTTTCAAACGCTCAAGATTAGGTGGCAGGATAGGTGCGGTGGGTGCGAGCACTGCGTCATATCCTGCGGTCGCCTGATCATAAGCCGCGCGCGCCGCATCAAGCTTGGCCCAAGCAGAGACGTATTCGGGGCCTGAGAAATTAGCGCCCAAGCGAAAGCGGTTCAGGATCTCCGCGTACATCTTTTCGGGCGCGGCCTCGATCACTTCATGCCACAGACCGTAAGCTTCAGCGGTGAAGAGCGGTGCTGCGGCGTCAAGTGCCTCGGCGACAGCGGAGACCTCGATACGCTCGATCTGTGCGCCTGCGGCCTCAAGTTTGGCAAGGGCCGCCTCGAATGCCGCGCGGGGTTCGTCGCGGACGTCCTCCATAGCGACAGTTTCAATAACCGCAAGTCGCAGCCCCACAAGGGACGCACCGCGCAGATCAGGGGCTTTGCTGCCCTCAAGTGCTGCGGTCAGCAGGGCCGCATCCTCGACCGAGCGGCACAGCGGGCCAACAGTATCGAATTTCATTGCGAGCGGTACAACACCTTCAAGGCTTAGGCGGTCATGTGTTGGCTTGAAGCCTGTCAGATCGTTCCACGCGGACGGGATGCGAACTGATCCGCCCGTGTCAGAGCCGATGCTTGCCGCTGCCAGACCAAACGCCACAGACGCCGCCGAACCCGAGGACGACCCCCCCGGAACGGCACCCTCATCGTTCACGCAAGGGGGCGTATTCGTAGAAGGGTTATAGCCCAGCCCCGAGAACGCCAACTCGCTCATATGAACTTTGCCAAGACACACAAGGCCCGCGCCAGTGGCGTTTTGCAGCACCAGCGCGTCATGGTCGGGCACACGGCCCGCTAACAGATTGCTGCCAGCCTCCGTTACGATACCCGCTGTATCAAACAGGTCTTTCCAGCTGATCGGCACGCCGTCGAGAGGCGACAGGCGCTGCCCTGAGGCCGCACGCAGGCTGGCGGCACTCGCCTCGGAGCGCGCGCGGTCATGGGTGACACGGGCGTAAATCCGATCCTTTAAGGGATGCGCGTCAATCGCCGTCAGATAGGTCTCACACAGGGCTACAGGATCAATGGTTCCCGCACCAATGCTACGCCCCAAATCGGCGGCCGTCATCGTAAGCCAGTCTTGCATCACGCGCTCCTCTTGCGAATTTTGGTAACGGTAGCGGCGCATGGGCGCATGGACAATCCCCCGCCGCCCGACATAATTAGGGCTATGGATTTTGACACTGATATTGCCATCGTTGGCGGCGGGCTGAACGGCTCTGCCCTTGCCCTGTCTCTCAGCCAGCAGGGATTGCGTGTGAGCGTAATTGATGCGCAGCCTGCCGCGCCGCGCATGGACGCGAAGTTTGACGGGCGCTCCTATGCGATTGCGCTGACGTCTGTGCGCCTGCTTGAAGGGATCGGCCTGTGGGAGGCTGTCGCGGATCAGGCGCAGCCGATGTTCGAGATCAAGGTCACCGACGGGCGTGCGGGTGAAGGCCCCTCACCATTCTTTATGCATTTCGACCATGCCGAGATTGAGGAAGGCCCGATGGGTCATATGGTGCAGGACCGTAATCTGCGCCGCGCGCTCATGAATGCGGTGGACGCCGCCGAGATGGTGCAAGTGCTCAACAGCGAGACTGTTATGGCACAGGCTGCTGACACGACGGGGATCACGCTGACGCTCGCCTCGGGCAAAACGCTACGCGCGCGGTTGTGCATTGGTTCAGACGGGCGCGCCTCAGGCACTGCTGCGCGCGCGGGGATCAAGCGGACGGGATGGGCCTACGGCCAGACGGCACTGGTTTGCGCTGTCCAGCATGAGTTGCCGCATAACGGCATCGCGCATCAGTTCTTCATGCCCCCCGGACCGCTGGCCATCCTGCCGCTCACAGGCAACCGCAGCTCGATTGTGTGGTCGGAGACGGCACAGAATGCGGCACGTATCCACGCCCTGCCCGATGCGGAGTACTTGGACATTCTGCGCCCCCGCTTTGGTGATTTTCTGGGTGAGATTTCACTGGCGGGTGCGCGCTATACCTATCCGCTGAGCCTGTCGCTGGCGCATGAAATGATTGCGCCACGGCTGGCGCTGGTCGGCGACAGTGCCCATGGGGTGCACCCGATTGCGGGTCAGGGATTGAATGCAGGATTTCGCGATATTGCCGCCCTCTGCGAGGTGATCGTAGATGCGCAGCGCCGTGGTGAGGATTTCGGCGCCGCGGTCGCTTTGGCGCGGTATCAGGAGTGGCGGCGGTTTGACAACGCGACGCTGGCCTTGGCCACCGATAGCTTCAACAGGCTGTTCTCAAACGATAACGGGCTGATCCGTATGGCGCGTGACATCGGCATGGGGGTCATAAGCGCTCTGCCCGCTCTGCGGCGCACATTTATCCGCGAAGCGGCAGGATTAAACGGCGATCTGCCCCGACTAATGCGCGGTTTGCCGCTCTAATCGAGGGCGCGCGCCTCGTCCACCAGCATGACGGGGATGCCGTTGCGGATGGGATAGGCGAGGCCTGCCGATTTGGAAATCAGCTCCTGCCGCTCGGCGTCATAGGAGAGCGTCTGCTGGCTGCGGGGACAGATCAACGCCTCCAGCATGCGACGGTCGAACTGTACGGTTGTATCGCTCATTGCATCATTTCGCCTTCGCTGCCGCCGCGCAGGGCATATTCGATCAACGTCACCAGCGTTTCGCGGCGCGTGCTAAGCGAGGGCGCTTCGAGCAGCGCCTGCTTATCCTCGGCATCGAAATCCAGCATCATGGAGAGCGAGTTGATCAGCAACTCATCATCGGCATCTTTGAGGGTTTCCCAATCCGCCGACAATCCACGCACATCAAAATAGCGGCCAAGCGCGTCCAGAAACGGCTGACGCTTGAAACCAGCATCGGTTTCCTCGGCCTCAAGATCAAGGTCGAACCCTTCCCAAGACACTTCGCAGCGGCGATAGGGGCTGAAGCCTTCGACCTCTTTCACGACACGGTAGCGGGACATACCCGCAAGCGTGACCATATAACGGCCATCTTCCGTCTCGGAAAACTGGCTGATCCGGCCTGCGCAGCCGATGGTCTGAAGACCCGGCCCACCGCGACCCGGCACAACATTAGGCTGCACCATCCCGATAAATCGGGTGGAGGTTTTCAGCGCATCCTCGATCATTTGCAAATACCGCGGCTCAAATATGTGCAGCGGCAAGCGCGAGCGCGGGAGGAGCAATGCGCCCCCCAGCGGGAAAATCGGGATCGTGTCAGGCAAGTCTGCTTTTTTTATCATATTGTTGAGGTAGCCCGTTGTGGGCATCAGGCAAATATCATCGAGCTCAATTTGCGACGACCGTTCAACACCACGGGATCGTTGGGTTTTAATGCGTCAAAGATGGTGAAAAGCTGTGTTTTTGCAGCATCTTCATTCCATTCACGGTCCCGCTTGAACAGCTCAAGCAGGTGATCCACAGCCCCTTCGGCATCGCCGTTGGCATAAAGTGCTTGGGCCAAATCAAACCGCGCTTGTGAATTGCTCTCATCCGCCTCAACGGCCGCGGTCAGTTCAGCCACGGGGCCAGCATCTGCAGCCTGTCGTGCAAGCTCCAGCTGTGCGTGGGCGGCTTCCAGTTCGGGTGATTTTGAAATCTCGATAGGGGCGCCGTTCAGCAAGCCTTCGGCCTGATCCAGATCACCCAAAGCGATATGCGCACGCACCATTCCGCCATAAGCTGCGGCATGTAGTGGGTCCTCGCCGAGGATCGCAGCAAAGGTCTGTGCCGCATCGGACGCTTCGCCCATCCCCAGCATTTCCTCCGCTGCCTCCACCGCATCATTGAGCGTGTCGGAGAGCGCTTCGCCGCCAGCCGCCTTAATGACGCGGTCAATGAAATCGGTGATCTCGGACGGGGGGATTGCTCCTTGGAAGCCATCGACAGGCTGGCCTTTCCAGAAGGCATAGACCGTAGGAAGGGATTGGATTTGCAACTGCCCTGCGATGCCCTGAGCCTCATCGACGTTGAGCTTGACCATCTTCACAGCGCCTTTGGCAGCAGTGACTGCCGCCTCAAGCTGGGGGCCGAGTGTTTTGCATGGACCACACCACGGCGCCCAGAAATCCACAATGATGGGGGTGGTTTGGGACGCATCGATCACGTCAGCCATGAACGTGGCCTCGGTGGTGTCCATAACCAAATCGGTCGGGGCGGCGGCGGAGAGATTGAGATCCATCATATCATCGGTCCTAAAGTTCTGTGTCTTGCGGTTGGCCTTTATATGAGGCCGCAACGTCTGGTTTCAAAGAGGCTTAGCGTCAAAGATCAAAAGTTGCAAAAACGGGCGCATGATCCGACGGCTTTTCCCAGCCCCGCGCATCGCGTAGCACGCGGCTGCTGTGGGCGGCGGTCGAGATGTCGGGCGTGGCCCAAACGTGATCCAGCCTGCGGCCCTTGTCCGCTGCATCCCAGTCCTTGGCGCGGTAGCTCCACCAGCTGTAGAGCAATCCCTCGGGGATGTCCTGACGGGTGATATCAACCCATTTGCCTGCGTCTTGGGTCTGGGCCAGCGCCTCGACCTCGACAGGCGTGTGGCTCACGACTTTGAGCAGCTTCTTGTGGTCCCAAACGTCATCTTCGCGCGGCGCGATGTTGAGGTCGCCTACAAGAATAGATTTGGAAGGTGCTTCGGCGTGGAAAAAGTCACGCATTTCAGTGAGGTAGTCCATCTTCTGGCCAAACTTCTCGTTCACTTCGCGGTCGGCCACATCGCCCCCTGCCGGGACATAAAAGTTATGAACCGTCACACCATTGGGCAGCTTGGCAGCCACGTGCCGCGCATGGCCCAATTCCGCGAAATCCTGCGCGCCTGCAGGCTCAAGCGGCAGTTTGGACAGGATGGCAACGCCATTATACCCCTTCTGCCCTTCTGCCACCATGTGGGTGTAGCCAAGGGCGGCAAACTGCTCCATCGGGATTTTATCGACGGGGCTTTTACATTCTTGCAAGCACAGCACATCTGGCCCCTCCTCCGCCAGCAATTTGCACACAATAGGCTCGCGGAGGCGGACGGAGTTGATGTTCCAAGTGGCGAGGGTGAATGACATGATGCGCGCTCCTGTAAGGGTTTGGCGCACCGTATCGCGGGCAGCGCAGCGCAACCACCACAAAGGACGAAAAAAAGACCGGGCACAAAGGCCCGGCCAAGTCCAACAGGGAGGAAGAGTGGCACACATCCCAGCCACTCAAAGTTTGGGATAGCAAACGGACACCTCATGAAACTTATGTCCGTTATTATTCTTACCCTTAGAGGGTTAACAAAGTTCCTATGCTCAAATCATCAGCCGATATCCACCTGATTCAGTGACCAAAAGGCGCGCATTGGAGGGATCAGGCTCAATTTTCTGACGCAAACGGTAGATGTGCGTCTCGAGCGTGTGGGTGGTGACACCAGCATTATACCCCCAGACCTCGTGCAGCAGCACTTCGCGCACAACCACGCCGTCCGACGAGCGGTGCAGGAATTTGAGAATGTTTGTCTCTTTCTCGGTCAAACGTACTTTTTTGTCGTCTTCCGTGATGAGCATCTTCATGGACGGCTTGAACGTATACGGGCCAAGCTGGAAAATCGCGTCCTCTGATTGCTGGTGCGTGCGCAGCTGGCTTCGGATGCGGGCAAGGAGCACAGGAAATTTGAACGGCTTGGAGACGTAATCATTTGCCCCTGCATCCAGACCCAGAATGGTGTCTGCATCGCCATCGTGTCCTGTCAGCATCATAATCGGGCTTTTGATTCCCTGTTTGCGCAGTAAACGACACAGCTCACGGCCATCCGTGTCGGGTAAACCTACGTCAAGGATAAGCAGATCGTATATCATCTCGTTGGCGCGGCTCAGCGCCTCGGCACCATTCGCCGCTTCGAAAACGTCGAAATCCTCAGTCATAAGCAACTGCTCGCTGAGCGCTTCGCGCAGGTCATCATCGTCATCGACAAGCAGAATTTTTTTGAGCTGTGCCATATCGGGCCTCCCTTTCGCTTACCTAAAGGTATGCTACTGCGGCAAATCAACAAGGGGGTCGCCTTACGCCTCACAGGGGCGTGTCGCATGTCGGTCAATTGTTTCAATTCGGACCGTCATACCCTAGATATCAAGCAACAGTTCCTAAAGGTTGTAACAAAACCGATGCCCTTTGCCCCTGATGTGACAGAGACTTTGGCCCGTGCGCGGGCGGATTTACGCATGGGTGTGCCCGTGGTTCTGGGTAATTTGCTGGTGCTTGCGGCGGAGACGCTGACCAAAGAACGGTTCAAACGGGTCATGACGATGGAGGCGCAGCCCGTGCTGGCAATCACTGCACGTCGTGCGCAAACGCTCAAGGCGCGGGCCTATGACGGTGAACTGGCGCGTATCAAACTCGCCCCCGATGCAGCACTGCGGTGGGTGCAGAGCATTGCAGACCCATCGGACGACCTGAGCGCACCGATGAAAGGGCCGTTGCCCACGCTGCGTGAGGGCAATGCCGCGCACTATTTGACTGCGCTGAATCTGACGAAATCTGCCCGCCTGTTACCAGCCGCTGTCATTGCTGTGTTGGAGCACCCTGCCGCCTTTGCGATGACCCATTCGCTGACCCTTGTGGATAGTGCGGCGGCAGCGTTGCTTTTGCAGGCCAACAGCCCACTGCATTCCGTCGTGCATGCGCGCCTGCCGATGGAAAGCTCGGA
>CBFHZX010000033.1:0-31553 GCA_965660425.1 Sulfitobacter sp. | reverse complement strand
GATCATAACCCCTCGGGCCGCGTGCCTTATGTCACCTACGCGCTGATGGCCGCCAACATCGGCATCTTTCTAAGCATGCTACCCATAGCGGACGACGAGCGGGCACTGGCGCAGCTTTACTATGACTATGCACTGCTGCCCCGCCGCCTGATGATCGAAGGTGACGGCTATAACGCCCTCATTAGCTCGCAGTTCCTGCATGCAGGCTGGGCGCATCTGGGGGGCAACATGCTGTTTTTGTGGATCTTTGGCGACAACATAGAGGACGAGATGGGCCATGGCCCCTTCCTTGGCTTTTATCTTCTGGCAGGCGCACTGTCGGGCTATGCCCACGCCGTGGCCGACCCCCTGTCCTACATCCCCACCGTCGGTGCCTCGGGTGCAATCGCGGGCGTCATGGGCGCGTATCTTTTGCTTTTTCCCAAGGCCCGCGTCGACATCTTCTTTGTCATTCGTATCTTCCCGATCCCTGCATGGATCATGCTTATGGTCTGGTTTGGTATGCAATTTGTCGGCGGCCTTGGCGCCACCCCCCAAACAGGCGGCGTGGCGTATTGGGCGCATGCTGGCGGCTTTATCGCAGGGCTGCTGCTTGCTGTACCGCTCTGGCTTAAACGCGGCGGGCCGCAGTTCTGGCAAGCCACACACGGCCATCCGCCCCATCCGCCTGCCAGCTATGCCATGCCAAAGGTCAAACGCAAATGAGCTTTGACATCACCGCCACCTGCCACTGCGGCGCAATTAAAATCACAGGCCATGCGCCTCAAGGCTACGCAAATGCCGCACGCTGCAACTGCTCATTCTGCAAACGCCGCCAAGCGGCCAACATCGGCGTGACATCAACAACGCTGAAGGTGACCAAAGGCGCCGATAACCTCGGCCTCTACAGCTTTGGTACACACACAGCACGACACTATTTCTGTAAAACCTGCGGTATCTATACCCACCACCAGACGCGGGCAGACCCGCAGATCAGTGGCGTAAACCTCGGCTGCATCGATGCGACACATCCAATGGCGCATGAACCCTTCCCATGGCGCGATGGCATCAATCACCCCAAGGACCGCAAAGACTAGCCGCGCACAACCTTGGCAAAACTGGTAAAGATCGCCTCGTTCGCGGCAATAATCTCACCGTCACCGAGGATATCACCGCGCGGGCTTATCGGCTCAACCAATCCACCCGCTTCCTTAACAATGATCACCCCTGCGGCCAGATCCCAAGCGTTCAAGCGACGCTCCCAATAGCCGTCATAGCGGCCCGCCGCGACATAGGCCAAATCAAGCGCCGCAGCCCCCCAACGGCGGATACCTGCACAGGTCGGGGCCAAACGCGCCATATCCTGCAAGGTCGCAGGCAGATCGGAACGGCCCCCAAAAGGAATACCCGTCGCAAAAATGCTCTCGATCATCTTATGACGGCCCGATACGCGCAGACGGCTCTCGTTCATCCACGCGCCCGCACCTTTTTCGGCGAAAAACATCTCTTCCTTGGCGGCATCAAACACGACACCCGCAACAACCTGCCCCTTGTGCTCAAGGGCGATGGAAATCGCCCAATGCGGCAGCCCGTGCAGGAAGTTTGTGGTCCCGTCCAGCGGGTCAACAATCCAGCGGCGCGTGGGGTCTTCGCCGTCTTCGGCCCCGCCCTCTTCGGCGATCCAGCCATAGGTCGGGCGCGCGCCTCGCAGCTCTTCCTTGAGGATCTTCTCGGCGTTGGTGTCCGCACGGCTCACGAAATCGCCCGCGCCTTTCATCGAGACCTGCAATTGCTCGACTTCGCGAAAGTCCTTGACCAAGGCGCGCCCCGCTTTGCGCGCGGCCTTGATCATGATGTTAAGATTTGCACTGCCAACCATGTCACAACGGCCTTTATCAAATGAGATTTGCGCCCTCCTACGCCGAAGTGCCGCCCTTGCCAAGGGCCAGTCCTCAAACCAGTGACGCAGCGTGCCGCTTGTAAGGCACTGCATCTAGGATAGCGTGAGCGCAAATCAAAGGGAGACCACAATGTCAGACACTATGAAACAGATCGTATTGGCCAGCCGCCCCGATGGCGCGCCGACCCCCGAGAACTTCCGCCTTGAAGAACACCCCGTCCCAACCCCCGCCGAGAGCGAAGTGCTGGTGCGCGTACACTACATGTCCCTCGACCCCTATATGCGTGGCCGCATGGACGACGCCAAATCCTACGCCGCCAACATCCCCGTAGATGGCAAGATGGAGGGCGGCTCGGTAGGCGAGATCATCGCCTCCAACGCCGCAGGCTTTGAGGTCGGCCAATTCGTCATGGGCGGCTTTGGCTGGGCCACGCACGCCGTGGCGGACGCCAAAACACTGGCTAAAATCGACCCCAACACCGCCCCCATCACCTATGCGCTGGGCGTTCTCGGCATGCCGGGTCTCACGGGCTGGTACGGCCTGACCGAACTTGGCAAACCAAAAGAAGGCGAAACCCTCGTGGTCGCCGCGGCCACTGGTCCCGTGGGCTCTATGGTCGGCCAAATCGCCAAATCACGCGGCCTGCGCACCGTGGGCATCGCAGGCGGGCCAGACAAATGCAAAATGGCCGTCGAGCATTTCGGCTTTGACGTCTGCCTCGATCACAAAGCCTACGCCACCGCCTCCGAGCTGCGCGCAGCAATCAAGGAAGCCGCCCCCAAAGGCATCGACATCTACTTCGAGAATGTCGGCGGCAAAGTGCTTGAGGCCGTCATGCCATTGATGAACCAATTCGGCCGCATTCCCGTCTGCGGCATGATCTCATGGTACAATGAGGGCGGCTTGGGCGCGGACGCCATCGAGAAAGGCCTCACCGCTCCGAAACTCTGGCGCACCATTCTGGTGAATTTCCTGAGCGTACACGGCTTCATCATCTCCAACCACTGGAACCGCATGGGCGATTTCCACAAAGAAGTCGGCCCGATGATCGCCAACGGCTCCGTTAAAGTGCAGGAAGACATCACCGAAGGCCTCGAGAACGCGCCAGACGCCTTTATCAAGCTGCTCACAGGCGGCAACACAGGCAAGGCCATCGTTAAGGTGATCTAACCCAAAACATCCGCGCTGCCGCTCAGGGGGTGGCGCGGACACCTTCGCAAACACAGCGAACTGTGGCTCCCTGCCCTTAGGGACCAAAGCCACGCTTCAAACGCGTGTCTGGATTGACACTGCATAAGCGTGCCTATCGTGCCAGAACACCATGATGCAAAGGCTTGGCACCATCTGGACCGTCCGTCATCCATGACACGCAAGCATCCAAAATCATTGCGCAACAAGCACCAGACTGTAAGGGTGCGTTCCAAAATTGGTGACACGATGCAGCCTGAACTCAAACATATCCTAAGCTTCAAAACGGCACTGGCAGCAGGGACAATCCGCGCGGCAGCGGATCAACTTGGGTTGGAACCTTCGACGGTCAGCCGCAATATTGCATCTTTGGAAAAGCAACTTGCGACCGTGCTGATTGGACGCGGGCGTAAGGGCGTCATGCCCACCGAAGCAGGCCTGCTGCTGCTCGATTCCGCGCAAAGGCAAAGCGGTGAGATGGAGGCTCTCAGGTCCCAGCTCGACGCGCTCGAGAATATGGAACGGGGGGCGGTTTCTGTCGCTCTTGGCGAAGGCTTTGTGAGTGATTTTTCGCAATCGGTGTTGGCAAAATTCTCGCGAGACCATCCTGAGATTACGTTTTCCCTGAACGTAGGTTCCACAGATCAGATGACGGATGCAATAGTCGAAGATCGCGCGCATATCGGTCTGGCCTTTGATGCCGCCCCAAATGCGCGATTGAATGTCGTGGCCCACGCAGACCGCCACCTTGTTGTCATTTGCAAGCAAGGCGGGCAATTTGACTCCTCTGACAAAGTGAAGATTTCCGAATTCGCCGATTTACCCTGCGCGTTCCTCAGCAAGGGTTACGGTGTCGGCGCAGTGATTGCAGACATGGAAGCGTCGCATGGGTTTCGCGCACGCGCGGTGATGGAAACAGGATCAATCGCCGCTCTCAAAGCCTTTGTTCGAGGTGATTTGGGCGTAACTCTTTTGCCAGAGTTTGTCGTGGCTGATGACATCAAGGCAGGGACTTTGCGTGCACGGGATGTCGCGGTTTCGAATTTTGGCCGTGGCAAGGTGAGCCTAGTTGTCCGCCAAGGCCGTCGGTTGCCGTTGGCTGCGCAAAAGCTGATCCCGGCGATGGCGCGTTCACTGCTGGCATTGAACGAATAATTGTTGCATTGGGCGCAACGATATTTGCTGTGCGATGCATTTCCAGATTGCTTGGCGCTGCTATGATCCTCTCAAACCTACGGAGAGTGTTTCATGAAAATCGGAGTTGTTGGATGCGGCAACATGGGCGGCGGGATGATTGGCCAACTGGTTGCGGCGGGGATGGATATCAGCTGCTATGATCCTGATAGCGACATCCAAACGTGTATGCGCTCTGGTGGTGCAAGCGTTGCACAGACCGCCAAAGAACTGGTGAGCGGATAAGAAATCATCATCCTGTCCCTTCCCAAAGCACAGGTGGTTGAGGCGGTCATGGCGCAGATTGCGACATCTATCGAAGCAGGCGCTATCGTGCTAGATACCTCGACTTCGACGCCAACAACGTCTCAAACGATGGCCAAATTGGGCCATACCAATGGCTTTGATTTCATCGATGGACCCGTAAGCGGTGGCCCTGCGGCAGCCAAGGCAGGGACGATGACGATGTTGCTCGCAGGTGATCAGGCCGCGATTGATCGATTGGCACCTGTGACCGACATTCTGACAGCAAAAACAGTGGTTGTTGGCGCGTCGGGCGCAGGCCATGCGGCCAAGATCACAAACAATATGCTTTGTGCCGCAAACCTCGTTTTGGTCGCAGAAGCCGTCCGCATGTGCGAGGCGGCGGGTGTGTCAGCACAAGGGCTGCTCGAAGGTGTCAACGCCGGTTCGGGCCGCAGCGGGGTCAGCGAGGTAAACTTTCCTAAATGGGTGCTGGCTGGCGCATTTGATTCTGGTTTTACGATGGGCCTGATGCGCAAAGACGTGGGACTGGCATTGGAATTGTCCGAGCAGACAGGCATTGGTTTGCATGGCTTCGCAGGAATTGCAGACCTTTGGCTGTCTAAAACAGGCGACATCCCTGACACCGCCGACTTCAATGAGATCACCAAATACGGGGCGGACAAATGACCACGCGGATCGACGTATTTACGGCCCAGATGGCGGCGCTTGGCCTCGGGTCCAAACCACAAAGCCTGATAGGTGGCGCATTGGTGGACGGAACAGGAGACACAATCACGCTTGTGGACCCCTACACTGAGCAGCCGTTGGTGGCCTATCGCGACGCTGGTGCTGATCTTGCGATCGCAGCCTGTGTGGCCGCGAGAGCGGCCCAAACCGATTGGGCGGCTCTGTCAGGTGCGGCGCGCGGTTTGGTGATTCAAAGCATTGCGCGCACCGTACTCGACCACGCTGAACCTCTCGCCAAAATCGAGGCATTAGTGGCCGGAAAACCGATCCGCGATTGCCGGGTCGAGGTGGCTAAAGTTGCTGAGATGTTTGCCTATTATGGGGGCTGGGCGGACAAGCTACATTGCGAAGTCATCCCCGTACCCTCGGGCCACCTGAACTATACCAAACGCGAACCATTGGGCGTCGTTTTCCAGATCACTCCCTGAAATGCACCTATCTTCACGGGCGGCTGGCAAATCGCTCCCGCGATTGCGACGGGCAATGGCGTTGTCATTAAACCAAACGAGTTGACCCCCGTAACCACCGTTGCACTGGTCTATCTGGCCGAACAGGTTGGGCTGCCCAAAGGCCTTGCAAACGTGCTTTGCGGCTTGGGGCCAACCGCTGGCCAAGCCGCAATAGAACACCCGTCAGTGCGCAAAGTGATCTTTGTGGGCTCGCCCCAGACGGGTCGGGTTGTGGCAATGACAGCTGCAAAAGCACTGAAACCTGCGGTTTTGGAGCTGGGCGGCAAATCGGCTAACATCGTTTTTGACGATGCAAACCAAAAACATGCGTGTCTTGGAGCGCAGGCTGCAATCTTTTCGGGTGCGGGGCAAAGCTGTGCCGCGGGATCACGCTTGCTTGTACATCGCTCCATTCATGATGAGTTGGTCGGGATGCTAACCGATGGCATGAACAAGATTGAACTCGGCGACCCGCTGGTCGAAGCAACCGAGGTCGGTCCGATCAGCAACGCCCGCCAATTTGCCCATGTCAGCGACATGGTGGCACGTGCAAAATCTGATGGCGCCAGTGTCCTTTCACGCGACACAACACCGAACACGGGATATTTTGTACCACCAACGGTTCTAGACGGTTTGGCAAATACCGACCACGCCGCGCAGACCGAGATTTTTGGCCCCGTTGTTACAGCTATTCCGTTCGATACCGAGGAAGAGGCCATTGCGCTTGCGAATGCGACAGACTTTGGCCTCGCGGGAGCTGTTTGGACAGCCGATGTCGGGCGCGCCCACCGCGTTGCCGATCAAGTTCGCGCAGGGACGTTCTGGATCAACAGCTACAAAGCCATTCACGTGTCATCCCCATTTGGCGGTTCGCTGAACTCAGGATTTGGACGCTCGAGCGGAACCGATGCCCTTATGGAATATACCTCATGGAATATACCTCTGCCAAAAGTGTATGGCTCGACAGCGCACCTACCCCTCGGATAGCGTTTGGCTATGTTAGTTGAGGACGTCAAAGCCCTGCTAGAGGGCGACAAGCGAACTGCCGACCTTTTGGGTCTGGGTCCGTTCGAGGATTTGCCTGATTTTCTGGGTGCTTTGTTTCGTGCGGTTTGCACCGAAGCCGTCGGGCGCATCGTGGCAAAAACCTACCGCGAGGCTCCGGCAATTGTCGCAGCGACCGAGCGCGATATATTTGAGACCGCCCGACGCAATTTCGAACCCGGTGGACCCGCTGCGACAGTGCTGTTTTCGCGTGGGGTTCATGCCACGATTGCGCACCGCATCGCCCATCGGCTCTGGCAAAATGGCGATACGACAGCCGCTTTGGCGGTAAAAGCCGCCAGCGGCCGCGTCTTGGCACCGGACATCCATCCCGCCGCCCAAATTGGCGCGGGCTTTTGGTTGGATCACGGGTTGGGATTTGTTGCAGGCGAAACCACGGTCATAGGCAAAGATGTCTCAATCTGGCACAATGTGACCCTTGGAAGCACTTTCAACAACGCCGGCCCATTTCAACACGCAGGCCCAGACCGTCATCCAAAGGTGGAGGACGGCGCGATCATTGGTGCAGGAGCCTTGGTCCTTGGCAATGTCACGATTGGCGCAGGTACAAATATCGGGGCGGGCGCGATTGTCTTGGAAGACGTCCCCCCTCGCAGGGTGTTCGTTGGCACCAAAGCGCATGATGTAGGCGCGGCTCGCGCCTCTTTTTTGGACAAGGAACAAGGCACTTGAACGCGTCATTCGGCATCGACCATCCGCTTCTTGCAACCCATGACATCGAAGGTCTGCGCAAACGGTTAATCTCACTTGGGTTCAACATGACGGCGATTGGCAAACACCCTTGGGGCACCAGCACAAGCCTTCCCATGTTCGATGGCTGCCTGCCGGAGATCATGGGCATATATGACGAGACCTTGATCGACGAAGTGCCCGCAGGCGAATTTCGATTTGGGCGCCACGTCTTTGAGCATCTTCAACAGCGCGAAGGTGTCGCGTTAAGCGCGTTGCACAGCACAGACAGTGTGCAAGACGCAGCAACCGCAACCGCTGCGGGTTTCACCGTTGCCGGTCACCTCGAATTCGGGCGGGACGTGACGTTGCCCGATGGGAGTAGTGACAGAACAAAAACGACACTGGCACTCTTGCCAGATCCAGACTTCCCGCGGCTCTCCTTCTTTTTGTGCCAGCAGCACCGGCCAGAGCTGATCTATGTTCCCGAATGGCTGGAGCATCCCAACACAGTAAATGGGATCAAAGGCGTCACGATACTGGCGAATGCTGCACAGCACGAAACCCTGAAAGCAAAACTGATGAGCATCTACGGTAACGCATCCCCATTGAACGGCGGGTTTTCCGTTCAAACGGCGAACGGGCAGATATCAGTGCAAACGCTGGATGCTACCCAAGCCGAGTTCGGGAAGCTACCTTCAGACATTGCACAAAATGAAACGCCCAGCATCGTTGCGATGGATATGGTCTATCAAGACGCAAAGGCTTTTGAGGCTTGGATTACTACGAGCAGCATGAACCTCAAGTCAACAGCCTCTGGCCGCTATGCAACCCAACCACAAGACACCGCGGACGTCATACAGAGGTTCTTTGACGCGCTTGCCTGATTACAGCCGACATTCCCTTGTGGCAATCAAACGAAAGCTAGCTCGCGCATAGCGGAGGACCGTCTGCCTCATCACACCGCTTGCAATTTGCGCGCCTCAACCCCTGCCAGCCCCAGCAATTCCTGCATGTAAGGCTTGTCACGGTCATCCGTGCGGATCGCAGCGTACAAGCGGCGCGTGATCCCCTGCGCCGTCAGGGGCCGCGTCACGTAATCGGACGAATATTTCACTTCCCGCACCACCCAATCAGGCAGCACCGAGACGCCCCGATTGCTCGCCACCAGCAGCAAAATCACCGCTGTCAGCTCCACCTGACGAATGGCGGCAGGCTCAACTTTGGCAGGGATAAGCAACTGGCTGAACACATCCAGCCGCGTGCGCTCCACAGGGTAGGTAATCAGCGTCTGGTCACGAAAATCGCTGGCCTCGACAAAGGGTTTAGCTGCCAACGGATGGGTGCTTGAGGCTACAAACACCGCCCTGTAATCGAAAAGTTCAATAAAATCCACGCCCGCAATATCTTCAGGATCGCTTGAGATGACCAGATCAACCTCCTCGCGCAACAGCGCAGGCAGAGCATCAAACGCCAGACCAGGGCGGATATCCACATCCACATCGCCAAAACTGTGGCGGAATTGCTCGAGCACGGGAAACAGCCACTCGAAACAGGCGTGACACTCGATCGCGATGTACATCCGCCCGTGGCTGCCCTCGCGCAGGCCGCTGAATTCATCCTGCAAGGCCGCCACTTGCGGCAACACCTGCTCGGCCAGCTTGAGCAATCGCTGCCCCGCTGGCGACAGCTTGAGCGGCTTGGAGCGGCGCACAAACAGCTCGACCCCCGCCTGATCCTCAAGGCCTTTCACCTGATGGCTCAGCGCAGATTGCGTGATGTTCAGCATATCCGCCGCCCGTGCGAGGCCCCCCGCACGGTGGATCGCCTGAATGGTGCGCAGATGCCTGAACTCGATATGCATATGCGTCTTTCCTCATGTTAAATATGAAAGTTATGAATTTTACTCACATTGGCATTCATGAAACAACAGAGCAACTCAAAAAGGAATTGCCCCATGACAAGCCCTGCCATCTCCTTCGAGGTCTTCCCGCCCAAAACCGTCGATGCCGCGTTTCGTCTGTGGGACACGGCGCAGGCCCTTGCACCCCTTGCCCCGCGCTTCTTCTCGGTCACCTACGGCGCAGGCGGCAGCACCCGCGATCTGACCCATGACGCGGCGGCCGTGCTGCACCGCACTTCGGGCCTGCCCGTCTCGGCGCATCTGACTTGCGTGGGCGCATCGTTGGCCGAGACGATGGAATTGGCGGGGAAATTCCATGCCGCAGGCGTCACCGACATCGTTGCCCTGCGCGGCGATCCGCAAAACGGCGAGACGCGGTTCACGCCGCACGCGGATGGCTTCAAATCCTCGCTCGAGCTGATCGAGGCGCTTGCTCTGCAAGACAAGTTCACCATACGCGTGGGCGCCTACCCCGATTGCCACCCCGATGCGGCCAGCCAGCACGCCAACATCCAATACCTCAAACGCAAATTCGACGCGGGCGCGGATGAGGCAATCACCCAGTTCTTTTTCGAGGCCGACAGCTTTTTGCGGTTCCGCGATCAATGCGCAGCGGCAGGCATCGACAAGCCGATTGTGCCGGGTATCCTGCCTGTCTCCAACTGGACCTCCGCGCGCAAATTCGCGCAAAGCTGCGGCACCAAAATCCCCGCTTGGCTGGACGATGCCTACGGCAAAGCGGCGCGGGACGAGCGCACCGATCTCTTGTCCACCACGCTATGCACCGAGATGTGCAGCACGCTGGTAGACGAAGGGGTAGATGCGCTGCATTTCTACACTCTCAACCGTCCCGACCTCACGCGCACCGTCTGCCATGCGCTGGGGATCACGCCAGACGCCACACTTTCCAACGTGGCGTAACATCTTGCACAGCGGCGCAAAACGCCCCTAGGCTGGCGGCACCGCAACTAATGGAGCCAACCTCATGCGCCGCCTTGCCACCTCCCCCGATGATCTGTTGCCCGCCGCCGAGGCGCTCAAACTTTCGGGGCTGGAATATATGCAAAGCATCCTTGACGGCACCAACCCCGGCCCGCCCATTGGCGCAACCATGGGCTATACACTGCACAGCGTTGAGGAAGGCAAATGCGTCTTTCGTGGCACGCCCGAATTCAACGTGACCAATCCGATGGGCACCGTGCACGGCGGCTGGTACGGCACGCTGTTGGATTCCGCGATGGCCTGCGCTGTGATGACCTGCATCCCGCGCGGCTCGATCTACACAACGCTGGAATATAAGATCAACATCCTGCGCTCGATCCCGCTGGGCATGACAGTGGATTGCATCGGCATCACAGATCACGCAGGCCGCTCAACAGGCGTGGCCCACGGCGAAATCCGCGGCGTGGAGGACGGCAAGCTTTATGCCACAGGCTCCACGACGTGCATCGTGATGAAGATCGCGTCCTAAAAAGAAACTGATGAAGATCGCGTAACAGGAGACAGTAACGAACCTCAGCCCAGCTGGGCAGCGCCACTCTCAACTTCAGCCGTGGCGATACTCTCGTGCAGCCGCTCGGACGCATCCACACCAACAACACGCTTGCGCCGCGTCACAAACAACGCGCCCCAGCCTGCCCATGTCCCGACAGACGGCGCGCACACATCCTGCGCAAACCGCCCATGCCAGCCCTCAGGCAGCGGCAGCCCCGCCGCCTGAGCACGTTCCAGCATCCACACCAGCGGGATGTTGGACAAGGGCCGCACATGGTGACGCCCGCCCAATTGCCCGCCCACATCCCCGTGCGTGCCCTTTAACCAGACCTGTTCGATCTGCGCAGGGTGGGACGGATCGCTCTCCCACAGGACAGGGCGATAGACGACCCGCGTCTCGTCACGCCCCAGCGCGTGATAGCCCCGTTTGACACAGCGCCCCAGCGCGTGGTTGTGAAACGCATGGCGCGCGACGCTCAGCCGCCACAGCACGGGCGCGTTGATCCCCAGTGATTTGACCGTATCCCACACACCGATCATCTCGATGGGCACACTGTCGCGGCAATGTGCGGTGGCAAAGGCCGCGGCGGCCTGCCCGTCAGCAGAACATTCATAAAGGCGGTAGGCTTGGCGGATATTCCGCTCGGTAGCACTTTCACGGCGCAACAGCCCCACGCGGTCAATGATCCCCGCCAGCGAGCGCACGGCATACGCCCCCCGCGAATAGCCCATCAGATAGATGCGGTCCCCCACACGGTAGCGCGACGCGAGGTAGCCGTAGGAGCGCTTGATCTGGCGGTTAATGCCGCGCCCTGCGGCCACATCACGCACCGTGCGCCAGCTGTCCCATTGCAATCCAGGCTCATAATAGATGGATATTTGCGGCCCCATTTCCTGCGCCAAACGATATGCAAGCCTCGCGTTAGTCTCGCATCCCGGTTTCAGCGTGGACATGGTGCCGTCAAGAATCACCAAATGGGTTTGCGGCCCCCTGCTGGGGCGGGCGGGGCCGAAATCACTGTCGGGACGGGTCCAGAGGCGGCCAAACAGCCGCCCCCAAACGCTCTCGTTATTCGGCGGCGATGGCCTCACCTTGCAGCAACTCCCAAACCTTATGCGGCGTAAACGGCATATCCGCCTGACGCACGCCGTGCTCCCACAGCGCATCCTGCACCGCGTTCGACACAGCAGCAAGCGCGCCCACCGTTCCCGCTTCGCCACAGCCCTTCATGCCCATGATGTTGGCCGTGGAAGGGACAGGCTCGCTCGTGAACGATATGAATGGCACATCATTGGCGCGCGGCATGGCATAGTCCATAAACGATGCCGTGAGCAGTTGTCCGTCATCGTCATAGACAACCCGCTCCTGCACCGCCTGCCCGATGCCTTGGGCCACACCGCCATGCACCTGCCCTTCGGCCAGCAAGGGATTGATCAGATTGCCGAAATCATCAACCACAGTGTAGCGGTCAGTGGTCACGATGCCCGTCTCGGGATCGATCACGGCCTCACAGATGTGCACACCATTAGGGAAACTGCGCGCCTCCAACGTGGCCCGCGCCTGATGCGTCAGCAGATCGTCGCGCCCCTGCGCCCGCGCCATATCGGCGACCTCCAGCATGGTGGGCGTGAGGTTGCTTCCATCCGCGCGGAACCGCTCGTCATCAAACGCAATCTCCGCCGCAGGCACGCCCATCTCATCCGCCAGAAACGCCTTGAACGCCTCCGTCATCACCGTGACCGTGGCCAGCGTGGCATTGTTCTGCACCGTGACCGAGCGGGAGCCGCCCGTGCCGCCGCCCGTCGCGATGCGGTCACTGTCGCCCTGAATGACGCGAATGTTCTCCAGCGGGATACCCGTCTGATCGCTCAGGAATTTGGCATAGACCGTCTCATGCCCCTGCCCGCCAGATTGCGTGCCGACAAGTATCTCAACCGTGCCATCCGCGTGAAATTGCACCTCCGCGCCCTCGCTCGGATCGCCCAAAATGCTCTCGATGTAATAGCACAAGCCCTGCCCACGCAGCAGCCCGCGCTTGGCATCCGCCGCTTTTCGCGCCCCGAAACCTGCAAGGTCCGCCTCCAGCGCACCACGTGTCAGCACCTTGTTGAAATCGCCCACGTCATAAGTCTCGCCCGTGGCGGTAGCATAAGGAAACTGGTCAGGCTTGATAAAGTTGATCCGCCGCAGCTCCAGCGGGTCGACCCCCAGCTCGCGCGCCGCACGGTCCATCAGACGCTCCAGCACATAGATCGCCTCGGGACGCCCTGCACCGCGGTAGGCATCGACCTGCACGGTGTTGGTATAGTAGCCCTCAACCTGCAACCACGTCGTCTGGATGTCATAGACCCCAGCCAGCACGCGGCTAAACAGCTGCGTCTGAATGAACTGCCCAAACTGGCTGTTGTACGCACCCAGATTGAATTTAGAGCGCACGCGGTAAGCCGTAATCTTGTTGTCGGCGTCAAATGCCAGCTCCGCCACCGAAGTCAGATCACGCCCGCCATTGTCGGTGAGCATCGCCTCCGTGCGCTCGGACATCCAGCGCACAGGTTTACACAGCACGCGGGTCGCGTGGCTGATGACGAAATACTCGTGGTACGCCATCCCCTTCATACCGAACGCACCGCCCGTGTCAGGGTTGGTCACCCTAACCGCGTCCTCGTCCAGACCAAAGGCATTCACAAGATTGTTCTTATGCACCCAAACGCCCTGACCGTTATAGGCCACATGCAGCCGCTCCCCGTCCCACTCGGCGTAACAGCCGCGCGGCTCCAGCGAGTTCACGATGATGCGGTTGTCGCCAACATCCAGCGAGACCGTCCGTGCGGCGGCCTTGAAGGCAGCCTCGGTCGCAGCTTCATCGCCCATGCCCCAATCGAGCGCGCAATTGTCAGGCGCCTCGGCATGCACCGTCTCGCCCCCGCGCCCAATCTCAATCTTCGCGGGCAACTCGTCGACGTCGAACATGATCAGTTCAGCCGCATCGCGTGCCTGCTCATAGGTGTCGGCAATCACCATCGCCACAGGCTCGCCTACGAAACGCACACGGTCCTTCGCCAACATAGGGCGCACGGGTGCAGCCCCCATGGAGCCATCGCGGTTCTTCACCGTGGCACCAGGAATTTCGACCTTCACCCCCGCCGCCTCAAGGTCAGCGCAGGTGATCACCATGTGCACCCCATCGGCTTCAGCCGCCTCAAACACGTCCAATTCGGTAATCACGCCGTGCGCCACGGGCGAACGGAAGGCAAAAGCATGCAGCGCGCCCTCTGGCGAAATATCATCGACATAGCGGCCCTCGCCTGTCAAAAACCGTACGTCTTCCACCCGTGTAATCGGCTGACTTTTCCCGAACTTTTCCATCACTCTTCGCTCCCGTGCTACGCTCTTATTCACGTCACGAAACTAGCGGCACATTCGCCCGTGTCCAGCACCCACCTTGCGTCATAATCGTGCACCCTTCCCCTCGCAGGCGTCCTCCGCTACATCAGGCGCAAATCCAACACCGACGGGAGCCACAGCATGGCACTGGACAAGAAATTCGACGCATCCGAGGCCGAGGCCCGCATTTACGCCGCTTGGGAGAAATCAGGCGCCTTCAAAGCAGGGGCCAACGCGTCCCGCTCCGAGACGTATTGCGTGATGCTTCCCCCGCCCAACGTCAACGGCTCACTGCATGTGGGTCATGCTTTCAATCATGTTTTGCAGGATATCCGCGTTCGCTGGCACCGGATGCGCGGTTTTGACACGCTCTGGCAGCCGGGTCAGGACCACGCAGGCATCGCACTACAACTCGCCGTGGAAAACGAGCTGGCAGAGCGCCAGATCAAACGCACAGACCTGACCCGTGAGGAATTCCTGCAGCACGCATGGTCCTATAAAGAGAAAACAGCCGGCACCATTATCGGCCAGATGAAGCGGCTGGGAAATTCCTGCGACTGGGACCGCAACGCCTTCACCATGTCCGGCGCACCCAATGATACGCGGATAGGCCACGAAAACTCCCCAAATTTCCATGACGCAGTGATCAAAGTCTTTGTCCAGATGTACAACGAGGGTAAGATCTACCGCGGCAAACGGCTGGTGAACTGGGACCCGCGGTTCGAGACTGCGATCTCGGATCTTGAGGTCGAGAATACCGAGATGCCGGGTCATATGTGGCATTTCAAATACCCGCTCGCAGGCGGTGCCACCTACGAGTATATCGAAAAGGACGAGGACGGGAACGAGATACTCCGCGAAACCCGCGACTATATCTCCATCGCCACCACGCGTCCTGAGACGATGTTGGGCGACGGTGCTGTTGCGGTTCACCTATCGGATGAGCGTTACGCGCCAATCGTTGGAAAACTATGTGAAATCCCTGTTGGCCCGAAAGAGCATCGTCGCCTGATCCCCATCATCACAGACGAGTACCCCGACCCCGATTTCGGCTCGGGTGCGGTGAAGATCACAGGCGCGCATGACTTCAACGACTACCAAGTCGCCAAGCGCGGCGGCATCCCCATGTACAACCTCATGGACACCAAGGCGGCGATGCGCGCCGACGGCAAACCCTACGCCGAAGAGGCCGCCGTGGCCCAAGCCATCGCCAACGGCGAGCGTGAATTTGACGAGGCGATGATCGCCGCAATGAACATGGTCCCCGAAGACTATCGCGGCCTTGACCGTTTTGAGGCGCGCGAGAAAATCGTAGCAGACATCACCGCCGAGGGCCTCGCCGTAATGCATGACGTCACCCGCACGGTGAAGGATGAGGACGGCAACAAGTCGGAAGTGACCGAGACGGTTCCATACGTCGAGGCCAAACCCATCATGCAGCCCTTCGGCGACCGCTCCAAAGTCGTGATCGAGCCGATGCTCACCGACCAGTGGTTCGTAGACACAGACCAGATCGTTGGCTCCGCCCTCGACGCCGTACGAAACGGCGACGTCAAAATCATGCCCGAAAGCGGCGAGAAAGTGTATTACAACTGGCTCGACAACATCGAGCCATGGTGCATCTCGCGCCAGCTGTGGTGGGGGCATCAGATACCGGTTTGGTTTGATGATGAGGGCAATGAATACTGTGCCGAAACCGAAGCAGATGCACAGGCACAAGCGGGAGACAAAATGATTACCCGCGACCCTGACGTGCTCGACACATGGTTCTCTTCAGGCCTCTGGCCGATCGGCACCCTCGGCTGGCCCGAGGAAACGAACGCGCTCAAAAAATACTTCCCCACCTCCGATCTGATCACAGGTCAGGACATCCTTTTCTTCTGGGTCGCACGCATGATGATGATGCAGCTCGACACCACGGGCAAAACCCCCTTCGACACGGTCTATCTCCACGGCCTCGTACGCGACGCTAAGGGCAAGAAGATGTCGAAATCCGTGGGCAACGTCATCGACCCGCTCGAGATCATCGACGAATATGGCGCCGACGCCCTGCGCTTTACCAACGCCGCGATGGCCTCGCTTGGCGGTGCGCTGAAACTGGATGCCGCCCGCATCGCAGGCTACCGCAACTTCGGCACCAAGCTCTGGAACGCCCATAAATTCGCCGAAATGAACAACGTCTTCGACGGCACAGCGGTATACGCACGGTGTACAGGGGGTGTACCGCCGGTGACACCCAATGCCACGCTCAACAAATGGATCATCGGAGAGACCGCCCGCGTGCGTGAAGAGGTCGACGCAGCAATCGATACCTACCGCTTCAACGATGCCGCCAGTGCGCTTTATGCCTTCGTCTGGGGCAAGGTCTGCGACTGGTACGTGGAGCTGTCCAAACCCCTGCTACAAGAGGATGACGGCACAGGCGAGATCGCAAAAGAAACACGCAAAACAATGGCTTGGGTGCTGGATCAATGCCTGATCCTGCTGCATCCCATCATGCCCTTCATCACCGAAGAGCTGTGGGGAGAGACGGCCAAACGCGACAAGCATCTGGTCCACGCCGACTGGCCCACTTACACCACCGCAGACCTGCTCGACGAGGCCGCAGACCGCGAGCTGAACTGGGTCATCACGCTGATCGAGAACATCCGCTCCGCACGCGCCCAAATGCACGTCCCTGCAGGTCTCAAGGTGCCCATGATCGTGACCGATATGGACGCGGCGGCACAGGCCGCATGGGACAACAACGAGGCCATGATCAAACGACTTGCGCGCGTGGAACCCCTTGAGAAAAAAGCGGATTTCCCAAAAGGCACAGTCGCCATCGCTGCAGCAGGGGCCACCTTCGGCCTGCCACTTGAGGGCATCATCGACATCGGTGAGGAAAAGGCCCGCCTGCAAAAATCACTCGACAAACTGGCCAAGGAAATCGGCGGCCTGAACGGGCGTTTGAACAACCCCAAATTCGCCGCCTCCGCCCCGCCAGAAGTCGTCGCCGAGGCCCAAGAAAACCTCGCCGCACGCCAGTCTGAGGCCGACCAGCTTCAGGCCGCGATGGACCGCCTCAGCGAGATCGGGTGATATAAAATGGGGCGTTGGCATTACAGCCAGCGCTCCTCTTCATTTTGCCAATAAACTGAATTCCTGAATAAAAATCAGGCAGATAGGTCTCTAGTCAAACACCGCCGCCCGCTTCGCAAATGCCGCTGCCACGACCTCCATCTGATGCGGCTTGCCCATCAGTTCGACCTGCTCTCGCGATTCCGCATCCAGAACGGCTGCTGCATCCGCCGTCTCGGCCACGCGAATCAACCGCTTTGCAGCACGGATGGCCGATGGGCTCTTGCCCGCAATTACCTTCGCCAGCGCCTGCGCTGCGGCCAATGGATCATCGGCAACTTCCGTCACCACCCCCCAGCGCTCGGCTTGTGCCGCACCGACAGGCTCGGCCGTATAAGTCAAACGGCGCAGCACGTCCGAACGGACCAAACGCGGCAACAACACCATGCCCCCCATATCGGGTACAATTCCCCATTTCATCTCCATTACGGCAAACTTGGCATCGGGTGAGGCAATCCGAATATCAGCGCCCAAGGCCAGCTGAATACCAGCACCAAAGCAGACCCCATGAACCGCAGCAATCACAGGAATATCCATCCGCGACCAAACCATTGCAAACTCCTGCCACTGGTTCGTCGTTCCATCACCGTGCGTGCGCGGCATGAGCAATTCAGCAGGGCCTTTCCCGATCATCCCCGACAGGCCAGAGATGTCGATACCCGAACAAAACGCCTTACCCTCGCCCGATACAATCACCGCCCGTGCATCCGAGGCAGCTACCTCATTGCCCGCTGCAATCACCGCCGTGATCATCTCCTGATCCACCGCGTTCATCTTGTCCGCGCGCGTCAGGCGCACATGGGCGATATGGTTTTCATAAGTGACTAATACGCGTGACATAGGCCGCTCCTCGCAAAGGCTTTTTACTACCACAGCAGAAGTCAGCGCAGCGATCCAGAAAAACGTAGCGGCACGCCTACTTCGGCACAACGCGCTCCACCGCGCGCATCATGCCAAGGCTCTTGTCATAGACCAGCGTCAAAATACCCCGCATCTGCAGTTTAGCCACGCTCAAGCCCGCTCCGCGCAGCGCGCCTGCAGCCGCAACCATCCCGATAAATCCGCGCCGTGTGAGATTGGCCATGATCCGCTCCTCGTTTATGCGATCCAATCTTCCATATGAATGCTACCCTCTATTTACAAGGTTTCACATGGCGCATTAACTGCGCCCATGACACATACACGCCTCACACCACTCGCCGAATCCCTCCCCGCCACCGTGCCGTTTGTCGGCCCCGAAACGCAGGAACGCGCACGCGGTCAGGCGTTTGACGCGCGCCTTGGCGCCAATGAAAGCGTCTTTGGCCCCTCCCCGCATGCCATCACGGCTATGGCAGAGACCCCGCAATGGATGTACGGCGATCCTGAGAGCTTTGATCTGCGCGCAGCACTCGCCACGCATCACGCCTGCACCCCCGACAACATCATGGTGGGCGAAGGGATCGACGGGCTCTTGGGCTATCTGGTGCGCCTGTTTGTGGGCGCTGGCGATGCGGTTGTGACCTCCGCAGGGGCCTACCCTACGTTCAATTACCACGTCGCGGGCTTTGGCGGCACGCTGCATACGGTGCCTTATGCAGATGACCATGAGGACCCCGCGAGCCTCTTCGCAAAAGCGGCGGAAGTGGATGCAAAACTGGTCTATCTTGCTAATCCCGACAATCCCATGGGCAGCCATCACCGTGGCGAGGAAATCGCGAAAGCGATGGAGGAGTTGCCAGCGGGCACGCTGTTGGTACTGGATGAAGCTTACGTTGAATGCGCGCCCGAAGGCACAGCCCTCCCCCTGCCCGCTGATGACCTCCGCGTGATCCGCATGCGAACGTTTTCCAAGGTCTATGGACTGGCAGGCGCGCGCGTAGGCTACACGATAGGCGCGCCCGATCTCATCAACGCCTTTCACAAAGTGCGCAACCATTTCGGCATGAACCGCGCAGCCCAAGCAGGGGCTTTAGCCGCCCTCAATGACCAACCCTATCTAGCGCAAGTGCAAGACCAGATCGCCACTGCCCGTGACCGTATCGCACAAATTGCGCGCGACAATGGCTTGTCTCCCCTGCCCTCCGCGACCAATTTCGTCACCATAGATTGCGGACGCGATGCCACCTTCGCCAAGGCTGTGCTGGACGGGCTGATCAAGCGCGGCATCTTCGTCCGCATGCCTTTTGTCGCACCGCAAAACCGCTGCATCCGTGTCAGCTGTGGCACACCCGAGATGCTGGACGCCTTTGCGACGGCCCTGCCCGCGGCCCTAAAGGATACAGAAATAAGCTGACGTTCATAAATCTGGCGCTATCTTTGCGATGGACCAAAAAGTTAGGACATGCGGAACACACCGGGCAGCGCCCCCAATTTCACCCAAGCCGTCGTTTTTATGTTCGGCGTGAACATCACATGGATATTCGTGGTGCTTTGAGCGATTTGGGGCCTAATTGCTGTTGCTGCAACGGGTTGGGCCATAAATCACGCCATCACCTTTCTCGAAAAGCGGCGCAACTAGGCGTCACCTGCGATCACATCTGCGGCGGCATCCAGCGCCCCGCGACCATGCGCAATGCCCAGCGCGGACATCCCCGCCTGCATACCGCCCAGCAGCCCCATAATCATCTGCCCGTTCACATGACCCATGTGGCCCAGACGGAAGAAGGCATCGCGCGCGGGGTCACCCACTTCGGCCATGCCAAGCCCAATGCCCAGCGTAAGTCCAAGCTCTGCCTCAACCCAGTTGCGCAAGCGCGTGCCGTCATTGCCGTCCAGACGAAGGGAGGTCACCGCTGTACTACGGTTGGCAGGGTCAGCGATGTTCATCCGCAGATCACCCCCAGCACCCCACGCATCGCACGCGGCCCAGATCGCACGGGCCAGCACACCGTGGCGCGCCCAGACCTGCTCAATCCCCTCATCGTGGATCATATCCAGCGCCACCCGCAGCCCATACAGGTGGTGCGTGGGGGCTGTACCATTGAAATACTGCCAGAACTCCGTCGCCGTGCTGCGCGGGGTCCAGTCCCAATAAACGCTGACGCGGGGCATGGCTTCCCGCACCGCCTGTGCACGGTCATTGAAGAACACGAAACTGCATCCGGGCGGCACCATCAGCCCCTTCTGACAGCCCGTCACCATCACATCGACGCCCCAGTCGTTCATCTCGAAACGGTCACATCCCAGCGAGGCAATGCAATCCGCCATCAGCAGCGCGGGATGCCCAGCCGCATCCAACACATCACGCAGCCCTTTGATATCGTTGAGAACCGAGCTTGAGGTATCTACATGCACCGCAAGGATTGCCTTGATCTGGTGATCCTTATCCTCGGCCAAAGCCTGTGCAATGACGTCGAGATCCATCGGCGACGACTTGCCAAAATCAATGAGCTGCACATCCGCACCGATGCCCTTGGCCATCTCTCCAAACCCGTGTCCAAAGCGCCCCGTAGCAGGGACCAGCACCCGCTCTCCCGGCGCGATCACGTTACTCAGCGCCGCTTCCCACGCCGCATGGCCGTTGCCGATATAGATCGCGGCGAAATGCTTGGTCCGCGCCACGCGTTTGAGATCGGCCATGATGCCTGGCATCATATCGACCAGCTCTCCTGCATAGATGTTGGGCGCAGGGCGGTGCATCGCCTGCAACACGGCCTCTGGCATGATCGAAGGACCCGGAATGGCGAGGTATCCGCGCCCGTGCGACAGGTTTGGCCTTTGGGTCATATCGGGGTGTCCTCTTTATCTCTCAACCGCGTCGTGCGGTGTTTGAGCTGACCATAGCCGCCGCAGGCGCCGCGTCAATCGCGCCCGATGCTTGCCCCTTGGGGACCAGCCCTTTAAGCTGCGGCAAAAGCGCTATGCGCAACATCCAAAGGCCTCCACCCCCATGACCAACGACCCCATCTATACCTCTGGCGCGCTGCTGCGCTGGCTTTGGCGCGACTATCTGCGCAAGCATATGGGCAAGCTCGGCATTGCTGTGGTCTTTATGATCCTTGAAGGGGCCAGCCTTGGGGCTATGGCCAAGCTGATGGAGCCGATGTTTGACCGTGTCTTCGTCGCGGGCGAGCAGTCGTCGCTGGTATGGGTCGCCCTCATCCTGATGGGTATTTTCATTGTTCGCGCCGTGGCAGGCGTGGCACAGAAAGTGCTGCTGACAGGTATCGCCCAACGCTCAGGCGCGGACATGCGCATTGATCTGCTGGACCGCATGATGCAGCAGGACGGCGCGTTCCACCAGACGCATCCGCCTGGATTTCTGGTGCAGCGCGTGCAATCAGACGTGAACGCCGTGGGCGATGTCTGGCGCGCGATCATCACGGGCGCGGGCCGCGATTTCATTGGCCTGCTGGTCCTGTTGGCGGTCGCGATCTCAATTGATCCGATCTGGGCGCTGCTCGCGTGCATCGGCATCCCGCTGATGGTGCTGCCAGCGGCGATTGCGCAGAAATTCGTGCGCACCCGCGCACGTGAGGCGCGTGATCTGGGCGCAACCCTGTCCACGCGTCTGGACGAGGTCTTCCACGGTATTGTGCAGATCAAACTCAATGCGCTGGAGGCCTATCAGGCGCGCCAGTACCGCGACACCACCAAGCGCTTTGTCAAAACCGAAGTCCGCACCGCCTTTGGCAGCTCCGCCATCCCTGCGATGATCGACATTATTTCGGGCATCGGTTTCATGGCCGTGATCCTTTACGGCGGATCCGAGATTATCTCGGGCGACAAAACAATCGGCCAGTTCATGACCTTTTTCACCGCCATGGGCTTCACGTTCAACCCACTGCGCCGCCTCGGCGCGATCAGTGGCCAGTGGCAGGTCGCCGCCGCCGCTCTTGAGCGGATCAAAGAGCTGATGGATGCGCCTTTGAGCCAGACTTCGCCCGCTGTGCCAGTATCCGCGCCCACCGATGACACCACCATCAGCCTTGAGGATGTGACCCTGTCGTTCGGAGAGACAGAAGTGCTGCAAGGGCTGTCGCTCACGGCAGAAGCAGGGCAGACGACAGCCCTTGTGGGGGCATCGGGCGCGGGTAAATCCACGATCTTTAATCTGCTCACCCGCCTGCTTGATCCAACCACTGGCGAGGTGCGCATCGGCGGCGTGGCCACCACCGAGATGACAATCCCCGATCTGCGCACGCTCTTCTCCGTGGTCAGCCAAGAGGCGCTCCTCTTCGACGAAACCCTGCGCGAGAACATCGTGCTGGGTCGCTCGGATGTAAGCGAGGAAGCGCTGCGAGCCGCGCTCGACGCGGCCTTTGTCTCCGACTTCCTGCCCCAGCTTGAGCACGGCCTCGACACGCATGTAGGCCCGCGCGGCTCGGCGCTCTCGGGCGGTCAGCGTCAGCGGGTGGTGATCGCACGCGCGCTGCTGCGCGACACGCCCGTGCTGTTATTGGACGAGGCGACAAGCGCGCTGGATGCGCAATCCGAAAAGGTGGTGCAGGATGCGCTCGACCGTCTGTCCAAAGGGCGCACCACGCTGGTTATTGCCCACCGCCTCAGCACGATCCGCAATGCCGACAAAATCATCGTGATGGACCGTGGCCGCGCGGTGGACGCAGGAACCCATGAGGAACTGCTCGCCCGTGGCGGCATCTATGCCGATCTCTACCGCTTGCAATTCAAGGACGGCAAAACCGTCTTGGACCGCCGCAAAGGCGCGCTAGGCCGCCGCGATCCCCAAGGCCGCGAACGCGAGCCGAACCTGCTGCAACGCATCGGGCAACACTTCTTTGGAAGCTGATCAGCGGCGGTAGACCTGTGCGAGCCGCTCAGGCGACACGCCTGCAAAGTAGCGGACCAGCGTCCACAGATTGCGGCCCCCGCGTCGCAGCCAGCCCTGTGAACGGTATTTCGCAGCAGATGTGACAGCCACAGTATCAAGCGCCCGCAACCGCCCGCGCAGCGCCCGCGCCAGCGCGACATCCTCCATCAACGGCTCGTCGGGATAGCCGCCCACAGCATCGTAAAGACTGCGGTGGATAAGCAATCCCTGATCGCCATAAGGCAGCCCAAGACGGCTGCGCCAATTGGCCCAACCCGCAACGATACCTGCGCCCACACCACGATCATCAAAAGCCAGACGAAACCATCCTGCCTGTGCAGGATTGGCCAGATGCGCTTGAACTGCGGTGCTCCACCCTGCGTCCAGCACCGTATCAGCGTGGAGCACCAACAGCCACTCCCCCTGCGCGGCATCCACCCCGCGTCGCAACTGGCCACCTCGCGAAGCTGCGCCATGCACAACCTCCGCGCCCCATGCCTGCGCCACCGCACCGCTGGCATCCTCCGAGCCACCATCGCTCACGATCAATTCGCGGATCAGCCCTGCATCCAGCCCCTCCATCAGCGCGCCAAAACAGCCCGCAAGCGCGGCCTCGGCATTGAGCGTAGGAACGATAACTGAAATCTGCGCCCGCATGGCGATCCTTTCCTCATGCCCCCCTGTTCTGGGACGCGTGAACGGCTATATTAAAGAGAACATGAAAAGGATACCCCGATGAGCCACACCAATCGTCGCATCTTGCGCCTCTCTGGTGCCGACACCCACAGCTTTTTGCAAGGGCTGGTCACCAACGATGTGGAGGGGATCAAAACGGGGCTGGTCTATGCCGCAATGCTGACGCCGCAGGGCAAATATATGGCAGACTTCTTCTTGAAGGCTGACGGTGATGACATCCTTCTGGATGCGGACGAAGCCCAAGCTGACATGCTGGTCCAGCGCCTTGGCATGTACAAACTGCGCGCCGATGTGACGATCACACCCACCGACTTGCACCTCCACCGCGGCACGGGCGATGCACCTGCAGACGCCCTGCCCGATCCGCGCTGTGAAGCCTTGGGCTGGCGCGCCTACCGCGATGCGCCACAGGAGGGCGAAACCACCGATTGGGACGCCCTGCACGTCGCCCATATGATCCCGCAAAGCGGCATGGAACTTACTTCAGACAGTTTTATCCTCGAACTGGGGTTCGAGCGTATCCACGGCGTCGATTTTCGCAAAGGATGCTACGTTGGCCAAGAGGTCACGGCGAGGATGAAGCACAAGACCGAGCTGCGCAAAGGGCTGGCACGGGTTCAGGTGAGCGGCGACGCGGCTACGGGAACACCCATCACCGCCGGCGACAAACCCGCAGGCACCCTGCTCACCCGTGCAGGCGATCAGGCACTCGCCTACCTTCGCTACGACCGCGCCACCGGCGACATGGCGGCCGAAGGCGCAACCATCAAACGCATCGACTAAAACGCAAAACGCAGCCTGTGAAGGCTGCGCTTTGGTGGTCTTGGTAGATCGGCCTCAGGCCCGCTCTACATATTCGAACGTTTCGGTGTTGACGATGATATCCTCGTCCTGCCCAACAAACGGCGGCACGGAAACTTTGACACCATTGTCCAAAATTGCAGGCTTGAAGGAGTTGGCCGCAGTCTGGCCTTTGACCACTGGCTCGGTCTCGGCAATCTTGCAGGTCACTTTTTGGGGCAGCGCTGCGTTAATCGCCTCTTCCTCGTAATACTCGACCACCACCATCATACCGTCTTGCAGGAACGGACGGCGATCTCCGAGCAATTCGGCGGACAGCTGCACCTGATCATAGGTATCCGTATCCATCAGCACCAACATCCCCGCGTCTTCGTACAAAAACTGCTGGTCCTTCTGCTCAAGGCGCACCTTTTCGACCTTATCGGCACTGCGGAACCGTTCATTTAGTTTGGAACCGTTGCGCAAATTCTTCAATTCGACTTGCGCAAATGCACCACCTTTGCCCGGTTTGACGTGATCGACCTTCACAGCGGCCCACAAACCGCCGTTATGCTCAAGGACGTTTCCGGGGCGAATCTCGTTTCCGTTGATTTTGGGCATGTGTCAAAACTCTGGCAAAAGGTTGATGATTTATTGACCGATCCTATATATTGTGGTGCGCCCACACACAAGGAGCCGTGTTTAGGCGTTTTGCCTCCGTAAGCCATGCGCAATTTGCATGGGAGCCATGACTAAACAGGGTATCCGAATCGCTCGAGATGTGTCAGAAGAAGCGGACGCCGAAATGACAAGAGCAAGAATAATGGAAGGACGACGAGTTGAAAGATTTCGTTGATGGCACTGCCTTTAATAACGAGCAAGGCAACCGTGCCCGTAAACTATTTGCAGCCGTAGTACTGGCTGCACTGGACGACGCGATTGCGGACGACAAGAAATACGGCAACGGCCCCGAGCAGATCGCCCGCTGGGCGCGCTCGCGCGATGGCCGCGAAGTGCTGAGCTGTGCGGGCATTGACCCCAACGAGCGTGTTGTAACGGGCCTCATGGACTTTGTTGGCAAAGGTGTGCGGACCTCCGTCGCCCTGTCGCGCGAAGAATCCGAGCGTCGCAACGCCGCACAACAGGCCGAAGCCGCGTAAAACAGCCTTCACCTGAAACACAGAAAAAGCGCAGCTCTCAAGCTGCGTTTTTTTGTGTCTGCTGTATGGCTTAATCGCGCTTTTCCTCGCCCCCGCTTTGCGGCACTTTGCGCGGAACCAAACAGGGGCGCACAATGGCCAAAGCAATCATGATCCAAGGAACGGGCAGCAATGTCGGCAAATCCATGGTCGTCGCAGGCATCCTACGGGCCCTGCGCGCGCGCGGCCTGACCGTACGGCCCTTCAAGCCCCAGAACATGTCCAACAATGCTGCCGTGACGATCGACGGCGGCGAGATCGGGCGCGCCCAAGCGCTGCAAGCGCGCGCTTGTGGTGTGGCACCTCATACCGACATGAACCCCGTGCTGCTCAAACCGCAAACGGCGACGGGCGCGCAAATCATCGTACAAGGACAAGTCGCAGGCCACCAAGAGGCCCGCAGCTTTGGCAAGAACAAAGCAAATCTAATGCCTGCAGTGCTTGAGAGCTTCCACCGCCTCGCCAGCGGGTGCGATGTGGTCGTGGTAGAGGGTGCAGGATCGCCCGCCGAGACGAACTTGCGCGCAGGCGATATCGCCAACATGGGCTTTGCCCGCGCTGCAGGGGTGCCCGTGATCCTGATGGGCGATATCGAGCGCGGCGGTGTCATTGCCCAAATCGTCGGCTCTCAAGCTGTGATGGAGGCGAAGGACAACGCGCTGATAAAAGGCTTTTGCGTCAATAAATTCCGCGGTGATCGCAGCCTCTTTGACGCAGGCCGTGATGATATCGCGGCGCGCACGGGCTGGCCCTCGCTCGGCGTGCTGCCGTGGTTCGATCACGCGCACCGCCTGCCGGCCGAGGATGTGATGGACCTGCCTGCGCGCAGCACCTCGGGCGGCAGCGGCGTGGTGATCGCCGTGCCGCAATTGCCCCGCATCGCCAATTTCGACGATCTTGATCCGCTGGCAGCAGAGCCATCGGTGGACCTGCGCATGATCCAGCGCGACACGCCCATGCCCGCCGAAGCGGACCTGATCCTGCTGGTGGGCAGCAAATCCACCATCGCCGATCTGGCCGCACTGCGCGAAACAGGCTGGGACATCGACATCGCCGCCCATATCCGCCGTGGCGGTCACGTCATGGGGCTATGCGGTGGTTATCAAATGCTCGGCAAAACCATCGGCGACCCTGACGGGATCGAGGGGCCCGCAGGCACGGTAGAGGGGCTGGGCCATCTTGATGTGCATACCGTGCTCGCCCCGCTCAAACACCTGTCATTGCGCACAGGGCTGCATGTCGCAAGCGGCTCGGCGCTCAGTGGTTACGAGATACATCTGGGTAAGACGACAGGAGCAGACTGCGCTAACCCGTGGCTGCGCTTTGACGGTGAAGATGAAGGCGCTGCGAGCAGGAATGGCCGCGTGCAAGGCTGCTATCTGCACGGGCTATTCGCCTCCGACAGCTTTCGCGCGGCATTTCTGGAGCAGCTTGGCACAACGTCCTCAACGATTTTCGAGGATCAGGTCGATGCCACTCTGGATGCGCTTGGCCAGTACATGGAAACCTATTTCAACATCGATGCCCTGCTGAGTGCAGCAGCCGCGGTGAGCTAGCGTCTATTCCATCTCATGCGCGGTCAATGCGCGGTGGATTTCACGGCGCACCAGTTTGCGCACATTACGGGTGATCCGCTCCCCCAAGGCACCTTGCAATTCAGCGCGCACGATCTCGCTGACCAGTTCGCGCAGGGTTTCCTCATCCATGAGCTGGTCATCCCCGCCAAACGCCGCCGCCATGCTTGGTTTATCGGCTTCATTGGCCTCATCACGCGCAAACTCGTCATAGTGCGCTGCCTCTTGTGGCGGGGCGTCATGCTCGGCCCCTGTGAAGGGCGCGCCCTTGGCGTCAAGCTCGACATCATCTTCCCATGCCATCGTGGACATCTGCGTCGCAGCCAGCTCAACCGCTTCGTCGCCATCAGGCTCCCAGCCCTCTGCAATTTTTCCGACGGCTGCTTCGAGCGCTGCGATTTTGGCGGTCAGCGGCATCATAGAGGCGTCGGCAGCCTCTGGCTCAGCCTCAGGCTCTGCATCAGCGGCTTCAGGCGCCTCTTCCGCGTCGGCAAAACTGTCATCTGACAACACCTCCTGCTCTTCGGCGGGCATATTTTCGATCACATCATCACCTGACTGCACAGGCTGGTCTGGCATAGGTGAAGTCTCCACCTCTGCGTTATGCGCGTCGCGGGACACATCTTCTTTGATCGCCCCCGTCAGATCATAATCAGGCTCGGCGTTGTCATCGGCATCCCGCCAATAGAATTCATCGCTGTAATCGCCATCATCGAATTCATCAAAGGTGCCCGCAGGCTGTGCTTGCGCTGGCTCTTGCGCATCATCACTCTCGATCGTCTCGTGTACCAATGCATCAAGCGCCTCCATCGCCGCATCGCGATCTTCTTGCGGCACGCTGTCTTGTGCAGCAGGAAACAGGACCATCGGCCCTTGATAGGCCTTCGCATCTTCC
Source organism: Sulfitobacter sp. (assembly GCA_965660425.1). Taxonomy (GTDB): domain Bacteria; phylum Pseudomonadota; class Alphaproteobacteria; order Rhodobacterales; family Rhodobacteraceae; genus Sulfitobacter. The sequence continues at coordinate 3,338 of CBFHZX010000033.1, read as the reverse complement.
ACAGTGACCTCTTCAACTGGCGCCTCAGCCGTCCAGGTTTCACGCGCAACTGAACCCAGATCGAGGGGCTCCTCACCCTTCGGCGCGTCATCCACCACACGCAAGGATGGCGTCAGCACAAAACGGTCAATGGGAGCGTCTGCAGCGGTCTGCACCTGCTGGTCTTGCTCCGCACGCGCATAATCATCGGAAAATCTCTCGACCGCCTCGGGGGCAGTGTCCGCATCCGCAGCGCTGCCTTCCTCTTGCAGAGCCTCATCATGCGCAGCAGCAGCCGCCGGATCGCGCAATCCCGCAAGAGGCCGCTTGTCTTCGGATACCAATCTGCGAATTGAAGACAATACGTCTTCAACTTCGTACTGCGTGACTGCTTTTGACATTACTTCACCACTCTCCGCTCGGGCGTAGGATAACCTCCCAAAGAGATTCTCACAATGGGTGAAAAATCGATTAAAAACATAAAATTAACCTACTTCCTTAAGGTAGCGTTCCCCCTCACGACAAAGGCCGCCCATCGGGACGGCCTCTGGCAACACCACAAAAGATCTGGCGTCAGTCTTTTTGCAAGCGCTTGAGTACACGGTCCAGCTGCGCGCCCTGCTTGGATTCGGCGGTGGGGCTATCTTTGACCAGATTATAATATTCCGTCACATCATACTGCTGAACGGGCAGGCGCAAACCTGTCGCCGTCAGCTGACCCGTGGCTGACAATACAGCATAGGCCGCGTTATACAGAAGCGTTTGCGCAGAAATCCGTGACGCCTCTGCATCGAGCAGCGCCTGTTCGGCGTCCAACACATCAAGCGTGGTCCGTGCCCCCAGTGTCGCCTCTTCGCGAACACCGTGGAACGCAATGCGCGCCGCACGGATCTGCCGCTCGGAGGCCTCAAGCGAGGCCCGTGCCGAGCTAAGCTGGGCATAAGCGACGCCGACGTTCTGTTGAATGTTATGACGCACCACATGCAGGTTGCCCCGCTGCGCATCGCGCTGCGCTTGGGCTCGGCGCACCGCCGAAGAGCGCGCACCGCCCTGATAGACCGTACCGCCAGCGTTCAGGCCGATGCTGGCACCTGTGCTGAAGTTGCTGCTGTCGAGGTTCTCACTCGCCGAAAGCGTTCCTTGCAAGCTCACCGTCGGTCGCTTTTGCGCCTCGGCCCGCTTGATCGCCAGCTCTGCCGCTTTGACCTGATGCTGAACAGCGCGCATTTCGGGATGTTGGCGCACGGCCAAAGCCTTGGACGCATTGATATCGCCACCAATCTTGGGCAGGCGCGGCGGGGGAGACAAACGGCGCGGTTTGCGCCCGATCACATTGCGGTATTCTTCGATTGCGATGGCCAGATTGCCCTCAGCCGAGGCCAAACCGCTGCGCGCCTGCGCCAACTGCGCCTCGGCAAGGGCTACGTCGGTTCGGGTCACTTCGCCCACTTCAAAACGGTTCCGTGCGGCGCGCAGTTCCTGCGTCACAACGCCCTCATTGTTACGGCGCAAACTCACAAATTCCGCCGCCTCAATCACCCCCATATAGGCCTGCACACCGCGCAACAGCACCTGCTGTTCGATCCCGATGAGCGACTGTCGCGTGGCCAGAACGGATTCCTTGGCAACCTCGACCCCAAGGGCAGTCGCCCCGAAATCATAAACCAACAGCTCCGCAATCAGCTGGCCGCGTGCCACCAGACTATCGGTATCCTGCACGCCAAAGCCCGCCGCATTGCGCGCACGTCCAAGGCTTTGCGTGATGCTGGCAGTCCAGCGCAGCACGGGCTCCAGCGCAGTACCAGCCGCGGCAACATCTTCATCCGCCGCACGCAGCAATGCGCGGTTCTGCTCCAGCAGACCAGAATGCGTGTACGCCCCGACAAGTGCATCCGCCAGCGTGTCAGCCTGTGTTAAAGGCGCCGTGGCCAATGTCACGCCAAGCGCCAGACAGCTTGTCCGCACAGCACGTGCAGCCCGCTGACCAATCCCGAAATTCATCATTTCACTTGCCTCCAAAAGCACACCGCAGGCCGTTACCTGCGCATCGTCAAAAAGTTTTCAGCTGCCTTAAAAAGTGAAAGACATCTCCGGCTCAAAGCCTGGCAAATAGGGTGCAGTGGCATTAAAGGCCAAACGCCAGCTCATCTGCCCTGCCCGCTTGTACCCGATGCGCACTTCGCCCAAAGGGCCGCTCATAAAGATAGCAGCGATCCGCCCGCCCTCTTTAAGCTGTGCCGCCAATGCCTCGGGCACATCTGCCACACCGCCCTGCACGATGATCACATCATAAGGGCCGTGCTGTGCGGCACCGTCGACTAGAGGCCCCTGATGCACAACGGCGTTATCAGCACCCGCCGCAACCAGTGCCTCCTGCGCATCGCGCGCCATATCCGCGTCCTGTTCTACGGCTACAACTGCCTGCGCCATACGCGCAATCACCGCCGTGGAATATCCCAACGCACAGCCCAGATCGAGGACGAGCTCATCCCCATCAATCGCCAACACATCCAGCATCTTGGCAAACGTGCGCGGCTCAAGCAGCACCCGCCCCTCGCCCAGATCAAGGTTCTCGCCCACGTAGGCTGCCTCACGCTGGGTTGTGGGCACAAAATCCTCTCGCACGACAGTCAACATCGCATCAATGATAGGAAATTTGGTCACATCAGACGGGCGCACTTGCGTGTCGACCATCATCGTACGTCGTGTGGAAAAATCGGTCATAATGGCGCACTCGTTTGTTCAGAATCCTGTCGCAAGCAATGTGCCACAACCCCGCCCCAGCAGCAACGCCACTTCCCACTAACACCCCCTTGTTACCAAAAGACCGCAAGAACACCCGATCTTGCCCCTTGCAGCCCTCAAAATCACGGTCAATGACGATGCTCGGTGGCGAGTTGGCGGAGTGGTTACGCAGCGGATTGCAAAAACGTTTTCACTCGCACAATAATTAAAATTTATTATTTAATAACAATAATTTAGAGGCTAATTTTCCTCGAAAAACTGCTTGCACAGTTGATACACAGTTTACACACAAAATCTAACGAAATCAGGGTGTTGAGCACGGCAAATGTGCATGGTGCATTCTTGAACTTAGAGCTCTATAACTGAGCAAAATCTGCGTATAAACACCACACAGGGTGAACAAGCAGGAGTTGCTTAGATAAGTTGCGAGCCATAGCTCAACCCAGGGAACCTATCTGCACGCATCAATGCCCTGTTAAACAGGGGTTTTGATATCAAACGCTCAACACGCGCACACAACTTATCCACAGGTTCGCTAATCAAACATCGTAATCGCAACAGTACTGTTTGAGCAAAGTGGGCAAACAGTACTGTTTGAGACGTCGAGCAAAATC
>CBFHZX010000032.1:0-31960 GCA_965660425.1 Sulfitobacter sp. | reverse complement strand
AGACGCTTCATCTGCGTCTCCGTAAGCCAGTATAAGTTGCTCATCATATCCCCCCGAAACTGGGGGGCGTGAATCATAGCAGCGCGACAAGCTCAATCAGTCAATGGGTCCTGACCCTAAGCTCACGATCCTGAAAACTGCCTCATTATTGCCACAAACACATATCCATTGACTTCCCTGCAGCTGAAACCGACCCTCCCGTCATGAACAAGATGACAGCTGATTTGCGCCCGATCACCGAGGACGAAGACCTCGCCATTATCCTCTCTGACGGTACCCGCCTCTCGACACGCATGTGGCTTCCCAAGGATGCCGAAGCGGACCCCGTGCCGCTCATCCTCGAATTCCTTCCCTACCGCAAACGCGACGGGACGTGCGCGCGCGATGCGCTAACCCATCCCTATTTCGCCCAACGCGGATATGCCTGCGCGCGCGTGGACATGCGCGGCAATGGCGACAGCCACGGGGTGATGACAGATGAATATACGGCTCAGGAACTCTCTGACGCCGTCGAGGTGATTGAATGGGCCGCAGCCCAGCCATGGTGCAACGGGCGCGTGGGCATGATGGGGATCAGCTGGGGCGGTTTCAATTCGCTCCAAGTGGCCGCCCTTGCCCCCGAAGCGCTCAAAGCCGTCATTACCCTATGCTCCACCGTCGACCGCTTTGCGGATGATATTCACTACAAGTGCGGCTGCTTGCTGAATGAAAACCTCGGCTGGGGTGCTACCATGTGGAGCTACTCAAGCCGCGCCCCCGATCCCGCCCTGCGCGACGACTGGCGCGACATATGGCTGGAGCGCCTGAAGAACGAGCCGTTCCTGCCCTCCACATGGCTGCGCCACCAGCGCCGCGATGAATATTGGCAGCATGGCTCGGTTTGTGAGGACTACTCAAAACTCAAGGCAAAAGTTCTCGCCGTCGGCGGCTGGGGCGATGCCTATAAGAACGCCGTGCCGCAACTGGTTGAAAACCTCGACGGCGCAAAAGGCATCGTTGGCCCTTGGGTCCACAAGTACCCCCATTTTGCCGTTCCCGAACCGCGCATCGGTTTTCTACAAGAGGCGCTGCGCTGGTGGGACCGCTGGCTCAAGGATATAGACACGGGTGTCGAGGACGATCCCGACTACCGCGCCTATCTGATGGACGGCGTCCGCCCCGCCGCATGGTATACCGAACGTGCGGGCCGCTGGATCGCGGAGGCCGAGGGCGCCACCAGCCACCTGCCCGTGCAAACCCTGCACCTCTCAACAGATGGCACACTGGCCACCACGCCCCAACCGCTTGATGCCACAGTCGCCTCCCCCGCGCACTGCGGTGCGGCGGCGGGAGAGTATTGCGCAATCTGGCTCGGACCCGAGATGGCGGGCGACCAACGCGGCGATGACGCGCTCAGCACCACCTTCACCTCCAGCCCCTTGGAGGCGGATATGGATATCGTAGGCGCACCGCGTTTGTCGCTGAAGCTCTCCAGCGATCAGCCGCAGGGCCAGATCGCCGTGCGCCTCAACCACATCCACCCCGACGGGGCGGCCACGCGGATTACCTATGGCGTACTGAACCTCAGCCACCGCAAGAGTGCTGCAACGCCCGAACCGCTCACCCCGAACCAGAGCACCGATATTACCCTCGATCTCGATCACATCGCCTACCGCGTCCCCAAGGGCCACCCCATCCGCGTCTCTATATCCAGCGCCTACTGGCCGCTGCTGTGGCCCGCGCCCAATGCCGCCACGCTCTGCCTCAGCCACGGCAGCATCAGTCTGCCCCAGCGCCCTACCGCTGGCGGCGACGAGGTGGAATTCGAACCGCCTGCCGCAGCCCCCCCGTGGCAAACCGAGGAGATCCGCCCCGAGAACCACATCCGCCGTCAAGAGGTGGACATGGTCACAGGCATCCACAGCCTTGTGATCGAGGATGATTTTGGCAAACTGCGCGACAGCGACCACGGGCTGATCCACGGCTCCATCGCGCGGGAACGCTGGGACATCCACCCCGATGATCCGCTCTCGGCACGTGGCACATGTGATTGGGAGGACGAACTGGAGCGCAGCGACATCCGCCTGCGCACCCGCGCGCAATGCAGCATGTGGTCGGATGCCAAAACATTCCACCTCAGCGCGAAGATCGAGGCGTGGGAGAATGACACGCTAATCTATACCCGCGAGGAAGAAGACAGCGTGCCACGCGATAACCTGTAATATAATGCAAAAACGGCACAAGGATTACCCCTTGCGACCTGCCCCCAAATGCGTAACCCTTAAGCACCACTTTATAAAAGCGCATGCAAAAGACATGCGATTCCAACTGGGAGACAATCACTATGAACACTCAACTCAAAGAGCTTAGCTCTGCCGTGAAACAGGGTCTGCTGACCCGCCGCGAATTTGTGGCACGTGCTGCCGCCCTCGGCGTGACAGCCGCTGTTGCCAATTCCATGCTGACGACTTCTGTGGCTGCAGACGGTCATGCCAAACCTGTCGTCGGCGGCACGTTCCGCATCGGCTCCTCGGGTGGCGAAAGCACAAACACACAAGACCCCGCAAGCTGGGCCTCCGACGTACCACTGGCCATCGGCTTCTTCTGGGGCGAGCCTCTGGTCGAGCTCGGCGAAGACGGCGCGCTGCGCGGGCTGGTCGCTGAGAGCTGGTCAGGCTCCGAGGATGCCTCCGAGTGGACATTCACCGTACGCCAAGGCTGTACCTTCTCCACAGGCGCGCAGGTCACCGCCGAAGACGTTATGAAAACGATGGAGCGTCACTCCAACGAAGAATCCAAATCTGGCGCGCTCGGCATTATGACGGGCATCAAATCCATGCGCGTTGAGGGCAATGACTTCATCGTGACGCTGGAGACAGGCAACGCCGACCTGCCCTTCCTGATGGCCGACTACCACCTGATCATCCAGCCAAACGGCGGCATGGACGATCCGACGGCCGCCATCGGCACAGGCCCCTACGTGATGTCCGAATACGAGCCTGGCGTGCGTGCTGTAGCCACACGCCGCGACGATTACTGGGGCGGCAGCCAAGAGGAAGTGGCCCACTATGACACGGTCGAGATGATCGTGCTCAACGACGCCACAGCCCGTACCGCAGCCCTGCAGTCGGGTCAGGTTGACGCCATCAACCGCGTCGAGCCAAAGATCGCCAAACTGCTCGACCGTGCGCCGAACCTGTCAGTCAAGAACATCTCGGGCCGCGGCCACTATGTGTTTATCGCGCATGTGGACACCGCACCGCTCGACAACAACGATCTGCGTCTGGCGCTGAAATATGCGATCAACCGCGATGAAATGGTCGACAAAATTCTGCAAGGCTATGGCGGCAAGGGCAACGACACGCCGATCAACTCTGCCTACCCGTTGTTCGACGACAGCTTGGCCCAGCGCGAATTTGATCTGGAAAAAGCCGCCGAGCACTACAAAAAGTCGGGCCACGACGGTAGCCCAATCGTACTGCGCGTCGCTGATGGCGCCTTCCCGGGTGCGGTCGATGCCGCAGCGCTCTTCCAGCAGTCAGCCCAAGCCGCAGGCATCCCGCTCGAGATCAAGCGTGAGCCGAACGACGGCTACTGGTCCGAAGTCTGGAACGTACAGCCCTTCTGTGCCTCCTACTGGGGCGGCCGTCCCGTGCAGGACCAGATGTTCGCCACGGCCTATCTGTCGACTGCCGACTGGAACGACACCCGCTGGAAGCGTGACGACTTCGACGCCATGCTGATGGAAGCCCGTGCCGAGCTGGACGAGGGCAAGCGCAAGGAAATCTACGCCAAGATGAGCGCACTGCTGAACGAGGAAGGCGGCGTGATCGTGCCTATGTTCAACGACTTCGTCGATGCGATCTCCAACGAGGTTCAGGGCTATGTCGGCAACCCGTCAGGCCCGCAGATGTATTGGAAGTCCTTCAAGTACACATGGAAAACGGCATAATCCGTGCATCCTATTATTAAACTGGTTGCCCAGCGTCTCACGCTGGGCATCCTCCTTCTTCTCGCTGCTTCTGTCCTCATTTTTGCCGGCACAACCATGCTGCCAGGAGACGTTGCGCAACAAATTCTCGGTCAATCCGCCACGCCCCAAGCGCTCGCCAATCTGCGCGAAGAGCTGGGCCTGAACGATCCCCCCGTCACCCGCTATTTCCAATGGCTGGGCGGCATTTTGCAGGGCGATCTTGGCACCGCATTGACCAATGGCCGCGACATCGCCGAAAGCATTGGCGGGCGGCTCAAGAACACGATGTTCCTTGCCTTCTGGGCGGCTGTGATCTCGATCCCCCTAGCGATCTTTCTGGGCCTGCTGGCCGTGCGCTATAAAGACCGCTGGCCTGACAAACTCATCTCTGGCGTGACGCTGACTACCATCTCCATCCCCGAATTCATGATCGGCTATATCCTCGTTTACTGGCTCGCGATCAAACTGCGCTGGTTCCCCTCTGTGGCCATTATGAACGACAGCATGAGCCTTGGTGAGAAGCTCAACGCGATTGCTATCCCCGTGATGGTGCTGACGCTTGTGGTCCTTGCCCATATGATGCGCATGACCCGCGCCGCGATCCTCAACGTGATGCAATCCGCCTATATCGAAACGGCCGAGCTCAAGGGCCTGCGGATTTTGACCGTGATCCGCAAACACGCCTTCCCCAACGCAGTGGCCCCCATCGTCAATGTGGTAATGCTCAACATGGCCTACCTCGTCGTGGGTGTGGTGGTGGTCGAGGTGGTCTTTGCCTATCCAGGCATGGGGCAATACCTCGTGGATCATGTTTCCAAACGTGATGTGCCTGTGGTGCAGGCCGTGGGCCTCATCTTTGCCGCTGTCTATATCGGGCTGAACTTGGTCGCTGACATTGTGAGCATCGTCACCAATCCTAGACTACGGCACCCAAAATGACCCGCATCCCTTTCGCCGCAATGATCGGCCTGTTCTTTACCTCCATCTTTTTCTTCTGCGCGATCTTTGCGCCGTGGATCGCCCCTTACGGGATGGCCGAAATTGTGGGCGATGTGTGGGAGCCTTCGTCGGATGAATTCCTGCTGGGCACTGACAACATCGGGCGCGACCTGCTCTCTCGCCTTATCTACGGCGGGCGCACAACGATCTTTATCGCAACCGCCGCCACCATCCTCAGCTTCACCACAGGCGCCATCCTCGGCTTCTTCGCCGCCGTCTCGGGCGGTTGGGTGGACCAAGTGCTCAGCCGTTTCATCGACCTGATCATGTCGATCCCCTCTCTGATCTTCGCGCTCGTTGTCCTCTCGGTCATGCCGACCACGGTCCTCACGCTGATCGTGCTCATGGGCCTGCTGGATTCAACCCGCGTCTTCCGTCTTGCGCGCGCCGTGGCCGTGGACATCACAGTCATGGACTATGTTGAGGCCGCCCGCCTGCGCGGTGAGAAAATCGGCTGGATCATCTTCCGCGAAACCCTACCCAACGCGCTTAGCCCACTGGTGGCCGAGATGGGCCTGCGCTTCATCTTCATGGTCCTCTTCGTCTCGACCCTGTCGTTCCTCGGTCTCGGCGTACAGCCCCCACAGGCCGACTGGGGCGGCATCGTGAAAGAGAATAAGGAAGGCATCAACTACGGCATCCAAGCGGCTCTCTATCCCGCCTATGCCATCGCCATTCTATGCATCTCGATCAACCTCATTGCCGACTGGGTCTTGTCGCGCACCACCTCACTGAAAGGGGGCCGCGGATGAGTGAGCCATTGCTGAAAGTACGCGGTCTCAAGATCGGCGCGACCATCTATCCCCCCGGTGAGAAGTCGCGCGACATCGCCATCGTGCACGGCGTCGATTTCGAACTTGAGGCGGGCAAAGTCCTCGGCCTCATCGGAGAAAGCGGCGCGGGCAAATCCACCATCGGCTTGGCGGCGATGGCCTACGGGCGCGGCGGGGTGGAGCTGACGGGCGGCGAGGTCTGGGTCAATGGCCGCGACGTTCTGCAATCAGCCATGCCCGACAAACGCAAATTGCGCGGCGCGGAGGTGACCTATGTGTCCCAATCCGCCGCCGCCTCCTTCAACCCTGCCAAACGCATCATGGAGCAGGTGACCGAGGCCGCCATCGGCCAAGGCAAATTCACCAAGGCCGAGGCCGAAAACCGCGCCCGCGCGCTCTTTGACAAACTCGGCCTGCCCGACCCCGACAACATCGGTGAGCGGTATCCGCACCAAGTCTCGGGCGGCCAGCTGCAACGCTGCATGACGGCGCTGGCGCTCTGCCCCCAGCCCGATCTGGTGGTGTTCGACGAGCCGACAACCGCCCTCGATGTGACAACGCAAATCGACGTGCTGGTGGCGATCAAGAACGCCATCCGCGACACAGGCGTCGCCGCCCTCTACATCACCCACGATCTGGCCGTGGTAGCGCAGGTCAGCGATCACATCATGGTCCTGCAACAAGGGTCGATGGTCGAATACGGCACCACCGACCAGATCATCAACCACCCTGTCGAAGACTACACAAAGGCGCTCGTCTCCGTCCGCTCGATCCAGCATGAGGAAAAGACGCCGACAGACAATCCCCTGCTGACCGTCAAGGGCGTAACGGCGCGCTACAAAGGCACCAATTTCGACGTACTCAAGGACATCAACGTGGACATCCACGCGGGCCAAACACTGGCCGTGGTGGGTGAAAGCGGCTCGGGCAAATCTACGCTGGCGCGGGTGATCACGGGGCTGCTGCCACCCTCACAGGGCGAGATCACCTTTGACGGCCGCACCCTGACACCAGACCTCGCAACCCGCCCCCTCGACGATCTGCGCGAGCTACAGATGATCTACCAGATGGCCGACACGGCCATGAACCCGCGCCAGACCGTGGGCACTATCATCGGGCGACCGCTGGAGTTCTACTTCGACCTCAAAGGCAAAGCCAAGCAAGAGCGTATCCAAGAACTCCTCGACGAGATCGAGCTCGGCGAAGGCTTCCAAGACCGCTACCCCGCCGAGCTGTCGGGTGGCCAGAAACAACGCGTCTGCATCGCCCGCGCACTTGCTGCCAAGCCCAAGCTGATCATTTGCGACGAGGTCACCTCCGCCCTCGATCCGCTTGTTGCTGACGGCATCCTCAAGCTGCTGCTTAACCTGCAAAAGGTCGAGAACGTCGCCTACCTCTTCATCACCCACGATCTGGCCACGGTCAAAGCCATCGCCGACAGCATCGCGGTCATGTTCCAAGGCGAGGTCGTCCGCTACGGCCCCAAATCCCAAGTCCTCTCGCCCCCCTTCGACGACTACACCGACCTGCTGCTCAGCTCCGTGCCCGAGATGAAGATCGGCTGGCTAGAGGAGACGGTCGCGAACAGGAAGATGGAGAGCGCGGGGAATTGACGGGGGCAGAAACCTTCAACAGCGGTTTGGTTCTGAACGGGTTTTATAAGAGCAGATTATGCAGCACTTTTCACCTATACTGAAAATGAGGGCTTTGCGAAGGAAACCAGTCTTTCTCACAAATGTATCTTCGACTTCTACCGTCACCACCGAGCATATCTCGACACGGTCAATGTAAGGAATGTCAAACGCATGAATGTACTCGCTATCGCGTCTGTAGCAGTCATCGCCATCGGAGGTTCTGCCTACGCACAAGATACTTCTGATCGTGATTTCTTGGTCTCGTATCTAGAAGGCAATAAATGCATTGCCGCCATGACAGATATTTGCGAAGTAAGTGAAGATGCTGGAAGATCTTGGAGTTTATCCGAACCCACTGCACTTGGCCTGATCGAAGCTGGAGACGCTGCGTTTTTAGCGCCGTTAGAAGCTCCTGAAAATCAAGGGAGTCGGGTAGCGCTGCAATCTGGCAATATTTGTAGCAATTTTGAAGTGACGTTTCCTACGCTAGACCCCGCTCTCGTAATGTCCTTCGTCAAAATTTTCGAGAGAAACGGCTGCGCGATACAAGATGGAGAAAACACTTGGAAACAGCTACAGGAAGTCTATTCAAAGCAAGATATTTCAAATTTGTTCATCCATTTCATGAATAAAGGGCAGCTTGAATTTTCAGGTGCGTCAAGCGGAAGAATAAGCTTCACAGGAAGCTAATTATGTAGCGGCTCGAAGAGACGTGTAGGATTATCGCAGTCATTGCCTAAACCCGTGCGGACATTTCCAAATGGGAACACTTTAGGGAATTCTAACAACGCACAGTTTGATTACCTCCCCATCGCACGCCCCGTTAACCCCTGACCCGAATTCCCAAAAGGTGCACAGGGGGGTGTACGCATGCTGCACAGGTAATGCACGCATAACACCCCCCGCAAAACCCAAGCCCCACAAGGCGTTAATGCCACCCGCAACGAAATTCACAAATCACGCGCCCAAGTGTTGCGCGCTGCTCCCCGTTGCGCTTCTAATGGCCCCAAATACAACACCGTGAGGCCGCCATGAAATCCAAACTTCTCCTCATCATCCTCGACGGTGTTCCGTACCGCAATTGGCGCAGGCTGTTTGGCAATCTTGAGGGATGGGTCGACAATGGTGATGCGCGCGTGTGGAAACTGCGCTCGGTCCTGCCCTCGACCTCTGCGTCGTGCTATGCGTCGATCCACACGGGCGTGGCCCCGGTGGTCCATGGGTGTACGGGCAATGGCAATGTCTTTCACCTGCGCCTGCCCGATGTCTTCTCGGAAACCCGCAAGGCGGGCGGAGTGACAGGGGCCGTCGCCCACTCCTTCTGGTCGGAGTTCTTTAACCGCCATCCCTTTGATTACGTACGCGATATCGAATATGACGAGCCTGAAAGCACCACCATCAACCATGGTCGTTTCCATACGATGACAGGCTACGGCATGGTCAACCAAATGACACCCTCGGACGTGGATCTTTTTGCCACGCTGACCAATCTGTGCCTGCGTCATGGGCTGGACTACGGCATGCTGCACACCTGCACCCTCGACAGTATGGGCCACCGCTTTTTCCACGACTGCCAGGAGATGGACCACGCCTGTTTCGTCATGGACGAGATGCTGGCCCCCTTCATCCCCAAATGGCGCGCAGCGGGCTATGAGGTGATCGTCACAGCAGATCACGGCCAAGACGAACGCGGCCACCACGGCGGGCGCGATCCGTTACAGCAAGAGGCCGCACTCTATTACTTCGGAGACGCCAAAGGGCCGGATGCAGACACGGTGATCGACCAGTTGCAACTGGCACCAACTATCCTCAGCCGTTTGGGTGCCGACATCCCCGATACGATGAAAGTGGGCAGCTTTCTAAGCTAAGGCTCAGTAGGGCCAACGGTCCTGCGACAGGGCAATCACTGCGTCCGAGACACGGTCAAAGAACGCCGCGCCCCGCGCGCTCATATTGCGCGCGCGCAAGCAGCCGTGCACCAGCCCGGCCTCGTTGAACCACACGGCCTTGCCCCCCGCGGCCCTGATCACATCGCGGTATGCCTCGCCATCACTGGCTAGCGGATCACACTCGGCGGTGACGATGACCGTGGGCGGCAAGCCCATGAAATCAGCGTCATGCAAAGGCGCAAATCGCGGGTCCCCTTCGGGGAGTTGCGCCCCGCCCGTACGCACCGTTTTATAAAACTCCATATCCCGCGTTGTAAGCTCTGGCGCATTGGCGTGGAGCACATAGCTGCCCTTGGTCGGATCGCCGCCCAAGCCAGGATAAATCAGGATTTGGCCCGCCACACGGTCCCGCGCATGATGAGTGACCGCAGCGGCAAGGTTGCCCCCCGCGCTGTCGCCCGCCATGAAAACAGGATCGCCATAGGCAGAGGCGATTGCCTCAAATGCGGACATCGCGTCGTTGTAGCAGGCAGGAAAGGGATTCTCAGGCGCGAGCCTGTAGTCGACTGATATCACACGCAAACCCGCGCGCGCACAAAGCTCGGCGCAAACGTCGTCATGGCTGTGCAAGCCCCCTACGACAAAGCCGCCACCGTGGTAGTAGATCAGTGTGGCGCGGCTCTGTTCCGTCTCATAGCGGCGGCACGGGACCCCGCCAAAGGGCTCGTCCCACGTCTGAACCCCCTCAGGGCGTCCTGCATGAAAGGCCCCGCACATCTCGTCATAGACCGCGCGCTGTTGTTCTATCGTCAGGTCAACCGCATTGGGCGGGTAAAACGTGGCCCCCTTTGCGATATAGGCCCGCACCTCGTCATCGAGGAGCAGCCCATAGTCAGGCTGGCTCATGCGGCATCCCATTGATTGACAAAGCCGTTGAGCACTTCGCCCACGGCGGCATCATCCGCGCCGTTCATGGCGATGACCGCAACAAGCCCACGCTTTTTGTCGTCGATCACATGATCCACACGGGCCGCCACGCCCGCCTTCTCCAGCGACTGGTCGTAGATGCGGGTGATCGCCGCGCGCCGCAGATCGGGCTTGAAGATTTTGCCAACAGCCGTCTTGGGCAGCTCGTCCATGATGGTGATATGCTTGGGCTGGGCAGCGCGCTCGGCGACCTTGCTGGTGGCAAAGGCCATCAACTCGTCCACGCTCACGGTGGCGCCCTCGACCAGCTCTACAAAGGCGCAAGGCACCTCACCCGAATGCACGTCAGGCTGGCCAATCGCGCCTGCAAAGGCCACAGCTTCATGACCCAGCAGCGCCTCTTCAATCTCGGCGGGGTCGATGTTGTGACCGCCGCGAATGATCAGGTCCTTGGCGCGGCCCGTGATCCAGATATAGCCGTCCTCGTCCTTGCGCCCCAGATCGCCTGTGCGCAGGTAGTCATTGTCGTAATAGAGGTCCTTGTTCTTATCGGCCTCAGTATAGGTGTTGCCGCTGAACACGCCGGGGTTGGAGACGCAAATCTCGCCGATCTCGTCCACATCCGCATCGATGGGGCCGTCGGGCGTGCCCTTGATGATACGCACGCGGCAATAGGGAAACTCGGTTCCGATGGAGCCTACTTTTTGCACCCCGTCCACAGGGTTGCCAGACACCAGAACCGTCGCCTCCGTCAGGCCGTAGCCCTCTACGATGGTGATACCCGTGGCTTTTTCAAACCGCTTGAACAGCTCCATCGGCAGGGGTGCCGAGCCTGAGAAAGCCGTCTTGACCGTCGACAAATCCGCATCAATCGGCCGCTGCATCTTGGCCGAAATCGCCGTGGGAACAGTAATGATAAAGGTGACTTTCCAGCGCTCGCAGAGCTTCCAGAAGTTATCGAACACGCCGTCACCACGGTAGCCCTGCGGCGTGGGCAGCACGATGTGCGCGCCCGAATGGATGCAGCCCATGAACACCGCATGCACCGCCATCACATGGAAGAACGGCAACGGGCACATGGCCACATCATATTCGGTATAAAGGATGCGTGCGCCCGTCCAGCCGTTGTAGATTGCGCCCGAGTATTTGTGCTGTGCAACCTTGGGCATGCCTGTGGTCCCGCCCGTGTGGAAATAGAAGGCCACACGGTCTTCCTGCGGGTCCTCGAACTGTAGCGTAGTGGATTGCTTGGCCATTTCCGCGTTAAGGTTCATGTACTTGGCCTGATTTTTCACCTTCAGCTTAGGACGGATCAGAGGAACGATGACCTTCTTGAGACCTGTAAGGTAGCGGTGCAGGTCGACCTCGAGCACGGTATGCACATTAGGCGCCAGCGCCACGGCCTCGGCGGCTTTTTCGGCAACATCCGTCTTTGGGAACGGGCGCAAGGTCACAACCACCGACGCGTTTGTTTCGCGCAGGATCGCGCCGATCTGCTCGGCATCCAGAAGCGGGTTGATCGGGTTCACAATCCCCGCCACGGCCCCGCCCAGCAGGGTGATCGCCGTCTCGTTGGAGTTGGGCAAAACGTAGGCCACCACATCATCAGGGCCGATCCCGAGCGAGCGGAACAGGTTTGCCGCCTGCACGGTCTTGTCATGGAGCATCTGCCATGTCAGCGTCTCGGCGAAATCAGTTGGGCCCGAAAGCAGCTGATAGCTTATGGCGTTATGATTTGGAAACTTGGATGTTGTGTTCGCCAACATGCCATAAAGCGTCTTGTGCGTGTCGCGGTCTTCCCACGCACTTTCTGCCTCGATCAGGTCGCGGTCTGCGATGCCGTTATATCCCATGTGTCTTCCTCCCTGTGCCGACCCTTTGGGCCGTGCGTTATTTTATTGGGGGAGGATGACGCGACCTGCGCGATAATTCAAGCATAGCTGCATATCAGACGCAGCGTCATGCAGATTTGGCATGCTGCGCCCCGCTGACGTGCAGGGCGCAGCGATAGGTTTAGAGCGTCGGGATGCGCAGCACCTGACCGGGGTAGATTTTGTCAGGGTGGCTCAGCATCGGCTTATTGGCCTCGAAAATCTTCTCGTAATGCGCACCAATGCCCAGCGCCTTTTCGGAGATCGCCCAAATCGTGTCACCCTTCTCGACGGTGTGGAACGTAGGCTCGCCCTCGCCGCCCTCGACATCGTCCTCAACCGCGGCCACGCCTTCGACGTTACCCACGGCAAGAATGACCTTCTCGCACATTTCTTGAGAGGCGGCTTTGCCTGTCACAGTGACCTTGTCGCCGTCGACTTTGATGTCCAGACCCTCGGCATCCAGGCCCAGATCCTTCAACTCGTCCTGCAATGCTGCACCAGACACTTCGGCATCATCACCGCCACCGGATACCTTCTTGCCAGCGCCCTTTACGAAACTTCACAAACCCATTTGGATACTCCCTGGAATGGTATTATTAAAGAACTCATGTTTCACCCTGCGCATCCCATGTGCAAGGGGGAGTTACTCGGCCGCGATGCCGTCGGTAAACTGCAGCCGCGCCAGACGCGCATAAAGGCCACCCTTTGCCACCAGATCGTCATGCGTGCCTGTATCCACGATACGCCCCGCCTCGAGCACGACAATGCGGTCGGCCTTCTTCACAGTGGCCAAACGGTGCGCCACTATGAGCGTGGTGCGCCCCGCGCTCAGCTCTTCGACGGCGTGTTGCACTGCGTGCTCGCTCTCGGCATCAAGCGCGCTTGTCGCCTCGTCCAGCAGCAAGACAGGGGCCGCGCGCAGGATGGCGCGGGCAATGGCGATGCGCTGTTTCTGCCCCCCCGACAGCATCACGCCGCGCTCACCCAGATAGGCGTCATATCCATCAGGCAAGGCCGCGATAAAATCATGGGCCGCCGCCGCACGGGCCGCCTGCTCGATTTCGGCATCGCTCGCGTCTGGGCGGCCAAAGCGGATGTTTTCGCGCGCGGAGGCGGCAAAGATCACGGGGTCTTGCGGCACCAATGCAATCTCGCGGCGGAAGGCATCACGGCGCAGGTCGCGCAGGTCAATCCCGTCAAACGTGATGCGCCCCTCTTGCGGGTCATAGAAGCGCAGGATCATCTGGATGATCGTCGTCTTGCCCGCGCCTGACGGCCCGACAAAGGCAACGGTTTCGCCTGGCTTGATCTCAAGCGTTACGCCGTCGAGAGCAGCAACATCGGGACGCGCTGGATAGCGGAAACCCACGTTCTCGAAGCGGATATGCCCCTCGACAGGTGCGCGCATGACCTGTGCGGCGGCAGGATCATGCACGGGGTCTTCGGCCTCGAGCAGATCAACCAAACGCTCCGTCGCCCCTGCGGCGCGCTGAAGCTCGGACCAGATCTCGGACAGGGCGGCGACTGCGCCTGCTACCATTACGGCATAGATCACAAACTGCACCAATGAGCCTACGGTCATCACGCCTGCGCTCACGTCTCGCGCACCGATCCACAGCACGCCAACGACGCCAGAGAAGACGAGGAAAATCACGATGGTCGTGAGGTAGGCACGCGTCAGGATACGGCGGCGGGCGGCATCAAACGAGCTTTCGGTCATCTGCTCGAATTGCGCGCGGCTTGCCGCTTCATGGGTTAAGGCCTGTACCGTTTGCACGGCGCCCAAACTCTCGGAAGCATTGCCCGAAGACGCCGCGATCCAGTCCTGATTTTCACGGCTGAGCACCCGCAAACGCCGCCCCAAAAGCAGGATCGGCACAACCACCGCAGGCACGATGAGCAGCACCATCCCCGCCAGCTTGGCCGAGGTCAGCAGCATCAGGATAAGTCCCCCAATGAAGGTCAGCAGATTGCGCAGGGCGATAGAGATGGACGAGCCAATCACGCTCAGGATCAGGGTGGTATCGGTGGTGATGCGGCTCAGCACCTCGCCCGTCATGATCTTCTCATAGAACACAGGGCTCATGGAGATCACGCGGTCGAATGTGCCCTTGCGGATATCGGCCACGACACGCTCCCCCAACCGCGTCACCAGCGCATAGCGCAGCGCAGAGCCTACGGCCAGCAAGCCCGCAATCGCCAACGCGGCCATGAAGTACTGGTCGAGTAGTTCGGCCTCGCCCGTGTTGAACGTATCCACCACGCGCCGCACCGCCAGCGGCAGCGCGAGCGAAATCATCGCCGTGGCCACAAGCGCCGTCAGCGCGCCCGCCATGAGCAAACGGTAAGGGCGCAGAAACGGAAACAGGGCGCGCAATGCGCCAATCTCGCGCGAGCGCGCGCGCTCTTCCGTGGCAGAGGGTGGGGGCGTGGGAGTATCCGCCATGCGCTGTCCTTTAACAATTCGTGCAACGCTTAGTGGCGCGCAGATGCTGCGGGGTCAAGCGCCCCAGCTGTCGCAGCATTCAAATTCGGGGAAGGCTGGAGCGGGTGAGGGGAATCGAACCCCTATCTTCAGTTTGGAAAACTGAGGTCTTAACCATTACACAACACCCGCGACCTGTGATGTGGGTATGCCATCATAGGCGAAGCGTCAAGGCTGAGCTGTACCAGATTGGAGCAAAATAAGACGAGCTATTCACCAGTCTGTCCCAGTCGACCCGGTATAGCGACTGGCATATCAATGCAGCGGCCCAGCGCCCATGCCAGCACCTGATTGCTCGATAGGCACGGCAAGCCAGTACACGCCTCGATCTGTTCTATGACGTCCAATGTGCGCAGATTGGTGCATGACAAGAATACCCCTTGGGTGCCGCTTTGCGCTGCCAGATCACATGCCGCATCGGTAATGGAATGAGGCGCGATGCGCACAACACTTGCCTCGTCCGCTTCCTCAAAGCTGCCAAAAACAGGTGTTTCAATACCAGCCATGCCAAGAGCATCGCGCAGCCTTCCCGACACATCCGCGGTATAGGGCGAAAGGAACGCAAGCCGCGTGATGCCCAGTGCTTCACAGGCAGCTATCAATGCGCTCAGCGGATCGGTCACATGCCCTGTGTGCACCCCTGCCCTGATGAGCTTTGCCACCTCACCCGTGCCAATTTGGGCAGACGCGGAGGTGCAGCCATATCCAACCCCTGCATAGGGCATGGCCTGCGGCAGCAAAGACGCAGCCTGCGTGATATGGCCCGACATGGCGCGCAGGCTCTCGGGTGTGACTTGCGGCGCGCTCGGCACACGGCTGATATAGAGCGGCTGGTGGGCAGGCAGCATGCGGCGCAGATCGCTCTCCAGCGTTTCATCGGTTTGCAGCACGATCATCCCTAAGGGGGCTGCTGTCTCGGGCGCGCGGGTATAACTGTAGCCTGTCATATAGCGACCATCTCGCGACCTGCGCGGGGCGACAAAAACTGCGGCGCGCCCTCGGTAATGACGATGTCTTCTTCATGCACCAAAATCTTGCCTCCACCTACATCAATGCCCGGCTCCAGCGTGATCACCATCCCTGCCTCCAGCACTGTGTGATCCTCGGGGATCAGCGACAAACCCTCGGTCAGTTGCATGCCGAGGCCATGCCCCAACCGCCCCTCGTCCGAGCCTCCTGCCCCACCCGTTACAATCGCATCCATCGCGTGAAACACCTGTGCTGCGGTGCTGCCTGCGGTGGCGACCTGCGTGCCTGCATCCACCGCATCAATCAGCTTGGCATGGGCGTCCCGCGTCGCGGGCGCTGCAGGGCCGATGCTAAAATTACGGTCGAAATCGCTGAAATACCCGTCCCAGACCAGCCCCGTGTCCAGCATCAGAACGTCACCGGCGGCAAGGGGTGCATCACTGGCAGGCGAGATTACATCACCGTAGCCTCCGAAGGCGCAGGCACCTGCCAGATAGGGCACCCAATCGGCTCCTTCCTCCAGACACAGCCGCTGAAAATCGCGAAACACTTGGGCCAGGGGGACGCCCTCACGGGCGATCTGTGGCACACGGGAAAACGCACGACCAGCGATGGCGCAGGCCTGTTCGATCTTGGCGATCTCGGCCTCAGATTTGACCGCACGCAGACCCGCCATGATGCCAGCATCGTCGCGGATACGGCCCCGAATCCCTGTCTGCACTCTTGCCCAATCGGCTAATGGCATGCGCAGGTTACTCTCGTAACCCATTGGCGTTGCGATCACATCCGCGCCCATCCCATTCAGTGTCTCGGCAAGCAGGCTCACCCCATCATCCTGAGGGTTTGGCGCACGCCATGTGCGAATATCGTCGATCCATGTCTGCGCCATAAGGGCTGCGCCGATGGACGGGATCACCGCGACAGGCTTGCCTGACTGTGGCACCATAAGGAACCAAGGCCGCGACGGGCTTTCCCAGAACCGCGTGAGGAAACCCGTGAAATAGCGCACGTCAGCTTCGGTGGTGAGCAAAAGCGCGTCGATCCCCGCGGCCAGCATCGCGCCTTGGGCGCGCGCTGTGCGCTGCTCGAATTCAGACTGCGCAAAGCCACGCTGCATCAGGCGGGGCCTTCGCTCAGGACGCATAAGATACGCGATTGAGCCGTGATGCCCAGCGCGTCGCGTTGCGCCTCGCTCAGGCTGATCAAGGCGCTGATCCCCGCCGCACCCGAGGGGGAGGACGCCAGCCCCGCGACCATCGCCAGCCCTGCGCCTGCTTGGCCCTCGGCCTCCGTAATCAGCGCAAAGGCATCCGCATCCCGTGCCAGCCCTTTGAGCGCGATCAGTGAGGGCATCTTGCAATCGAGCCGCCCCATGTCCGAGACGGGGCCCACGCTTTCAACCGCTTTGCCAACTTTGACCGAGCCATGCAGCGCAGGCGCTGCGTCAGGCTCTACCACAACAATCTTGGGCGCAACGCCCCACGCCTGCCGTGCCAATGCAGCACAAGCGCAGGCCAGACCGCCAACCCCTGCTTGCAGGAATATATGGCTGGGGGCTTGGGGTATCTGTTCAATCGCCTCAGCCATCAGGACGGTGTAGCCCTCCATCAATCGGTGCGGCAGATCGGTATAGCCGTGCCATGAGCCGTCCGAGAGGAGCTGCCAGACGTTATCCTGCGCAGCCTTTTCGGCGGCTTGGAGGCTGTCCTCATAGGTCGCTCCCTCGCGGATAACCTGCGCGCCTTCCTGCTCAAGCCGCGCGGCGAAACTCTCTGGCACCGTTTGCGCAATATAGACAACCGAAGCCGCACCAAAGGCTTTCGCACCAGCCGCAACGGACATGCCATGATTGCCTGCACTCGCGGTGACATAGGTCTTGGCTGCGGCTGTGCCCTCTTGGGCGTCACAGGCGATGACGTAAGCCGCCCCCAGCGCTTTGAAACTGCCCAACCCCATGCGGCCCCGCTCGTCCTTGATCCAGACATCGGACACGCCTGCCTGCGTTGCAATTGCTTCGGAACTTTCAAGCGGGGTTACGGCGGCAACGGGGCACTGCGACACAAGCGCCTGCGCGCGGGGCGCATCATCCGAGGGCATGGGGATGTCATCAAGACCGGCAAGCGGCGCGGGGCGGGTGATGTGCAATATTTTCATACCCAAGACGTGATCGCGAAGTGCCTTGGAGGTCAAGCTCAATTACGACATACCTGTCGCTCGGCAATCAGGGGGCGGGACAAGGCGTGCCAGCCGCAACCCATATCGCCAAATCGCGCTCAAGATCTTCGGGCGAACCAGGTGCAGCACTGCGACCTGCGCCAGGTTTGAAACCGTAGTTTACAAAGGCACTGGTGGTGGCATGCTCCACCAGTTCGGCCATCTCTATCCCGTCGTTGAGGTCGGGATCACGCAGTGCGGTACAAATCTCGGCGCTGGTTTTACCCCGCCATTCGAGTGCGACAGGCGGCAGACGCCATGCTTCTGCAACTTGGGGCGCGGCATGGGGCACGTCATTCGCCCCCTCGGCGGAGATGTGGCAGACGCGGCAGGGAATGGTCTCAGCGCCAATACGGCTTTCGCCCGAGACGATGTTCATCCCGTGCAGGCGTATGCCATAGCCAAGCCCATCCCATCCGGGCCTGCCGCTGTCGCCCACGTGGCAATTGGTACAGCGCGGATGGGAGACGACTGCAAACACGCGCTCCCAAGCTGCCGCGCCGTCCTGTGCGTGGGCGGCCACGGGCCAGGTTATAACAAGTAAGAGCGCCGTCAGCCTCATACAAAATCCACCGTATGATAGAACGGCATCTCGCGCAGGCGCATGCCCGTGGCAGCAAAGATCGCATTGGCCAGCGCGGGTGCGGCGGGCGGCACGGGCGGCTCTCCGATGCCGCGCACTGTGGGGTTGTTTTCCAGCGCGCGCACCTCGATCACAGGGCATTGATGCAAGCGCATGCCCTCCGCCATGTGGTAATTGTGCTGCTCGGCACAGCCATCCGAATATGTGATCTCCGAATTCATGGCATGGCCAAGGCCCCAGACCACGCCGCCCATCACTTGGTTCTCGAAAGTGACAGGATCAATCACGCGGCCCACTTCGGCAGCAACCCAGACATGGTCGATCTTGATACCGTCATCCGTATCTGTGACCAGTACCACCTCTGCGGTGGGCACGCCAAAGGAGGTGACAAGCGCCACGCCGCGCCCCTGACGCGGACCCAAGGGCGCACCCCAGTCCGACATCTCAGCCACAGCCTCCAGCACGGCGCGGGCGTCGTCATCATTGACCAAGCGCAGGCGTTCTTCCATCGGGTCTGCCCCTGCGGCGTGGATCAATTCATCGAGAAAGCTCTCGGCGAAAAAGCCCGAAGTGGACGCCCCGACCGAGCGCCATGACGATGTCGGCGCAAGCTCTGGCACGGCGTATGCTCGGACACGCAGATCGGGCACGGCGTAGCGCATGTTCCACGCCCCTGCGGCCAGCTGCACGTCAGGGCCCGGCACAGGGGCGGCGAGGCGTGAGGATTGCGAGCGTGAGGAAGAGACGGTCGCAATGTCGAGATCAAGCGCCGTCACCTTGCCCTCCGCATAGGCGCCGCGTCCACGCGCCATGCCGATCTGGCGGTTGTAATCCTGTGCGAAATCCTCTTCGCGGCTGAAGGTAAGCTTGACGGGCGTGCCCTTGATCTCGCGTGCGATGTCCACGGCCACGTCGATGTTGTCAAACTCCAGACGGTGACCAAAGCTGCCGCCCGCGTATTGGTTGTGCAGGAAAATCTGTTCGGTCTCCATGCCAAGGCGTGCGGCGATGCGCTGCTCGGCAAAGCCAGGCATCTGATGGCTGACCCAAACATCGACGCGGTCATCAGTGACCTTCGCGACGGCACTCAGCGGCTCAAGCGGTTGGTGCGCGACATAGGGGGCGCGGTATTCAGCTGTAAGTACATCAGCACCCTCAAGGGCTGCATCCACATCACCCTCATGACGCCATTCCTTGTCCAAACGCTCGGGCACAAAGGACGCCTCGACCTCGGCCCAATGCTCCGCCTGCGCGTGCGGGAAGGGGGCATCGGCCCAGTCGTATTCAATCGCATCCAACGCTTGGAACGCACGCCATGTGTTGTCGGCTACCACGGCCACACCGTAGGGCAAGCCGATGATGTTGGCGACACCGCGCATACCCTCGGCTCCGATTGCGTCAAACCCGAGCAACCCCGCACCTTTTCGCGGGTTCATCCGCACGGAGGCATGCACCATCCCGTCCATCTTCAGGTCGATACCAAAGGTCTGTGTTCCAGTGGATTTGCCAACCATATCAAGACGCTGCTGCGGTTTGCCGATCAGGCGCCACCCCGCGGGATCACGCAGGGGCACATCGGTCACAGGCTCCATCTGCGCAGCTGCAGCGGCCAGCGTGGTATAGTCCATCCGCGTGCCGTCAGGCAGTACCACTGCGCCACGCTCGGTGGTCAGATCAGCGGCATCCAGCCCCGTTTCAGTGGCAGCAGCCGCTTTGAGCGTCTCACGTGCCACGGCACCTGCCTTGCGCAGCTTCTCATAGCTGTCGGGCACCGAGGTCGAGCCACCTGTGACTTGCGCGCCAACCACCTTCATCACAGCGCCCATCGTACTGCGCATGGCTTGCGCCGCAAAGCTGTCGTCGTTGGAGCGGAAGGGCACGGCCTCCTCGGCCAGCGCAGTGTTATAATACGCTCCCGCCGCCACGCCAGGTGTGGTGGTGACCTGATCCATCTCCACGTCCAGCTCTTCTGCAATGAGCATGGCCTGCATCATCGCGGCCCCCTGCCCCAAATCGGTGTGCGGCGTGACCAGCGTGATGCCAGCCTCGTTGATCTTGACCCAAGGGTTGAATACAGCATCGCCATCGGCGGCATCTGCGCTCAGTGGATTGTCGGGGTCTCGTTTGACCAGATAGGTGCCAAAGGCCACACCGCCCAGAATGGCGGCAGAGCCAATGAGGAAGGAGCGGCGGGCAATTGTAGTGATGCGTCCCATACTTACGCCCCCTGCAGCTTGGTTGCGGCGGATTTGACAGCGGCGCGGATGCGCGGATAGGTGCCGCAACGGCAAAGGTTACCGCTCATCGCTTGGTCAATCTGGTCATCCGTGGGGGCGGAATTAAGATCGAGGAAACTCGCTGCCTGCATGATCTGGCCCGACTGGCAATAACCGCATTGCGCGACCTGCTGCTCGACCCATGCCTCTTGCACCGCGTGCAGTGCGTCAGGTGTGCCGAGGCCTTCGATAGTGGTCACATCGCCGTCCAGATCGCCCGCCGCCAACTGGCAGCTGCGCACGGCCACCCCGTCCACATGCACGGTACACGCACCGCATTGTGCGATGCCGCATCCGTATTTCACGCCCATGATCCCAAGCTCGTCCCGCAGCACCCACAAGAGCGGCATGTCATCCTCGACATCCACTTCATGCTCGGTTCCGTTTACCTTCAATTTCATCGCATCGGCCTTTCAAAGGGTCTTATTTCTTTTGCATCCGCTCGATCATTTTGAGCACAATGCGGCGGGGCAACAGCGGGATCAGCCAGTTGATCATAAAGTCCAACGGCTTCTCGTTGATTGCCACCAACTCTCCGCGCGACATAGCGTCATATCCATATTTTGCCACCGATCTGGGCGTTTTCCCGCCGCCTTTGACAAGGTTTGTGCCATGTAGATCGGCGCGATCCGCGAAGGATGTCGAGACATAGCCAGGAGCCAGTACGGTAACGGTCACACCTTGGGGGCGCAGCTCATGATCGAGGGCTTGGGAGAAGCTTTGCACAAAAGCTTTAGTCGCAAAATAGACTGCCTGCAGCGGGCCGGGCATGAAGCCTGCGGAGGAGCCTACGTCAAGATGCCGCCCTGCGCGCGCTTGGCCATCTCGCGTCCGAAATGGTGGCTCAGGGCGACGAGCGCCTTGACGTTGAGGTCGATCATCTCCTGCTCATCGGCCAGCGGGCGGTCGATATGCCGCCCCTGCCCGCCAAAACCTGCGTTGTTGATCAGGATGTCGACCTGCACCCCTGCGGCTGTGATCTTCTCAATCAGCGCGGCGGGCCCGTCCGTCGTGCCCAGATCGGCGGCGAAAACATGCGCCTTGATCTCATACTCTGCCTCCAATGCGGCAGCGAGAGTCTTTAGCTTGTCCTCGGAGCGCGCGGTCACGATGACGTCGCCGCCCCTTTGCGCATGATAGCGGGCAAATTCAGCGCCAATCCCGTAGGAGGCGCCGGTGATGAGTGCTGTTTTGGTCATGATCCCTCGGCGTGTAACGCGAGGGCAATGTACCAGAAGACCGCGGGGTCACAACAGGGCGCGGGGTGACGTCACCCGCGCCCTGTGGGCTGTCTAGAACTCCACCACAGCGCGGATTGATTTGCCCGCATGCATCAGATCAAAGCCTTCGTTGATCTGGTCGAGGGTAAGTTTATGGGTGATCATCGGTTCAATCTCGATCTTACCGTCCATGTACCAATCAACAATCTTGGGCACATCCGTGCGCCCTTTTGCGCCGCCAAAAGCGGTCCCTTTCCAAACGCGACCCGTCACAAGCTGGAACGGACGGGTGGAAATCTCGGCACCCGCAGGGGCCACCCCGATGATGATACTCTCGCCCCAGCCTTTGTGTGCGGCTTCAAGGGCGATGCGCATGACTTGGGTGTTGCCTGTCGCATCGAATGTGTAGTCGGCGCCCCCGCCCGTCAGCTCTACCAGATGGGCGACCATATCGCCTTCGACGTTGGCAGGGTTCACGAAATCGGTCATGCCGAAATATTTGCCCGTCTCTTCCTTGTCGTCGTTGAGGTCCACGCCCACGATCTGGTCCGCGCCTGCCATGCGCAGGCCTTGGATCACGTTGAGGCCAATGCCGCCCAGACCAAACACCACGCAACGCGCGCCGATCTCGACCTTGGCCGTGTTGATCACCGCGCCAATGCCCGTGGTCACGCCACAGCCGATGTAGCAAATTTTGTCAAAGGGCGCGTCCTTGCGCACCTTGGCCAATGCGATCTCGGGCACAACCGTGTGGTTGGCGAAGGTGGAGCAGCCCATGTAGTGGTGGATCGGCGTACCATCGAGCATCGAGAAGCGCGTGGTGCCATCGGGAAGCTGCCCGCGTCCTTGGGTCACGCGGATTTTCTGGCACAGGTTGGTCTTGCCGCTCAGGCAATATTCACACTCGCGGCACTCAGGCGTGTAGAGCGGGATGACGTGATCGCCAACTTCCAGCGTGGTCACCCCCTCGCCCACTTCCAGCACAACGCCCGCGCCCTCATGGCCGAGGATCGCGGGGAAGATGCCTTCGGGATCATCGCCCGAGCGTGTGAATTCATCCGTGTGACACAGGCCAGTGGCCTTGATCTCGATCAAGACCTCGCCGCGCTTGGGGCCTTCAAGATTGACCTCCATGATTTCAAGCGGTTTTCCTGCTTCAACAGCAACAGCAGCGCGGGTTTTCATCATGGGGCTCTCCTATAAATATTTATGCCAAGAGGCCCCATGACAAGCGCCTTTGTCAAGTAGCGTGCAGGGCATCGCGCCCTTGATCTGTACGGGCCGCAGGCTGTTGCGAAAGGACATGGCGTAGTGCCTCGTCAAGCGGTGTTGGCATGAAGTCAGGCAAGACGGCCGCGAGCGGCGCACCATCTACACGGTGGGGCACCTCCCACAAATACCGCATCTCAAGCACCTCGCGCACCAGCGGGCTAAAGAGGGCCAAGACGCGCATCAAGGGCCACGGGAAGGACGCCGCTTTGAGCGGGCGCCCTAGGGTATGCTCGACGGCCTCGTGGATTTCATCCCCTGTCAAGCTGTAGCCCTCATACCCGAAGCTGGAAAAGGCTGGTAGCGTGTCGCGCTTTTCGGCCAGAGCGACCATCGCACGGGCCATATCGGGCAGATAGGACCACGCATGCACCACATCGCGGGGTCCAGGATAGGTGAACACATCCTTGTGGAGTCTGTTGGTCATATAGGTGTCAAACCAATTGCCCGTCTTTTCCCGCTCGATAAAGTCACCACTCCGCAGGATCACGCTGCGCACGCCTTGGGCGGCGGCGGCCTCAAACGAGCGTTCCATCGCAAGGCGTATATGACCTTTGCGGGTTGTGGGCGCGGGGGTCAGGCTTTCGGAGTAAAGCTCGGGCGCGTGTTCGCCAAAGGTATAGACATTTCCGACGGTCATCACGGTTGAGCCGCTCGCGCGTGCCGCCGCGATGATGTTTTCGGTATGCACGGGCATCATCTCGGCCCAGTCGGGATAGAGCGGATGTACGGCGTGTACGATGATGTCAGCTCCCTGCGCTGCCGCAACGACCGCATCGCGGTCCATCACGTCGAATGCCACGGGGCTGACACCTGCGCGGGGCTGGGAATTGCCCTTGCGTGTGGCGGCGCGCACCTGCCAGCCTGCGGTAGCAAAGGCTTGGGTCGCGGCGCGGCCAAAACGGCCATTGGCGCCAAGGATGAGTGCTGTTCCAGTCATAATCTTCTCCATTTCATTTGTGTTGACATGCAGAGGCTATCAGTCCGAATATGAATGGATAATTGTTCAAAATTACACCATGACATTCAAATATGAATACTCCCTCGATACCATGGCACCTATTGCAATCCTTTGTCGCGATCAGCGAGGCGGGGTCCCTTTCCGCGGGTGCGGCGCGTTCAGGCACAAGTCAGCCCACGCTGAGCCGTCATTTGGCACAGCTTGAAGAGCTTTTGGGCGCACGGCTGTTCTTCCGTTCAGCCGCTGGTCTGACCCTGACGCCAGAGGGGGCCACGGTTCAGGCACATGCACAGACTATGGACGAGGCCGCAGCCCAGCTTTCCTTTGCAGGCGCGCAGGCTCAAGACATAAGCGGCACGGTGCGCATCACCGCCAGCCAGATCGCCGCCAGCTATCTTTTGCCGCCGCTATTAGTTGGCTTGCGCACAAAGCAACCCGCGCTGAGCCTCGAGGTTGTCGCCTCTGACCAGTCCGACAACCTGCTGCGCCGCGAGGCCGATCTTGCCGTGCGCATGTACCGCCCCACCCAAAATGATCTGATTGCCAAGAAAGTCGCTGACCTGCCGATGGGTATCTTCGCCGCGCGCAGCTATCTCGCGCGGTGCGGCTTGCCAGACAGCCCAAAAAATCTGTCGGGCCATACGGTCATCGGATACGATCGCAGCACGCTGATCATCGACGGAATGCAGCAGATGGGCATGACAGTGAACCGCAGCTTTTTCGACTTACGCTCAGACGATCAGGTGGTGTGCTGGCAAATGCTGAGGGCGGGGATGGGCATCGGGTTCGGTCAGCGCATTTTGGGCACGGCGGATCCCGATCTAGTACAGCTTTGGCCCGAGATGGAGATCGGCACAATCCCCGTCTGGCTCACCGCACACCGCGAATTGCGGATGAGTCCGCGTGTGCGCCTGACCTTTGATCATCTGGCCGAAGGGTTTGCTGCCCTTTAGCTGTCAGCGATCAACGGCTTGCTCAATTCCTCATCCGTTGCAGGCAAATGAAACGTCGCCCATTGCTCATCCTTGGGCAGCTCGGGCGGCGTGTCACAGGAGCCGCGGTGCATGTTCACCTTGGCAATGAAATACGCGGAAATTGGGGCTGTTACAAATAAGAAGCTCATGATGAGAAGCTCTTGGATCGCACCTTCGCCAAAGACACCGTTGTAGATGATCGAAGCCAGCAAAAGCGCGCCCACACCCACGGTGCCTACTTTGGTTGGTGCATGCAGGCGTGTCATCCCGTCGTTGAATTTCAGCAGGCCAATCGCGCCCACAAGGGTAAAGATTGATCCCACCACCAAGCAAAAGGTGACGGCGTAAAGGGCAATAATTTCAAAGGTCATTCGATGATGTCCCCACGCAAGACAAACCGCGCGTAGGCAACGGTCGAGACAAAGCCGAGCATGGCGATGATCAGCGACGCCTCGAAATAAATCCGTGTGCCCTGTGCCAGTCCCATTAGGACGATAAGCCCGATGGCGTTGATCACCATGGTATCCAGCGCCAGAATACGGTCGCTCGTGTCAGGGCCAATGACGACGCGCACCATTGCCATCAACTGGCACAGGCCAACGATCACAAACGCCAGTATCAGCGCATAATTCATCAGATCAGTCGCAAGGGTCATACGAAAATCTCCTTCAGGCGGGCTTCATAGCGGGTTTTGATGCTGTCGCGCTCTGCGTCCGCATCATCAGTGTGCAGGACATGTACCAACAGGTAATAACCACTTTGCGACAAGTCTGCCGATACCGTGCCGGGTGTGAGGGTAATTGTCCCTGCCAGCAGCGTGATGGCCTCGGGGGTGCGCAAATCAAGCGGAATGGTGATCCATGCCGGCTTGAGCTTGGAATTAGGGACGGTGAGGACAATCCATGCCACCTGCACATTCGCCACAAGAATATCCCACATCACCAAAAGTGCATAGGAGATCATCTTGCCCACACGAAACCCGCCTGGCCGCTCAGGCCAAAAGGCGGCTGTGATACGGGCAATGATCGTGCCGATGATCAGGCCAAAGACGGCCATACCCGCAGAGAAGCCGTTTTGCAGGACAATCCAGACCACGGCCAGCAGCAGCGTCAGCACAGGATGCGGGAAGAGCCATTGAAACAGTCGCATCATCTCACTGATCCTTCTCTTTTTTGGCGTTCCAGCTTTCGCTCAGCTTGCCCGGAGTTTCCAGCACGGTGCTGATGTAGTCATCGGGCGCGAACAGCTGTTCTGCGGTGGCAGTGGTATAGTCGTACATGAGGCCCGCAAAGGCTGTGTGCAGCACCAGCATCGCGAGAAGCCCGCCAACAGCTACATAAGACAGGGCTGCGGGTGCAGCACGCTCTGTATCCCCATCGGGCGCTTCCTCGGCCTGCGCTTTCCAGAACAGGATAGCGCCTGCGCGCGCAAAGCCTACAACGCTTATCAGGCTAAAGCCCAGCACCGGCGCCCAGACCCAAGTGTTCGGCCCCTCGTCAAAGGCGGCATTGAGCACCATTAGCTTGCCGATGAACCCCGACAGCGGCGGCAGACCCGTCATCGCGATCGCAGCCACCATGAACAGCCCCGCAATCAGCGCGGCCCCTGCAACAGGCGCATCCACAAGCAGCTCCAGATGTCCGCGGCTTTTGCGAACCAGATCCACAATTAGGAACAGCGCGCCTGCGGCAAGCGTAGAGTGCACTATGTAATAGAGCGCCGAGGCGATGCTTTCTGGGGTAAAGAGTGCCACAGCAACCATCACCATGCCCATGGAGCTGATGACGGCAAATGCGACCAGACGGTCCAGCTTTTTCGCGGCAAGCACGCCAACGGCACCCACAGTGAGCGATAGCAGCGCTGCTGGCAGAAGGTAGGTTCCGTGCAAGCCCGATGTTACCTCCAGATCGACAGGGAAGATCATCGTATAGACACGGATAATCGCATAAGCACCAACCTTGGTCATAATAGCAAAGAGGGCTGCAACGGGAGCAGGGGCCTCCGCATACGAGCTTGGCAGCCAGAAATGCAGGGGCACAATCGCGGCCTTGATGGCAAAGACCAGCAGCAGCAAGACTGCAGCGATACGAATACCAACTGTCTCATCCGCGCTCACCAGTTGCACCCGCTGGGTGACATCGGCCATGTTGAGTGTTCCCGTTTCGGCGTAAAGCGCGCCAAGGGCGAACAGGAACAGGGTCGAGCCGAGGAGATTGAACAGCACATATTGCACGCCCGCACGCAGCCTTGCGTTGCCGCCTGCGTGGATCATCAGGCCGTAGCTGGCGATCAGCAAGATCTCGAAAAAGACGAACAGGTTAAAGAGGTCGCCCGTCAGAAACGCCCCTGCGATGCCCATAAGCTGGAACTGGAACAGCACATGGAAATGCCGCCCCCGTTCGTCCCATTTGGAGCCGATGGAGTAGAGCAGCACAAACAGGGCCAGCATCGACATCAGCAGGACCATCATGGTGCTCAGCCGGTCACCAACCAGCACGATTCCAAAGGGTGCCGCCCAATCGCCTGCTTGATAAAGCATGACCGTACCGTCCGCCGTTTCAAGCACCAGACCGATCGCCACAGCAATCATGCCAAGGACACCGCCTACGGAGACGACACGCTGGATACCCATATGATAGCGCGCGGCAAGGATGATGAACGGTGCGATAAACGCAGGCAGGATGATGGGTAGAATGAGCCAATGCATCATGTCGCATCCTCCCCGCGCGCAGCTTGCGCTTTGTCGGCGTCCGCATCGTCGATGTGGTCATCATCGGTCCCGAGGAAAGCCCCGAGTGCGATCATCACAACCACCGCCGTCATACCAAAGGAGATCACAATCGCTGTCAGCACCAGCGCTTGCGGCAGCGGATCGGCATAGACAGTGACGTCATCGCGAAGGATCGACGGCGCGGAAGTCGTCAAACGACCCGACGCAAAGAGGAACACATTCACCGCATAGGTCAGCAATGAGATGCCAAGGATCACAGGAAACGTCCGCAGACGCATCACCATATAAAGACCGCCAGCCGTCATAACACCAATGGCAGAAGCAACAAGGAATTCCATTTTATGCTCCCCCCCCTTTTAGCGCTTCATTCTCGGATCGCGCAGGGTTGATATCCATGGCGTAGTCACTGTCCTTTTCGTGGGCGCGCCGTGCGAGGCGCGAGAAGCCGTCGAGCGAGAGCATCACGGCACCGACCACGGCGAGGAAGACGCCCAGATCAAACAGAAGCGCTGTTGCCAGCTCGAACTTTTCAAACGGCGGGATGCGCACATAGGTGAAATCGGTGGTCAGGAAGGGCTTGCCCACAAACCACGAACCGATACCCGTCAGACCTGCGATCAGCACGCCTGCCCCGATCACACCGTGATGCGGATACCGCTGGCGTGCAGTGGCCCAGCTGTAGCCGCTGGCCATATATTGCATCACCAAACCAATCGAGACGATGAGGCCCGCGATAAACCCGCCGCCCGGCTCGTTGTGGCCGCGCAAGAAAATGTAGAAACCCACGACCATGACGACAGGCATCAACACGCGCGTCAGCACGACCATCATCAACGGGTGCATGTCCCCCGCCAAAGGCTTGTCCGGCACACGGTTGAGCAAGCGCGCGCGCGCAGGGCCGCCCAACAACGTCTCGGTCAGCGCATAGATAAGCACGGCGGCAATGCCGAGCACGATGATCTCGCCGTAGGTGTCAAAGGCACGGAAATCCACAAGGATCACGTTGACCACATTGGTCCCGCCGCCGCCCTTGTAGCTGTTGGCGAGGTGGAATTCGGATATGGGCGAAACAACAGCCTCGCGTAGCATGTAATGATAGCTCATCGCCATAGTTGCCAAACCACCTGCGACTGCAATGGTCACATCGCGCATGCGGCGCAAAACTGTGCTCTCAATCGGGGTCTCATTGGGCAGGAAGTTAAGCGCCAGCAGCAAAAGGATGATCGTGACCACCTCTACCGTGATCTGGGTCATCGCCAGATCGGGTGCGGAGAAGAACACAAAACCGACCGAGACCATCAGCCCCACAATCCCGATCAGCACCAGCGACAGCAAACGGTTGCGGTGAAGGAAGACCATGCCAAGCGTGGCGGCAACCAGCATGATCCAGCCTGCGATCTCAATGGCACCCGCTGGTTGCAGGTCACGGGTCTGCGCACCAACCGTGCCTGAACTCCACGCGTAATACCCCGCCACAATCACGGTCACGGTCATCACCGCACCATAGTGCGAGAAGGCTCCGTTATGCAGCGGAAGGGTGAGCGTTTTGGCAAGGCGCACAATAGCTTCGACCAAACCTTCAAAGATGGCCTTGGCCTCAGGGCGCGGTGTGGCATCCCATGCGCGCAGCAACGGGTTGAACAGCGCCAGCACGACCAGACCACCGCAAACGGCAATGATCGACATGATCAGCGGCACATTCACACCGTGCCAAACTTTGATGTGATACTCGGGCACCTGCCCCGCAGTCCCCAACAGGGATGCTGTCACCAGCTCGACAAATGGCTGCACGAGGAACGGTGCCACGCCAATGCCCACCACAAGCGTCACAAGAATCGCAGGGGGCAGCCACAGCCCTGCGCCTGGATCATGCGGTTTGGCGGGATAGCTGGCCGCGTCGCGCTTTGGCCCCAGAAACGTATGGCCAATCAGGCGGAAGCAGTAGGCCGCTGACATGAGCGAGCCGAAAGTGACCAGCACAGGCACCAACCACTCAGGACCAAAAAGATAGGTCTTTTGCATCTCTTTGAGCATCATCTCCTTACTCAGAAAGCCATTGAGAAGCGGGATACCCGCCATCGACAGCGCACCCAACGTGGCAATAACAAAGGTAATCGGCATCAGGTGGCGCAAGCCCCCAAGGATGCGGATGTCACGCGTTTTTGTCTCATGATCCACAATCCCTGCGGACATAAAGAGCGCCGCCTTGAACGTCGCATGGTTAAGGATATGGAACACGGCAACGAAAGCGCCAAAGGCCGTGCCCGTGCCCAAAAGCATAGTGATCAGGCCAAGATGGCTCACTGTAGAGAAGGCCAAAAGCGCCTTCAGATCATGCTTGAACAGCGCGATGAATGCGCCCAGCACCATGGTGATCAAGCCCGCAGTGGTGACGATATAGAACCATTCGGGCGTGCCAGACAGCACAGGCCACATGCGCGCCATCAGGAAAATCCCGGCCTTCACCATAGTGGCGGAGTGCAGATAGGCAGACACAGGCGTAGGGGCCGCCATCGCGTGGGGCAGCCAGAAATGGAACGGGAATTGCGCAGATTTGGTGAAACAGCCCAGCAGGATCAGGATCAGCGCAGGCAGATACAGCGGGCTTTCCTGAATAAGCTCGCGGTTTTGCAGGATGACGCTCAGATCATAGCTGCCCGCAATCTGGCCAAGGATCACCATGCCACCAATCATGGCGAGGCCGCCCATGCCCGTGACCGTAAGCGCCATCCGCGCCCCTTGGCGACCTTCGGGCAGATGTTTCCAATAGCCGATGAGCAAGAAAGAAGAGAGCGACGTTAGCTCCCAGAACACCAGCAAAAGCAGGATGTTGTCGGACATCACAATACCGACCATCGCACCTTGAAAAAGCAGCAGGTAGGTGAAGAACTCGCCCATGTTGTCCTCGCGGGCGAGGTAGTGGCGCGCGTAGGCAATGATCAGCATTCCAATGCCGAGGATCAGCAAGGCGAAGAAAAAGCCCAGCGCATCCAGCATCAGCATAAAGTTGATCCCCAGCGAGGGAATCCAATCGACGCGGAAAGTCACCAATTCCCCTGCGATGACCGCAGGCAGGTTCGTGAGCAAACCAATAAACGCCAGCAAAGTGACCGTGAACGTAACTCCGGCACAGGCTGCGCGCCCTGCTTGGTTCATCAAACCGGGCAGAAGCGCGCCCAGAAACGGCAAGGCAACAATCAAAAGAAGGGACACATGTGCTCCATACTGTTGGGGCCCGCAGATGTTTCCCTGCTGGGCCTGTCGGCTCGCCCCGATATGGAATCATGACGAAGTTGTGAGTTAGTCTAAGCGCTATTTAAGAAAGGTGCGAACCGATACCAAGATGCCCACCCTCTAAAAGTTTAGGTTTTTTATCAGATACAGCGTCCACCGTCGACTTCCATGCAGACACCCGTGATCATCGACGCTTCATCCGAGCATAGATAGCAGGCAGCATTGCCCATATCCTCGGGCGTAGAGAAGCGGCCCAGCGGGATGGTCGACAGGAATTTGGCGCGCATCTCTGGAGTGTCCTCGCCCATAAATGAGGCCAGAAGCGGCGTCTCGCCCGCGACAGGGTTCAGCGCATTGACGCGGATGCCAAAAGAGGCCAGCTCGACGGCCATCCCTTTGGTTGCGTTGTTCATCCAGCCTTTGGTGGCGTTATACCAGTTGAGGTTGGGGCGCGGCGAGACACCTGCTGTTGAGGCTACGTTAAGGATGTTGCCCGCGCCCCGTGCTTTCATCAGCGGCACGATGTTGCGCGCCGTGAGATAGACGGATTTGCAATTTACTGCAAAGACACGGTCGAATTCATCATCGCTAATCGTCTCCATCGGGGCGGGCAGATGGGTGATGCCTGCATTATTGACCAGAATGTCGATGTGACCCCATGCGTCGCATGCCTGCGCGGTCATAGCCGCCACACTCGCGCCATCAGCAACATTCACAGTGCACACGACCGCATGCGCGCCCATTTCCTGACGCAGTTCTTCGGCCATCTCCGTATTGAGGTCCGCAATCATAACCTGCGCGCCCTCACTAACGAATTTGCGCACGATCCCCGCGCCAAAGCCCGAAGCACCCCCTGTCACAATTGCCGTCTTACCGTCCAGCCGCATCGCATATCCCCCCTGTTGCCTTGGCGTAAGTGTAGCTTACCCGTGATACGCCGCCACTGTTTTCAGCGTGGTGAAGCCATAAAGCGCTTCAAACCCTTTCTCGCGGCCG
>CBFHZX010000031.1:0-33657 GCA_965660425.1 Sulfitobacter sp. | reverse complement strand
TTCTCGAACAAGGCGATGGCGGCGGGGCAGAGCGCCGATTTGCCGCGTACCTTCTTTGAAGTGTTGGACATGCAAAAAGGCTATGCCAGCAATGCCTTCCCCTACACGCCGCCCGTGGGGTTGATGAACGGGTTGAAGCTGTCGCTTGAGATGCTGCTGGAGGAAGGCATGGACAATGTCATCGCCCGCCACACCCGCATCGCAACGGGCGTGCGCCATGCGGTGAAGGCGTGGGGGATGGAGCTCTGTGCCGCCTCGCCCGATTTGTATTCCGATACCGTGTCGGCCATCCGCACGCCTGAAGGGTTTAATGCCACTGATATCGTGACCCGCGCCGATGAAGCTTACGGCGTGGCCTTTGGTGTGGGGTTGGGCGATGTGGCTGGCAAGGTGTTCCGCATCGGCCATCTAGGCAGTCTCACCGATGTGATGATGCTCAGCGGGTTGGCCACTGCCGAAATGTGCATGGTCGATCTTGGGCTGGACGTAAAACTGGGATCAGGCGTCGCGGCGGCGCAGGAATACTACCGCACAAATCCCGCCAAACGCTAAGGAGGTTTTGATGGATATTCCCACATTCGACGACATGAAGGCCGCACATGCGCGGATTAAACCGTACATTCACAACACGCCCGTGCTTACGTCGAACTACCTCAATGATCTGACGGGCGCAGAGCTGTTTTTCAAATGCGAAAATTTCCAGAAGGCAGGCGCATTCAAGGTGCGAGGTGCCTCAAACGCTGTGTTTGGCCTGTCAGATGAAGCAGCAGCGGCGGGCGTCTGCACGCATTCGTCGGGCAATCATGCGCTCTCGCTCAGCTATGCGGCGGGGCGGCGGGGGATCCCGTGCAATGTGGTCATGCCGCGCACGGCACCGCAGGCCAAGAAGGACGCCGTGCGCGGATACGGCGGGATCATTACCGAGTGCGAGCCGTCCACGACCAGCCGTGAGGAGGTGTTTGCGCGGGTGCAGGCGCGCACGGGCGGCGATTTTGTGCATCCCTACAATGATCCACGGGTGATCGCGGGGCAAGCAACGTGCTCGTTTGAGTTTATTAGCAAAATAAAGGAGGACTACGGTGATCTTCTTGACATGATGGTTGCACCGATCGGCGGGGGCGGGATGATTTCGGGGACCTGCCTGACGATGTCGCATCTGGCACCGGAGGTCCAAATCATCGCCTCCGAGCCCGAGCAGGCGGACGATGCCTACCGCAGTTTCAAAGCGGGGCATATTATTGCGGATGACGCGCCTGTGACGGTTGCGGACGGGCTGAAGGTACCGCTCAAGGATTTGACGTGGCATTTCGTGTCCAACCACGTCAGCGATATCCTGACCTGTACGGAGCAAGAGATTATCGACGCCATGAAGCTCACATGGCAGCGCATGAAGATCGTGATCGAGCCAAGCTGTGCTGTGCCGCTGGCCACGATCCTCAAGAACAAAGAGCATTTTGCCGGCAAGCGTGTCGGCGTCATCATTACGGGCGGCAATGTCGATCTTGACCTGCTGCCGTGGACCCTTTGAAGGAGACCTCGCTATGAACAAGCATGTGAACTTGGAAGATTATGAAGTCGGCTATGACATCCCCGCCCTGCCCGGCATGGATGAGGCGGATATCCAGACGCCCTGCCTCGTGCTCAATCTCGACGCGCTAGAGCGCAACGTGAAGAAAATGGGTGATTTCGCGAAAGCTGCAGGCATGCGCCACCGCAGCCACGGCAAGATGCATAAATCCGTCGATGTGCAGAAACTGCAGGAAAGCCTTGGCGGGGCCTGTGGGGTCTGCTGTCAGAAAGTGTCGGAGGCAGAGGTCTTTGCGCGTGGTGGCATCAAGGATGTGCTGGTGTCCAATCAGGTGACCGCGCCGAACAAGATCGACCGCCTTGCGCGCATCCCCAACCTGGGCGCGCGCGCGATCTGCTGTGTGGATGACATCGCCAATGTAGCCGATCTGTCGGCGGCGGCGGTGACACACGGCACGCAGATCGAGTGTCTGGTAGAGATTGACTGCGGTGCTGGGCGTTGTGGCGTGACCAATACGCCTGCGGTAGTGGAACTGGCCAAGGCGATTGATGGGGCGGAGGGTCTTAAATTCGCGGGGCTTCAGGCCTATCAGGGGGCGATGCAGCATCTCGACAGCTACGAGGAGCGTCAGGGCAAGACCCAGATCGCGATTGATATGGTCAAGGACGCGGTTGAAACGCTCAAAGGTGAGGGCTTGGAGTGCGACATCGTCGGTGGCGGCGGCACAGGCAGCTATTATTTCGAGAGTGCCTCCAGCGTTTTCAACGAGTTGCAGTGCGGCTCCTACGCCTTCATGGACGCAGATTATGGTCGCATCCTCGACAAGGACGGCAACCGCATTGACGAAGGTGAGTGGGAGAATGCGCTGTTTCTGCTGACCACTGTGATGAGCCATGCCAAAGCGGATAAGGCAATTGTGGATGCAGGCCTCAAAGCGCAGAGCGTGGACAGTGGCCTGCCGTTTATCTACGGGCGCACGGATGTGGAATATGTCAAATGCTCCGACGAGCATGGCGTGGTCGCAGACCCTGAAGGGGTGCTCAAAGTCAATGACAAGCTCAAGCTGGTGCCAGGTCATTGTGACCCCACATGCAACGTCCATGATTGGTACGTCGGTGTGCGCGGTGGCAAGGTTGAAACCGTCTGGCCTGTCTCCGCACGCGGCAAAGCCTACTAACCTCTTCGCAGACCTTCGGGCTCTCATCGCTTAGCCCGCGGTGAGAGCCCCTCTTCAAAAGGAACCCCACCCATGCTGATCGTCCCCGAGCGCGAGATTGCCAATCTGATGACCCGTGAAGCTGCGTTTGACGCAGTGGAGGGCGTGTTTGCTGCTATGGCGTCCAAGGACGCCTATAATTTCCCTGTCATCCGCGAGGCGATCGGCCATGAGGATGCACTCTATGGCTTTAAGGGCGGATTTGACCGCGCGGGCATGGCATTGGGGCTCAAGGCGGGGGGCTATTGGCCCAACAACCTCGAAAAAAATGGCCACATTAATCACCAGTCCACGGTTTTCCTGTTTGATCCCGATACGGGCATGGTGCGTGCAATGGTGGGGGGCAATCTGCTGACGGCATTGCGCACGGCGGCGGCATCCTCGGTCTCGATCAAACATTTGGCGCGCGAGGATGCAAAGGTGATGGGCATGGTTGGTGCAGGCCATCAGGCCACGTTCCAGCTGCGCGCAGCACTGGAGCAGCGCGATTTCGAGAAGGTCATTGGCTGGAACTACCACCCCGAAATGCTGCCCAATATCGAGAAGGTCGCAGCCGAAGCTGGCGTGCATTTTGAGGCTGTTCCGCTGGAGCGGATGGTGGAGGCCGATGTGGTCATCTCGATCACCTCCACCTTTGCGCCAACGATCATGGCAGAGCATATCAGCGCAGGGACCCATATTGCGTGCATGGGCACAGACACCAAGGGCAAGCAGGAGGTAGAAGCGT
Source organism: Sulfitobacter sp. (assembly GCA_965660425.1). Taxonomy (GTDB): domain Bacteria; phylum Pseudomonadota; class Alphaproteobacteria; order Rhodobacterales; family Rhodobacteraceae; genus Sulfitobacter. Next base: position 30,186 of record CBFHZX010000031.1, on the reverse strand, counting down.
CGCTGCTCACGCGGGCCACCGTTTTCACCGATGAGGTTGCTCAATCGGTAAGCATTGGTGAGGCACAGCACGCCGTAAGCGCGGGCCTAATTTCACAATCGGATGTGCACCAGCTAGGATCTGTGATCACCGGCACCCATGCAGGGCGCACCACGGAGGCCGAGATCACCCTGTTTGATGGCACGGGCGTTGGCCTGCAAGACCTTGCCGTCGCCGCAAGTGTTGTTGATCTGGCCGTGAAAAGTGGTGTCGCCATTGAGGTGGATTTCTAGACACTCCCCCTGTTGCCTTGCGCTGACAATATGATCATATCTGGATTGCGAGTGATGCCCAGCTGGATCACGACAAGGGCCGTGAAGGATTAGAAAATGCGTATTATGATCAATGGGTTCGGCCGTATAGGCCGTACGATTTTGCGCCAGATCCTTACCACACCCTCCCTTGCGGGGATCGAGGTTTTACGCATTAACGACATTGCGCCACTTGAGACCTGTGCCTATCTGTTCAAATACGACAGCACCTTTGGCCCCCTGCCGTTCCCCGTCGAAATCGAGGGAGAGGGGTTGCGCATCGGCGAGCGGCTGATTGCATTTTCCTCTCACAACGATCTGGGAAATACTGATTTGCCTACCGTGGATATCGTGCTGGAGTGCACTGGAAAGATCACATCGCGCGAAGCGGCAGAGCGGGGCCTCGGCGCGGGCGCGCGTGCGGTTCTGATCTCTGGACCGTCCAAATTTGCCGATAAAACCGTGGTACTTGGCGCGAATGAGGGCGCACTTGGCGCGGAGCCGATCATCTCCAACTCATCGTGCACCACCAATGCGATTGCCCCCCTGTTGCGGACTGTGGATGCACAGTTGGGCATAAAACGCGCCCATGTCACAACGATACATTGCTACACCAGCAGCCAGCCGATGGTGGATGCGCCGCGTGGCGATCTGGCGCGCAGCCGTGCGGGAGCGGAATCCATTGTGCCGACGACCACCAGTGCTGAGTTGGAGCTGCAGGGTATCCTGCCGCAGGTCGGCGCACGGACCAGCGTGGCAGCCGTGCGCGTTCCAAGTCTGAGCGTCTCGGCCATTGATGTGACGCTACAGCTCAAGAGCGCCGTTGGTGCAGACCTGTGCGCAGTGGTCCGTGCTTTTGCAGCTGCTTCCGATGTGATTGGAATTACCGAAGACCCCTGCGTGTCGCGTGATCTGCGCGGGCGGGCGGAATCGCTGGTGCTGGCGCTGCCAGAGACACAGGCCATCGGTAAGACACAGCTGCGGCTGTTCGGATGGTATGACAATGAATGGGGATTTTCAGCACGAATGATCGATATGGCGCAAAGGATGGTTGCGCGCAGCACCTGAGATAACCGCCCCGCCGCAGTCTGCAACAGCGGGGCGGAGACTTCCTATTTGCCGTTCAACGAGCCTTTGCCGTGGCCCGCATGTCCGCCCGAGACTTCCTCGGTCGCTTCGTCCGACAGCTCTTCTGGCAGCACAAGGTTGAGCACAATTGCGATGAATGCAGCAGGCAGCAGGCCCGATGTCATCAGGATGCGCAGCGTGTCGGGCAGGTATTGGACTGCTTTGGGGTCAAGCTGAAGACCCAAGCCCACAGAGAGGGCAATCGCAAAGATCACCATATTGCTGCGGTTCCATTTGACGTCTGACAGCATCGAGATGCCTGCCGCGACGACCATGCCGAACATTACGATCACACCGCCGCCAAGGACTTCGATAGGGATCGTGCGGATCAGCGCACCCACTTTGGGGATCAGACCACAGATGATCAGGAAGATCGCACCGATGGTCACCACATGGCGGCTCATCACGCCTGTCATGGCGATCAGGCCCACGTTCTGGCTGAACGATGTGTTGGGGAAACCGCCGAAGATACCTGCGATTGCGGTGCCGACACCGTCTGCATAGGTGGCGCCAGAGATTTCCTTTTCCGTCGCCTCACGACCTGCGCCGCCTTTGGTGATGCCCGACACATCGCCCACCGTCTCAACGGCGGAGACAAAGGACATCATGCAAAACCCGATGATCGCGGCAAAGCTCAGCTCGAACCCGTATTTGAACGGCGACGGGAAGGCAATCGGAGCGGCGCGCTCAAAGCTGGTGGAGATGCCCTCGACCGTAACCATGCCCATTGCCATGGCATAGAAGTAGCCGACAATGATGCCGATCACCACGGCAGAGACGGCCAGCATACCGCGCGCATAGAACTTGAGCGCGAGGGTGACAAAGACTACGACCAGCGCGGCGGACCAGTTCAGCAGGGAGCCGTACTCGGGCTTGTCAATCGCAGGCACGCCGCCTGCTGCATATTGGATGCCGACCTTAACCAGCGCCAGACCGATCATCGTCACCACAAGGCCCGTCACCAGTGGCGGCAGCGCAAAGCGGATGCGCCCGATAAACGTCCCGATCAGCGTATGGAACAAGCCGCCCACAATCACGCCGCAGAAAAGGGCTGGCAGCGCATCAACGCCCTTGCCAGCAACAAGCGGGATCATGATCGGGATAAACGCGAAGGACGTGCCCTGAACAATGGGCAACCGTCCGCCGACCGGGCCAAGGCCGATGGTCTGGAACAGGGTCGCGATGCCCGCAAACAGCATAGACATCTGGATGAGGTAGGTCATGTCAGGGAAGCCTTGCGCCCCTGCGTCAGAGCCAAAGCCGAAACCCGCAGCGCCCGAGATGATGATCGCTGGGGTCACGTTGGAGACAAACATGGCCAGAACATGCTGGATCCCCAGCGGCACAGCACGGTGAAGGGCGGGGGTATAATTTGGATCGCGCAGCTGCTCTGGCGTTCCGATGGATGTGTTACTCATTTGTTTACTCTCTGTCGTTGGTATGATGCGCCAGCCTCATTGAGGGCCGATCTTGTTTTGGGTTGTTCGTGGGGTGCACCACCTCAGGTGCCCATTTTCTCAAGCAGTCTTAATTCGGCGATGCGCTCGACCTGACGGCAGGCTTCGGCGAATTCGGTGTCACGGTCTTGATCTATGCGGCGCATGAACGCAACCAAGATTGAAGACTTCGCGTGATCGCGCACGGCAATGATGAAGGGAAAGCCAAATTTTGAGGCATATCTCGCATTCAATGCCATAAATTCATCCCGTTCTTTATCCGTCAGCGCATCAAGGCCCGCACCCGCCTGTTCTGCTGTGGAATCTGCGGTCAAGCGCTTTGCCTGCGCCAGCTTGCCTGCCAGATCGGGGTGGGCATTGAGCACGGCCAGCCGCCGCTCCGCTGGGGCGCTGCGAAAGCACCGCACAAGCATCTGGTGAATGCCAAGGGCGGTGTCATGAGTTGGCCCCAGCTCCAGCCTATGCGCGCCCTCTGCCACCCATGCGCTATGCTCGAATATCCCGCCGAATTCGGCGACGAAGGTATCATAGTCCATTTCCGACGGACGCAGGCTACGCTGGGGCGGGTGGGCCGCAGCCCAGTGTTCCGCGATCTCAAGACGGGTGGCGAACCAGACATCGGCGTGGGATTTCATATGCGCGATTACACGGGCCAATGCAGCCGCACGCCCTGGCCGTCCGATCAGGCGGCAATGCAGACCAATCGACAGCATCTTGGGCGCACCCGCCTGTCCTTCGGCATAGAGCACATCAAAGCTGTCTTTGAGGTAGCTCTCGAACTGGTCCCCCGTGGTGAACCCCGCCTGAATGGCGAAGCGCATGTCGTTGCAATCCATCGTGTAGGGAACGATCAGCTGGTCTATGTTGTCAAACGCCATCCAATAGGGCAGATCATCAGCATAGCTATCGGCGACATAGGCGAATTGCCCCGTCTCCGCGGCAAGCCGCACCGTATTGTTGGAACATCGCCCCGTGTACCAGCCTCGCGGCGGGGAGCCTATGACTTGGGTGTGCAGCGCAATCGCCTCTTCCATTTGTGCGCGTTCCTGCGCCTCTGGCATGTCCTTATGCTCGATCCATTTGAGGCCGTGGCTGGCGATTTCCCAGCCCGCCGATTTCATCGCCGCGACCTGCTGGGGCGCGCGGGCCAATGCGGTGGCCACACCGTAGACAGTCACGGGCAGGTCCGACAGCATCCGGTGCACGCGCCAGAAACCTGCGCGCGATCCGTATTCATAAAGCGATTCCATGTTCCAGTGGCGCTGGTCGGGCCACGCAGCAGCACCCGTGATCTCGGACAAAAACGCCTCGGAAGCGGGATCACCGTGGAGGATATTATTCTCGCCACCCTCTTCATAATTCAGGACAATCTGCACAGCGATCTTGGCGCCATTCGGCCACTGCGCCTTTGGCGGTTGCGCCCCATAGCCTGTCATATCGCGCGGATATCTATTCACACTCACCCCTCCAAAGTCGCTTCGTTAGTATTCCAAAATAATAGTATTGTTTTTCAAATAAAATGCGAAGGTGCCTCAAAGCAAGCGCACTTTGCCCATTGGGCCTGGCTGCGCCATAACAGTGGAGCATTGATCAAAGGAGCAGCAGGCCATGAGTGGATTTTTGACGACACATGTATTGGACACCGCGGGCGGCTGCCCTGCTGCAAACCTGAAGATCGAATTGTTTCGCTTGGACGGCACAGAGCGTACGTTGCTCAAGACGCTAAGCACCAATGCAGACGGGCGCACGGACGAGCAAATCCTGCCCGCGGATGATTTCGAGACTGGCGTCTACGAACTTGTATTCCATGCAGGCGACTATCTTGATGCCATCGGCAGCCCTTCCGAGGAGCCGCGCTTTCTCGATGTGATCCCGTTGCGCTTTGGTATGTCCGAGGTCTCGCATTATCACGTGCCGCTTTTGCTCTCGCCCTTCGGCTTTTCCACCTATCGCGGTAGCTAGGCCTCGGCACTGCGCAGGACACACGCAATACGCTCGATCACGTAGTCCATGAACAGTCTCGCCTTGGGGTCCTGTCCTTTTCGGTGCGTATAAAGGCAAGCCATCTGGACAGGCACAGGCGGGGTCTGGGCGGCCACAGGGACAAGACGCCCTTGCGCGAGGTGCTCGGACACCTCGAACAGCGGCTTCATCGCGATCCCGTTACCTGCCAAGGCCCAATCGGTCAGCACGTCGCCATCATCGCATTCATACCGCCCTGTCACCCGAAACCTGCGCACCCCTTCAGGCGTGACAAGCCGCCATTGAAACTCGGTCGCACCTGGAAAGCGCAGGTTGAGGCATTCATGCGCGCCCGAAACCAGATCATCGCCCGCCACGGGCATCCCGTGCGCCGCAATGTAGTCAGGGCTGGCGCAGAGAACGCGCTCGATATCGGCAATCTTGCGGATGCGCAGATTGCTGTCCTCGGGGTGGCCAAGAAAAAAGGCAAGGTCCAACCCTTCGGCGGTCAGATCAACCTTACGGTCAGTCAGGCGAAGCCTCAGGCGCACCTGCGGATACTCCTTGAGGAAGCCTGCCACCAGCGGCGCAATCATCCGCCGCCCGACCCCCAAAGGGGCCGCCACATAGAGCGAGCCTTTGGGATTGTCGGTCATATTGACTACCTGCGCTTCGGCAGTGTCGACAGCGTCCAGAATATCGCTCGCACCTTTGTAGAACGCCCTGCCCTGCTCTGTCGGGGTCAGGCTGCGGGTGGTTCGCTGGAACAGGCGCACGCTCAAGTGCTCCTCAAGCTGACTGATGCGCGATGAGGTTACTGCGGGCGAGATGCGCAGATCGCGCCCTGCGGCGGACATGCTGCCCAGCTCGTAGACGCGGACGAAGGTGCGGATATTGGCGAGATAAGACATTGTTCTGATATTTTTGATGCTGCTTGGCTTTTCACAGCAATACCAGAATAATCATTGAGCGGATAGTCTGGACCCTAAACGCCGCGAGGAGAGCATATATGTACGATCTTGCCATCATCTGGGACTGGATCGCCTTCGCAGTGCGCTGGCTGCACGTGATCACGGCCATGGCGTGGATTGGGGCATCGTTCTTTTTCATCGCGCTGGATCTGGGCCTGCGCAAAGCAGCGGGCGCGCCCCACGGCGTGCATGGCGAGGAATGGCAGGTCCACGGCGGCGGCTTCTACCACATCCAAAAATATCTGGTCGCCCCCGAAAACATGCCCGAGCATCTGATCTGGCATAAATGGCAAAGCTACATCACGTGGGTCTCGGGCGCCGCCCTGCTCATGATCGTCTATTGGGTGGGCGGCGAGATTTTCCTGCTGGACCCCACCAAAGCGGATCTGACCCTGTGGCAAGGCATCCTCATTTCGGGCGGCTCGCTCACGATTGGCTGGCTGGCCTATGATTTTATGTGCAAATCCAAGCTAGGGGAGCATTCCACCCTGTTGATGTTGCTGTTGTTTGTGCTGCTGGTCGTGATGGCATGGGGCTATAACCAGATTTTCACGGGCCGTGCGGCCTTGCTACATCTCGGCGCGTTCACCGCGTCGATCATGACGGGCAATGTGTTTTTCCAGATCATGCCGAACCAGCGCATTGTGGTGGCCGATTTGATGGCGGGCCGCAAGCCTGATGCAAAATACGGCAAGATCGCCAAGCTGCGCTCGACCCACAATAACTACCTCACGCTGCCCGTGATCTTCCTGATGCTGGCTAACCACTACCCGCTGGCCTTTGCGACCGAATACAACTGGATCATCGCGAGCCTGATCTTCCTGACAGGCGTCACTATCCGGCATTATTTCAACACCATGCACGCCACAGGCAGCGGTCCGCATTGGACATGGGCGGTCACGGTCTTGCTGATGATCGTCATTGCATGGCTCTCGACCCTGCGCGGACCTGACAGCTATGAGATTGCAGAGAGCCGTGATTTGACACGGTATGAGCAGCAATACGCCTCGGCCCAAGGGTTTGATGAGGCCTATGACGTGGTGCTGGGCAATTGCTCCATGTGTCATGCCCGCGAACCTGTTTGGGAGGGGATGCACTGGGCGCCCAAGGGCGTGCACCTCGAGACACGTAGCGATGTAGCAGGCAACGCGCAGGCGATTTTGCTGCACGCAGGGCTGAGCCATGCGATGCCGCCGCCCAATGCCATCGCCACCATGACACCCGAGGCCCGCGGCAAGATCGTGGCATGGGTGCGGGCGGCGGGTGCGGATTGAGCCATTGATGCCCACCCCGATTTAGCGCAGGTTCGCATAGGAATTTAACCTGAAAGGCCAGACATGATTGAACGTATTGAAACCGGCGCCCGCTCCTCCAAGATCGTGAAGCATCGCGGCGTTGCCTATATCACCGGACAGGTGGGCGAAGGGATGACGATCCAAGAGCAAACCGCCGAATGTCTGCGCCGTGTCGATGCGCTGCTGACCCAAGCAGGCTCGTCACGAGAGCAGATGTTGCGCGCCACAATCTGGCTCGCGGATATGAGCGATTTTGACGGGCTCAATGAGGTCTGGAACGCATGGGTGCCAGAGGGCCATGCCCCTGCGCGGGCCTGCGGCGAGGCAAAGCTGGCGCGCGACGTGCTCAAGGTCGAGATCATCGTGGATGCGGCCTACGACGAATAGAAGTGCGGACCGCTGGCGCAGACCAGCGGTCTCTCTCATTTAGCCTACGACATTGAACTCAGGGCCATAGGGATAGCCCGTGATGTTCTCATTGCCGTCCTTGGCGATGATCAGGATGTCATGCTCGCGGTAGCCGCCTGCGCCCAGCCGCCCTTCGGGGATCGTCAACATCGGCTCCATCGAGATCACCATGCCCTCCTCCAGCACCGTGTCGATATCCTCGCGCAGCTCCAGCCCCGCTTCGCGGCCATAGTAATGCGACAACACTCCGAAAGAATGGCCATAGCCAAAGGTGCGGTATTTCAGCAGGTCACGCTCGGCGAAGAAGTCGTTGATCTTATGGGTGATGTCGGAGCATTTGGCCCCTGGCATAAGCAGGCTCATCCCGTATTCATGCGCAGCCACATTGGCCTCCCAGATTTTGCGGCTGGCCTCATCCACCTCCCCCACAAACATCGTGCGCTCTAGCGCGGTGTAGTAGCCCGAGACCATCGGGAAGGTGTTGAGGCTCAGGATATCGCCATGCTCCAGCTTGCGCGTGGTCACAGGGTTATGTGCGCCGTCGGTGTTGATGGCCGACTGGAACCAGACCCAGCTGTCGCGGATCTCGCTGTCTGGAAAACGTCGCGCAATCTCAAGCTCCATTGCGTCGCGGCCTGCCATAGCGACATCAATCTCGCGCGCGCCGACCTTGACGGCCTCGCGGATCGCATAGCCACCCACATCAGCAACATTGGCCCCTGCGCGGATCAGATCAAGCTCGGCGGCGGATTTGTGCATACGCTGGCGCATGGTAGCAGGCGCCACATCCAGCGTGGCTTTGGGCGTCAGGAACTCATCCAGTAGTGCCTTTTGCGCGATGCTGATGTGATCGCCCTCAAAACCGATGGTTTTGCCCGTGCCTGTCACGCTGAGGATCGCGCGCCAGTAGTTATTCCGCTTCCAATCCGTGTATGTGATGTTGTCCCCGTGACCGCGACGCCAAGGCTGCGCCGCATCAATGCCAGCACTCATCGTGACGCTGTCGCTGGGCGTCACCACCAGCGCATAGAGCCGCCCAAAGGCGCAATAGAGAAAACCCGAATAATAGGCGACATTGTGCATCGACGTGAACACGCAGGCGTCAACGCCCAGCGCTGCCATACGCTCGCGCAGTTTGGCCAGCCGCGCCTCATATTCAGCGGCGGCGAAGGGAAGCGCACGCTCCCCTTGGTGAAAACGGTAGTGTTGTGGACGGTTCATAACCTTCTCCTTCAAAAGCGCATACCGCCAAGCGAAGGGAGAACGGACCTCCCCCACCGCAGAGCGGTAAAGCAAGATCCCGGCGTTCAGGAAGGGAATACAGGTCCGCAGAAACTGCGCGCGACGCCATCGCTGACCCATGCCTGCTGTTTGCCCCAGATCACGCGGTCAGGGCAAGCGTTTTTCAGCGGACAGGCTTAATCGCCCAGCAGCGCCGCCTGCACATCCGCGTCCCAGCCCAGATAATGGGCAGTGCCGTCGAAAATCACGGGACGCGCCATGACTTTGGGTTTGGCCGCGATCTGCTCCTCGGCCTCGGAGCTTTTGAGCCAGTCGTTAAGGGCACGGTAGTCGTTGGTGCTGCGGTCCACCAAATTGTCACCGAATTCGGCAATCAGCGTGGCCAGCTCATCCGCGCTCAACTGATCGGAGCGGACATCGCGAAACGTCACACCGCGGCGCAGCGCTTCCAAGGCTTTGAGTGCTTTTTGACATTGTGCGCAGGTGCTTAAACCGTAAATGAACATTTCTGCTCTCCGATATCTCTTTAATTTCCTCTCCCATGGATATTCGCGCAGGTCCAATGGTTTTGCAGTTTTAGGGCATTGGACGGGGCTGGAGGGCTTGGTAAAAATGCCCTAGGATTCGATGCGACAGCGCATGAGCTCCGAAAACGGTCCCTTCCGCACACATATACAAAGAGAGTTTCAGATGATCAAAACAACACTCATTGGTCTGGGCATTATGGGCCAGCGCATGGCGGAGCATATGGTGCGCCATCCCGCGTTTGACGTGGTGGCCCTGTGGGACCCTGATCCAGCCGCCTGTGCAGCAGCTGCGGCCTTTGCGCCCGAGGCAGTCATCGCAGCGGATGCGCAAGACGCAATTGCCGCAGGCGATCTGGTCTACCTCGCCTGTCCCCCTGCCCCGCGAAAAACTTATGCTTTGGCTGCCGCAGATGCGGGCAAGGCGGTGTTTCTGGAAAAACCCCTTGGTGTTGATGTCGAACAAAGCCGCGATTTGGTGGCGCGGCTACATGCCGCGAGCGTGCCCACGGCTGTGAACTTCACCCAAGCGGCCGGCGCCGCTCTCACTGATATTAGCGCCGCTGCGCAATCAGGTGCGATGGGAGAGCTGCAAGGCGCTGATATCATCGTGACCTATCCGCACTGGCCCCGCGCGTGGCAAGCTGGTGCTGACTGGCTCCGCTTTGCGTCTGAGGGCGGCATGACCCGCGAGGTGATTTCGCACTTTCTGTTCTTCTCGGAACGTCTGCTGGGACCGCTGGAGCTGGTCTGGGCGCAGGCAGATTATCCTGCGCAAAGCGATCTTTGCGAGACGCATGTTGCGGCAAGGCTGGAGACTGCCGATGGCCTGCCCGTCACGGTCATGGGCAGCGTGGGCGGCGCGCAGCCCGACCGTCAAGAGCTTACCATCAAGGGCAGCAAAACCAGCCACCGCGTCTCCGAGTTCTACCGCGATGCGGTCTCCGACGGGGGGCCGTTCACGCCTGCCGCACCCGATCCCGCCGATCCACGCGCCACCAGCCTCAAAGCGCAGTTGGACGATCTGGCCCTGCATATCGCAGGTAAGCCCCACCGCCTTGCAACGATTGACGAAGCGTTGCGCGTGCAAATCCTTGTCGAGGGTATTCTCGCAGGAAAAGGACGCAACAGATGAGCGCCAAAATACTCGATGCCTCGCCCCAGACCTGCCACTGGGGCTTTTTCGATGCGATGTTGCCACCTGCCCTTACGGTGCAGAGTGGCGATGAAGTTGTCATGCGTTCAGTATCGGGGACGCCGATGAACCTGCCGCCCGAGGGGTTTGATATTCCGCCAGAGTTGCGCGAGATTCACGCGGGAGGCGTGCCAGCCGTGCCGGGTCATATTCTCACCGGTCCCGTAGCGGTTGAGGGGGCAAAGGCGGGTGATGTGCTGCGCGTTGACATCCTTGAGGTCGCTGTGCGGCAGGACTGGGGCTATAACTACATCGGGCCGCTCAAAGGCACGCTGCCGCAGGATTTCCCCGAACTGCATCATACGATTATCCCGCTGGATATTGAACGAGGCATCGCAGAGATGCCTTGGGGGTTGGAGTTGCCTTTGGCGCCGTTCTTTGGCGTGATGGGGGTCGCACCACCGCGCGGCTGGGGCCGTATCTCGACCATCGAGCCGCGTGTGCATGGCGGCAACATCGACAATAAGGAACTGGTGGCGGGCACCACGCTCTATCTGCCCGTCAACGTCGAAGGTGCGCTGTTTTCTTGCGGGGACGGGCACGGCGCGCAGGGCGATGGCGAGGTTTGTGTGACCGCCATCGAGACAGCGCTGGAGGGGCGGTTCCGCCTGACGGTACTCAAGGAGAGCGCGCTAACCTATCCGCAGGCCGAGACACAAACGCATTACATCACCATGGGCATGGCCCCCGATCTGGAGGTCTGCGTCGAGATGGCATTGCGCGATATGATCACGCTTGTCTCGGGCCGTGCTGGCATCAGCCGTGAGGAAGCCTACATGCTGTGCAGCCTCGCGGGAGATTTGCGGATCACGCAGACAGTAAACCGTGAAAAAGGAGTGCATATGATGATCGCTAAAAACCTGATCAACGCCCCCTGACCCAGAAAGACCCTGCCATGGAACTTCGCGCCAACAGCCCTTATCCCTCCCGCCGCTCTGCCGTTTTGGCGGGCAATGTGGTGGCCACGTCCCAGCCACTTGCCGCGCAAGCGGGGCTTGCCATGCTGGCGCGCGGTGGCAACGCGGTGGATGCAGCAATTGCTACAGCAATTACGCTGACGCTGGTGGAGCCATCGGGCAACGGGCTGGGCTCGGATGCATTCGCCATCGTGTGGGATGGCAAGGAGCTGCATGGCCTCAACGCCTCTGGCCGCTCTCCCGCCGCTTGGACGCCTGAGCGTTTTGCAGGGTATGACACAATGCCGTTTCGCGGATGGGAGACGGTGACCGTGCCAGGTGCGATATCGGGCTGGGTCGCGATGTCGGAACGGTTCGGCAAGCTGCCCTTCGCCGATCTCTTCATCCCTGCCATCGGCTATGCCGAGGAGGGTTTCATCGTCACCCCCGTCATCGCCAAGCTGTGGCAGCGCGCGGCGGAGGAGTTGGGCGACTACCCCGGATTTGCCGAGACCTTCCTGCCCAACGGCACAGCGCCGAAAGCGGGCAGCCGATATGTGAACGAGGATTTTGCGCGCACCCTGCGTCTGGTTGCAGACACCAAGGGAGAGGCATTCTATCGCGGCCCGCTTGCGGATGCGATATGCGACTTTGCCGCCGCCCATAACGCGGCGCTGACCCGCGAAGATATGGCAGCGCATAAAGCCGATTGGTGCGGGACAATTTCGCAGACATTCGATGATCTGGAATTGCATGAAATCCCGCCCAACGGTCAGGGCATCGCCGCGCTGATGGGCCTTGGCATCCTGTCGCACACCCGCATTCGGGAATTAGGCGCGGATGACCCACTGGCCTTTCATTTGCAGATCGAGGCGATGAAGCTGGCGCTGCTGGACGCCGAGGCCTATGTCGCTGACGGCGATCATATGAGCAAAGTCACATCGGAGGCGCTGCTGGACCCTGCCTATCTTGCCAGCCGTGCCGCCCTCATTGATGAGACCCGCGCACAGGATTTCAATGCAGGTGCGCCGCAGAACGGCGGGACGGTCTATATGACGGCTGCCGATGCCTCCGGCATGATGGTGTCGTTCATTCAATCTAACTACGCGGGCTTCGGCTCTGGCGTGGCAATTCCGGGCACAGGGATTTCGATGCAGAACCGTGGTGCGGGATTCAGCCTTGATCCCGCCAGCCAGAATATCGTGGGGCCGTCCAAGCGCCCCTTCCATACCATTATCCCCGGATTTTTGATGGGGCCTGACGGCCCCTTGATGAGCTTTGGCGTGATGGGTGGCCCGATGCAGGCACAGGGTCATGTGCAGATGGTGCTGCGCACGCAAATCTGGGGTCAGGACCCGCAGATGGCCGCAGATGCACCACGCTGGCGCTTTGTGGCAGGCCGCGAAGTGGCGGTAGAGGATACGATGGACGCTGGCATGCTCGACGCTTTGCGCGCACTCGGGCACGATCTGTCGCTGGAGGCACCTGATAATGCCTTCGGGTTTGGTGGAGCGCAGCTGATTTGCCGCCTGGAGGATGGGGGTTATGCGGCGGGGTCTGATCCGCGCAAGGATGGGGCTGCCGTAGGTTTCTGAGCTGCGACCATCGCCATGAGACAAGAACACATGTGAAGGTTTGTTGACTCTTTGAATGAATATTTCCTAACCTGATTCCACAGGGCGGAATGGTGTTTCACAAAATGCCACAACCGCCACGGCATATTCGCCGCACACGTTGCGTGCGGATATGGAATTCTTTGGGAGGAAAATATGAACTATATTACTGCTTCTATCGCTGCCTTTGGACTGTCGTCGACGATGGTGCTGGCGCAGGATATCGATCTGCCAAAGCAGCTGAGCTGGACCGCTTATGGCACAGGCTCTGCGGGCTACAACCAGTCTGTGGCCATCGGGGCTGCCCTGCAGGACGCTGCGGGCGTGAACCTGCGCGTGTTGCCAGGCAAGAACGACGTATCACGCACGGAGCCGCTGCGTCAGGGCCGTGTGCAATTCTCCGCCACAGGGGTCGGCGGCAGTTTCATGGCGCAAGAAGGCGTATTTGATTTTGGTGCCGAAAACTGGGGGCCACAGCCCATTCGCGTGCTCATGGCCAACAACGGCGGCGCGATCAACCTCGCCGTGGGTGTGGCGGGTGATCTGGGGATCGAGACCTATGCAGATCTCAAGGGCAAGCGCGTGGCCTATATCGTGGGCGCACCTGCGCTTAATGTGAACACAGAGGCTTATCTGGCCTATGGCGGTTTGACTTGGGATGATGTGGAGCGTGTAGACTTCGGCGGCTTTGGTGCCAGCTGGACGGGCCTGATCGAGGGTCAGGTCGATGCGGCCTTTGCCTCCACCAATTCGGGCAAGACCTATGAGGCTGAAGCAGGCCCGCGTGGTCTGTTCTGGCCCCCGATTGATCCTGCCGATACTGAAGGGTTCAAGCGCCTGACAGACATCGCGCCCTTCTTCCAGATCAACAAAGCACGCGTTGGTGCCACGATTGACGGCACGGACGGCCATCAGGGTGCAGGCTATGCCTATCCCGTGCTGACGGCGATGGAGGCGACCGAAGCCGATCTGGTCTACAACATGACCAAGGCGATGGTCGAACTGTTCCCCGCCTATGAGGGCAACAGCCCGGGTATCAACGGCTGGGCGATCGACAAGCAGAACATGGAATGGGTTGTTCCTTACCATGAAGGTGCGATCCGTTATTACACCGAAGCTGGCATCTGGAACGATGCAGCACAGGCGCATAACGACAACCTTGTTGCGCGTCAGGCTGGACTCAAGGCCGCGTGGGATGCCACGGTTGCCGCAGCGCCTGAGGACTTCGAGGCCGCATGGTCCGAAGCACGCCGGAAAGCACTTGAGGATGGCGGATTCAGCGTCGTCTTTTGATCTTGCCTGATTGATCCAAGCAGGCCAGCCTTCCGAGCTGGCCTGCCTTTCGTGTTTTCAAAGCCCGCCCAGTTGAGGTTGATCCAATGCCCGATAAGAACGCAGCCCTTGAAGCCAAGGGAATAGAGCAAGTTGCCATTGATGGCGCCACACCAGCGGAGCGTCTGGCTGGGCTTGCGCGCTGGGTTGTGGTCATCGGCACATTGCTGTCGCTGGTGCTGGTGATCAACCAGCTGTTCAACGTGCAACTGTTCGGTATTGTCCTCATTGAGGGGCGGTATCTCTACCTTCTGGGCGGCATGTATCTCGCGCTCAGCTTTCTCATTTTCCAGATGCGCGGTGGCAAGGGCGGTGTGCCCTCGCTGCTTGACTGGGCGCTGTTTGCTGCTGCGCTGGCCTGCACGGGCTATCTGGTGGCCAGTGCCCAGCGCAATCTGTCCTCGGGCTGGGAATATGCAGCGCCCGAGTTTGCGCAATATGTCTCGGTCGTGTTCTTCTTTTTGATCCTTGAAGCCTGCCGCCGTGCAGGCGGCATGGTGCTGTTTTTCATCGTGCTGTTCTTTGCCTTCTACCCCACATTCGCGGGCGTGGTGCCTGATCCCTTCTCGGGGTTCCAAAGCACGTTCATGCAGACGGTTCCCTACCATATCTATTCCGCCGAAAGCTCGTTCGGCATCCCGATGAAAGCCTTTGGCGGCGTGGTCATTGGCTTTATCCTGTTCGGTGCTGTGCTTCAACGCACAGGCGGCGGGCAGTTCTTTAACGATCTCGCCCTAGGCATGGTCGGCGGCTACCGCGGGGGTGCGGCCAAAGTCTCCATCTTTGCGAGCGGGTTCATGGGTTCGATGTCAGGCTCTGTCATCTCCAACGTGCTTACCACGGGGGCCGTCTCCATCCCCGCGATGCGCAAGACGGGCTTTTCACCCAAGACTGCAGCGGCGACCGAGGCTTGCGCCTCAACAGGTGGCGTGCTGATGCCGCCTATCATGGGGGCTACTGCCTTCATCATGGCCTCCTTCCTGTCGCGGCCCTATGTCGAGATCGCACTGGCCGCCGCCATCCCATCGATCTTGTTTTACTGGGGTCTGTTCACGGGCATTGACGCCTATGCCGCGCGACGTGGCCTCAAAGGGCTGCCCAAGCCCGACCTGCCGCGCCTCAAGGAGGTGATGACCGAGGGCTGGCCCTACATCTTTGTCTTCGCGCTGCTTCTTTATATGATGATCGGCCTGAGGCAGGAAAGCTCGGCCCCCTTTTATGCCACCGCCCTGCTGCTGCTGGTCAACCAGTTCCGTGCGCGCTTTCGGCTGAACATGGAACGTCTGGGCAATATGATTGTGGGCGTTGGCATGGGGCTGGCAGAGCTGACGGCGATCCTGCTGGGTGTGGGGCTGATTGTTGGCTCCTTCTCGGCCACGGGCCTTGCGGGAACACTCGTCAATGAGTTGGTGTTTATGGCGGGTGACAGCACGCTTGTGCTCTTGGCGATGGGCGCGCTGACCGCGTTCATTTTCGGCATGGGGATGACGGTGACAGCCTGTTACATCTTCCTTGCCGTGGTCCTTGCCCCCGCGCTGGAGGCGGGCGGATTGAACCAGCTCGCTGTGCATCTGTTCATCCTCTACTGGGGCATGGTGAGCTACATCACGCCGCCCGTGGCTCTGGGCGCCTTCGCTGCCTCGACCATGGCGGGCTCCAATCCCATCGCCACAGGGTTTGAGGCGATGCGCCTTGGCGGGGTGATCTACATCGCGCCCTTCTTCTTTGTCCTTAACCCTGCGCTCATCGGGCAGGCCCCTGCATGGGAAGTCGTGGTGGCCTTCACATCCGCCCTCATCGGTGTGGCCATGATTTCGTCGGCGCTGCAAGGGTACATCAGCCTTGTCGGCCCGCTCAAAGGGGCTGCGGGCATGCCTTTGCGGATCATGACGTTCTTTGGCGGCGTGTTGATTGCCAAACCTGAAACCGCGCTGCTGCCGATGAGCTATGCAGGGTCCTTTGTCGCAGGTGCCGCACTGTGTGCCCTGCCGATCTATGCCGCGTGGCGTGCAAACAACGATCCAGCGGAGCCCACGGTCGCATGAGCGCAGACCTCACGATTGATCCACCTTTGGGCGAGATGCCTTTGACGGAGACGGTCATTGCACGCATCCGCCGCAATGCCGCCGCACACCCCGAAACGCTCGCGCTGGTCTGTGGTGATCAGCGCATCACGTGGGGCGCGTTTGATCTGCGTACCAGTGCGGCGGCGAACCTCTTGCTGGGGATCGGGGTCAAGAAGGGTGACAACATTGCGATCCTGTCGGCCAACTCCATCCCATATGCCGAGCTGTTTATCGGCATCCTCAAGGCAGGCGCATGTGTGACGCCACTGTCCTCGATGGCGTCAAGCGAGGCTTTGGAAAAGATGCTGCTAGATTGCGGGGCAAAGGCGATTTTTGTGGCCGAGCTATATGCGCCGCTGATTGAAAGCTTCATCGCTGATCTGCCGCTGATGCGCTTTGCAATTGATTTTGAACATTCCGATTACGCACAGTTCGAGACTGAGGTGCAGGCCGCAGACACTACAGACCCCGACATCCAGCTTGAGATGTCAGACGCTTTCAACCTGATCTATTCCTCAGGCACCACTGGCACACCAAAGGGCATTCTGCACAACCACCAGATGCGCGCTGCGCAGATGGAGCGCGTCTCCCCCAACGGATATGACGACAACGCCCGCACGCTCATCTCGACGCCGCTCTATTCGAACACCACGATTGTGTCGTTCATCCCGACGCTGTTTGGCGGCTCCACTGTACATCTGATGCCCAAATTCGACGCACGCAGGTATTTGGAGATCGTCGAGTGTGAGGCGATCACCCACACGATGCTGGTGCCCGTGCAGTACAAGCGCATCATGGACGTTGCCGATTTCGACCGCTTTGATCTGTCTTCCATGCGCATTAAATTCTCGACCTCAGCCCCCCTGCGCGCCGATGTGAAGGCCGATGTTCTGGCCAGGTTTCCAGGAAAGTTGATTGAATACTATGGCCTTACCGAGGGCGGCGGCGTCAGCGTTCTGGTGGCGAATGATCATCCCGACAAGCTGCACACAGTGGGCCGCCCCGCGCCGAACAATGACATTCGCCTGATTGACCCTCAGGGTGTGGAAGTCTCCCAAGGTGAAGTGGGCGAGATCGTGGGTCGTGGACCTACGATGATGGCGGGATATTTTGGTCGCGATGATCTGACTGCCGACTATATCTGGCGCAATGCCGACGGAGATGTCTATTTCCGATCAGGCGATATGGGGTCGTTTGATGCGGATGGCTTTCTGGTTCTGTCGGATCGCAAGAAAGACATGATCATATCGGGCGGGCTGAATATCTTCGCCAATGATCTGGAATTGGTGCTGCTCGAAGATGCGGATGTGACAGATGCCGCCGTGATCGGCGTGCCCAGTGCCGATTGGGGCGAGACGCCGCTGGGCCTTGTGGTGCTGCGCGAGGGTGCCATGCGCGGGGCTGACGAGATCATGGCCACGGCCAATGCGCGGCTGGGCAAAAGCCACCGCCTGGCCGCTGTGGAAATCCGCGACCAGCTGCCCCGCAGCACCATCGGTAAAGTCCTGAAGAAAGACCTGCGAGCGCCCTACTGGGAGAAAGAGCCTGTATGACTGACGAGACAATGAATGGTGCCGAGAGCCTTGTGAAAACCCTGCTCTCGAACGGGGTCGAAGTGTGTTTCGCCAATCCGGGCACCTCCGAGATGCATTTCGTGGCGGCCCTCGATCATATCGCAGGCATGCGCTCGATCCTTGCGCTGCATGAGAATGTGGCGACGGGGGCGGCGGACGGCTATTACCGCATGACGGGCAAACCCGCCTCGACGCTGCTGCACCTCGGGCCGGGGCTGGCCAACGGGTTGTCCAATCTACACAACGCCAAAAAGGCAGGCTCGGGCGTGGTCAACATTGTTGGCGAACATGCGAGCACCCATATCGAGCTCGATGCGCCACTCACATCCGACATCGAAGGGATCGCGCGACCTGTTTCGCATTGGGTGCATACGTCCAAATCGGTCGCGACTGTGGGCGAAGATGCCGCCCGCGCGGTGCAAGCAGCCATGACTGCTCCGGGCCAGATCGCAACGCTGATGCTGCCCTCGGATACGGCATGGAACGAAGGCGGTGTGGCCGCCCCTGCCGCTGCCCTCCCCGCGCCAGCGCCTTTCAATGAAGCCGCACTCGAAGCTGCGGTCAGCGCTTTGGCGGGTCCTGACACGCTGCTGTTGCTCGGCGGTCGTGCGCTGACTGAAGCCAATCTCGCAATCGCGGGACGGATCGCTGCCAAGACGGGCTGTGCCATATTGTCGGAGTGGTCGAACACGCGGCTGGAGCGTGGCGCGGGCCGTGTTTTTGTGGGGCGTGTCCCATATCCCATTGATGCAGCTCTTAAAGTACTGGAGCCTTTCAAACGGGTCGTGCTGCTGGGCGCGCGTGCGCCTATCGGCTTTTTTGCATATCCCGACAAACCTGCGATCTTGACCCGTGAAGACGCAGACATCATCACCTTCGCTCCTGCGGGCAGTGATCTGGACGCCGCGCTGGCCGCCCTTTGCGATGCGACAGGGGCGACGCAAACGCCCCCAACCCATGTGGTAGAACCTGCCCAACGTGACAGCCCCAAAGGGCCGCTTAGTCTTGAGCACCTCGCCACGCTTATTTCGCGCGCAATCCCGCAGGACGGGATTATTGTGGACGAATCCATCACCTCGGGGCGCGCCTTCTCTCCCGCAACCAAAGGTGCGGCGCCACATACGTGGCTCAACAATTGCGGCGGCTCGATTGGCTACGGCATGCCTGCGGCCATTGGAGCAGCTGTGGCCTGCCCCGACCGCAAGGTGATGTGCCTAACTGGCGACGGCTCGGCCATGTACACAAATCAGGCGCTGTGGACCATGGCACGGGAGAACCTCGATGTCACCGTGCTGATCTTTGCCAATCGTAGCTACCAGATTCTGCGCGGCGAGTTGACCAATGTCGGCGTGCAAAACGCAGGCCCGCGTGCGATGGATATGCTAACTCTTGAACGTCCTACGCTCGATTGGGTGCAGATGTCCCACTCCATGGGGGTGACCGCGCAGCGTGTCAGCACATGTGAGGACCTCGAGGCGGCCCTTGAGGAGGGGCTGAGCAGTGGCAAAGCCAACCTGATCGAAATAGTACTGTGAACGGACGGGCGGCATGCACAAGACGGCCAAGCATCTATGAACAACCAGCTTAGGCAAATTCCACAGATTCAGACCCTTCTAACCCTGCCCGCGCTGCAAGACGCTGTTTCGCAATACGGGCATGAGGACGTCGTTGCCGCGCTGCGGGATATTCTGGCGCAAACCCGGGCGGCGATGTTATCGGACGATCAGGCAGAGCTGCCCGCGTTTTCTGATCCCTGTTTTACAAGACAAGTGACGGGCGCGATTGAGGCGGCACGTGCGCCGTCGCTTGTGCCCGCAATCAACGCCACGGGAATCATCATTCACACCAATCTGGGCCGTGCGCGGCTGGCTCCGCAGGCTTTGGAAGGGATGCACAGCGCAGGCGCGCAGCCATCCAACCTTGAGCTTGATCTCGCCACTGGCAAACGCGGGTCGCGCCACAGCCATGTCGAGCGGTTGATTTGTGATCTGACAGGCGCCGAAGCAGCGGTGGTCGTCAACAATTGTGCCGCTGCCGTGCTGCTCAGCCTGATGGCCACGGCGCAGGACCGCAGCGTCGTTGCCTCACGCGGTGAGTTGATCGAGATCGGCGGTGCGTTTCGTTTGCCCGATGTGATTGCGCAAAGCGGTGCACATTTGGTTGAGGTCGGCGCCACGAACAAGACCCGCACCGATGATTACGCGGCAGCCATTGATGACACCACGGCTGTCCTGCTCAAAAGCCATACCAGTAATTTCAAGATCGTAGGCTTTACCGCTGCCCCCGACCGCCGCGAGTTGGCAGCACTGGCCCGCGATAGTGATGTGATCCTCATGGAAGATCTGGGCAGTGGCGTTCTGATTGATCTGGCGCCTTTCGGCCTGCCCGATGAGCCTGTGGTAGCGGACATCCTGAAAAGTGGCGTTGATCTGGTCATGTTCTCGGGTGACAAGCTGCTTGGGGGGCCGCAGTCGGGTATCATCGCAGGGCGGCGCGATATTGTGGCCCAACTTAAGGCGCATCCCCTGATGCGTGCTGTGCGCATCGACAAGCTCTCTCTGGCAGCACTTGAGGCGACATTGCGCCTCTACCGCGCGCCCCATGATCCCGTTGCTGAGGTGCCCGTGTTGGCCATGCTTGCAGAACCCTTGGCGCAGGTTGAGGTGCGCGCGCAGCGCTTGGCGCAGATGCTTGGCCAGATCGGGCTTCAGGACGTGCGTGTCTGTGCCAGTATCGCCTATGCGGGCGCAGGATCCCTGCCCGATCAGGACCTTCAGAGCTTTGCTGTTGCGATCACAATCCCCGAACATACCGCCAAGGCGCTGAGCACGGCCCTTCGCACAAACAGCCCACCTGTGATCGGGCGTATTTCACGCGAAGAGGTTATGCTTGATATGCGCACGGTGCAGCCTGACGAGTTGGCGCCGATCGTGGATGCTATGCGTCGTATCGCCCGCTCATGAAAAATGCTTGCATCGTCGTTATCGGCCATGTGGATCATGGCA
Organism: Sulfitobacter sp.; assembly: GCA_965660425.1. GTDB lineage: Bacteria > Pseudomonadota > Alphaproteobacteria > Rhodobacterales > Rhodobacteraceae > Sulfitobacter. The sequence continues at coordinate 9,228 of CBFHZX010000031.1, read as the reverse complement.
AGACATCGCTTGTCCGTGCCCTTACAGGGATCGAGACGGACCGTCTGGCAGAGGAAAAGCAGCGCGGCCTATCGATTACCAATGGCTATGCGCATAAGTCCTATGATGCTGGCACAGTAGACTTTATCGACGCGCCTGGACATGAGGATTTCATCGCCGCAATGGTTGCGGGGACCACAGGCGCGCGTGCGGCCTTGGTGGTGGTCTCGGCCACCGAAGGCGTCTGCGCCCAGACCCGTGAGCATCTCGCTATTGCAGCCCTGTTGGGGATCAAGACGGCCATCATAGCGGTTACCAAGGCGGACCTGCTCCCCCCTGATCTGGCAGCCCGTGCTGTCGAGGGCATCAAGCACGCATTGGCCAAAACAGAATTTGCCCGCATGCCCTTTGTGCTCTGCTCGGCGGTGTCAAGCGATGGGCTTGATGCGCTGCACGCAGAGCTTGAGAGCCTCCTTGGTCAGGCGCGGGGTACCAGCGCGCCCCTGCACAGCTTTCTGCCCGTCGACCGTGTGTTCAGCATCGCAGGTCGCGGGACGGTTGTGACAGGAACACTGCTGGGGGGCATGTTGACCGTTGGCGACGCGGCGGCCCTTCTGCCGACAGGCCAAAGGATCAACCTGCGGGGGTTGCACTGCCGTGGCGAGGCGAGAGAGCAGATAATAAGCGGCACACGCGCCGCCGTAAATCTGCGCGGCGTCTCTGTCGCAGACGTACCGCGGGGTGCTGTTCTGTCTGTCGCGGGTGATTTCGCGGCGACGCTCTGCATGGACGTCGCTCTTGATTTATTGTCCGAACAGGACAAGCCACCCAAACACAACGAACAGCTGCGCGTGCTTTTTGGCACCACGCAGGAAGTCGCGCGGATACGGCTCTTTGCGGGAGGCAGCTACGCGCAACTGCGGTTTGCGCGACCTGTCGTGGCCTATGCGGGACAACGCGCGGTCTTGCGAAAGCTGTCGCCACCGCAAACGATTGGCGGAGCTGTCATTCTCGACCCCCAAGCGAAGCCAGCGCGCGCAAAAGATGCAACCTATATCAGGGCGCTTCAGGCTGCAGAGCACGGCGACATTTCGCGGATTGGCCCTGCGCTTGGGGCTGCTGGGCGAGGTGTTTTTTGCCTCGGTGATCTGGCGCGGTTGGCGCGCAAAACACCAGATGCAGCACGCACCGCGTTAGGCTGCGAATTCGAGGACATCAGCGCGGGTTTGATTTGCCAGCGCGCAGACGTGGAACGCTGCAAGAGCCTGATCATCGATAGTCTGGAACGCTACCACAAGAAGCACCCGCTAAAGCGCACGGCACCACGTTCAGTGCTGAGCATGCGCGACCTTTCACACGCACTCATCCAGCACGCCTGTGCCCAGCTTGAACACAGCGGCGCGATGTTCAGCTATGGCGCGGAGGTTGCGCTGTGCAGCCATGATCCGCTTGACAATCTCACTGCGCCCCAGCGCGCACGATTGGCGCAGATCGAATGCAGCTTCGCAGAGGCTGGCTTAATACCCCCTGCGCCAACAGTTTTTGATGAAGACCCGTCAGACAGCGATCTTCTTGATCTGCTGGCCCAAACAGGACGGTTGGCGCGATTGCACAACATTGCCCTCAACAAGGTTGTGTTGCTTCATCGTCATGCGATTGAGCAAGCGCGTAGGGCATTGTCCACAGCTTTCCCGCCGCCACAGAGTTTCACAACCTCACAGGCGCGCATTTCCCTCAGTACAACCCGTAAGGTCATAGTCCCGCTCCTTGAGCATTTTGACACTGAAGAAATAACACGCCGTACAGGCGATATGCGTGAAATGAATATCCCTAAAGGAGTTCCCTCTGATGCGTCAAATTGATATCCTCGCACCATACGGAGGTGACTGGAGTCTGGTGGCTTCCCTGGTCTTCAAAACCATGGACGCGCAGATGATGCGTGTGGTGGGTTCGATTCCCATCCACCTCCGCCAGACGCTGCGCGCTGGACAATATACGCCGATCCTTCACAATACAGATATATCACGCGGGAGGCAGATATGAGCAGCACACAGCCAGCATTTTCACTCACCGATTTGCACGGTAAAAACCATACGCTTTCGAATGGTACGCCCGTCCTTATCTGTTTTGTCAAAGAAGACTGCGAGACGTGCAACACAGCCGCTCCCGTGCTTGAGGCGATGCACAAAGCCTATGGCACATCGGTGCCTGTGCTGCTGATCGCGCAATCGGGGGCCGACAATGCCGTCTATGCGCAGCGCCATAGCCTAAGCATGCCTGTGCTGGACGACAGCGCCTGCCAAGCGGCATTTGACTGGGATATCGAGAGCGTGCCTTCGGTGTTCTGGCTTGCAGCCGACGGCAGTGTTACGCGGCAATTCGAGGGGTTTGTGCGCGATGACTGGGAAGCGCTAAGCGCGGATATCGCCGCACAAGCCGCCCTGCCTGCCGCCCAAGTCGATTGGGACAGCCTGCCTGCATGGCGTCCTGGCTGTGGCTCAAAACATCTCGACCCCAGTATTTTTGACAAGCTGCAAGCGGCGGCTGAAGGCAATCCGATGCTGGCACGCCGCATCGAGGTGGCCAGCAGCGATGACGTAGCAGAGTTCATGTTTGATCAAGGTTTTTCGGATGGACTCCCGCTTGTGCCACCCACGCCTGAGCGGGTGATGCGGATGTTGCAAGGCACCCACCGCGACCCGCAGGACGTCATCGCGATTGTACCGCCCAATATGGGCGAAGCGACCGTTGAGAAGATCGCGATCAACGCTGTGATGGCAGGGTGCAAGCCTGAATACCTACCCGTTGTCATCGCGGGCGTTGAGGCGGTATGCACAGATGCCTTCAACATCCACGGTGTGACCGCCACCACAATGGGGGCGGCGCCCGTTATGATCGTGAACGGACCTATTCGTGAAAAGATCGGCATGAACGCGGGGCTTGGCGCTTTGGGCGCTGGCAACCGTGCAAATGCGACTATCGGGCGCGCGCTGCGCCTTGTGGTGCGCAATGTCGGTGGGGCCACGACAGGTGGGGTGGAGCGGTCCTGTCTGGGCAATCCGATGAAATTCACCATGTGTTTTGCCGAGCATGAGGAACGCTCCCCTTGGGCGCCGCTGCATGTGGAGCGGGGTTTTGAGGCGGAGGATTCTGTGGTCACTGTGTTCGCCATGACGGGCGGACCTGTGCATATTGTAGACCAGACATCGCGCGCGCCTGGCCAGATTGCAGGCTCGCTTGGCCTCGGCCTTGAGGGGGTGTTCCTGCCCAAGCTGCGCAATCTGCCGATTGATGCCCTGCTCGTCGTCTGCCCCGAGCATATTGATACGCTGATGCGCGATGGGGATTTCTGCAAACAACAGCTGCGCGATGCCATTCAGGAAGCCACCATGCGCCCCGTCTCAGACATGGTGCAGGATGATTTTTCGGGCGCGGGCATCCCGCCCGAGACGGCGGAAAAAATGGGTGCAGAGGCTTTGGCCAAATGGGTGCCGAAGTTTGCCAGTGATGATTACATCCACATCGTTGTGGCGGGATCGGATGCGGGCAAATTCTCCTCCGCTTTCCATGGCTGGGCCACGGGCGAGGTCGGCTCCATCGCTGTTTCAAAGAAAATCGATCTGGGTTAGGTTACCCCAAGAGGAGGAGATATATGACGACAATTCTCGACCCCACGGACGAGCGCACCCCCGTGGAGCGGCAAATCACACCGCGCAGCGGGAGCCTCAGCGGTGTGATCGGCCTTTTGGACATCAGCAAGCCACGCGGCAATGTGTTTCTGGATGAGTTGGAGAGCCTGCTGGGCCAAAGCGCGCCTGATGTGGAAGTGCGCCGCTATATGAAGCCCACATTTGCCAAACCCTGCCCAGAGCCGTTGCGCCAGCAGATGCGCAATGAGTGCAACTTTGTCATTGAGGCATTGGCCGACTGAGGATCATGTACCACGTGCAGTATGCACGATACATTTTGGTTTGAAACCCAAGGGATCCCCACCGTCGCCATTGCCTCGAGCCAATTTGGCGAGGCCGCACAGACGCAACGCAGCGCTTTGGGCATGGAAGGTGCGCGCTACCTTCTGGTGCCGCATCCTATACAGGATGCCACCGACGAGGAGATGCGTGCCAAGGCCCGTGACGCGCTGGCACATGTCTTGTCTGCGCTGACGGAAAACTAGACAACGCGGCGCAGCACTCGGATGCGGGTGCTGCGCCTTTTTTTTACAATTTCATACCGCCCATCTCGGCCACACCCACAAAGCTGCGGTTCCACGTGGGGCTGATGAGCACTTCGTTGATGCAGACATGCGGCGGGGCCTCGGCGATGAAGCGGACCATTGATCCCAGATCATCAGCCTGTAGCATCTTGGCGATATCCTCGGCCGAGGGCGGTTTGGGGCGTGACTGCATGATGGGCGTGGCCACTTCACCCGGCATGAGGGCCGTGCAGCGGATGCCGTTTACGCCCTCGTCCTGATTGATCGAATGGCTTAGGGCCACCACCGCGTGTTTGGAGGCGCTATAGGCTGGCCCCGTGAGGCGTGAAGGGTGACGCCCCGCCCATGAGGAGGTCAGGATCAGCGTGCCCTCCCCCTTTTCGCGCATCTGCGGCAGCACGGCGAGGATACCGTTCATCACACCGTTGAGGTTGATGTCGACAACGCGCGCAAAGTCCGTAGCCGTGATCGCGCCCACCGCACGGTTGGGCACGTTGACGCCTGCATTGGCCATAAAGATATCCACCCCGCCCAAGCGCATGGTGAGATCGTTGGCAATGGCTTGGGTCGCCTGCGCGTCTACCACATCGAGCGCGATGGCTTCGGCCTTTCCGCCTGCCTCCGCGATCTCGGCTGCGACACGTGCAATCTCGACCTCCCGTCTGCCTGACAGCACCACATGCGCGCCTGCCTCCGCCAGCGCCTTGGCCGAGGCCTCGCCAATGCCGCCCCCTGCGCCTGTGACCCATGCGATTTTACCTGTCAGCGTTCCCATTTTGCGTCTCTCCTTGTTCCATCCTGTTGCCGTCAGGAAGTCACAGAATTTCATTCTTGTCCACAACGGCCCATTGCGGGCAGGATGAAGGTGTATTTCACAGGGAGAGGCGCCATGGAGCTGACAAAGATATGCGACGGATTGGATTTTCCAGAAGGTCCTATCGCGATGGCCGATGGCTCTGTCATTCTGGTCGAGATACGGCGGCAGACGCTGTCGCGGGTCACGGCTGATGGCAGCATCGAGGTAATTTCCCATCTCGGTGGCGGGCCGAACGGTGCAGCCGTCGGGCCTGACAGGATGATCTATGTCTGCAACAACGGCGGGTTCGTCTGGACGCAAAAGAACGGGATCACGCGCCCTGTCGGCACGCCTGAGGATTACGTCAGCGGCTCGATACAGCGGGTTGATCCAGCAACGGGCCAATTTGAGACGATCTATGAGAGATGCGACGGCGTGCCGTTGCGCGGCCCGAATGATATTGTATTTGACGCAGATGGCGGGTTCTATTTCACCGATCTGGGCAAGGCCAACGCGGAATATATGCATCACGGGGCCTTCTATTACGCCAAGACAGACGGTAGCCATATCACCCGTGTGCACAGCCCGATGATCACCGCCAATGGCATCGGCCTGTCGCCTGATGGCAAGACCGTGCATGTAGCCGAGACGCGCACGGGGCGGGTATGGAGCTTTGATCTGATTGGACCAGGCCAGATCGGTCCCCTGCCCTTTGACATGCCGGGGCGGTTGCTGTGCACCCTGCCCGATTACCAGCTTCTGGACAGTCTCGCGGTTCAGGCAGATGGAACGATCTGTGTTGCCACGCTGATGCGCGGCGGGATTAGCCTTGTGCCTGCGGACGGGGGCGAAGTTACGTTTTTGCCAATCGAGGGTGATCCCTATATCACCAACATCTGCTTTGGCGGCGATGACATGCGCGATGCGTGGATCACTGCATCAGGGACGGGATGCCTCTACCACACCCGCTGGCCCAGCGCGGGATTGCGGCTGAACTTCAACGCGTGAGGGATCACAAATCTGACAAGTCGGGCGTTTCGCATTGAATTTGGCGGCAAGGCAGGCAACACCGCTCCTATGACCAACACACCTCTTTGCTCATGCTGAACACCCCGCCCCTGACCCGTGATCTGGTGCTGGTAGGTGGAGGCCATGCCCATGCTCTTGTGCTGCGGCAGTGGGGGATGAACCCACTCGCAGGGGCGCGGCTGACGGTGATCAACCCTGGCCCGACTGCGCCCTATACGGGCATGCTGCCCGGTCATGTGGCGGGCCACTACGGCCGCGACACGCTCGAGATTGATCTGATGGCGCTGGCGCGGTTTGCAGGCGCGCGTCTGATCCTGAGCCATGCCACAGCGATTGACCGCGAAGCCCGCCTGATACACGTCGAAGGACTTGGGCCCGTTGCCTATGATGCAGCCTCGATCGATATCGGGATCACGGCGCAGATGGGGATTGAGGGGTTTGCCGAACATGCGACGGGGGCCAAACCCCTCAATATTTATGCGCAGGTCTGGCATGACTTTCTTGAAGCCGTGGCGCAGGGGCAAAAACGTCCAGAGATAGCGGTGATTGGCGGCGGTATTGCGGGATGCGAATTGGCCATGGCTATGGCCTTTGCCCTACGCGGCAAAGGTGTAGCGCCGAAAGTGACGGTGATTGAAGCGGGTCCGCAGATATCGGGGATGAATGCGAGGGCGCGCCTCAAGATCGGCAAGGCGATGGCTGGTCTGGGTGTACATGTACGAACCAATGCACGGATCGAGCGGATCACAGCCACCCATGTGCATCTGGAGAAGCAAGAGCCTGTGGCCACCTCCTTGTGTGTTGGCGCAGCGGGCGCCTTTCCGCACAGTTGGGTGGCGCAGACCGATCTGCCCCAACAAAACGGATTTATCGTGGTGGACTCCGACCTGCGCGTCAGCGGCGATCCGCATCTCTTTGCCGTGGGGGATTGCGCGCATATGCCTTTTGCGCCGCGCCCGAAAGCAGGGGTTTTCGCCGTACGGGCAGCCCCTGTGCTGCATGATAATCTGCGCGCTGTGTTGACGGGCGGGCCTTTGCGCCGCTTCAGACCCCAGAAATCCTATCTCAAGCTCGTCTCGCTCGGCGGGAAGACAGCGCTGGCCGAGAAATACGGGTTTGCGGTAGCGGCGCCCCTGCTGTGGCGCTGGAAAGACAGGATCGACCGTGCGTTTATGGACAAGCTTGCGCATTTGCCAATTATGAAAGCCCCTGTGCCGCCTTCTGATGTCGCGTTGAGCGAGGCAAACGAGCACCTTGAGGCCCCGCTGTGCGGCGGCTGTGGGGCCAAAGTGGGCGGCAGTGTGCTACGCGGCAGCTTGAATGATGAGGGCGCGACAGACCATGCCGACGTGGTGCGTGTGCAAGGCGACGATGCCGCGATCCTGCGCCAGCCAGGTGGCGGGTTTCAGGTGCTGAGCACGGATCATTTGCGCGCTTTTGTGGAGGACCCTGTGCAGATGACCCGCATCGCCGCGGTGCACGCACTTGGAGATGTATGGGCCATGGGTGCCGCACCCCAAACGGCACTGAGTACGATTATCTTGCCGCGCATGTCCCAAGCCCTGCAAAGCCGTACGCTGCACGAGATCAACAGCACAGCAAGGCACGTGTTCGGCGCAGCGGGAGCGAGCGTTGTGGGCGGGCACACGACGATGGGCGCAGAGCTGACCATCGGTTTCACCGTCACAGGCACCTGCGCGCAAAAACCCATCACCCTTGGCGGAGCGCAGGCGGGTGACGTTCTGCTGCTGACACGGCCGATTGGCACGGGTGTTATTCTGGCCGCCCATATGGCGGGGCGCGCGCCACCGCGTGTGACCGCACAAACGCTGGCGCAGATGGAGCAACCACAGAGCATTGCGGCAGACGTGCTCAGCGACGCCCATGCCATGACGGATGTGACGGGGTTCGGCCTTGCGGGTCATGTTGACTCTATGTGCAGGGCATCAGGCGTGCGGGCGACATTGTGGCAGTCGGAAATCCCCGTTTATGAGGGGGCACGCGCCCTATCAGCGCTCGGAATCGCCTCTTCGTTGCTGGCGAGCAATGTTGCGGACGTCTCCATCGACGGGCCGCATGATCCGTTGCTGCATGATCCGCAAACCGCAGGGGGGTTGCTTGCAGCTTTGCCTCTGGACAGGGCGGAAATCGCCTTGGCCCAGCTCGCAGCACAAGGATGCCATGGCTGGGTGATTGGTACGCTCTCAGAGGGGACAGGCCCTATACAGCTGATGCAACAGCGTGCGCTTAAATAGTGCAAGGGTGTGGCATGGTTGCCTGACATCTCAGGAAAAATTGAAGCCCGTTCGGCTCAGACTACCGGCACCAATATCGATCAGGGTTTCTGTTGTCCCCTCCTCCGCTCTCATTTGTCCGCCCGTACGGGGTTCAACACACACCAGATCGCCGCAATCAAGGCCTGCGATATCGAAGCCTGATGAGGTATTTCCGCAAATTCAAGATCGTGCGTGACATCATTGCGATCGCTTCGAGGGATTGAGCAGCCCCACTTGAGTGGTCCAATTTGAAAGTTAGTGCATGATTGACCTTTGGTCCATCAAGATGATGGCTTCAGGCGCTGGCGGGCGGTAGCCCAATGCACTGTGTGGTCGCTTGGTGTTGTAGTAGTTTCTCCATCTTTCAATGATGATTTGAGCTTCACGCAGCGAGTAAAAGATTTCGCCGTTCAGCAGTTCGTCTCGCATCCGCCCGTTGAAGCTTTCGCAGTACCCGTTTTCCCAAGGCGACCCAGGCTCGATGTATCTCGTCTTCGCTCCAACAGCTTTGATCCAGTCTCTGACAGCCTCAGCGATAAACTCTGGGCCATTGTCCGACCTGATGTAGGCTGGAACACCGCGTAGGATAAATAGGTCTGTCAGAGCGTCGATGACTTCAGTCGAGTTCAGCTTTCGCTTCACCCGGATAGCAAGGCATTCTCGGCTGTGTTCATCCAAGATGTTGAGCATCCTGAACGCTCTGCCATCATCGGTTCGATGGTGAACAAAATCGTATGCCCAAACATGATTGCGATACTCAGGGTGCAGCCGGATGCACGAACCATCATTCATCCAGAGCCGCCCCTTCTTTGGTTGTTTCATTGGCACTTTAAGCCCCTCACGTCGCCATAGACGTTCCACACGTTTGTCATTCACCTGCCAGCCTGCGTCTCTCAACAGGGCAGCAACTCGACGGTAGCCATATCGACCAAACT
>CBFHZX010000030.1:0-37971 GCA_965660425.1 Sulfitobacter sp. | reverse complement strand
GTATCCCAAGCACTCAAGAGCTTCTTGATGGACCTAAATTTCATCTTGCTCGATATTCGTTTCTGTATCTTTCCGCTGATTTTACATCAGCTTATGGCGCTTGCCTCGCCCACCAGCGCCTTTACAAGGGAACCCCACATGTTGAATCCAGATCTCTGCACGTAGCCGTTCATTCTGATAGCAGCGGGATCGGAGCAACATGTCGAACGGGTGTTCCCAAAACCCAGCCTGCAATCTGACATCCGGTATCTTGTCACACCGCTTTTGAGTGTCATTGCGCTTGTCTACAAAGAGCGCGGCCTCTCTTTCCTTGCTAAAAATATCTGTCCAAGCATCAGTTATGCATTGCGATCCTGAACCTGTATTTGAGTGCCCAACGTACTATTTCGCTCCAGCCATAAGCGCCTGCTTAACAGGATCGATCTGTGCTGGGGTGCATTCACCGGCGGAAACGAGAAAAGTGCTGAAAACAGTTTCTAGAGCGGGGACACGGCCTTATCATCAACCAGATGGCATGCAACTTTGTGCCCGCTTGCGACTTCGTTCAAAGGTGGCTCTTTGCTTTTGCATATGTCTTGAGCGACAGGGCAGCGATTGGCAAAGCGGCAGCCTTTGGGTAGGGCCAGCGGATCGGGCGGATCACCAGGGATCAAGATGCGCTTGGTCGCGGCGCGCCGTTCTTTGTCGACGGACGGCACCGCTGAAAGCAAGGCAACTGTGTAAGGATGCAGCGGATTGTTGAACAACGACAGACGGTCCGCATACTCCACAACTTTGCCCATATACATCACAGCGATGCTGTCGCACATGTGCTGAACGACACCGAGATCGTGGCTGATGAACAAGAATGTGAGGCCGAAGTCAGCTTGCAATTTGCGCAGCAGGTTCAGGATTTGCGCCTGCACGGCTACATCTAGAGCCGACACAGGCTCGTCACAGATAATCAGGTCGGGTTGGGTGGCAAGCGCACGGGCAATGCCGATCCGCTGGCGTTGACCACCCGAGAACTGATGCGGGAAAAGGCGTTGTTGCTCGGGGTGCAGACCCACAGCTTCGAACAGTTTGTCAACGATTTCTTGCCGCTCTGCCTCTGGCACCGAGTCCAGATTATCGAGCGGTTCTTGCACAATCTTTTCGGCCCGCACACGGGGGTTCAGGCTTGAGTACGGGTCTTGGAAAATGAACTGCATCTTGGCACGTGCCTGCCGCAGGTCTTCATCTTCCAGCTTGAGGAAATCGGTCCCTGCCAACTCAACGCTGCCCTTATAGGCGTTGACCAATCGCGCCACAGCCAGTGCCGCAGTCGTCTTGCCCGAACCGCTTTCGCCTACAATGGCGAGCGTTTCACCGCGCTTGATCTCGAAAGAGATGTTGTCAACGGCGTAAAGATATCGTGCCTCACTAAAGAGGCCCCCTCCCCCAACCGAAAAACGTACGGTAAGGTCTTTGACGGCCAGCAATACTTCGTCTTGGGTCTGGTCCTTCATTACACCGCCTCCGCATGCCAGCAGGCCGACTTCTGGCCTGCGTCAAACGCCACCTCGGGGGGTCTTTTTTGCAAGCACTTTTCGGTGACCATATTGCAGCGTGAGGCGAACAAGCACTGGTTTTTGCCAAATTCACGCAAGGAAGGCACAATGCCCGGTACTTCGGTCAGGGGCAGGCGTTCCTCGGTGAGGGTCGCCATGATATGGGGCACGCAAGAGATCAAACCACGGCTGTAGGGATGGCGCGGGTGCGCGATAATCTGCTCCACGGGTCCCTGTTCAGCGTTGCGGCCTGCGTACATGACAATCATCCGTTCGGCCATTTCAGCCACTGCGCCCATGTCATGGGTGATCATAATGATCGCGGTGCCGGTCTGGCGTTTCAGATCGTTCAGCAGGTCAAAAATTTGCGCCTGCACGGTCACATCAAGGGCGGTTGTCGGCTCATCCGCGATGAGGATTTTCGGCTCGCAGGCCAAGGCGATGGCGATCATAACGCGCTGTCGCTGCCCGCCCGACATTTGAAAAGGATAGTCATTCACACGGCGGGGCGCATTGGGGATGCGCACGGCATCCAGCAGCTCGGTCGCCTTGCTCCACGCAGCGGCCTTGCTCAGGTTCTGGTGTGCGCGCAGCACTTCGGCAATCTGTTCGCCCACAGTATATACGGGATTAAGCGAGGTCATTGGCTCTTGAAAAATCATCGAGATGTCGTTGCCGCGAATGTTGCGCATGCGCTTCTCTGATGCGGTGGTCAGCTCTTCACCGTCGAACTGGATCGAGCCTGAGGCAACGCGCCCAATCTTCTCTGGCAAAAGGCCCATGATGCCAAGGGCGGTCATGGACTTCCCGCAGCCAGACTCACCGACGAAGCTGATGCTTTCACCTGCGCCCAGCTCAAATGACAAATCATCAATCACAGGGGCAACGCCCGCCCGTGTGGTTAGCTCAATGCGCAGGTTTTCGACTTTTAAAAGGGGAGCTGTCATCGCTGCCTCAACTTTGGGTTTAGAGCATCGTTCAGACCGTCGCCCACCAGCGATATGGCCAAGACTGTAATGAAAATCGCGATGCCGGGAATGGTCACAGTATAGCCTGCATCAAGAATATACTGGCGGTTGGAGCCGATCACCTGACCCCATGAGACGACATTGGGGTCGGTGAGACCAAGGAAGGACAGTCCTGCCTCGAACAGGATAGCGGAGCCGACCATCAGGGCGGCCTGCACGATAATTGGCGGTAGCGCGTTGGGCAGGATAATGCGGAACATCAGCTTGGCGTTTTTTGCGCCCGATGCGCGCGAGGCGGTGACATATTCCAACTCACGGATGCGCAGGAATTCGGAACGGGTGATCCGTGCGACAGCAGTCCAGCTGACAATCCCGATCGCAAGGGTAATCATCGGTAGGGATGCTCCGAAGAGTGCCACGATGACCATCGCAAACAAGAGTGTGGGCAGCACCTGAAAGAATTCAGTGATGCGCATCAGGACTTCTTCGACCCAGCCGCGATAAAACCCTGCAAGCGCGCCCACGGTCACACCAATAAAGACCGACATGAGCGCAGCAGCCAGACCGATCAGGATCGACACGCGGGCGCCGTGGATGATTGCCGCCAGAAGGTCGCGCCCCAGATAGTCTGTCCCGAGGATAAACCCGTCCACACCTGGCGGTGAGAAAGGTGCCCAGACCATATCAAACGGATCAGTAGGATAAATATACGGGCCAAAGATCGCCATCAGAACGATAAGGCTCAGGACAAACAGGGCGACCATGGCCGCATGGTTGCCGCGAAACATCTCCCACGCCTCGGCGGCGGGGTGACGCGCAACGGGGGCTGGCTCTTGGGGATTGGTTTTCAGGTCAGTCATCCTTTGCCCTTCATGCGTGGATCAACAAGGCGCAGTGCCAGATCGGTCAGAATGTTGCCTACGATTACGACGAGAGCGGAAAAGAACAGGATGCCCAGAATGGTCGGCGTGTCGCGTGCGATAATCGACTGGAACGCCAGCGTTCCAAGACCTGGCCAGCTGAACACGGCTTCCACCAGCACCGCGCCCGAAATCACGGCGGAGAATTGTAGACCCGCTAGCGTGATCACAGGCGAGAGTGAGTTTTTCAAGGCGTGCTTATAGACCACTTCACGCTCGGACAGGCCTTTGGCCTTGGCGGTGCGGACATAGTCGGAGCCCAACACCTCCATCATCGTGGCGCGCGACAGGCGCGAATAGAGCGCAAGGAAGATGGAGCCAAGCGTGATGACAGGAAGCACCATGTGACGCGCCACATCTGCAAAATGCACCCAAAAGCCGCCCTCGATCGTGATGTCGCGCATTCCCGCAACAGGGAACAGCGGGATTTTGAGCGAGAAAGCGATGAGCAGTAGGATACCGGTCCAGAACACAGGCGCGGAATAGCCAAAAAGCGCCAGCATGGTGACAAAATGGCTCGCAATGCCGTTGGGCTTACGCGCTGAGATCACACCGAGGATGACACCGATAAACAACGCCAGAATTTGCGCAACAAACACCAACAGTAATGTCGCGGGCAGCCGCTCGAGGATGAGGGCTGTCACGGGCTTGTTGTAGAAAAACGAATAACCAAGGTCAAAGCGCAGGACATTGCCGATATAGGTACCAAGCTGCACGATAAAGGGTTGGTCCAAGCCATAGTCTGCACGAATTTGCGTCAGCAGTTCTTCATCTGCGCCGCCCATGGACTGGCTAATCGTGTCGGCCACATCACCAGGTGCGAGGTGCATCATGGAAAAGTTCAGAACCAGCACCGCGATCAGCAAGATCGCCGCGTAGAACAAACGCATCGCTATATTTTGCAAAGAATTCACAGGGGGGTCTTCTCTTGGGAAAGAGGTATGCGCGGCAGGACAGGCCCGCCGCGCATGTACGTGTTGTTACTTGAGGTAGGTCATATCAATCGGCGTGGATGTGCCCCAGATACCAACAGGCGGATTACCGACTTTCTCCGTGTTGTAGATCGTGTGATAGGGCACTGTATTTACATGATACACAGGCACCTCATCCGCGATGATCTGCTGGAACTCAGCATAAAGGGCTGTGCGCTTGGCCGGATCAGCCTCAACCGCGGCCATCGCCATCAGCTCGTCTACACGCGCGTTGGAATAGCTTTGCGTGTTGGACCAAACCCCCTTGAGGATGTTTGTGCTGTCGTATGTACGGTGTACCCCGATCACGGGATCACCCCAGTTGAACACAGTGTCCCATGACATATCAAAGTCGCCCGTGCCCATCTTCTTGGCCCATGTGGGGAAGTCGGCGGAGGCGCGTACTTCTACGTCGATATCAACCTTTTTCAGGGCCGCTTTGACATACTCGACCTCGGCTTTCACACCAGGCCAGCCAAAGTCGATGGTCAGCGCCATCCGCGAGCCGTCTTTGACAGGGAAGCCGGCCTCGTCCAGCAAGGCTACGGATTTCTCCAGATCAAGGGCATAGCCTTCCTGCTCTGCATAGAACGGGCTGTCGGGGTGAATGCCTGTTGTGCTGTCGGCTGCCGTGCCCTGCATCAGGGCCTTGTGGATGAAGTCCTTGTCCACGGCATAGGCAATCGCCTTGCGCACGCGCACATCGGAGAGCGGTCCGTCGGCGGTGTTCATGGCAAGCCAGCTTATCGGGCCAATCGCACCATAGCCGTTTGGCGTGACTGTCAGGCTGTCGACTTTCTTGAGACGGTTGATGATACGGGGCAGCGACTCAAACGCGCCCATGTGCAGCTCACCGTTCTCATAGGCAATCGCGCGCGCCGCAGGGTCGGTGATGATCCGCATCACGACTTTGTCGAGGTACGGACGGCCTTCGATGAAGAAATCATCGAAACGCTCAAGTATGACATGCTCGCCGTTTTTGAACTCGGTCAGTTTGAACGGGCCAGAGCCTACGACGTTTTCATTGTTGCGCGGGTGCGCTTTGACATCGGTAATCTCACCATCGCCGTAAATATGCTTGGGGATGATCGACATCAGCTGCCCTGACATCGCTAGCAGGATGGCGGGGTGCGGTTTGCTGAGGTTCAAAACGGCCGTATGCGCGTCAGGTGTGTCCACGCTCTCAACAGGCGCGAACATGGATTTAAACGGGTGGTTGGCCTTGATCACATCAACGGAGAAGGCGATATCCTCGGAGGTGATCGGCGTGCCGTCGTGGAATTTTGCATTCTGCACAAGGTTCAAAGTGACGGTCAAACCGTCCTCTGATACGTCCCATGATTCCGCCAGATACGGCTGCGGTGTCCAGTCGTTGTCATAGCGCAGGGGCGATGCAAACAGCTGTGCACCCGGAAAGCCGGTAACGATACCTGATTGAACTGCTGAATTCAGATTGCGCGGGTTCGAGCCCAGTACCGTGACCAGCGTGCCGCCAGCTTTTGGCTCTTCAGCTTGGCTGAAGCCTGTAAACGCTGTCGTCAGCGCTGTGGCCACTACCAGACTTTTCATTAGCCTTTTCATAGTTATAACTCCCTTTTTGCTATTCTTCTCTATTCTTGTACGTAAAGCCTAGCCGAAGGGTTTTGCGACACAAAACAATATTATTAATGTTCATTGCACTATTTAATGATTTTAGTCGCTGGGAGGTTTGGCGATAATTTCGTCGAAAACGCCTACATTTTTCAGTTCAATACATTGATTTATAAACGCATTTACAATCTTGGGCTGACGAGTGTCCGAACGCGTTACAATGCCAAAAACAGGTGCTTTCACGGTGCTGCGCAAGGGCACCACCCGAAATGGCGAATTGCCCGTTCCGTAACCAGGTGGGCGAATATTAAGCAGTGAATAGCCATGCCCGCCTAAAACCAATGCACGCACGATCTCGGTGGATCTGGTGGAGTGGACCACGTTGGGTTTCAATCCGCTCTGCTCGAACAACGCGTTAAAGTATCTTCTGGTCCGCGGCAAATCCAACATGATCATCGGCCGATCCCCAAGCTCTGCCAAACTGACCGAGGTCTGCCCGCTCAGCGGATCATCCTGTGTCATTAGCGCATAGGGGGGCGCGGTGAACAGCGGTGTGAAATGCTGCCGCTCTTCGACGGATTCCTCATAGCTAAACGCAAGGTCAGCCTCTCCGCTGCGCAGAAATGCGATGATCGTTTCCATGTTTCCTTCTAGAAACTTGATTGACGTGTTGGGGTATTGGGATTTGAAGTTTTTCAGGATAGGCGGCAAAAACGAAGGTGCTGCGGTTGCGTAGCAGGCAATCCGCACGGAGCCGGTTGAATCTCCCCCGATGGCCGAGACTTCCGCCTCGAACTGGCGCCCTTGGGCAATGAAGCTGCGGATCAGTCTTAT
Source organism: Sulfitobacter sp. (assembly GCA_965660425.1). Classification (GTDB taxonomy): domain Bacteria; phylum Pseudomonadota; class Alphaproteobacteria; order Rhodobacterales; family Rhodobacteraceae; genus Sulfitobacter. The sequence goes on along the minus strand of CBFHZX010000030.1, from coordinate 31,159 downwards.
CGTCTCCTGCCCAGCAGGTGTCACACTAATCCCCTTTGCAGGCGTTCTGACAAACAGGTCAAACCCGATCTGGTTCTCCAAGGCTCCAATCGCCGCTGTAATCGACGATTGAGAAATGTTTAGCTCAACCGCGGCATTGGCGATGGAGCCAAGCCTTGCCGTCGCTTCGACATAGCGCAGTTGTTTAAGCGTAAAGTTCATAGGCCGACCTTTGCCGCATAGAATGATGAATAAAGAACATTTAAAACCATTTTGAAGATCAATAAAAGCATCATAGCTTGGGAAAAGACGAAACGCTGCCAGCTCAAGAAATGGATGTTCCCATGACCCAGACGACAATCTACACAGCGCGCAAAATCATCACAATGAACCCAAGCCGCCCCACAGCCAGTCACGTCGCTGTTCAAGATGGGCGCATTCTGGGCGTGGGCACCCTCGAAGAGCTAGCGACATGGGGTGACTACACGCTGGACACGCGTTTTGCTGATAAGGTGCTCATGCCTGGACTGGTCGAAGGGCATGCCCACGCGATGGAGGGGTCGCTCTGGAGCAAGGTCTATTGCGGGTATTTTGATCGCGCAGATCCCGATGGCAAGGTCTGGGCGGGTTCGACCACAATCGAGACGGTTCTCGAGCGGCTGAAAGAGGCCGAAGTCAAGATGGAGGACCCCGACGCGCCGCTGGCGGGCTGGTCGCTTGATCCGATCTATATGGACAATGTGCGCGTCACCCGCGCCGATCTGGACAAAGTGTCCACCACCCGCCCGATCGGTGTTCTGCATGCCTCGGGCCACATAATGAACGTGAATACAAAGGCGCTGGAACTGGCGGGGTTTCTCAAGAAGGGCATGAACCATCCGGGGATACCTCTGGGCAATGACGGGTTATCCACAGGAGAGCTTTTCGGCCCCGAAGTTATGACACCCGTGGGCGTGCATGTGGGCTTTAACCGATCTCTTACCGACAGCGATAAAGAAGGCTTGCGCAATTTTGGCAAGCTTTGCGTGCGCACGGGCGTCACCACCATCACCGATCTGGCGGCGCGTCTGGACCCCGATGGTGTTGATGCAATGCTCGAAGTGACGGGGGAGCCGAATTATCCTGCGCGCGTTGTGCCGCTGCAGTTTTTCATGGGTGCCACCGCGAAAGAGACTGTCGATAAGGTTGTCGGCCTCAAGAAACGCGCCACCGACCGCCTGCGGCTGGGTCGTATCAAAGCTGTGGCCGATGGCTCGATTCAGGGGTTTTCTGCGCGTATGCGCTGGCCCGGCTATCACAATGGCGCGCCTAATGGGCTTTGGTACACAGCGCCCGAACAGCTGGCAGAGCTCTACCGCCTTGCCTTGGCGGCGGGGGTTCAGGTGCATACCCACACCAATGGGGATGAAGCGACAGAAATGGTTCTCGACACGCTTGGGTCCGCGCTGATGGAAGTGCCCAGCCCCGATCACCGCTTTACCTTGCAACATTGCCAGCTTGCCGATGCAGCACAGTTCCGCCGCATGAACAAGTTGGGTATGTGCGTGAACCTCTTTGCCAATCACCACTTCTACTGGGGGGATGAGCATTTTAATTTAACCGTCGGCCCCGAACGTGCGCTTCGTATGAACGCCTGTCGCACAGCATTGGACAGCGGTGTGCCCATGTCCGTCCATTCGGACGCACCTATCACACCGCTAGGGCCACTCTTTACCGCGTGGTGTGCCGTGAACCGCCTGACCTCCTCTGGCCGCACACAAGGCGAGCATGAGAAGATTAGCGTGGATGAGGCCCTTTTTGCTGTCACAATCGGGGCTGCCTATACGCTGCATATGGACGATGAAGTTGGTTCTATCGAGGTGGGCAAGAAAGCGGATTTCGCCGTGCTCGAAGACGATCCGACCGAAATCGGTGGTGAAAACCTCAAGGACGTGCGGGTCTGGGGTACGGTTCAGGGCGGACGTATTTTCGCGGCAGCCGATCTATGACCATACAGATACCTGTGACAGTCCTTGGCGGCTACCTCGGGTCTGGCAAAACGACGATGGTGAACCATCTGTTACGCACCGCGAATGGCGTGCGGCTGGCGGTTTTGGTGAATGAATTCGGTGAGCTGCCAATTGATGAGGATTTGATCGAGGCGGAAGACGACGACATCATTTCTATCGCTGGAGGATGCGTGTGCTGCTCTTTTGGTAGTGACCTGTCAGGCGCGCTGATGGAGATGGCACAGCTTGAACCGCCGCCCGATCATCTGCTGATCGAAAGCTCTGGCGTTGCGATCCCGAGCGCGATTGTCGGCTCTGTCTCCTTGCTGGACGGCTTTCGCACAGATGGCATTGTGATCGTTGCGGATGCTGAGACCGTGGAAGAGAACGCCCGCTCCAAATACATGAGCGACACAGTGCTGCGACAATTATCCGATGCAAACATCATCGTTTTGAACAAAACGGATCTCGTCACGACCACCGCACTGGAGTTCACGCTTGCGTGGCTCAAGGCGCAAAATCCTGATGTTAGTGTCATAAAGGCGCAGCAAGGTGCTGTGCCTATGGCTGCAGTGCTCGACAGGTTTGCAGCGCCGCACGCGACGAATGCGCCACATCACCACACTGCAAATATGGATATGACTGTCCTGAAACCCGAGAACCCTGTCGACGTGGAAAAACTCGCGCGAGAACTGGCGAGTGACGCCCGCGGCTTGGTCAGGGCAAAAGGCTTTGCCACTGATTTGTCGGGCCAGAAAATGCTGATACAAGTTGTTGGAAACCGTTGGGATATCAGCAAAGCTGCAGATGATATGGCTGACGGCCTTGTGTGCTTGGGGTACAAGGCAGAAACAAGTGAGGACACCGCATGAGTGACGCAGTCTTGGTTGAACGCAAAGGGCCGATTGCGCTAGTCACCCTCAACCGCCCCGACAGCCGCAACGCGCTGTCTGCCGACGTGATCGACGGCTTGGTGGATTTTCTCGCGGGGGCGAATGGCGATGCCTCGCTCGGCTGCATCATTTTGACAGCAAATGGCAAATCTTTTAGCTCGGGCGGCAACGTCAAGGAAATGCGAGATGGCACGCATCCGATGTTCGCAGGCAACCCCATCGAGATGCAGGAGGGATACCGCAACACAATCCAGCAACTGCCGCGCATGTTCCATCAGCTTGATGTGCCAGCCATCGCCGCCGTGAACGGACATGCCGTCGGCGCTGGTATGGATCTGGCGACTTTCTGCGATATCCGTGTAGCCTCAACTGCTGCGACCTTCTCGGAGAGCTTCCTGCGCGTGGGCCTGATCTCGGGCGATGGGGGTGCGTGGTATCTGCCCCGCGTGGTCGGCAAGGCAAAGGCGATGGAAATGGCGCTGACCTGCTGTGTGCTGGACGCACTTCAGGCGCGCAATTGGGGGCTTGTGACCCATGTGGTGGAGCCTGACACACTGTTGCAAAAAGCATGGGAGTTGGCCGAGCAAATCACAGCCTTCCCGCCCAAAAGCATCCGCCTCAACAAGCGGCTCATCCGCCAATCCGCGGAAGTGCCACTTGAGACGGCCCTCGATCTCGCGGGCAGCTTTCAAGCCATCGTGCAGAACACCCAAGACCAGCAAGAGGCAGTGAACGCCCTGCTCGAGCGAAGAGCACCTGATTTCAAAGGTTCATGACCCTTCTGGAATTTCGCGCCGTGCTGATGCAGGATATGAGGATACTCTGCACTGCCCTCACTGCCCTCGCAAAAAGAGTTTGAACTTGCGCTGCGTCTTGGACCGCAAACAAATGGAAAGCAAAGATGTTTTTAAAAAACGCTTGGTACGTCGCCGCATGGGGTCACGAAATCACCCGCGATCTGCAACAAATCACGGTTCTCGGCGAAAATATCTGCGTTTTCCGTACGCAGGCTGGAGAGTTGGTAGGGCTTGAGGATGCTTGTCCGCACCGCAAACTGCCGCTGTCCAAGGGCCGCATAAAAGGCGACACAGTCGAGTGTGGCTATCACGGGCTTACCTTCGATTGCGTCGGCCGTTGTGTCTGGGCGCCTGGTGCGGGGGGTATCCCGTCGGAGGCACGGGTCCATGCCTATCCGCTGCATGAAAAATACGGGCTTGTCTGGATCTGGATGGGCAATCCTGCACTGGCTGATCCCTCCGACATTTTCGAGATCGAGAATTACGACAATCCCGCATGGGGTATCAATCGCGGTGCAGCGATGGAGTTGGACTGCAACTACTTGTTAATGTGTGACAACCTGCTGGACCCGACCCACGTCGCATGGGTGCATCAAAGCAGCTTTGCCGCAGCGGCAACCAAGGACACTCCGCTTCGGGTCAAAAAGACGGACGATGGCGTGATCGTGCACCGTTGGATGATGGATCACGAACCTGCACCTTTCTATAAGAAGGTCGTAGAATTCGAAGGCAACTGCGACCGCCTGCAACACTATGAGGTCCGCTACCCGTCCCATGCTTTGATCAAGGCTGTGTTCACCCCTGCGGGCACGGGCGGGCCTGATGGGCCACTGCACGAGAACACGTTTATCATGGACAGCTACAACTTTATGACGCCCATAAACGAGGGGCAGACGCGCTACTACTGGTTTCAATTGCGCAATATACGCCCTGAGGATGAAGCCCTGTCCCAGATGATGAGCGAGGATGTGCAACACGCCTTTGAAGAGGACCGTGCCGTGCTCAACGAAGTACAGAAGGGCATGGCTAATAAGACCTCGCCACATATCGACTTGCCCATTGATGGCGGCCAACTGCGTTTTCGCAGACAGCTGCAGGCGATGATAAACGAAGAACAACAGGTCGATCGCCAGATGGCGGAATAGGTCAAAAGAATAGGTATAAGAGATGACACACCCCCTCCTTACTCAAGATCACATTGACGCCTACCAACGTGACGGTGTCGTCCTTGTTAAGGGTCTGTTCAAAGATCAGGTCGAACAGCTCCGCGCAGGCGTGGAGCGCAATATGAACGAGCCTGGACCCTATGCTGCCGAAAACCTGAAGGAAGAGGAAAGCGGGCGTTTCTTTGATGACTACTGCAACTGGACCCGCATCCCCGAATTCGAGGCCGCGATTGACGCATCCCCCGCTGCTGCAGTCGCGGCAGAACTGATGCAATCGAAATCCGTACAGATGTTCCACGACCACGTGCTGGTTAAAGAGCCAGGCACCTCCAAACCAACACCGTGGCATCAGGATAGCCCCTACTACTTTGTCGAGGGTCAGCAGACTGTCAGCTTTTGGTCACCTCTTGATCCCGTCCAAAATGCATCACTTCGTTGCGTTGCTGGCTCGCACCGTTGGGAGAAAGAAGTACTGCCGACGCGCTGGCTGGCGGAGACGAGTTTTTACCCTAATGACGAGGACTACATGCCAGTGCCTGATCCAGACACGGAAGGCATGGATATCCGTGAATATGATATGGAGCCGGGCGATGCGGTCGCTTTCAACTACAAAACACTGCACGGCGCGCGCGGGAATGAAGCTGGCACACGGCGGCGTGCCTTCTCCCTGCGACTGCTGGGTGATGATGCCCGCTATGTCGAGCGCCCAGGCCCGACATCACCCCCCTTTCCCGGTCACAACATGACCGCAGGCCAGCGTTTGCGCACCGATTGGTTCCCGATGTTGCTGGATGCCGCAGACTAAGAGGTGACACTTGGGGAGCAGCGTCGAAAAATTACCTACACGGCCTGACCTCGTCCCTGCGGGTGCATTCAGCTATCCTGTGCAAGACGCAAAAGCAACACGGTGGTTTGGATTTCTACTTCTGCCGCAATTCACGCTGCTGGCCTTTAGCGCAGCGCTTGATCCGCTGCGGATTGCGAACCAGTTGGCACAAAAGCCGCTCTATGGCTGGTTGGTGTACTCGGAAGAAGGCGCTCCCGTTTCATCTTCCTCAGGCATCGATATTGGCGTACATGCCAGCTTGGAAGAACTGCATTCGGACACCTATCTGTTTGTCTGCTCGGGCAACAATGGCACCAACGCAGCATCAGACGCTTCCCTCGGAAGAGTACGCCGCCACGCGCGGTTTGGCGGCAAAGTTGGTGGCATCTGCACAGGCGCGGCAACACTTGCGCGCGCGGGTCTTTTAACTGGCAAAAAATTCACCCTGCATTGGGAGAACCAGCCCGGCTTCAGTGAGGCATTTCCGCAGCTCGCCCCTACCCCGCAGCGATTTGAAAGGGATGGGGACCTTCTGACTTGCGGAGGGGGCACTGCGGCTACTGAATTGATGATCTCGCTCATCGCCGAGGATTATGGCAAGGATTTTGCCATTGCTGTCTCGGACATGTGCCTCAATGGATCGGATATTACGATCCGAAATGAACAGCGGTCGTCCATCGCAAAGGCCATCAGCTCTCGAAACCCGCGCGTTCTGGCGGTTCTGCGTGCGATGTACGACAATATTGAGACGCCTCTTACCCTTGATGAATTGGCAGAGCATGCTCGAATTTCGCGCCGCCAGATTGAGCGCCAGTTCAAACAACTGCTGGGTGAGGCACCTGCACAGACCTATCGCAACATCCGTTTGGATCGGGCAAGAACACTGCTCATGGAGACGAACATGAGTGTGACAGAAGTTGCCATGGCGGCTGGTTTCAACTCTGACAACGTCTTCTCGCGTCATTTCAAAGCGCGGTATAGCGAGACACCTTATGGACACCGCGGCCGCAACAAGGCCAAGAACAGAGCTCAAGAATAGCAATATAAACGCCTCGTCAATTCCGTTTACGCCTGAGACAACGAAAGGAAAGCGGCATGAAAATAGGCTTGATCGGCAACGGAGCAATCGCCAGCTACGTAAAGGCCGCGTTGAAAGACAGGCCACATTGCGTTGAAGCAATTCTGGTGCGCCCGTCCCGCGTTGCGGACAACCCTAGTCTCTTCGTGGGATCGGTCACGGACCTGCCCGACGATCTGGATTTGGTCATTGATTGCGCGGGCCACGCGGCACTCGTGGCACATGGCCCCGCGATCTTGGTCCGCGGAATTGATCTATTGACCGTCTCCCTTGGTGCGTTGGCAGACGACGATGTTTGCCAAAACCTTGAGGCCGCCGCCCGTGCAGGGAATGCAAAGCTGCACCTCGCCAGCGGCGCGCTGGATTGTCTTAAGGCGGCCCGTGTCGGGAAATTGCAGCACGTCACATATGTTGGCCGCAAGCCACCCGCTGGATGGATCGGATCACCCACAGAACAAAAGATAGACCTAGCAGCGCTCAAGACAGGCGCCCACACCCATTTTGAAGGGACCGCGCGCGAAGCCGCCCTCGCCTATCCCAAGAATGCAAATGTTGCCACAGCCGTGGCGCTTGGCGGTATTGGTTTCGATAAGACAACCGTGCGCTTGATCGCAGATGCAGATATCAGCGCCAACATCCACGAGATTGAGGCATCGGGCGATTTTGGATCATTCACCTTCCATATCAACGGGCACTCCCTGCCCGACAATCCCCGCAGCTCAGCGCTTGCCGCGATGAGGGTTGTCAGCAAGCTCGACGCGCTCAACGCAGTGGTTAAACTGTGATCGAGACGCTAAAAGCGACCAAGCCCGAAAGTGACCCTGCATCAGGAATGAAACCAGTGAACGCACCCTCAGACCAAATCACCCGCGCCGATACCGAACACATGGATAAGAATGATCCTATCGCACACCTGCGCGATCGCTTTATCCTGCCCGAGGATGATATTTATCTCGATGGCAATTCCCTTGGTCCCCTGCCCCACGGCGTGATGGAGCGTTTGGAAAAGGCAGTCAAAGAGGAGTGGGCCCAAGGCCTGATCCGCAGCTGGAATGACGCCGATTGGTACCCTGCCCCGCAACGCGCGGGCGCCGCAATTTCCCGACTGATCGGTGCGGATGAAGACGAGGTGATCGTCTGCGATTCCATTTCCGTGAACCTCTACAAACTGTTGGTGGGTGCGCTGCGCATGCGCAAGGATCGCAAGATCATCGTGTCCGAGATCGGGAACTTTCCAACAGATGTCTACATCAACGCCGAAGTCGCCAAGATGGTGGGCTGCGAATTGCGTTGCGTCATGCCCGAAGAAGTCGAGCAGGCGATTGATGAGGCGGGCGAAAACCTTGCGCTCGTGCAGCTGACCCACATCCACTACAAATCTGGTCGTGTCTATGACATGGCGGGTATCACTAAGCGCGCGCAGGATTTGGGCGGGTTGGTGATCTGGGATCTGGCGCACTCGGCGGGCACCTACCCTGTAAAGCTTAACGCCTGTAACGCGGACTTCGCGGTTGGCTGTGGCTATAAATACCTGAACGGCGGACCAGGTGCGCCAGCGTTTGTCTTTGTTGCGCGCCGCCATTTCGAGACGATGGAGCAACCGTTGGTTGGCTGGCACGGCCACGCCGAACCCTTCGCCTTTACCCAAGAGTACGAACCCCACGCCAGCATCGAGCAAATGCTCACAGGCACCGCGTCCCAGCTTGCCACGCTGGTGCTTGAGGCTGCGTTGAAGGTGTTTGACGATGTCGACATGAATGTGCTGCGCCAGAAGAACATGGCGCTGGGGGATTTATTTATTGCGCTTGTCGAACAGGAACTCGGCAGTATGGGGTTCGAGCTGGCCAGCCCCAAGGAAGCAGAAGGGCGCGGCTCCCAAGTGTCTCTGATGCATGAGCATGGTTATGCCATCATGCAGGCGGTTATCGCACGCGGCGTCGTCGGAGATTTCCGCGCTCCCGATATTCTGCGCTTCGGCTTTGCTGCGCCTTACGTACGCTACGTCGACATGTGGGACGCTGTGCATCACATCCGTGAGGTCATGCGAACCGAGGAATGGAAGCGCCCCGAATTCAATGAGCGGCGCGCCGTTACATAAGGCGAAAGCCTCTCGGAGGCGCCCCTCCATTCCTACTTTGACAGGATACTTGGCCTCCTGCTCACTCCCCTAAATCGGGAGGAGCATCAGGGTGATGACAGGAAAGGCCACAAGGATCATAACGCGCACCAAATCAGAGGCTACAAAATACAAAATCGCCTTGTATGTCTCAACCATTGGGGTTTCGCGGTCCATCGCGTTGATGACAAACAGGTTCATCCCAACGGGCGGTGTGATCAGGCCGACTTCGACCACGATCAACACCAGAATCCCGAACCAGATCGCTGTGCGTTCGATGTTGATGCGGTTCAACACCCCTTCGGAGACGCCGCGCAGGCCCAGCTCGCGCGTGATCTCGCGGCTCAGCTCCTGACCGTTCGCCAACATGGTTTGGGCATCGGCCAGCAACACAGCAGGCAATTCAGCCCCACTTGCCACCAGCGTATCAAGCCGCGCTGACTGCAGCTCCACCATGCTAACCAAAGCAAAGTCCAGCTCCTGAATAACAGGCCAGAAAATCGGGATGGTCAGCAGGATCATCGAAAGGCTGTCCATCAGACACCCCAGAAGCAGATAAAAGCACAAGATTACAATCAAGATGACCCATGGGCTATAGCCGCTGTCACCTACCCATGCAGCCGCCTCTTGTGGCAACTGAGTGAGTGCAAGAAATCCGTTGTAGAATGCAGCCCCCAGCACGATGAAAAAGATCATCGCCGTGGCTCGTGCTGTCACATAAAAGCTCTCTGCCATTGTTGTGCGGTTCAGACCACCTGCCAGCCATGCAATTAAACCTGTGCCGAGGGCACCGACCGCTGCGCCTTCCGTGGGCGTGAACCATCCCAGATAGATGCCCCCCACAACAGAGATAAAGACCAACAACACAGGCCACACCGCAATCAGGGCGCGCATCCGTTCCGAGTAGGGTTCACGCGGACGGGTCCCTGCAGAACCGGGGTTAAGGCGAACATAGACAGAGATCGCAATCATGTATCCTGCAGCAGCGAGGATACCGGGGATGAAAGCGGCAAGGAACAGCTTAGCGATGTTCTGCTCGGTCAGGATAGCATAGATTACCAAGACCACCGAGGGCGGAATAAGGATGCCAAGCGTGCCACCTGCGGCCAGCGTAGCGGTGGAGAACCCGCCCGCATATCCATAGCGTTTGAGTTCAGGCAGGGCGGCACGGCTCATCGTGGCGGCAGTAGCAAGCGATGAGCCACAGATCGCGCCAAACCCTGCACACGCCCCGACCGAGGCCATAGCGACGCCACCCTTCCGGTGTCCCAGAAAGCTGGAGGCCGCCTGAAACAACGCCTGCGACATCCCGCCGAGGGTCGCGAAATGACCCATCAGCAGGAACATCGGCACGATAGAGAGCGAGTAATTGGAGAAGGTAGAATATGTCTCGGCCTTGAGCCGCGCAAACGGCAAGGTGGCATCGCCCGTCACGATGATCATGCCGACCAGACCCGCAACAAACATCGCAAGTCCGATAGGGACCCGCAGGAAAATCAGGATCAAAAGCGCGGGAAACGACAGCAGCCCAATCATGATGTCGCTCAATGGTCTGCTCCCATCTCGGCGGGCAGAATGCTGCGGTTGGCGCTAAATTCCAGCACACGAAGCCCTGCGACGTAGGTACCGACAATTGCCGCCACGACGGCGCCTGTCACGCTTAGTGCATAGCCCCACCAGACGGGGAACTGGATAAGGAAGCTGGTCTGGCCCGAATTCAGTTTGCTTAGCATGCCCTGATATAGCTGAAAGGCGATGATGATCAGGACTGCAGCAAAGACAAACTCGATCACCATGCGTAAAAAGCGGTTCACGCGCAGAGGCAAGTGTTGGGTGAAGATGTCGACAGAGGCATGCGCCCCGTTTAGGTGACAGATCGGCAGGAACGCGAATATGGCAAACGCCATACCCGCCTCGACCAACTCGAAATCACCGTTGATCGGCCCAACGCCCAACACCAAAAGGTAATTTGCAACACCGGGCAACGCCTGCTGCATCAAATCACCGTTTAGCACCGAATTCAGCAAGCGGCCCAGAATGGAAAGACACACGATGACAATCAGCACCGTCAGGACAATACCGCCCAACAGTGCAAAAAGCCGCGACAGCTTTTGCATAAACTCATGCATACCAACCCACCCCGAGAAGGTGCGCTGCGGTCCATTACAGACCGCAACGCTTTTTAATTACATCTCTGATTTGATGCCCTTGCACTCACCGCTCATCAGCGATTGTGCGCGGTCGATCAACGCTTGGCCGTCCATATCCTTGGCCGCCATGTCAGCCACCCAGGATTCGTAGATAGGGTTCACAACGGCTTGCCATTCGGCGGTATCGGTCACGGTAATGATGTTGTTGCCCATCTCAACAGCCAGCTCACGTGCGGGACCGTCTGAATCTGACTGAACACCGCCCGCGAAGATCGAGAAATCAAGGCCAGAATTGTCGTCCATTACCGCCTTGAGATCATCAGGCAGGCCCGCATAAACGTCCTTGTTCATAGCCAGAACAAACCCGAGGTTATAAAGGGCGGGGCCTTCAAATTCGGTGTGGTTCTCGACCAGCTCAGGGATTTTCAGAGCGCCAGTAACTTCCCAAGGAATTGTGGTTCCGTCGATCACACCTTTTGACAGGCTCTCTGGAATGGCTGGCACAGGCATGCCCACAGGCGTGGCGCCCGTCAGTGTCAAAAGCTCGTTTACAAGACGCGAGCCGCCGCGGATTTTCATGCCTTGCAGATCGGCGGGTGTCTCGACCGGATCGGCCGTGTGCAACATGCCAGGGCCGTGGACCCAGGTGCCAAGGATTTTGACGCTGGCGAACTCATCGTCCTTCATACCTTCGTCAAACATCTTCCAATAGGCGCAGGACGCAGCGCGCGCATCTTCAATCATAAAGGGTAGCTCGAACACTTCCGTGGACGGGAAGCGGCCGGGCGTATAGCCGACAACAGTCCAGACGATATCAGCAACGCCGTCAATCGCCTGATCCAGCAAGCCAGGAGGTGTGCCGCCCAACTGCATGGAGGGGAAACGGTCAATCTTGATGCGGCCTTCGGATTTCTCTTCGATACGGTCCGCCCATACATCAAGGATCAGCTTCGGCACATTCGCTTGCGCTGGCAAAAAATGATGAAGTTTGAGTGTGACTTCTTGTGCCGATGCGCCCGTGCTCAGTACTGCGGCGGCGGCGGCACCACTCAAAAGGCGCATGATGGTTTTCTTCATGATCATGTTTTCCTCCCTAGACCTGGTTGGAGCAGATTTTACCGCTCCGTTTCTTATATTTCCAAGCTGCGGCGCTGCATGCAGCAACATCGCGCCATGCGCTCTTCGGCAGAACAATGAAATTACCCTCCTGCAATTGCAAGAGGATAACGGCCAGCCCGACCAAAGACGGGTCGCAAAGTAACTGCGTTCTTTGTTGCCTTCTCAGCCCCTTCCGAAAGCTCTCCTGCCATAACTCCTAAATTCTTGCGTGAGTGAAGGTTCGCTTCCGAGGCAAACTTTGCGAGCGTACCGCACAGGAGTGTTGAATTCGTCTTCCCAATCGCGCTAGTCGTCTTGTGAATGGGGAGCCCATTACATGACACAAAATCAGAACGACAGCCGCCATTTGGAAACGCTGGACCGCGATCTGGCGCAGTATTCAAACCTGGAGCTGGCAAGTCACTATACTTCCCGTCCCTTGGTGGGGCCAGGTATATCGCTAGTTTTTGTCCTGGTTGCGGGCATTGTGGCAATGTTCTTTTTCGGCGAGCAGAATAACTCGCTCATCGTCGTTATCGCTGCCTGCCTAGGCGCCTATATGGCGCTCAATATTGAGGCCAATGATGTTGCTAATAATATGGGTCCTGCTGTGGGTGCAGGCGCGCTCATAGCCGGCGGTGATGTCGTCTCGACCATTGCCAAAGGCATCATCGCACCCGAAAGCATGGGCACCGCAACGACGTTCATCTGGGCAATGATGGCCGCCCTTTTGTCAGCAGCGCTCTGGGTGAACCTTGCCACTTGGGTCGGCGCGCCCGTCTCCACCACACATTCTGTCGTAGGCGGGGTCATGGGTGCGGGGATCGCAGCCGCAGGTTTCGGCGCAGTGAACTGGCCCACAATGAGTGCGATTGCCGCCAGCTGGGTCATCTCGCCCGTGTTGGGCGGGGCAATTGCGGCAGGGTTTTTATGGCTCATCAAATCCAAAATCATTTACCGCGAAGACAAGATTGCTGCGGCACGCACTTGGGTGCCCATCCTTGTAGGGATCATGGCGGGGGCATTTGCCACCTATCTGGCGCTCAAGGGCATCAAGAAGATCATCAAGATCGACATCGGCACTGCGCTGCTGATCGGCGCTGCCATTGGTGCTTTGGTTTGGGTCGCAATGATCCCCGTTATCCGCAAACAGGTCGAAGGGCTGGACAACCACAACAAATCGCTCAAAGTTCTGTTCGGCCCGAAGCTGATAAAAGTGGTAGGTGGCCAGATCACCAAACTTAACCCGATGCGGGCCTATTGTGTGGCGATCACCATAATCATCGCAAGCTGGCTTGGCCTGCCCGTGAGCTCGACCCACATTGCCGTGGGCGGTGTGTTTGGCGTGGGCTTTTTCCGCGAGTGGGACGCTGAGCGTCGCATTAAGAAAGCACGCCTCGAGATGCTGGACCGTCCCGCCTATACTGCCGAAGAGCGCAAGCAGCGCAAGTTGGTCCGCCGCTCGCATTTCATGACCATTCTCGCCGCATTGGTATACTACTGTTCCTGCTGCTGCGCTGCTGTCAGAAACCATTTTCTTCCTCATCAATTCGGCCATGGCCTAAGGAATGCATACAGTGCCACAGCCCGTTGATATCTTTGTCATCGGCGGCGGTATCAACGGCTCCGGCATTGCCCGCGACGCCGCAGGGCGCGGGCATAGCGTGACACTGGCAGAGATGGGCGATCTAGCCTCGGCCACATCTTCTGCCTCAACTAAGTTGTTCCACGGCGGCCTGCGGTATCTCGAGTATTTCGAGATCAATCTGGTGCGCCATGCCCTGACCGAGCGGGAGGTGTTGCTGCGCATGATGCCCCATATCGCGTGGCCGATGCGCTTTGTGCTGCCCTACCATCGCGACATGCGGTTCGAGGGGGAAACCCCCGCCTCTCGCGTGCTCAATCTGGTGATGCCATGGATGCGCGGGCGCAGACCTGCGTGGATGATACGGCTGGGGTTATTTCTGTACGATCATCTCGGCGGGCGCGATATTCTGCCTGCGACCAAAACACTGAACCTGCGCGATACCCCTGAGGGTGTACCGCTTCATCCGCGCTTTAAAAAGGCGTTCGAATATTCCGATTGCTGGATCGAGGACAGCCGCCTTGTCGTGCTGAACGCGCGTGATGCACAGCTGCGAGGCGCTGACATTCTGACACGAACCAAGGTAACATCAGCCGCCCGCGTGGGTGATCTGTGGGAGGTCCAGACCGACGGGCCAAGTGGCGCGCAGACGCACCATGCCCGCATCCTGATCAACGCAGGCGGCCCTTGGGTGGGCGACATCATCCAGAACACGCTGCGCGTTAATTCATCCGAGGGCGTGCGGCTGGTCCGTGGCTCCCATATCGTCACACCGCGGCTCTATGACCATGACAAATGCTATTTCTTCCAAGGCACCGACGGGCGCATCATTTTTGCCATTCCCTATGAGACTGATTTCACCCTGATCGGCACCACGGATGCCGACCATGCCGATCCTGAAACACCACCCGAATGCACACCCTCCGAGCGTGACTACCTCCTCAATTTCGCCAACCAGTATTTCGCGCGCAACGTTACCGCTGACGATGTTGTCTGGACCTATTCAGGTGTGCGCCCGCTCTATGATGACGGAGCAGACAGTGCTGCCGCCGCGACCCGCGACTATGTACTCAAGATTGAGGATACGGGTGCGCCCTTGTTGAATATCTTTGGCGGCAAAATCACCACGTACCGCGTGTTGGCAGAGGAAGCTCTGGAACTCCTAAAGCCCCACTTAGAGCCTGATACAGGCAGTTGGACCGCCACAGCCCCCCTGCCCGGCGGTGATTTTGCCATGGGCGATGTAAGTGCGCTGATCTTGGAGCTTGAGCACGACTACCCTTTTCTCACCCATGCGTGGGCGACCCGCCTGATCCGCGCCTACGGGACCGATGCGCGTGCCCTGTTGGGCAATGCGAAGACAGCCGCAGATCTGGGCCGCGATTTTGGGGCCACCCTTACGGAGGCCGAGGTCCGCTATCTGATGCGCCATGAATACGCTACCACGGCGCAAGATATCCTATGGCGCCGTACCAAACTGGGCTTGCGCCTTGATGCAGATCAGGTCGGTGCCCTGCAGACCTACATGACGGAGGCTATATGACCGCCACCCACATACTCTCCATTGACCAAGGTACGACATCGACTCGCGCGATCCTTTTTGATGCACATATGGAAGACATTGGAACCGCCCAACAGGAATTTTCCCAGCATTTTCCGAAATCAGGCTGGGTCGAGCATGATGCGCAGGATCTATGGCAGACAACGCTGCAAACCTGCCGCGATGTGATCGCTAAAACAGGCATCAACGCGACCGATATTGCCGCAATCGGCATCACGAACCAGCGCGAAACCACGCTGGTCTGGGACAGTGAGACGGGAAAGACCTTGGGCCGCGCGATCGTCTGGCAGGACAGACGCACCGCTGATATCTGTGGCACATTACGCGACGCGGGCCACGAGCCGCTGATCACCGCGCAAACGGGCTTGCTGCTTGATCCATATTTCTCGGGGACCAAGCTGAAATGGATACTCGACAGCCACAAAGGCGCCCGCGAAAAAGCGCAGGCAGGCGCACTCAAATTCGGCACGGTGGATAGCTGGCTCATGTGGAACCTGACGGGCGGGGCCGCGCATGTGACCGATGCAACCAATGCCGCCCGCACCATGCTTTACGATATTCATAAGGGTGCTTGGAGCAAGGAGATTTGCAACCTCTTGGATATTCCCATGAACATGCTGCCAGCGGTCAAGGACTGTGCAGCAGAATTCGGACAGACCGCGCCCGACGTGTTTGACACTACATTGCCGATCCTCGGTGTGGCAGGCGATCAACAAGCCGCCACCGTGGGGCAGGCCTGTTTCGAGACAGGTATGATGAAGGCAACCTATGGCACAGGCTGCTTTGCTCTGCTCAACACGGGCAGAACACCAGTCACTTCGGAAAACCGTCTGCTGACTACGATCGCGTATCAGCTGGACGGCGTGCCCACTTACGCGCTGGAAGGGTCGATCTTTGTCGCAGGCGCAGTGGTGCAATGGCTGCGCGACGGGCTGGGGCTTATCACGGATGCGGAACAGACTGGCACTTTGGCCAATGGCGCGGATCAGGGGCAGAACGTCATCCTTGTGCCCGCCTTTACAGGGCTTGGTGCGCCGTATTGGAACGCGAAATGTCGCGGCGCTATCTTTGGCCTGACCCGTGCCACTGGCGTGTCCGAGATGGCGCGAGCAGCCCTTGAAAGTGTCGGGTTTCAGACGCGCGATCTGCTGGAAGCCATGAATGCCGATTGGCAAAGCACCACGCTAAGGCCCACACTGCGGGTCGACGGCGGGATGACCGCCAGTGACTGGACCCTGCAATTTATCGCAGACATCACAAACGCCCCCGTAGATCGCCCTCATATGGCAGAGACAACGGCCCTTGGTGCCGCATGGCTCGCTGGTTTTCGGGCGGGTCTTTACCCCGACAAGGACGCCTTTGCCGCAAGTTGGGCAGTTGAGCGGACATTCGAGCCGTGCATGGACGATGCGACCCGTGCAAAACGCTATGCAGCGTGGGGCCGTGCGGTCACCGCAACCCTTGCTGTATGAGCGCCATGGCCAAGCCGCATAAACCTTGCGATACTCCTTTAGAACAACCGCTGACAGGCCGCCCCATGCCCCCTTCCCTGCCCGATCATGAAATAACCTACCGCAAAGCCCGCGATCTTATCCTGTTTGGCGAACTTGCCCCTGGTGAAGCGGTCACGATCAACGGGATGGTGGAGCGTTTGGGCACGGGCATCACCCCCGCCCGTGAGGCCATTCGCCGCCTCACCGCCGAGGGCGCGCTGCGCGCCAGCGACAACCGCCGCCTGATGGTGCCCGAGTTGACGATGGAACAGCTCCAAGAGCTGACATATGCCCGTACGGGAATCGAGCCGCAGATTGCCCGCCTTGCCGCCGTGGGTATAGAGCAAGCAGATATTGATGCGCTCGAACAGATCGACGCCCGCGTGAACGCAGCCCTCGAGGCGGGCGATATAAACGGCTACTTGCGGCACAATCATACCTTCCACTGGACCCTATACGCCCATTCAGAAGCGGAAATCCTCATGGCGACTGCCGCGTCCCACTGGCTGCGTGTGGGCCCAAGCCTGCGGGGTATGGTGAAACGGAACAAAAGCACCCCGCTGCCCGACATGCATCAGGTCGCCATCGCATCCCTGCGGGACGGCGATTATGAAGCAGTCGGAGAGGCCATACACAACGATATTCTGCAAGGCCACTCCAACATCGCTCAAGGCCTTGAAGACGCGCAATAGAGCCTATTTGGCATAATAGCCTTCAATCACAGAAACTTCCTCGCGCGAGCCGAGAATGACCGAGACACGCTGGTGGTGGCCTGTCGGGGCCACCTCCATAATGCGCCCTGTGCCTGTAGAGGACGCACCGCCCGCCTGCTCGACCAGCATGCCCATCGGGTTAGCCTCATACATCAGGCGGAGTTTGCCACCCTGCCCCGCATTACCGCTGTCCTTAGGGTACAAAAACACGCCACCCCGCGTCAGAATACGGTGCACATCAGCAACCATTGAAGCACACCAGCGCATGTTGAATTTCTTGCCCCGCGGACCCTCCACACCACGCAGACAATCGTCGATATAACCGCGCACAGGCGCATCCCACAGATCATAGCGCGACGTATTGATCGCGAACTCCTGCGTCTGGGGCGGTATGCTCATTGCGCCAGACGTGAGCAAAAACTCACCCGATCCAGGATGGTGGGTAAATCCGTCGACCCCCTGCCCTACCGTAATCACCAAGCCAGTCGACGGCCCGTAGATTGCATAGCCTGCGGCGATTTGCGCCGTGCCTTTGATTTGAACAGCCTCCGCCGACTGCTCAATCGCATTTTCAAGACGAACAATAGAAAAAATCGTTCCCACAGAGAGGTTTACGTCCAAATTCGATGACCCGTCGAGCGGATCGTAGTACACAACAAATTCACCCGCCTGCGGGGCCTTTTTGCGCCAGTTCACCTTGTCAACTTCCTCCGAGACAAGCGCCGCAACACTGGGGTTCGCGCCAACGATCTCCTGAAAAACCTCATCCGAGATGACATCAAGCTCCTTCTGTGTTTCGCCTTGCACGTTCTCGGTCTCTGCCGCGCCCAAAACGCCTGCAAATGCGCCATGGCGCACGCGGTCTGCAATCATGCGGCAGGCAGTGGCCACATCCTCCATCAGGATCATTAGGTCGGTATCTGTCTGCTGGCTCTGTAAGTGTTGGCGCAATGTTGTCTGTGTCATGTCATATCCTCTTTGCGGGCCATTGCCCTTAATCTTTGGTCTGCTTGGCGACCAGATCGGCCACCGCATCCGCCAACCATTCCGCATCCACCTGCCCACCCTTAAGCGTTAGGGACAGCGTGCCGCTTGCGCCCGTTTTCACGGCGACTTCGACCGCACCGCTTTGCGCTTTGACGACCTTGGCAGGCGGTTTTTTCTTGCCTTTCGTTTTGCCTCCTCCCCGCAAGCGGGGAATGATCTCGCGAAAAGCCCGTTTGGGCGTATTGGCGATATCCACGGTTGCCGCAATCTGGTCGTGCAGCTCGACACAGGAGCGCCCAAGAGAGACATCATTCTGGCTCACTGAAAGACGCTGCGCGATTTCCTGCTGGCTCAAGTCACCCAGAGCATCTGCAATAAGCCCGATCGAGAGCAATTCTTCAAACCCGCTCAGATTCTGACGCATCGTGTTCTCGTGGAACCGCTCTTCGAGATCAGCGAGGGCGGCCTCCCCTTCAACAGTAGCGATGACAGCAACCACTTTGCGGTTGAGCTTGCGACAGGCTGCTAGGCGGCGACGGCCTGATTGAATGATGAAATTATCAGCTGTGTCAAAAGGGTGATCGCGATCAGGCTCCCACGCTGGATCAACCGGACGCACGCGGATAGCCTGCGTTTGTCCACGGCGCGAAATATTTTCGATCAGTGCTTGGAACTCGGGATCATCTTCCCATCCAGCCTGACGATCACTGCCTGTCGGGTCCTCAACCTGTATCGGCAACAACTCGATCGACACAGTACCATTTAGGATGCCGTCTGCAATCGTGGCCCGCGTGTCCTCCAAGCGCTGTCGTAGCATATTTATGGCCGTGCCACCCCACATGCCGCCCATACCAGGCTTACCCGTTGCGTCAATCTCATCCTCAAGCGGGATTGTCGTCGCATCCAGTTTGCGTTTGCGTGCCATCAGCCCCACCTTTCTTTAATAAATTCATCCGCAAATCCGCGCGGTGGAAGATGCGGCAGCACCCTGCCCACAAGACCATCGTTGACGGCATTCGCGTTCGCCATAAATGCCTTAGCCGAGGTACGCCGTGTGCGGGGCGGCAGATATTCGTAGATGCTTTTGTATTCCTCCGCTGCGTTCGCAATTGCATCGGAGCGGTTGTACCACACCTGACTGATCTCGCGCGGTGAGCGCCTGTAAAGGTCTAGGATCTGGTCAGTGTCTTGATTGTTTTGCTCCTGAACAATTGTCGGCAAGACAACGTGGTTACCGTTCCCGATCTCCAGATCAGCTTCAAACCCCATAATGAACTCCAGATACTCGCCGATATTACCAATATAGGTGGCAAGCGTTGCCAGATCGAACCCCTTCATCGTTTGCGGGATAACAACACTATCCGCCGCGATTAAGCCATTAAGCTGCATCAGTGTGAGGGAAGGCTGCTGGTCAATGACAATCACATCCAGACTTTCTGTAAGTGCTGCATCAAAGCGGTTAGGGCTGAACGCACCATCCGCATCCCGCAGGTCGGTCATGGTGGTCTTTGGTTCATTTCCCGCGTCCCATTTCGTAATCGCATCCCGCAGCACACGGTAGACAGGCACCCCGCCACGCTGGGACAAAAAGAACAGACTGATATCACCGTTCTGGATGTTCGCACCTCCAGGGATCAGACGCACACCGGGCCACGGGGTCGGACGCCAAATGGCATCAAGCTCACTTGCATCCCGCTGTGTTAGCTCCGATGCGCCCGGATCATCAACGCCCATAAATTCTGCGAGGGTAGGGGTGTCGGGGGCGAAGAGTGGGAGATCGGCATCGGCGAAATACAGGCTTGCTGTAGCCTGAGGGTCGGCGTCAATTATGCCCACCCGAACCCCGTAGAAGAGCGAAAGGTATTGCGCGAAATGCGCTGCTGTGAGGGACTTTCCCGTACCCCCTTTTTGCGCGCCGAATGTGACCACCTTGAGGGGATCACCCTCTTGCCGCCAATAAAGGTGATCACGGCGCGCACCTGGCCTGCTTGCAAGGATGCCACGGATTGTGATGATCTCGGACGGTGAAAAGCTACGCTCGCGTCCAATTTTCTCACCTTCGGGATAGTGCGGCTCATCCTTGGCGATCCGCGTTAGATAGGTTGTGTCAACACCCAGAAACTCCGCTACCTCGGTCTGTGAAAACCTGCGCGAAACACGACTGCGCATCGTCAAATCGCGCTGAAGCTTGGTATTCACCTGCGCCATCACGCGGCCCATGTTGCGAATAAATTGTTCGAATTGACCGTATGCCATTTTATTATATCCGCGGATATTACTATGCTGCGACCGTGGTGCTTATTGCCGGTGAGGGCAAGCTTTGCTGATAAAGTTTCCACCGCCGCATATAGGATTTTAACAGCTTATGTGCTGCCGCATCATCGTGTTGAACGGGCAGTTTTTCTAAGTTCGCTGATCACCTTATCCAGCCTCTCGTGTGAGAAAACTACTTTGAGCATGTGATTTGCGATAGCATCAATATCACCTGAAAGCTCATGTCTGACTGCAAAATCGCTTAGCTTGCACTTAATATCCGCGGATATAAGAGGCGCTTGCCGTGGCTTTGCCGAAACGACTGCATGCGTGCTCTAAAGCAGTGCGGGAGACGGTGCTTGTTCAAAAGCAGGGTAGGGGGCTTTTGCGACAAGTGCTTTCCATTCAGAGACTAAATCGCAAGATTGATCCTGACTCTGTTGTTTTTGATGTATATGGTTTTTTGTTCTTAACGGGCGTTCAGTTGGCTGAACTCTGCGTTCAGGGTTGTGCGCGTTTATAGCAGGGCGGGTCGCCTTGTCTTTCTGGCCCAAACTGGCGCGCCATTCTTTCCAGAAAAGAACAGTGTAGCGCAGACGGTAGTTATATCCGTTCGCCATTTTCTGTTCTTCGGTCCCAAGCACCTCCGCTTCGCGTAGTTCTGCGATGTATGCTGAAATGGACGCTCGTGACCTCCCAAGGCGTTGGCCGAGTTGTGCAAGAGAAGGCCAGCATTGACCTGATTTGTTGGCCATGCGGCATAGCTCAGCCAACGTGCGAAACGCACCGGGGGAAAGATTGAGATCGAAAAGGGCGACGGGGAACGCGACAAAGCCTTGGTTCGGGTCACAGTCAATAATTTCAGACATAAAAGCTCCATGCGCTGCAAGCAGGCATTGACGAACGAGGCTCGGATGGCTGCAACCATTCGGGCCTTTTGTTTTAAGGGTGTGTCAGGTGCTTTTTGCCTCCGCTCTTGTTTTTACCTAGGTCCCGCGCAGTTGTGAATTTATACGCACTTTGATCGCGGGTCTGCCTTTGGGGGGGTGTATCCCCTCTTAGTCCATGTATTAGGTCAGGTTTTGCATTAAATACAATGACTAATGTCTGATATGTCAAGCAGTAGCTGTACTGTCCGCCAAAATGAGCTTTGATCCAATCTTCTCCATTGTGATTGCGTGCAGCAATGTGGTGGGTAGGGTAGGCGAAAATAACCTAGGAGAAGCAGCCATGTGGATCGCAGCCCAGCAGTGCGCGGGTCGTTTGAATGTTTGGGTGAATGGCGGCGAGCGTGTTCATGTGGACTCTGCACCCATTGAGAGCGACGCAGATTTCCAGACTGCATTGATGGGGTTGATCGAAGCCCACTTGCAGCAGGGTACGGTGACGCCCGTTGTGAGTGCCGGGGTGCGAAGCAGCAGCTTTGTTCAGGTTCCTTGCGCAGTGGCAAGCGCCCAGAAGGTCGCCGCCAAAGATCCTCGCATCGCCCTCTATGCCATTCCCCCGATGTCTCAGGAAAAGCCCGCAGATTTCCTGCAGGGAGAAGAGGCGCAGATTGCAGGGTTTCTGTCTCAGAATAAGGATTGGGATGGCGTTCTGTGCTTCCCGTCTGCGTGCAGCCGTTGGGTGCATGTCAGTGCGGGCGAGGTCATCAGCTTTACCAGCTTTCTTACAGGGGAATTGTTTCACCTTTTAACGCAGCATTCTAGTCTGAGGACTGCGATACAAGGGCAGGGGTGGGGCGAGGGAGCGTTTCTGACGGCCCTTTCCGATGCCATGGCGCGGCCTGAGCGGGTCGCCTCGGCACTGTTCTCAATTCAGGCGAATGCTGTTTTGAACCAGACATCTGCTGCGACAGGAAAAGCCCACTTGTACGGAACGCTCATCGGGCTTGAGTTGGCCGCATCGCGCGCGCACTGGCTTGGCCGTGAGGTTGTGGTCATCGGAGCGCAAGACGATGCGGCGCGGTACGCCAGCGCGCTCAAAGCTCAGGGTGTTGCGGCCACCGAGCAGGCAGGTGATCTACTGGCGCTGCGCGGGTTGGCGCAGGCTTATATGGCGCTCAACCTGTGATGCCCATCCTGATCTGAAGCCATGACAGCGCGTCGGTAGAAACGCCGATGTGGTCCAGATACCCCATGATGGAGCCATGATTTGCGTCAATATGAGCAAGCATGCCCGCCATGGCGCTTGCCGGACTTTCCAGAAATGTCGCGTAGGCTTTGACATCTCCACCATTGGAGAGGGCGGTCGTCAGGAACTCCGTAACCAGATCAGGAATGAGGTCCGAGGTTAGCGTGTAATCCGCGATGATCTCGGTGTGCGACACCCCCGCCAGCCCCAGCAGCAGCGCTGCGATGATGCCCGTGCGATCCTTGCCAGCCGTGCAATTGAACAGGACGGTTCCGTCACTGCGCGTGGCCATCCGTTCAAGAATAGCACGGATTGCGTCGCCTCGGGTCTCAATCGCCGTCAGATACATCGCCAAAAGCGGATGCGCGCCCTTGGGCACCTCAACCTCGGCTAGCGCTTTGGGGGAGAGCGCACCAAAGAGGGGCAGGTTGACCCATTCCACACCGCGCTGGGGCTCTAGGCGGCTGGGGGCATCGCGCACCTCGGATGCTGTGCGTAGATCAATAACCATGCGCAGCCCCTCAAAGTGCAGCCGCTGCGGCTCCCCTTCGTCCAGGCGGTGCAAACAGTCGCTGCGCAAAAAGCGGCGGTAGGGGATCGTGGTGCCTTGCGCCGTGACATAGCCGCCAAGATCACGAACATTGCAGGCGCCGCGCACGGTGAGGTGTCGGGGTTGAGTATCTTGTTTCATTGGTGGCAGATATCATGCGATCACGAGGGTTCAAGCGCTGAGGCGGAAAGAGGAGATGATGATGGGCA
Organism: Sulfitobacter sp.; assembly: GCA_965660425.1. GTDB lineage: Bacteria > Pseudomonadota > Alphaproteobacteria > Rhodobacterales > Rhodobacteraceae > Sulfitobacter. The sequence goes on along the minus strand of CBFHZX010000030.1, from coordinate 7,584 downwards.
AAGTTGCAGTGGTGACGGGTGCTGCAGGCGGTATGGGGCGCGCAATTGTGGCGCGGCTGATGGCGGATGGCATGCATGTTGTCGGTCTCGATATTGACGGCGCGGGGCTGGAGGAGCTCGCGACTGATCCTGCCTTTACGGGCATTGAAACGGACCTCACCAGTAGTGCGCACATTGCGGCCGCCTTTGAGCAGATCGCGGCAGCGCACGGACAGCTGCACGCCTTGGTCAATAATGCGGGCACGTGTTTCATGTCCGAATTTCCCGACATCCCCGAAGATGAATTCGAGCGTCAGATGGCGCTTAATTTCACGGGCGCGTTCCATTGCTGTCAGGCCGCGATCAAGCTGATGGAGGGGGGCTGTGGCGTGCGCAAAATCGTCAACATCTCGTCCAACGGGGCCTATAACTTCGACGCGTTTGATCCGCCACATTACCGCGCTTCCAAGGCAGCCCTTGATACGCTGACCAAGGATCTGGCCCGCCGTTATGCCACGCAAAAGATCGCGGTGAATTCGATCGCGCCTGCGATGACGGAAACGCCCTTGTTCGGAGTGGTGAGTGAGGAGGTGCTGGCCAATGCCATCGCACAGATGCCCCACGGCCGTGCCATGCAACCCAGCGAGATCGCAGATTGGGTCGGCTTTCTCATCTCTCCCGCTGGCGATATCTCCAGCGGCAATGTGATCATCCTCAACCAAGGGCGCGATGTGCGTTAACGGGGTTTAGTAAGGGGCGCTATTCAAACCAATTCGGTGCTTTTTTCAGGTCTGGCCACTGTTCAGGGGAATGCCCGAAGATTACAAACGCATCACGCGCCGCAGCTATTTCCATTAGCCGCGCACCGTGGTGGATGGCCAGCGACACATCCCAAGACCCTGCAAACCCCTCGTCAATCTCGCTCGCTCGGCTGATCGCGTCGGAGGTGAGCAGAATGGTGCCCGTCTGAGGCAAATCAACCATAAACGCCATTTGGCCAGGCGCATGACCAGGACAAAAGAGCACTCGAAAACAATCGCTTAGATCAAAGTCGGTATCCACCAATAGATACTCTGCATCAGGCCATTCCATCGCCTGTTTGCCAGACCAATAAAGCGGGCGGGGCAGGGCGCGCTCGGACGCGGCGATCACGATCGGCGCGTGGGGGAATGCGTGCATGTGCCCCACATGGTCGATATGCGTATGGCTCTGTATCATCAGAGTGATATCATCAGGAGCTAGCCCCAGTTTCGCCAGTTGTGCGGCGGGCATATTCTCGGGTGTAACCGACAGGACGCGGCCAAAGCTCCCCAGATCATCCTCATCTGTTGCGGCCTGTGCATCGACGGCATATTTGGCGGGAAACCCTGTGTCGATCAGCACGTTTTCATCTGCATCCGTCTGTATCACAAATCCGCAAATGCCGATGATGCGCCCGTTCGCATGGACCTGAAACAGACCATAATCGAGCACAGCCAGACGAATGGGTTTGCCCTTTAGGCGCGCATGGTTTTTCATGGCCACAGCAAACGGAGAGCCGTGATGAAAGTCAAGATACACACGCTGTTTCAATATCTTCTGGAGACGACGCAAGCCGCTCCAGAGGCGATTGTAGGCTTCTCGCTTGCCGAGTCGCCGCGCCTTGGAGATTTCCTCGATGATCTCGACCCCGATCTGGCGCTGGATTGGAATAATCGGGATTTCAGTGGCTTGCCTGAACTCAAAGAGCATGTTTTGCGGCAGGCAGGGCTTTCGGGTCTGTGCAAACCTGCGGATGTCCTCATCACCGCAGGGGCGGCAGAGGCGAATTATCTGGCGATCATGCTGCTGCTGCAACCCGACGACGAGATTGTCATCGAGACGCCGGGGTGGCCACAGGCGGAGGTGCTCGCAAAGGCGATTGGTGCAAAAATAATCAAGATAACGCGGCAAGAGAGCGATCAGTGGCGTCTGCCACTGGATCATCTCGCGGATGAGATCACGCCCAAGACGCGGATGATTTTCGTAAGCAATCCCAACAATCCAACAGGTGATGTGCTGGCGCGACACGAGTTGGAGCAGATCGTGCAGATGGCCGACCGCGTGGGCGCGTGGCTGTTGGTGGATGAGGTCTATGCGGGTCTTGAGTGGGACGGCCCGCGCGCGCCCAGCATTGCGGGGATGTATGCGCGGGGGATTACGACTGGATCGGTTAGCAAGGGGTTGGGTCTTCAAGGATTGCGCACAGGGTGGATCATTTGCCCTGACGCTGGTCTGATCCGTGACGCCGTGATCCTGCGGGAGAATGTGTCGGAGATTATGAACATCATGGGCGAGGTCATCGCCGAGATTGCCCTTCGCCCCGAGCGATACGCTAAAGCAATGCACAAAGCGCGCAGTGAGGGGGCGGCCAATCTTACGCGGATGAACGATTGGGTCGCCGCAGAAGAGGGGTTGAGCTGGGTCAGCCCCAGTGCAGGGCTGATCGGTCTAGCGCGCCTGCCTGAGGGCATAGACAGCGATCCGTTTGCGCGGTTTCTTTTGGCCGATCCCTACCGGACATTCCTACTGCCAGGCAGTGCATATGATCAACCGAGCCACATCAGGCTGGGGGTAGGGGGTGGCGCTGTGGTCAATCTTGATGAAGGATTATCGCGGCTTTCGGCAGGCTTGCGCGCGGCGACGACAGCGCTGTAACCAGTCGGTTTCTTTTTCTGGCAAAGCTCTGGCCTGCCTTTATGCGGTGATTGTCTCACCTTGTTTTGAACGGGCGTCTGGCCTGCCCGCAGGTTATGAAGGCAGGCGCCATGAAATGTCCACTTATTGGCATCGACCTTGGAACGACAAACTTTCCTAACGTCAGCACTTGTGGGGCAGATACTGAGGTATTCGTGAAGGAGTAATTTTGGCTCATCGTAGCCTATATGGACCGTGAGATGAACACGAAATCCGGAACATCGAAAGACGCAGCTGCTAAGCTGGTCAAGAACATTCGGCGCACGACGCGGCGTCTACACGCAACCGAAGAGAAGATCCGCAATGTTTTGGCGGGCCTTAGTGGCAACGAGAGTATTGCCGCACTGTGCCGCGGGGAGGGGATCAGCGAGAGCCTTTATTGTTCCTGGTCCAAGAAGTTTCTGGAAGCCGGCAAGCAACGCCCTGCGGGTGACACCGCGCGTCATGCGACCAGCTCCGAGGTTAAGGAGTTGCGTTCAGAATCTGCGGCCTTGAAGGAAATGGTTGCTGATCTGAACCTGGAAAAAAGCCTGCTCGGGGATGGGGAGTACGAGGAATGAGATACCGTGGCTCAAAGAAGCTTGAGATCAGCCGCACGGTGGAAGCTCCCCATCTGCCAACACGCCCGACGCTTTAGACGATCGGCATTCCCAGCGCGACCCATTACTGTTGGTATGATCTGTGGTCGGAAGGTGGTGTTGATGCGCTGGAAGATACGGCATCATGTCAACGGTCTGTTTCGAACCGCATTCCGGATGAGACGCGAGAGGCCGTCATAAATTTTGCCCTGGAGCACGATGACCTGACGCCTTGTGAACTGGGAGTGGAATACACTGATGAGAATCGATATTTATATCGGAATCATCGGCTTACTGCATCTTGAAAGCGGAGGGTTTGATTGCCGTGCTAAGGAACGTCGTGATCAAGGCGGCCAATGAGCTCAAGGCGAAGACCACTCAAATAAACGAGGTCTGGCAAACGAATTTCACCTATCTCAAGGTCATCAGATGGGGCTGGTTCTATCTCAGTACGATCTTGCATAAATACATCCGTTACCATCGCGTGTAAGCTGTGCACCACGATGAAAGCTCAGGATGTGACTGACACGCTAAATCTGGCGCTAGAAACTTCAGGCTGTGGAAGCGCCATGTAGCAACCAAACCAAGGATGCTGAGCGACGGTGGGCCGTCCTACATTGCGGGAGACTTGGCCGACTAGCTTGCTTGAAGGCAACGATATGCCCCACTTCCGTGGCGCGCCGTTTCACCCACAAACATAGGGCAAAATTGAACGCTGGCAGCAATCGATGAAAAAACCGCGCTTTGTCAAGTGGCGCTCCAATGCGCGCTAACGTAATCAAAAGATACCATGCTAAAGCCTTTGCGCAATGCCAAAATAGCTGGATGCAGTGTAGGCAGGGTCCAGTGTTAGTGTGGCTATAGACACACACTACTGGATGCAGGCTTATACCTCACAGCACCTACGCCTGGATCCTGCGGACTTCGCCACGCGATGTAGTCCGCTATTTTTTGGGACGGCTCATCCTTTAGCTAGGGTTAGTCGTCCTCTTTTTTCGATCATGAGGTCCAGTTAAATATGGGCGATTTACCGTGCTTTGTGTGTCTGACGTCAGCGCTTATGGGTCCGAATAGGGCAATTTGCTAAGTGAGTGTTTGTTGTTCATCGTAGCCACCGAGGAGTAGACGATGAGAAAGAGAATAGAGAGCTTAGGCGAGAAGATCGTCAAAGACATCTAGCGCGCCACTACTGCCTGAAAGGGTATTGCGCAGCAATGTCCCTAGAAGGGCGCAAACATTATCATCTGAAGAGAAGATCAGAACCGTGCTGGATGTGCTGTGAGGTTAAGACAGCATCGCTGAGCTATGCCGTTGCGAAGGCATATCGCAGGGCGTTTACTACAAGTGGTCCAAGTACTTCATGGAAGTTGGCAAGCGGCGCTTGGCCGGTGACACAGCGCCTGTGGCCACGACTGGTGAAGTCGAGGAACTGCGCGGCAGGCACTCGATCTGAAGCAGGTCATAGCTGAGCAGACGCTTGAATTGCGTTTGCTTGAAAAAGCATGCTGGGAGATGGGGCGACCACGAATGAGGTATGCTGCATCTGAGAAGATGTACATCATCCGGCTGGTTGAAGAGAGCCACCTGTCAGCGCGCCATACTCTAGCCAAGCTCTGTATCCCTCGCACCACCTTCTATCGTTGGTATGATCGGTATCTGCAACGTTGGGAAGCTAAACTACAGGATTAGTCTCCCAAGGCAAAGCTCGTCTGGAAACGCATCCCTGAAGAGGTACGACGCAAGGTCGTCAAGCTGGCGCTGAAAGAGACGGAATTGTCACCGCGAGAGCTGGCGGTCACCTTCACTGACAAAGCAAGTTACTCTGTATCAGAGGCTTCGACGTATCGGATACTCAAGGCACACGACCTGATCACCAGCCCTGCCTTCATTGTCATCAAAGCTGCCAGCGAGTTCAAAGGCAAAACACAGCGATCAATCAGCTCTGGCAGACTGATTTCACCTATATCAAGGTCCTCGGATGGGGCTGGTTCTATCTCAGCACTGTCCTCGACGATTATAGCCTCTACATCGTCTTCACTGCGCGGCAGGGTATTGCGCAGCAACGTCTCGAGAGGAATGGAAGTTTTGCACCAATATGTGGACTGAGGATGTAACCGATACGCTGGACCTCGCCTTGCAGGCGCCAGGCTGTGATCAAGTACATGTCGTGCGCAAGCCACATCTATTCATCGACAACGGTTCCAGTTACGTCTCAGGCGAGCTGACGGAATGGTTGAAAGACAAAGGCATGAAGTACTCGCGTGGCGCGCTGTATCATCCGCAAACCCAAGGCAAAATCGAACTTTGGCATCAAACCCTGTTGAATGTCACTGAGGACTGACCCCGTATTGTCACCGAGATTTGACCCGCTTTCATTACGTATCTGCGGTTATGCTTTAGTCAATGTGGTGGCCTCCTTTGTGGTTTTTTTGCAGCTTCTGAACTGGCCTTGAAGCGGTAGCTGTCGTTGCCTGTTTCGAGGATGTGGCAGCGGTGTGTGAGACGGTCGAGCAGCGCCGTTGTCATCTTTGCGTCACCGAAGACCTGCGCCCATTCACTGAAGCTGAGGTTGGTTGTGATGACGACACTGGTGCGCTCATATAGCTTGCTGAGAAGGTGGAACAGCAACGCACCGCCAGACGGACTGAACGGCAGGTAGCCGAGTTCATCATAGATAACCAAGTCAATTTTGGTCAGGATCTCCGCCATCTTGCCAGCCTTCCCAAGTGCTTTTTCCTGTTCCAGTGCGTTGATGAGTTCGACGGTCGAGTAAAAGCGCACTTTGCGTCTTTGGTGCTCAATGGCCTGTACGCCGATAGCCGTGGCAACATGGCTTTTGCCAGTGCCGGGCCCACCAATCAGAACGACGTTTTCCGCATTCTCGACGAACTCGCCACGATAGAGCTGGCGGACAGAAGCCTCGTTGATGTCGCTCGACGTGACGTCAAAACCCGCGAGGTCCTTGTGTCTTGTATGATGGGAAGCGCGCCACCTTCGTGTGGTAGGCAATCGAACGGATCTCACGTTCTGCCATCTCTGCCTTGAGTAGTTGAGACAATATGGGTGTGGCGGCTTCAAATGCGGGGACGCCTTGTGCAACCAAGTCATCGACCGCATGCGCCATGCCATGCAGCTTAAGACTGCGCAGCATGATGACGATGGATGCTCCTGCTGGATCATGACGCATTGCGCTTCTTCTGTGTCTGTCTGAGATCGTCATAGCGGTCCACGTTGGCCGTTGGGGCCGTTTCCAAAGTGAGGGCATCTGGTGGATCGATCTCTGGGTGATCTGTTTGCTTTGGATCGATCGAGCTATGCAGCCGGTTCAGGATATGCGTCTTGGTCGGCACTCCAGCTTCCAGCGCCAGCTCAACTGCTCGCAGCACAGCGCTTTCGTCGTGGTGTAAAACCAAAGACAGGATGTCGACCATCTCGCGATCTCCGCCATCCTTGCGCAACATGTGATCCTGTAGTCTACGAAAGGTGTCGGGCATCTCTATAAACGGCGCACCATTACGTAATGCACCCGGTTTGCGCTGCATGACCGCCAGATAATGGCGCCAATCATAGATGACCCTGCCGGGCTTGCGATGGGATCGATCAATGATCCGTTCATGTGTGCAGACGGTTTGTCCTTCTGCAACAATGACCAGACGCTCTGGGTAAACACGAAGGCTAACAGGCCGGTTCGCAAAACTAGCAGGCACGCTGTACCGGTTGCGCGCATCGCGGACGTTCTTCTCAACCTGGCCTTTCTCCCAGCCTCCCGCTGGATTGCAGAACTCAGGTTCAAAAACATAATGACTGGGCATCGCTTTGGAGCGGGCATTAACATCGCGTTGCTTGCCCCGCCCAACACGATCTACGGCCGTCTTCATATTTTCATAGATGCCTCGCCCGGGACGCCGCCGAACACGCGTAATGCATGCCAGTGGGCATCGAACAGCATCTCATGCGTTTGAAGGGGATAGGCTGGGACAATAAACGCCCGGCTGTGAGAGAGTTTGGTATGTGCAACTTGCAGTTTGACGCGCTCGCCGCCAATCGTGGCCCAGTCTTCGTTCCAGTCGAACTGGAACACTTCACTGGGCTGGAACACCAACGGCACAAATGTCCCGCGCCCCGTCGTTTGCTACATACGGTGCCGATCAGCGCGCCATGCGCTCATAGGACCCATCGTACCCGAGCTTGACCAAATCCTCATACATCAGCTTCACAGTCCGGCGTTCTTTACGGGACTTTCGCGTCTGCGCCAAAAGCCATACTGACAACCGATCCGCATAAGGATCCAATTTGCTTGGTCGCGATGGCG
>CBFHZX010000029.1:0-38877 GCA_965660425.1 Sulfitobacter sp. | reverse complement strand
TGCATGCTATGTGGGCTACAAGATAGCCACGCTGCTTCCGCTACCTGTGTCAGGTGATTTAACGCCCAACCTATGGAAGTTCTTAGTGTTAGCTGGAGCTATTTCGTCATTTGCAAACGGCGTTGCCTTGAGTGTTTTGCAGCACCAAGGTGCTGAGCTGATGAGTGTGTTGGGTTACTTGGTTGGCGATGTAATGGGGCTGCTTGTTTGCTTCTTGATGCTTATGTACGCCTTCAGGTGGGCTCGACTGGTCGGATCGGCGAACAAAGCATAGACTATCTGTTGTGTTACAGCGTTTCGCGCTAACTTCAAAAGGCCGACTTGCTTTGTGGCCCAAAACATGGCCCTCGACTTTGTGTCACAAACTATGTCACGCCAAAACTCCGCCAACACAGTGTTCGCAACACAGCACTAGCCAACACTGTGTTCAACACCGTGATTCAGCGCTTTAATAAAGCGCTGAATCACGGCAAAAAGTGTGTGTTTGGTGTGTTTTTGAAAAACACAACTTAGCGCGCATTGCGTTTGGCTAAGCCATTGATATTGCTGGTAAAAATGGTGCCCAGGGGCGGAATCGAACCACCGACACGAGGATTTTCAATCCACTGCTCTACCCCTGAGCTACCCGGGCACCGGGACCATATGCATGGTCGGGTGTCGGCGTTCTAGGGTCTCAGCACACGGGTGTCCAGCGCAATTTCGCCTGTGTTGCGGACAAGATTGAATATTCGCCTAATGTGGCTTTTTAGGTAGCTCATTTTCCAGCGCATCAACCACTTTTTTAATGTCTTCGGGGTCTTGAGACGGCGTTGCGTAAGCGCCCGAAAACCATTTGGCCAGATCGACGTCAGCGCAGCGGCGCGAACAGAAGGGTCGGTATTTTGGATCGACCTCGCCCGTACAGATCGGGCAGCTCATGCAAGCACCTCGGACAGAGGCCCGCGTGCGCGTTTACGTTGCAGCTCATAGTGGCCAAGCGGCGTCCAACCGACCAGCGTCGTCTCTACATCATCGGCACGAAATGCGGCCCGCAAGGCCGTCTCGAAAGGGCGGCGATCCTTCTTAGGCATAGGCGCGAGGTCAAGCACGATCTGCCCCCCTAGCCCGCGCAGGCGCAGTGCCCGCGGCAGGCTGCGTGCGCAGGCCATATTCGCTTTGATGCCCGCTGCAAGCGACACATCAGCCCCCGTGTTCACATCAACGGCAACCAAAGCGCGCGTCGGCTCGACATACATCGACGCGCCACCCGACAGCGGCACATAATCTTCGGCCAGCCCGTCAAGCGCATCCAGCACGCCATGATCTTCAAAACCGCCCGCTTGCGTAACGACTTCGGCAGGCTCCACCCAGTCGCGCCATGCAAGGACGTGCGGGCCGTCCCCTTCCACAAGCGTTTCCATATCAGCGCTGTCATCGTTCAGGACATTTTGCGCAAGGCCGAGCATGGCGGTGATGTCTTCGGCGATTTCCTCGGCATCGGCTCCGACACAACACGAGCGCAGAATCAGCCCGAACCCTGCCCCGTCCATCACGTCATGGGCAATTTCGAGCAGGCGGTCGCGCTCTTCCTCGTCGCGGATCGAACGGGAGATGTTCAGACCTGGTGCGTCAGGCGTAACAATCGCATAGCGGCTTTTGAACAGAAGCTTAGAGGTGACAGGGATCGCTTTGCCATCCTCGGCGAATCCCGTGACCTGCACCAGAATGGGCTGGCCAGGTGCGAGGCCCTTGATCTGGCGCAGGAACGCCATGCCGTCGGGCGTCTTGAGGAACATGCCTCCCTGCCCCTTCACGGGCCTGTCGGCAATGGCGCGGTACACAGTCCCGCTGCGCGGCGCATCTGGGGTGTCGACCAGCAGATCCTCAAGCTTGCCATCCACCATTAATGCGGCGGACTCAACATCGCCTAAATGATCCAGAACAATAGTACGACCCTTCATGCGCCTTCTCCATATAGGGGGTAGCCTGCAGCGAGCAGCAGGTTTGCGGTCTCGGCCAGTGGCAGGCCAACGATGCCGGTGAACGAACCTGAAATCCACGGGATCAGCACACCCGCAGGGCCTTGGATGCCGTAGCCGCCTGCTTTTCCGTCCCAATCATTCGTATCAAGATAGGCACGCAGTTCGGGGTCAGAGAGGTTTTTCATGCGCACGGTGCTGACCACATCGCGCTCCCACATCTTGTCGCCACGTTTGACGGCAACGGCAGTGATCACTTTGTGCCGCCGCCCCGACAGCATGCGTAGAAATTTCTCGGCCTCCGCTCGGTCTTCGGGCTTGCCCAGAATGCGGCGGCCCAAAGCCACGGTCGTATCAGCGCAGAGCACAATATCATCCGCCTGCGCAGGCACAGCCGCCACCTTCTCGCGTGCCATGCGCGCGCAATAAGGGCGCGGCAGCTCGGCTTTTGGGGGGGTCTCGTCAATATCGGGTGCGCGAATATCATCCGCAACCACGCCAATTTGCGCCAACAACTCACGTCGGCGCGGCGATCCTGATCCAAGGATGAATTTCATAGCCCGGCGCCTTTGACGCGCAGCACGTTATTTGAAACGGTAGTTAATCCGACCCTTGGTCAGATCATAGGGGGTCATCTCGACTTGCACCTTGTCGCCTGCCAGAACGCGGATGCGGTTCTTGCGCATTTTGCCTGCCGTATGTGCGATAATCTCATGGCCGTTTTCAAGCTCGACCCGGAATGTCGCGTTCGGCAGGAGTTCCTTTACGACACCGGGGAATTCGAGCGTATCTTCCTTGGCCATGGTCTCTCCTGTAAAAGCGCCCCCCATTCGGGGACTGCTGCTAAATGAGCGCATCTGCGCGGATTTTCAAGAGGAGATACGCCAAACCCACATAATTAAGGCGCATCCGCCACACCTTGACCCTGTGGAACAGGGCCACCACAACCATATGGAGCGTTACAGGAGGCCCCTATGAGCAATATCGTTATTCTTACCGGCGCAGGAATCTCTGCAGAAAGCGGGATCGAGACATTCCGCGCCGATACGGGCCTGTGGGCGCAGCACCGCGTTGAGGATGTAGCCACCCCTGAGGGATTCGGCCGCGACCCCAAGCTGGCCGTGGATTTTTACAATGCCCGCCGCGCCTCTGCCGCAAGTGCCAAGCCTAACGCGGCGCATGTCGCCCTCGCACGCCTTGAGGCTGAGCATAGTGGCGATGTCCTCGTGGTAACACAAAACGTCGATGACCTGCATGAGCGAGGCGGTTCACAAGACCTCATCCACATGCATGGTGTGTTGAATTCGGCCTTATGTGGAGTCTGCGATCACCGTTGGCCTGCACCGATGGTCATGGCGGTGGGCGATGCCTGCCCCGCCTGTGCCGCCCCTGCTGCGCGGCCCGACATCGTATGGTTCGGTGAGATGCCCTATCAGATGGAGCGTATCTTCGAGGCCATCAGTCGCGCAGATATATTCGTGGCGATCGGCACCTCGGGTAATGTCTATCCCGCAGCAGGGTTCGTGGCTGAGGCGGCACGGATCGGCGCGCAGACGCTTGAGATTAATCTGGAGCCCTCCGCCGTGGGGGCGCAGTTTGACGACGCCCTGTTGGGGCCTGCGACACAAACTGTGCCGACATGGGTCGCGCAAATCCTCAAGGGATGAGGCTCAACGCTCCTGATCAACGGGAATGGTAATCTCAACTTCGCCTGCCTGCTCAAACACCAGCGTGACAGGCACCAGTTGCCCTTGGGCCAGTGGCGCATCAAGCCCCATGAACATCAGATGATCACCCCCACGGGCAAACGTATATGATGACCCGTTGGCCAAAGGCGCACCGCCCTCGATCTGCCCCATACGCATCACACCATCCGCATCCTCGCTGTGGCTGTGAAGCTCGATCCGCCCAGACAGGGGGGAGCGCGCTGCAATCAGGCGGTCATCCGTTCCCGTTTGGTTGCGCAGCTCCATAAACGCAGCTGCTGTGGTGGATGTCGGCATGCTGCTGCGCAGATACGGCTCTTGCACGACAAAGGCTGCATCACTGCGATCCAGTGGTGACATCTTAACCGAAACAACCGCCATCAGCACGGCGGCCAGCGCGAAAAAAACCACAATGGTCATTGCTGCTTTTGGCTGTCTCATCTGTATCGCTCCTGATGTGCTGCGGAGTATTTGGGGGCCGTCGCCGCAAATTCCACCCTTCAAATGAAAACGACCCCGCCTGCTGTCAGGTCGGGGCCGTTTAAATTCGGTATTGGCCGTAGTTTAGGACAGCGCTTCCGCAGCTGAGCCAGACTTGGCAATCGCTTTTTTGATCTTCAGCGCGTTGTCGGACAGCTCAGTGTCTTTGGCTTTTGCCAGAAACTTGTCCAGACCGCCGCGGTGGTCAACGCTGCGCAGGGCAGCGGCAGAGATACGCAGTTTGAACCCGCGACCCAGTGCTTCGGACTGAAGCGTGGTGTCGTTGAGGTTCGGCAGGAACCGACGGCGTGTGCGGTTCTTGGCGTGGGATACGTTGTTGCCCGACATCGGGCCTTTTCCGGTCAATTCGCAACGGCGCGACATGGGTTCATCCTTTTGGTTCGGCGCAGTACCTGTCAGGTGGCACCACAGCTAATCAGGCCGCACAACAGGCGTCCCGTAAATTGGTTCGCAGTCATTAGGTGGAATCGCCACGCGGGTCAACCCGCCATACCCTGTTTATGCACCCTCAACGCGCAATTCGCGCACAAAGGCCTCTGCTGCGGCTGCAGGCTCTTGCGCGCCTGCGGCCACCGCATCGCTGAGCGCTGATAACGCGCGCCGCGCATCAGGGGATTCGAGCTGGGCCAGAAGCCGCGTTTTCACAGCGTCTTCAAACCAATAGCGCGCCTGAGTTGCCCGCGTCAGCTCCCAAAATCCATGATCGCGACGCCATTGCGACAATGTCTGCAAGGCCTCCCAAACTTCTGGCAGCCCGCGCTCTTCCAGTGCCGAAACCGTCATTGCGCAGGGGTAGCCCTTGGGGTCCTGCGGCCGTTTGCGCATCAGGCGCAGAGCGCCCGCATAGTCCGCCTGCGTGCGCGTGGCCGTCGCCTTGAGATCGCCATCAGCCTTGTTCACAACAATGAGATCGGCCATTTCCATGATCCCGCGTTTGACGCCCTGCAACTCATCCCCGCCCGCAGGGGCCAGCAGCAACAGGAACAAGTCAGCCATCTGCGCCACAACGGTCTCGGATTGACCCACGCCCACCGTCTCGATCAGAACCATGTCAAATCCCGCAGCCTCGCACAGCGCCACCGCTTCCCGCGTGCGCCGCGCCACGCCGCCCAGATGGGTCTGGCTAGGGCTGGGGCGAATGAAAGCACTCGGATCGCGGCTCAGCAAATCCATGCGCGTCTTATCCCCAAGGATCGATCCGCCAGAACGGGAAGAGCTGGGATCAACCGCCAAGACTGCGACACGCAAGCCCTGTTTGGTGAGCATCAGGCCAAAGCTTTCGATAAATGTGGACTTCCCCACACCCGGCGTGCCTGACAGACCAATGCGCAAAGCTTGCTTTTCAGTACCAAGGGCGGCCAGCAAGGCGGTCGCCTGATCGCGGTGATCGCTGCGTCCACTTTCGACCAGTGTAATCGCACGGGCCAGCGCGCGCCGCTCCCCTGCGGCAATCCGCTGTGCCATATCGCTGATGTCCATAGGATGCCTCCGTCTGCCTTGCCCGCGTTTTTCACGCCCAGCGCCGCGAATGTCCAGCCTTGCCCCGCACCGCCGCTGCGCGGATAAGGAGGGCATGACACCGCTTTTGCCTATCGATGATGTGATGCCCGCCGTGCTGGACGCACTGCGCAGCCATGGCCGTCTCGTCCTCCAAGCGCCCCCTGGTGCAGGCAAGACAACCCACGTGCCGCTGGCGATACTCGAGGCTAAGCTGACCCAAGGGCGCATCCTAATGCTCGAGCCGCGCCGCCTTGCCGCCCGCGCGAGCGCGGAGCGGATGGCACAAACGCTGGGCGAGGATGTGGGGCAAACCGTGGGCTACCGCGTACGCGGGGCATCCGCCGTCTCCAAATCCACCCGCATAGAAGTTGTGACCGAAGGCATCCTGACCCGCATGATGCAAGACAACCCCGAATTGCCTGACGTTGGCGCCGTGATCTTTGACGAATTCCACGAACGCTCGTTGAACGCCGATCTGGGGCTGGCCCTGTGTCTGGAGATCGCGGGTGCGCTGCGCGATGATCTGATGCTGCTGGTGATGTCTGCCACGCTGGATGCCACTCCCGTGGCAACGTTGATGGACGCCCCCGTTGTCACCAGCGCGGGCCGCAGCTTTCCCGTCACACCCCGTTGGCTCGACAAACCATTGCCCAAGGCGGTGCGGTTCGAGAAGGCGGTTGCCGATCTTGTCCTTCAAGCGCTGGCAGAGGCCGATGGCTCCGCGCTCGTGTTCCTCCCTGGAGAAGGCGAGATCAGGCGCGTGCAGAGCCTGCTTGAGCGGCAACTGTCCAATGATTGCACTATCGCTCCCTTGTTTGGCGCCATGGATTTCAAAGCCCAGCGCGCTGCGATTAACCCAGCCCCGCAAGGCCGCAAGATCGTGCTCGCCACCGCCATTGCAGAGACATCTTTAACCATCGAAGGCATCCGCATCGTCGTCGATGGTGGCAAATCGCGGCGCGCCGAGTTCAACGCAGCCTCGGGCATGTCGCGCCTTGTCACCAGCCGCGTGACCCAAGCCGAAGCAACCCAGCGTGCAGGCCGCGCAGGGCGGATGAGCGCGGGCGTCGCCTACAAGCTCTGGACCAAGGGCGAGGATGGCGCGCTGGCCGCCTATCCGCCTGCCGAGATTGAGTGCGGCGATCTGAGCGCCTTTGCACTGGAGCTGGCGCTTTGGGGTGCGCAGGCGAGCGATCTGTCTTTTGTCACCCCGCCGCATGAGGGACGGCTGCTTGAGGCGAAGTCGCTGTTGCAGATGTTGGGTGCGCTGGACAGCCAACACCGCATCACCGCACATGGACGGCAACTTTCCAAGCTACCCCTTCATCCGCGTCTTGCACATATGGTGACAAAGGGCGGCAAAGCGGCGGCAACACTCGCCGCTGTTCTGGTCGAGCGTGACCCCTTGCGCGGCGCGCCTCTTGATCTGAGCCACCGCATGCGTGCCGTCGCGGGAGAGCGCGTGGCGGGTGAGGTCCACCACGCCACCCTCGCCCGCATCCGCCAAGAGGCAAAGCGTCTGACCAAAGAAACCGCCCATGACGGGCCGCAGGACATCGGCACACTCGCCGCGCTCGCCTATCCCGACCGCATCGGCCTGCGCCGCCGCGGAGAGGCCGCGCGTTTCGTGCTGTCAGGCGGCAAAGGGGCCATCGCGCCTGACGGTGATCCACTCGCAGGCGCGCGCCTGATTGTGGCCACAGATCTCGACGGTGACCCGCGTGAGGCCCGCATTCGCCAAGGCACCACCCTGTCCGAGAGTGCACTGCGCAGCATTTTCGCCAATCAGATCGCATGGCATGATCATTGCGTCTGGTCCCGCCGCGAAGGCCGCGTAGAGGCACGACGCCAGGAACGCTTTGGCGCGCTGGTGCTTGATGATTGCGCGTGGAGTGATGCGCCACCCGAGCAGGTGGCCCAAGCCATGATGGACGGAGTCGCCCAGCTTGGCGTGCGCCCCGATAAGGCCGCGGCGCGTTTTTTAAGCCGAGCCGCACTGATGCAGGGCCAGCCCGACTTTCCCGATTTCTCAACCGATCATCTGTTGGCCACCTTGCACGACTGGCTCCTGCCCCATATCGGCACCGTGCGTAGTGCCGCCGATTGGAAACGCTTTGACATGGTGCCTGCTTTGCGCGCGCGGCTTGATTGGGACCAGCAACAGGCGATGGACCGTGCAGCACCTGCGCATTTCGAGACACCGCTGGGTCGCCGCATCGCGATTGATTATGATGGCGACACACCGCAAATCGCGGTGCGCCTGCAAGAGATGTTCGGCGTTGTGCGCCACCCGTCCGTGGCGGGCCAACTCCTGCAAGTCACGCTCCTGTCGCCTGCCCAGCGCCCCGTTCAGGTGACAATGGATTTACCGGGTTTCTGGAACGGCTCATATGCGGATGTGCGCAAGGATATGCGTGCCAAATACCCGCGCCATCCGTGGCCCGACGACCCGCGTGAAGCTGATCCCACGTTGCGCGCCAAGCCGCGAGGGCGCTGAACCTAGGCGTCCTCGCCAGACAGCTTTGGCCAGTCGGTGTTGAATTTACCCTCTTGGTCCACACGCTCAAACCCGTGTGCGCCAAAGAAGTCACGCTGCGCCTGAATAAGGTTGCTGGTGCCGCGCACGACCCGCATGCTGTCGTACCACGCAAGGGCTGCACCAAAGGCGGGCAACGCCACACCGCCCAGCGCCCCTGCCGCCACAACACGGCGCAGCGCGGGAATGGCCGCATTCAAGCGCTCTGCAATCCGTGGCGACAGCACCAGATGCCCCATCGGCACCTGCGCGCGGAAAGCTGTCGCAAAATCATCCAGCAGCGCTGAACGGATGATGCAGCCCGCGCGCCAGATCTCACAGATGCGCGCCATTTCAAGCGACCAATCAAACTCATCCGATGCCGCCGCCAGAATGCGGAAGCCCTGAGCATGGGCGATAATACGCGCCGCTAGAAAGGCAGTCTCCAGATCAGCGTCATCAGGCATCGCAAAATCCTGAGCACCAGCCTCCAGCACGCCTTCGGCCACCTCGCGCACAGGCTTTTCCGACGACCAGCCCCGCGCACCGATCGCGGCCTCGATGGTATTGGCCGATTGTCCCATCTTGAGCGCTTCGATCACCGTCCAGCGGCCTGTGCCTTTTTGCCCCGCGCGGTCCACAATCACATCGACCATCGGCGCACCTGTGTCGGAGTCCAGATGCTGAAGTGCGGCAGCGCTGATCTCAATGAGGTACGAACTGAGCGGGCCTTCCTGCCAACGCTCCAACAACACACCAATGCGCGGGGCATCCCAACCTGCTCCGTCCCGCAACAAGCCGTAAACCTCTGCGATCAGCTGCATATCCGCATATTCAATGCCGTTATGCATGGTTTTGACGAAGTGCCCCGCGCCATCAGGCCCCAGATGCGCCACGCAGGGCGCGCCCTCGAAGTTGGCGGCAATCGCTTCGGCCATGGGCTGGAACTGGGTCCAGCTGTGCACCGAGCCGCCGACCATCATGGAGGGGCCATTGCGCGCGCCTGTCTCACCGCCAGACACCCCCATGCCGACGAAATGTATGCCCATGTCTTTGAGGCGCTCAAACCTGCGGCACGTGGCGTTGAAATCCGCATTACCGCCATCGATGATCGTATCGCCATCCTCGAGCAGCGGCAGAACAGCTTCGATCATGGCATCCATCGGCGCACCTGAAGGGATCATAAACAGGATCGTACGCGGGGTTTTGAGCGCCGCAACAAAACCCTCCAGCGTCTGCGTGGCGATCAGCGATGTGCCCAGCGCGCCTGCTTCCTCAACGAAGTCTGCGATCCATGCCGTCTCGCGATTGGTGACCGCCACTTGAAACCCGTTTTCTGCCAGATTGAGCGCAAGCGCGCTGCCCATCGTGCCCAAGCCATAGACGCCGATGTCTGCTTGCGATGAAGTCATTGGGAAAAGTTCCTGCGTTCGGGTTTGTGTCAAACGAGCGTGGCGGTTTTGGCGGTCAGGCGCAAGCGCTCAGCGGTGATCGGCGTGAGGCCGTCCCGCTCCACGTGCTGGATTGCCTCCATCAGCGTGCTGCACAGCGGCGTCGGGATCGATTTCTGCGCACCCATCTCGATCATACGCCCTTGCAACGCAGCAACTTCGGTGATCCTGCCCGCCGCCAGATCATGGGCCATAGATGTGCGTGCCGTGGGGTCAATCGTCAGCATCTTTGCCGCAACACGGCGAAACAGCGGTGTGGGCAACCTCAGCACATGCGGCACGAGACCCACAGGCACAGGAGTGGTCGCCTGTATCTCACAGCCGTGGGCGCGCAGAACCCGCAAAGCCTCGGCCATCTGATCGGCCATGATGCGCCGCCATGCGCGATCCAGCAGTTGCGCATGCAGCGTGAGGCCCGACAGCGCGTTGGGCGCATTGTTGAGGTTCAGTAGAAGCTTTCCCCATTGGATTGCCTCAATCTGCGCAGATTGCGTGACCTGCAGGCTCTCCACCGACAGGATGTCCGCTACGTCTGCAGAACCATCGCCACTCACAATGTAACCACTGGTTGCGCGATGAAAATGACCATCCGCCTGCGGCACGACATTAAAGGGCACCATTCCTGCGCGGATGTCGTGATCTGGCAGGGCATCCTGCAGAGTTTGCGCATGGCCCATGCCGTTTTGCAGGCTCACGATGACGGCGTGCGCAGGGGCATGGGTCGCGATCTCGCGCGCGATCTGGGGCGTGGCTGCGGATTTCACGCAGACGAGTATCAGATCAGCCTGCTCAAGCACCTCCGAGCTGTCGTGCAGGTCCAAAGTGCCCGACGCGAGCGAGACATCAAGGCCCGCATAATCACTCAGCCGCAGGCCGTCTTTGTGCAGGGCACCCAAGATGCGGGGGCGGCCGAGAAAGCTGACGCGCTGTCCGGCGTGGGCCAGCAGACCGCCGACAAAACAGCCAATCGCCCCCGCGCCTGCAATCACAATGCGCGGAGCGGAGGGAGCGCTATTTCTCAAGGCACCAGCGCATGATCGCCTTTTGCGCGTGCAAACGGTTCTCTGCCTCGTCGAAAATCACAGAATTGGGACCATCCATCACCGCACTTGTGGCCTCGTCATCGCGGTGTGCGGGCAGGCAGTGCATGAACAGCGCGTCGGGCTTTGCCTTTGCCATCAGCGCTTCATTGACCTGATAGCCGCGCAGCTGGTTGTGGCGACGCTCGCGCGCCGATTGCGGATCATGCATGGAAACCCACGTATCCGTCACCACCAGATCAGCACCCTGCACAGCCTCGTCTGGGTTGCGGATTGACGTATAGAGCCCGTCGAGTGCGCGCTCGGGCTGGAGCGTTTCGGGGCCAGTAAATACCAAATCAAAGTCGAACTGCTTGGCCGCATGCGCAAAACTGGCAAAGACGTTGTTCCCGTCGCCCGACCAGACCACGCGCTTGCCCTTGATGGGGCCGTTATGTTCCTCAAAAGTCATGATGTCAGCCATGATCTGACACGGATGGCTGCGGTTGGTCAGGCCGTTGATCACAGGCACTGTGGCGTATTCGGCCATCTCGTGCAGGGTCGCCTCCTCAAAGGTGCGGATCATGATAAGATCCACATAGCGAGACAGCACGCGGGCCGTATCGGCGATCGTCTCGCCGTGGCCCAGCTGCATGTCCGTCCCCGACAGCACCATCGTCTGGCCACCCATCTGGCGCACGCCCACATCGAAAGAGACGCGCGTGCGGGTCGAGGGTTTTTCGAAAATGAGTGCGACCATGTGATCTTTGAGCGGCTGATCGTCATCCAACGCGCCCCGCGGGCGTCCTGCACGTTCGGATTTCATCGCAGTCGCGCTGTCAATTATTGATCGCAGATCGGACTGGTCCGTTTGGTGGATGTCTAGGAAATGATTCATATTGGTATCTTTGCTGGAAGGTAGAGTTCGGGGAAGCATGCTTCCCCGATGTTCAGTTTAATTGGCAAAATGAAGATCAGGCAACGTTCAGTGTGCTGGCCGCGCGGTCGAGGCGGGCGATTGCTTCGGAGATTTCTTCATCTGTGATGGTGAGCGGAGGCAGCAAGCGGACGACGTGATCGGCGGCAGGCACAGTGATGACCTCATTGTCGTAGCCGGCGTTGACCACATCAATCGGCGCGCCTTTGCATTTCAGCCCCAGCATGAGCCCTGATCCGCGCACGCTCTCGAACACATCTGGGTGCGACGCGACCAGCCCTTCGAGTTTTTGGCGCAGCAGCCCCGCCTTGCGGTTCACCTCGGCCAGAAAGTCTGGGTCGGCTACGATGTCCATGACGGCGTTGCCCACGGCACAGCCCAATGGGTTGCCGCCATAGGTCGAGCCATGGGTGCCTGCGGTCATGCTGCTGGCCGCGTTTTCAGTTGCAAGGACCGCGCCCAGCGGGAATCCCCCGCCGATGCCCTTGGCCACCATCATGATATCAGGCGTGACGCCCGACCATTCATGGGCAAAGAGCTTGCCCGTGCGGCCCACACCGCATTGCACCTCGTCAAGGATCATCAGGATGCCATGCTCGTCGCACAGGTCGCGCAAACCCTTTAGGCAGGCGTCGGGCAACGGGCGAATACCGCCTTCGCCCTGAACGGGTTCCACCATGACAGCGCAGGTTTTTTCGGTTATTGCCGCTGTAAGCGCCTCATGGTCACCAAACTCGAGATGCACAAAACCGGGCAGAAGCGGACCAAAGCCTTTGGTCATCTTCTCGGATCCCGCCGCGGCGATGCCCGCACTTGAGCGGCCGTGGAAGGAGCCTGCGAAGGTGATGATCTCCACCCGCTCGGGCTGGTCTTTGTCATAGAAATACTTGCGCGCCATTTTCACGGCCAACTCGCAGCTTTCAGTGCCAGAGTTCGTAAAAAACACAGTGTCCGCAAAGGTATGCGCCACAAGTTTGTCAGCTAGGGCCTGTTGTTGCGGTATCTCGTAGAGGTTGGAGGTGTGCCACAGCGCGCCCGCCTGTTCGGTCAATGCTGCCGTCAGCGCGGGGTGGGCGTGGCCCAGCGCATTCACAGCGATACCTGCGCCGAGGTCGAGAAATCGTCGGCCATCCGCCTCGACCAGCCATGCGCCGCTCCCTTTGACAAAGCTTAAGGGGGCACGGGAATAGGTCGGCAGAACAGAAGCGATCATCAGGATCATCCTTTATCAGTAGGCAAAGGCCGCAAAAAATCCAAAAGTGCATGGAGGCGGCGCAGGGTCAAGTTAAGTTTGGAAGGGCGTGCGCGTCAGAAGCACAATGGATCAATTCCGCAACCTGCTGGCGCAGGTGCGAACAACAGTTTAGCTGCGTCGTCGTCGGAGATATGTATCTACCGTATTGATCATGGGCCTTGTCTAACCGTTGATTTGCTATTTGCAAGGCTTTGTTTGTCCCGCCTTGCCCCGATGTTCTTTCCACGCCATAGCGTTCCTTATGTTCGTCCCGAAAACCCAAAGCAATGCGGTGGCTGCGGCCCTTATCATCTCTGCCGCTGCGTTCATCGCGGCGACAACGCTCATTGCGAAGATGCTGGGAACAGACGGGTATGGTGCCCCGCTTCATGCGCTCCAGATCAGCCACGGGCGGTTTTTGTTTGCTTTTGCAGGCTTGCTTGTTGCGGCATTGGTGCTGCGTCCGCGCCTATCTGCGCCTCATTGGAAGCTGCATGTGGCGCGCACCAGCTTTGGCTGGGCGGGGGTGACACTGATGTTTGCCTCGGTGGCGTATATTCCATTGGCCGATGCGACTGCGATCTCGTTTTTGAACCCCGCCTTTGCGATGATGCTCGCGATTCCGCTGCTGCGAGAGACGGTCGGACGGATGCGGTGGTCTGGGGCTGTGCTCGCTTTGGTCGGGGCGTTTATCCTGCTCAGACCTACGCCCGACAGCTTTCAGCCTGCCGCGTTGCTGGCGCTTGGCGCGGCGGTGATCATGGGGATGGAGTTGATTTTCATCAAAAAACTGGCCGGGCGCGAGAATCCTTTTCAAATTTTGCTCGTCAACAATCTGATTGGCCTGTGCATCGCGACATGTGCCGTCATCGCCGTCTGGCAGATGCCTACGGCAGCGCAATGGGGGCTGTTGGCGGGCATCGGGCTGTGCATGGCCGTGGCACAAGCCTGCTTTGTGAATGCGATGGCACGGGCGGATGCAAGCTTTGTAGCACCTTTCAGTTATGCTACGCTCATCTTTGCTGCGGCCTATGACGCGTTATTCTTTGGTGCCATGCCTGACGCAGTGACATATCTAGGTGCCGCAGTCATTTTGACGGGTGCCTTATGGCTCGCATTGCGCGAGGCACACCTGAAAAAGCCGCAGCACCCCACGGCAACAACACCGTGACGCCTTGCACCTGCCGCCACAGGCATTACTATAGAGCTAGCAATTTGACAAAGCGGTCCGATCAGGGCCGCTTTTTACTCGAGGGAAGTCTGCATGTCCTGGACCGATGACCGCGTTGAAGTTTTGAAGAAGATGTGGGGCGAAGGCCGGTCCGCAAGCCAGATCGCAAAAGAGCTGGGCGGCGTGACCCGCAACGCTGTGATCGGCAAGGTGCACCGCCTTGGTCTGTCCAACCGCACGACAGCAGGCGCCGCCGCGAAGGCAGAGCCCAAGGCCAAGGCTGCGCCCAAAGTTCCAGTAAAAGCCAAACCCGCCGCACCCGCTGAGCCCGAGGTCAAGACAAACGCCGACAAGCCTGATCTCAAGACCGAGCCTGCGATTTCGCCCAATGCGGTGCGACCTCCGCGCAACCAGATCATTCCTGCAGGCCAGCCCCTGCCCCCGCAGCCTTCGGCAAACGAGATCAGCCCAGAGGCACTCGCCAAAGTCAACGAAATCGAGAAGAAGGCCAAAAAGCTGAGCTTGATGGAGCTGACCGAGCGGACGTGCAAATGGCCAGTGGGCGATCCCGCGACCGAGGATTTCTGGTTTTGCGGTCTGCCCGTCAAACAGGGTAAACCCTATTGTGAGGCCCATGTCGGCGTGGCATTCCAGCCGATGAGTGCAAGGCGCGACCGCCGCCGCTAAGCACATGGCAAAGTCTGCATGCAGGCTTTGTGCCCAGAATTTTTCGAAAATTCGGTTCCTGTGACAACCCATGGTGAAACAATAACCACGCAGTCTTGAGTTGCGGCGTCTTGCTTGTCTGTGCTCAATGCGAGCGCAACTCCCACGCAAGGTTACCCATGAAAAACACCGATACCATCCGCGCAGCCGATGCTGTGGCCCGCAGGCTTTATGATGCGGGGTGCCGCCATGCGTTTGGCATGCCCGGAGGTGAAGTTCTCACGCTGGTCGATGCGTTGGAAGCCGCAGGCATCGCATTCGTATTGTGCAAACACGAGAATGCCGCAGGCTTCATGGCCGAAGCCGCATGGCATCAGACAGGTGCACCCGGCGTTCTGGTCGCGACAATCGGGCCAGGTGTTCTGAACGGGGTCAACTCGATCGCCAATGCCCATCAGGACCGCGTGCCGCTGATCGTACTGTCGGGCTGCGTGGATGCTGCTGAGGCGGAAACCTACACCCATCAGGTTCTCGACCACCAAGCGGTGCTAAATCCCATCACAAAAGCAACCTTCCGCCTGAGCGCAGGCGCCGCGCATGTGATCGCAGACAAGGCTGTTAGTATAGCGCTTGAAGGACGGCCTGGACCTGTTCACATCGACGTGCCGATCTCGACTGCCGATGCACAGACCAGTGGCGCACCACCAGCGCCACGCACACCTGCCGCCGCTACAGCGCCCGCAGGCGACGCGCTGGGTAGCGCGCAAGACTGGCTGTCAGATGCGACGCGCCCTGTGATGATTGTCGGGCTGGACGCCATGAACAAAAACGCGGGCGAGGCCATTACCACCTTCGCAAACCGTTTCAACATTCCCGTGATCACCAGCTACAAGGCGAAGGGGCTGCTTCCTGAGGACCACCCCCTATCGCTGGGCGCGGCGGGACTGTCACCTCGGGCAGACAGGCATCTGGTACCGTTCATTCAATCAGCTGATCTGATCTTGTGTGTCGGATACGACCCCATCGAGATGCGCCCGGGCTGGCGCGATATATGGGATGCTCGCATCACCCGCGTCATCGACATTACCGCCGTGCCCAACCACCACTACATGCATCAGGCCAGCCTGAACATCATTGCCGATTGCGTCGCCAGCCTCTCCGCGATTGGGGCAGAGGTCGCGCCGCAGCAGACTTGGCCGGGCGATGAGATTGCCGCACTCAAATCAGAGCTTGCCGCAGCTTTCCCCCGCAGCGAGGACTGGGGACCAGCGGCCATCATCGACACCTGCCAGCAGCACCTGCCCGCAGACACCCTTGCCACCGCAGACAGCGGCGCCCACCGCATTTTGCTCAGCCAGATGTGGCGCTGCACTGCGCCGCGCGGCTTGCTGCAATCTTCTGCCCTGTGCACAATGGGCTGCGCCCTGCCGCTGGCCATGGGCACGGCACTGTGCGCGCCTGACCGTACAGTTGTCTCTTTCTCTGGTGACGCTGGGTTTCTGATGATCGCAGGAGAGCTTTCAACCGCAGCAGAGCTTGATATCAAACCGATCTTTGTAGTTTTCGTCGATGCCTCCCTCGCGCTCATTGAGCTCAAACAGCGCCAGCGACAGTTGCGCAACGCAGCCGTTGATTTCGGCCAGCATGACTTTGCCGCAATGGGCAGCGCGTTTGGCGGCGCAGGGCATACGGTGCAGACCAGAGCAGAGCTTGAAGCCGCCCTGCAAACAGCGCAAACTGCCGACACTTTCACCGTGATCGCCTGTGTTATCGAGCGAGGAGCCTATGACGGACGCATCTGAAACCGCAGGCGCATTGGACGGGCTGTTCGTCCTCGACCTTACCCCGCATTCTCGCAGGACCAACCGCCACGCAAATGCTGGGTGATATGGGGGCGACTGTGATCAAAGTCGAAAACCCCAAGACAGGCGGCGACGATACGCGCGGCTGGGGGCCGCATTACGCACGCAATGAGGACGGCAGCGCCTCGGACCTTTCGGCCTATTTCATGTCGTCGAACCGCAACAAACAATCCATCGCCGTCGACATCGCGACGCCCGAAGGTCAGGACATCATCCGCCGCCTCGCCGCACGCGCCGATGTGGTGATCGAGAATTTCAAGCCCGACGGGCTGGTGAAATACGGGCTGGATCACAAAACGCTCTGCGCAGCGCACCCCAGCCTCGTCTACTGCTCGATCTCGGGATATGGTCAGTACGGCCCTAATTGACTTGGAAAGGCGCGGGCTCCGCTTACGTCCAACCTTATGAAAGACATCCGCTCAGACCTGCGTGCCTGCACCCTGTGCGCCCAGCGCTTTGCCGCCACGGCCACCGCGCATCAGCCCAATCCTGTGGTCTGGTTCCAACAAGGTGCGCGGCTTTTGATCGCCTCCCAAGCTCCTGGTATGAAGGTGCACCGCGCCAATACGCCGTTCTGGGATGCCTCGGGGGTGCGGCTGCGTCACTGGTTGGGGCTGGATGAGGAAGCGTTCTATGACCGCTCCCGCGTGGCGATCATTCCCATGGCCTTTTGTTTTCCGGGCTATGATGCCAAGGGCAGCGATCTGCCGCCGCCGCCCGTCTGCGCCAAGACATGGCGACGCGACGCGCTGTCCATGGTGCCTGACGTGCGCCTGACCGTGCTCATTGGCGGGTACGCCATGCGCTGGCACCTGCCAGATTTCACCAGCGTCACCCAAGCTGTGCGCGACCATGACACACACCCTGCAGGGACCTTTGCCTTGCCACATCCCTCATGGCGCAATACGGGTTGGCTCAAGAAAAATCCGTGGTTCGAGGAGGAGGTTTTGCCCCGCCTGCGCGCCGCTGTTACCGAGGTTATGCAATGACAGAGACACCGCTCGATACGGGCCATGCCGCGATGATGGCCGCCCCTGACGATGACACCGCGCGTCTGCGTTTCTATGAACGGATGGCGGATGTGGAGTTGTTTTTGCTGCTTGAGGCAGAGCCCGAAGGCGATCAGATCAACCCACAAGTGCTGGATCTGGAGGGCACGCAATACCTATTGGCCTTTGACCGCGCCCAACGCCTCGCCCAGTATGCTGGAGATGCGGCGAGCTATGTAGCTCTTTCAGGTCGCAATGTGGCCGCAATGCTGGAGGGGCAGCCGCTGGGCATCGCCCTCAACATGGATGTCGCACCCTCCGCGATCCTGCTGCCTGATACTGCCGTGGCGTGGCTTCGCGAGACGCTGACCAACGAGGCGAGCGAGGTCGAAGCCAAGATCGAAAGCCTGCACCCGCCCAAGGGTCTGCCCGAAGCGCTCATCACCGCCATAGATGAAAAACTCGCCACTGCCACAGGCATGGCGGCCAATGCGTGGCTGGTCGGTGTGGCCTACGCAGGCGGCGGGCGTGGGCATTTGCTGGCCTTTGTCGATGCGATTCCTCGCGCGCAGGACGCGCTGGTACGCGCCGCCTCCGAGGCGCTGACGTTTTCAGGGATCGAGGCGGGGGCGATGGACGTGGGCTTTTTCAACCACACAGACCCGACTGTAACAAAACTGATGAAAGTAGGTCTGCGGTTCGACCTGCCGCAGATGGAGACGTTACAAAACACGCCTCGTTTGGCAGGGTTCGAGGGCAACGAGCCGCCAATCATGAAATAATAACCCGTAAACTCGAGCGTCCGCTCACGCATCCGAGAGGTCACGCAGTTGCGAGATGCAAAGCGGCTCAGCGGCCCCTAACTTGAGTGTCATAGGCCGCAACGATACACAGGCCCCCATTCAGGAGACACCATCATGAACCGCTTTGTCCTCAACATCGCCGCTGCTGCCACTGCGCTCAGCTTTGCCAACTCTGCCTTCGCAGGCGAGCAATTCGTAGACGAGACGGGCTTTGCCGTGTCAGGCTATGACGTGGTCGCTTACTTCTCGCTCGACCAGAACCCTGTCGGTCAGAGCCAGCCAGCCCCCGTCGAGGGCAACAAGGCGATTACTGCCGAGCATAACGGTGCGACCTTCGCCTTCTCCTCCGAGGCAAACCGCGATCTGTTCACAGCCGATCCTACGAAATATGTCCCCCAATATGACGGCCACTGCGCCTACGGTGTGGCCAAAGGCGGCAAGGTTCCAGGCAACCCGACCCTGTGGCGTATCATCGACGACAAGCTCTACCTCAACATTACCAAAAATGTCGTAGGCTTCTGGGAAGAGGACATTCCAGGCAATCTCGAGCTGTCGACAGGCAACTGGCCCAGCCTTGATCCAAAGCCTGCCTCGACCAATACCATTCCCCAGTGGTCCTCCATGGCACCCAAGGGCTAAGCCATGACCCAGCGCCGCCTGCCCCGCCGTCTATTGCTTGTTGGCCTTCTGGCTGGCGCAGGTGGCGTGGCGGCGGCGCGATGATTTAACATCACGGCGGAACAAGAGGACGGCCTGTCAGTTCAGGCCGCCCATGCCGCCGCCGCTGATGGCTCCGTCACATTGATCGACATCCGCCGCCCCGACGAATGGCAGACCACTGGTGTGGGCGAAGGCGCTGTGCCGCTGGACATGCGCGACCCGCAGTTCGTGCAAAAGCTCATAGCACTGGTGCCCACGCCAGACGCCCCCATCGCCCTGATCTGCGCACGCGGCGTGCGCTCGCGATATCTGGCCGCTCGTCTGACCGAGGCGGGGTTCACCAACATCATTGACGTGCCCGAGGGCATGCTTGGCTCTGGCCCAGGGCCGGGTTGGCTGGGCGCAAGTTTACCCGTCACCAAAAGCTGAGCAATTGCCGAAGCCTTGCGCGTGGCGTATAGCCCTCGCATGAGCACAAATCCCCCCGACCTCCGCCCAGATCTCGCCCCCCGCGCTACGTTCAACGAGCCAAAGCGCACAGGCCAGTCCACCATCGGCATGGTCAGCCTCGGCTGTCCCAAAGCGCTGGTGGACAGCGAGCGTATCCTTACGCGCCTTCGCGCCGAGGGCTATGCCATCTCGCCCGATTATTCAGGCGCGGATGCGGTGATCGTGAACACCTGCGGATTTCTGGACTCCGCCAAAGCCGAAAGCCTCGACGCCATTGGCGAAGCGCTGACAGAGAATGGCCGCGTGATCGTGACAGGCTGCCTCGGCGCCGAGCCTGACTATATCCGCGAGCATCACCCGAAAATCCTCGCCGTCACAGGGCCGCACCAATACGAGCAGGTGCTGGACGCCGTGCACACCGCCGTGCCGCCCTCCCCCGATCCGTTCATTGACCTTCTGCCCGCGACAGGCGTATCGCTCACCCCACGACACTTCAGCTATCTGAAGATCTCCGAAGGCTGCAATCACAGGTGCAAATTCTGCATCATCCCCGACATGCGCGGCAAGCTGGCCAGCCGCCCCGCCCATGCCGTGATCCGCGAGGCCGAAAAACTGGTCGAGAGCGGGGTAAAAGAGCTGCTCGTCATCTCCCAAGACACCTCCGCCTACGGTGTCGACATCAAACACGCCGAGGATCGCGGCCACCGCGCCCATATCACCGACCTCGCCCGTGATCTTGGGTCGCTCGGCGCGTGGGTGCGCCTGCACTACGTCTACCCCTACCCCCATGTGCGCCAGCTCATCCCGCTCATGGCCGAAGGCTTGGTCCTGCCCTACCTCGACATTCCCTTCCAGCACGCCCATCCAGACGTGCTCAAACGCATGGCCCGCCCCGCCGCAGCAAGTAAAACCCTCGACGAGATCGCCGCATGGCGCGAGGTCTGCCCCGACATCACCCTGCGCTCGACCTTCATCGTCGGCTACCCGGGGGAGACGGAGGCCGAGTTCCAGACGCTGCTCGACTGGATGGACGAAGCGCAACTGGACCGCGTAGGTTGCTTCCAATACGAAAACGTCGACGGCGCGCGGTCCAACGCCCTGCCCCACCATGTGGACGCAGATGTCAAACAAGACCGCTGGAACCGCTTTATGGAAAAGGCCCAAGCCATCTCCGAGGCGAAACTACAGGCGAAGGTAGGCAAGCGCATGGACGTGATCATCGACGAGATCGACGCAGACGCCGCCACCTGCCGCACGAAAGCCGATGCGCCAGAGATCGACGGGAACCTGTTCATCGACGAAGGGCATGAGGCGCTCACCGTGGGCGATATTGTCACTGTCGAGGTGGAGGAAGCTGGCGAGTATGATCTGTGGGGACGGGTTGTTTGACTAGCGCAGCCATCATAAAAATTTCGTTGTGGCTCAAGGATGTTGAAGAGCTACTAGATGCCCATCAAAGCCTCACCGGCGGCAATCGCGGTCGTCCTGCTCAAAAGCAAGGTGCAGCTGTAACCAAATCGGGTGTTGTAATGCTCACTGCTGTATTTGAAGCCTTTGTCGAAGATGTGTTTGAGCGGGCGGCGAAAGATATATTCGCTGATGAATTAGATACACCCAGAAAATTGAAAGACTTCATACGCGAAACAAGTGGACGACTAAACAACGCCAGCGTCAAAAATATCGACTTTCTTTATGCTCAGATTGGCTATCCTTTCATTCTGCGCGAACTGTCTTGGAAAGGCTTTAACAACACCAATTTAAGAGAATCGATTGATGCGATGGTCTCTGTAAGAAATAAGATCGCTCACGGCGGTGCGCCAAAAGTTAACTTACAAAATCTGCGGCGTTGGAAAAACATGATAGAAGCGTTCTCCTTGCGATTTGAAAATTTGGTTTTTGAACATGCACAAGAATGGACAGAGTTAGAGCTAGATTGGCAGGTCGAAGCCAAAACTGAATAGTCGCTAGTAACGCCAATGAATATTCAAATACGTCAGCCCAGTGCAATAAACCTTAAAGAAGCAACCAAAAGACCGCGCGGAATTAAGGCGAAGCCGCCGTACAGCGCCAGACCGCCCCATCGGGCTGGTGCTTTGGCTGACGCAAGTCCAACATCATCCGTGTCGCGCTAACGGTCTGCCATAAACTGCCCCAAAAACCGCTCTGAGGCACCACCCCGAAGTCTGGCACTGCACGGCTTAGGGCGTGAGAAACATCTCCCGCATTAACCAAATCTTGACAATGTTCTCTTTATGTTCTATATCAAAGTAGAGCAAACGAAGGGAGCATCCCATGTCGTATCAAACTTCATTCGCCGATCTCCTTGGGGCGGCACCTGACGCGCAGACGGAAATGGCGCTGCCAACGCCCGTGCCCGCCACGCAAAAACAGATCGATTATGCCAAGTCGCTGGCGGAGAAAGCCAAATCAAAACTGCCCGTGGGCATCACCCAAGACCGCGCGCGCCTGTTGCGGTGGATCGACGCGCATAAACCCGCGCCAAGCAAGTTCAACGATTACCCCTCCTCCAAGCAGGTAGGCTTTGCCGAGCGGATCGCCAAGCTCAAGCGCACCCAAGTGCCGCCCGAGTGCTTCAAAGACCGCGCCCTCATGTCGCGGTGGATTGACGGGAATAAACCGCGCTAGGGGCTGGCGGGCGCGGCAACGGCTCCTATCTGTAGGCGATGACAGAGAAAACCGAAGTCCTTTATAACGGCGAATGTCCCGTGTGCAGCCGCGAGGTGAACCACTACGCACGTCTCAGCGCAGATCAGGCGCTTCCCATTCGCTATGATGATCTTAACGACACGGAGCAGCTCAAGGTCTGGGGCATCACCCCTGACGCTGCTGCCCGCCGCCTGCACGTGCGCAAAAGCGGAGAGGTCACCTCGGGCATCCCCGCCTTCATCATCTTGTGGCGCGAAATCCCGCAGACTCAGTGGCTGGCGAAGCTATGCAGCCTGCCTGTGATCCATCAGATCGCCTGCTTCGGATACGACTACATCCTCGCACCACTTATCTATTGCTGGCACATCAGCCGCGAACGCCGCAAAGCCTAGAGCGCGTCCAGATACGCCCGCACACAGGTCTGCACATGGCGAAAGCGGTCCCCGCCCAGATGCTTGCCGCCGTACCAACGTGTCACCACCACCAGATGCCCCTCCAGCGCCTCACGCTCCAGCATCCGCAAGATCACCATCCCTGCGCCGCTCTCTCCGTCATCCGCCTTGATCATCCCTTCGTCGGGCAGGATCGCGCCCCATGTGTTATGGGTTGCCTTGGAGTATGATTTGTCGCGCTTGAGTTGCTTGAGCGCCGCATCAACTTCCGCGCGGCTGTTCACCGCACAGCCCGACACCGCATATTTGCTGCCACGGTCTGTTAGAATGATCCCAAGCTTGTGCACGGTCAGCCTTGTTTAAGGTGCATCAGGCAGACAGTAGACAAATCAAAGCCCAGCCGCCGTTTTGCGCACAATCTCGACCCGCGCCGCGTTGGGCGGATGCGTGCCCAAGAACTGATCACCCGGATCAGGGATGCGGGTAAAGAACTCGGCGCCGCGCAACGGATCATATCCCGCTCTTTTGGTGATAACGGTCCCCAAGGCATCGGCTTCAAGCTCGAATTCCTTGGAGTAGCTGCGCGCGCCGACCTGTGCGCCTAATTCCTGCGCCGAGCGGACGGCGTTAGCATCTCCACCGCTCAACGTCGCCAGCCCCGCAAAGATCACGGCCCCTGCCACGGCATTCTGCTGCTGGCGGCCGATGTGGCCCGCAATGTGATGCGCTGCCTCATGCCCAAGGACAAAGGCCAGCTCGTCCTCGTTGCGCGCATCGGCAATCAGCGCCAGCGTGAAGCCGATGATGGGGCGGCCCTGACGGTCAAGGGTTTGAAAGGCGTTTGCGGGCATGCCAGGACGGTCATCGACTACGATATTGAAATCGCAATTCAGGTTTTGCGTGCGGGCACGGCACTCCTGCTCTGCCACAGGTTCCAACTGATTGACGACGCTCACGAACGTCCGCGCGCGCGCGCGGGCAGCTGCAGGTGAGACGGCAGCGGGGGTTGCAGTAGGCACAGGCGCGGGTGCAGAGACAGGAGCGACCACACAAGCGGTCAGCCCCACGCACAAACCCAACGCCGTCAGAATTCGCATCATCATCTTTACACGTCCCTATGTCGCATTGCTGGAGCAAGTTTATCACGCTCGGCTGTCAGGGCCAGTCCGATCACACATCAGTGAGCCGCTGCGCGATCTTGCGCCAAACTGCCACGCTTGCACGGATGTGGCGACGCGGTACTATCGCCAGATGTTTACAATAGAACACGAATTTGAGGCAACTGCGATCACCCTTGTAGACGAGGGAGACACACCTTTGCGCGAGGATGTGACGCTTTTGGCGTTCGATACCCAAATCACGATTGAGCAATGGGATGCAAAGACCGACACGATCAGTAAAATCACCCTGTCGCCCAATCAGTTGCGCGATCTTGCGGCGGCCCTTAATCTGCCCGAAGGCATCTATCACAGCACCCCCTGAGAGGGCGCTTCAATCAAGGACACTCAAATGGCCACAGGCACAAACATCCGCACCTATTTCGAGGGCACGTGGCACAATGGCGATCTGAGCGTCATGAAAGCGGCGGATCACGGTGCGTGGCTTGGCACCACAGTGTTTGATGGCGCGCGGATGTTTAACGGGCTGGTTCCGGATCTGGAGGCGCATTGCGCGCGTATCAACCGCTCTGCTGCTGCTCTGATGATCACGCCGACCGTTGAGGTGGACGACATGGTGGCGATCATTCGCGAGGGTCTCGCCGCCTATCCGAAGGATGCAGCCATCTATATCCGCCCGATGTATTGGGCCTTGGCGGGGGATGATCTGGGCATCATACCGCTCAAAGATGCAACAGGCTTTTGCGTATCGCTCGAGCAAATCCCGATGGCCCCGCCCGAGGCTGCATCGACGCTGACCCGCACAAGGTTCCGCCGCCCCGTGCTTGAAGATAACGTCGTGAATGCAAAGGCAGGCTGCCTCTATCCCAACAACGCGCGCATGATGGCAGAGGCCCGCAGCAAGGGTTTCGGCAACGCACTGGTCGCGGATGCGATCGGCAATGTCGCCGAGACGGCATCGGCCAATGTGTTCATGGTCAAGGACGGTGAGGTCTTTACGCCCGTGCCCAATGGCACGTTTCTGGCTGGCATCACCCGCGCGCGGCACATGCAGAACATGCGTGCCCAGGGCATGAAGGTCCATGAGCGCGTGCTCAGCTTTGATGATTTCCACGACGCCGACGAGGTCTTTCTCTCTGGCAATATGATGAAGGTCACCCCCATTAGCGCCTTTGACGACACCACCTATGAGCAGGGTTCAAACGGAAATCCGGTGACCCAGCGGGTGCGCGAGATGTATTGGGATTGGGCTGCCTCACAGAAACTCTAAGAGCGCGCACGAGCGCCTGTTTTCTTTCAAAGAAATCAGTTGGAATTTTTGAAAAATTCCAGCACCTGCAAAAGCCATTTGCATGATGCCTTCACCCGCGCCATGATCCCGAACGGTATAGGGAGAATATCATGCGCAAGTTTCTTGTGGTCCTCGACGACAGCCGCGAATGCCTCAGTGCCATGCGCTTTGCCGCCATGCGCGCCTCCAAGACGGGCGGCGGTGTAGAGGTCCTTGCCGTGATCCCGCCAGAGGAATTCAACCACTGGATCGGCATCGGCGACATCATGCGCGAAGAGGCCCGCGAGCGGATCGAAGTGCATTTTGAGGTGTTCGCCAAATGGATGCGCGACCGTCAGGGCATAGAAGCCGAGCTGGTCATCCGTGAAGGACAGGCCGTCGATGAAATCATGGCCCAGATCAAGCAGGATCCAGAAATCGGCGTCCTTGTCCTTGGCGCTGGCACCGATGGTAAAGGGCCCGGCCCTCTTGTCACGCAACTCAGCCGAAATTCTGGCAGCCTGCCCGTGCCCATCACAATTGTGCCAGGCGATCTGACCAAAGAGCAGCTCGAAGCGATCACGTGACGGCAGCTCAAGCATCAGTTTAGAATCATTCCAATCCCTTGACATCGGGCCTGCTCATCCGCATATCTTGGACAACCCTGACAGAGAGATGACCGATGTTCATTCAAACAGAATCCACGCCGAACCCCGCAACGCTCAAGTTCTTGCCGGGTCAAAATGTCCTCGAGATGGGGACTGCTGATTTCCCAACGGCTGACACTGCGTCGACCTCGCCATTCGCCACGCGCCTGTTTGCAGTCGAGGGCGTGACGGGTGTGTTCTTTGGCATTGATTTCGTGACAATCACCAAGTCGGACGAGATGGAATGGGACCACCTCAAACCCAGCCTTCTGGGTGCGATTATGGAGCACTTCCAATCAGGTCAGCCCGTCATGGGCGCGGATCACCAAGCCACCTCTGGCCATGCCGAACACACGGGCGAAGATGGCGTGATTGTCGGCCAGATCAAAGAGTTGCTAGACAGCCGCGTCCGCCCTGCAGTGGCCCAAGACGGTGGCGATATTACGTTCCACGGCTTTGACCGAGGTGTCGTGTACCTGCACATGCAAGGCGCATGCGCTGGCTGCCCTTCCTCCACGCTGACGCTTAAGATGGGCATTGAAAACCTGCTGCGCCACTATATCCCCGAAGTGACCGAAGTGCGCCCTGTCGCCTGAAGGATGCGGCGTGCAACAGCCTCTCGTCCTAGCGTTTGATACGGCAGCTGCACATTGTGCGGCGGCCCTTCTTCATGGGGACGATATTCTTGCCGAGAAAACCGAGCCTATGGCCAAAAGTCAGGCCGAGCGTCTCCTCGCTCTTGTGCAAGACCTCCTCGCACAAACAAACACCAGCATGGACCAACTCACCGCGATCGGCGTTGGCGTTGGCCCGGGTAATTTCACAGGCATCCGCATATCGGTCTCTGCCGCACGCGGGCTTGCACTTGGTCTTGGCATCCCCGCCATCGGGGTGAGTGCTTTTGATGCTCTGCGTCTGGGTGCGCAGGGGCCAACCATCTGCACCGTAGATGCGCGGCGCGATCTGGTGTTTGCCCAAGGGTTCGAGACCGAGGTTTTGGAAGTGCCCGAACTTTGCGCACTGGAGACGCTCCCCGCTGACATCCCGCGCATCGGCGCACATGGTACAGCATCAACCTACCCCGTGGCCGAAGCGATTGCGCGTATTGCCGTCACACGTTTAGATCACCCTGTCGCCCTGCCAGCGCCGCTCTATCTGCGCCCCGCAGATGCGGCACCCGCACGCGACGCGCCCCCCCAGATCATCCCGTGACGCCCGAACACCTCGCCCAGATCCATGCCGACGCATTCGTGCATGAGCGCAGCTGGCAGGCGGCGGAATTTGCTGATCTGTTGGCCAAACCCCATATTCAATGCCTCACTGACGCAGGCGGTTTTGCCCTGACCCAGACGATCGCAGACGAGGCCGAGCTTCTGACCCTTGCCGTCTCGCCCGCGCACCAGCGCCAAGGCATCGCACAAAAACTGATGACCCGCTGGATCTCCACAAGCGATGCAAACACCGCATTTCTCGAAGTCGCAGCAGACAATACAGCCGCCATCGCGCTTTATTCCAAGAACGGGTTCACCCCCAGCGGCCTGCGCAAAGGTTATTACAAACGGCCATCTGGCACGCCCGTCGACGCCCTGCTGATGATGCGAGCGTTTACGCAAGGTTAATGCACACCCAAACGGCGGTGCGCTCCCGAATCAGGTTGACCCCACCCCCGTCCCCACACACAATTCGGGCAGCATTGCGCATCTGTGCAATACTGGGCGGCGCTGCTGCAAGCGATCGCCCGAAAACCAACTCTGGGAGACACCTATGACCCTCATGACAAAATTCCTCGGCGCTGCCGCTGCCACCGCTTTGATGGCGGGCACCGCGACAGCCGAACCTGCATTGATCTTCGATTTGGGCGGCAAATTCGACAAATCCTTCAACGAGGCTGCCTTCAACGGCGCAACCCGTTGGGCCGAAGAGACAGGCGGCACCTTCCGCGAGATCGAGCTTCAGTCCGAAGCCCAGCGCGAGCAGGCCCTCCGCCGCTTTGCCGAAGCGGGTGCTAACCCGATTGTAACGATGGGTTTCGGCATGGCCGATCCGCTGTCCGCTGTGGCACCTGACTACCCTGACACAAAGTTCGCTGTGATCGACGTCACATGGCTCGACGCGCCAAACATCCGTCAGGTAGGCTTTGCCGAGCATGAAGGCTCCTACCTCGTGGGTATGATGGCGGCTATGGCCTCCAAAACAGGCACAGTGGGCTTTGTCGGCGGCA
Organism: Sulfitobacter sp.; assembly: GCA_965660425.1. Taxonomy (GTDB): domain Bacteria; phylum Pseudomonadota; class Alphaproteobacteria; order Rhodobacterales; family Rhodobacteraceae; genus Sulfitobacter. The sequence goes on along the minus strand of CBFHZX010000029.1, from coordinate 11,140 downwards.
TGGACGTGCCACTCATCCGCCACTTTGGCTGCGGCTATGCGCAGGGCGTGAAGGCCGTGAACCCCGACGCCAAGATCGTTGCCAACATGACAGGCACCACGCCAGCAGCTTGGAATGACCCCGTCAAAGGCTCCGAGCTGACAAAAGCACAGATCAGCCAGGGCGCTGATGTTGTCTATGCGGCCGCAGGCGGCACAGGCGTGGGCGTTCTGCAAACCGCGGCGGATGAGGGCATCCTCTCCATTGGTGTGGACAGCAACCAGAACCACCTGCACCCGGGCAAGGTTCTGACATCCATGCTCAAGCGCGTCGATGTCGCCGTTTATGACGCAATGAAAGCGGGCGCTGATCTGGAAACTGGCGTCGTCGTGAGCTTGGGTCTCGCCGAAGAAGGCGTGGGCTTTGCCATGGACGAGAACAACGCGTCGCTGGTCACCGAAGAGATGGCGGCCAAAGTGAACATGGCACGCGACAGAATCATCGCAGGCGAGACCGAAGTGGTAGCCTATTACACCAATGACAGCTGCCCCGCGCTGGACTTCTAAACAACATGTCCCGCAAGGGACAACAGGGGCCGCGTTGAACACTCAGCGCGGCCCTTTTTAATCCGCCCCCACGGCCAAGGAGGCCGCCCATGACAACCGCCCCCGCCATCGAGCTTAAAGGCATTTCCAAGGCCTTCGGTCCTGTGCAGGCCAACAAAGACATCTCGATCCGCGTCATGCCCGGCACAATCCACGGCATCATCGGCGAGAATGGCGCAGGCAAATCCACCCTGATGTCGATCCTCTACGGCTTTTACAAAGCGGACAGGGGCGAGATTTTCATCAAAGGCACCAAAACACAAATACCCGACAGCCAGGCCGCGATTGCCGCAGGCATCGGCATGGTGTTCCAGCACTTCAAACTTGTAGAGAATTTCACCGTGCTGGAGAATATCATTCTAGGTGCAGAAGATGGCCGCTGGCTCAAACCCTCTATCGCCAAGGCACGTCGCACGCTGCTGGAACTGTCCGAGGACTATGGCCTGAGCGTCGAGCCTGATGCGCTCATCCAAGACATCGGCGTCGGCATGCAACAACGTGTCGAGATCCTCAAAGCACTCTACCGCCAGGCCGACATCCTGATCCTCGACGAGCCCACAGGCGTGCTCACCCCCGCCGAGGCAGACCAACTTTTCCGCATCCTTGACCGTTTGCGCGCCGAAGGCAAAACCATCATCCTGATCACTCATAAACTGCGCGAGATCATGGACACCACCGACACGGTGAGCGTGATGCGCCGTGGTGAAATGACCGCCACCGTCAAAACCGCGGAGACATCGCCCGCTGAACTGGCCGAGCTCATGGTAGGCCGCAAAGTGCTGCTGCGGGTGGACAAGACACCTGCTCAACCCAAAGACCTCGTGCTGGAGATCAAAGATCTGCGTGTCCGCGATGACAAGAATGTCGAACGCCTCAAGGGCATCAACTTGCAGCTGCGCGCAGGCGAAGTCCTCGGCATCGCAGGCGTCGCAGGCAACGGCCAGTCCGAGCTGCTCGAGGTCCTCGGCGGCTACGCCGATGGCACGGGGCAGATCACGGTCAACGGCCAGCCGCTCGACCTGACGGGCCAACACTCTGACGGGAGGTCTCGCCGCGCCCGCGGCATCGCCCACGTACCCGAAGACCGCCAGCGCGAAGGCCTCATCATGGATTTCACCGCATGGGAAAATGTGGCCTTCGGCTATCACCACGATGAAGCCTACCGCGCGGGTGCCCTGATGAACAACGCCGCCATCCGCGAAGATACGGAAGGCAAGATGAAGCGCTTCGACGTGCGCCCCCCCGACCCGAAACTCTCCGCCAAAAACTTCTCGGGCGGCAACCAGCAGAAAATCGTGCTTGCCCGCGAGATCGAGCGCAACCCAGATCTCCTGCTCATCGGGCAACCCACACGCGGCGTCGACATTGGCGCTATTGAGTTCATCCACCAACAAATCATCGCCCTGCGCGACAAAGGCAAAGCCGTGCTCCTCGTCTCGGTTGAGCTGGACGAGATCATGGCCCTCAGCGACCGCATCGCCGTCATGTTCGACGGCCATATCATGGGCGAGCGCCTCCCCTCGGAGACAGACGAAAAAGAACTCGGTCTGCTGATGACAGGCATAGGAGCTCAAAAATGACCCCCCTTTCTTTTGGTGAAAAATATCCCGGGGGAGGCCCGCAGGGACGGGGGCAGCGCCCCAACAGCCGCCACACATCAGGAGCCACCTTATGGACGTGATGCCCAAATGGGCTGAGGTGATCCTCGTGCCCCTTATCTCCCTCCTGCTGGCGGCTATCATCTCCGTGCTGGTCATCCTCGCCATCGGGGAAGACCCGTTCGCCGCGGCCAAACTGATGGTGACAGGTGCGCTCGGCTCCACCTATGGCTGGGGCTACACGCTATACTACGCAACGAACTTCATGTTCACAGGGCTGGCGGTTTCCATCGCCTTTCATGCACGCCTCTTCAACATCGGCGGCGAAGGTCAGGCCGCCTTGGGTGGCCTTGGCGTCGCACTTGCTTGTCTCTACATTCCATGGCCCCATTGGTCGCTGGCCCTTGTCGGTGCCGCAGTTGCAGCAGGCCTGTTCGGGGCCGCATGGACCGCAATCCCCGCCTATCTTCAGGCCAAACGCGGCAGCCACATCGTGATCACCACGATCATGTTCAACTTCATAGCGGCCTCCTTACTCAATTATGTCCTTGTAAACCTGCTCCGCCCGAAGGGATCGATGGACCCTGCCTCTGCGCGCTTTCCCGAAGCCGTGCACCTGCCCACCTTGCATGAGCTGCTGGCCCCCCTTGGCATTGCCTTCTCAAAATCCGCACCCGCCAATGTCTCCCTGCTGGTGGCCATCGCGGCCTGCGTCTTCCTGTCGTTTCTGATCTGGCGCACGCGACTGGGCTTCGAGATCCGCAGCTTCGGGCATTCGGAATCAGCCGCAAAATACGCAGGCATGCCTCCGTTCAAGATCATCATGGTCACCATGCTCATCTCTGGCGCGCTGGCAGGCATGATGGCGATCAACAACGTCATGGGCGAGGCTGAGCGTCTGGTCCTCAACTCAGTCGAGGGCGCAGGCTTTATCGGCATCGCCGTGGCACTGATGGGCCGCTCGCACCCGCTGGGCGTGTTCATCGCCGCGATCCTGTTCGGCTTTCTCTACCAAGGCGGGGCCGAACTTGCGCTGTGGACCTCGATCCCGCGCGAATTGATCGTGATGATCCAGGCCCTCGTGATCCTCTTCACAGGGGCGCTTGACAATATGGTGCGGATGCCGCTTGAACGGATGTTCCTGGCCCTGCGCAAGCGCAAGGAGGTGTAGGCGGTGGATTTCCTCACCCTCATCCAGCTTCTTGATTCCGCCGTGCGCCTTGCAACACCCCTGTTGCTGGCTTGCCTCGCAGGGCTCTATTCAGAACGCGCTGGCATTTTTGATATCGGGCTGGAGGGCAAAATGCTTGCCGCCGCCTTCTTCTCGGCTGCGATTGCCGCGCTCACGGGCAGCGTTTGGATCGGCCTGTTGGCAGGCATCACCGCCTCACTGGTCCTAAGTGCTATCCACGGTGTCGCCTCCATCACATTCCGCGGCAACCAGCTTATCTCGGGCCTGGCGATCAACTTCCTCGCCGCGGGGCTCACCGTGCTGATTGCCCAGTCATGGTTCAAACAAGGGGGCCGCACGCCGTCTCTCACGGGCAACGCGCGGTTCGAGCCGATCACTCTGCCCTTCGCCGAAGCCCTGCAAAACGTGCCCTTCTTGGGGCCGATTTACTATGAGCTGATCTCGGGCCACTCCATTCTGGTCTACGCAGCTTTTGCAGCCGTGCCATTCACATGGTGGCTACTGTTCCGCACACGGTTTGGCCTACGCCTGCGCGCTGTGGGCGAGAACCCTGCCGCCGTCGATACCGCTGGCGTGTCGGTGGTCGGTCTACGCTTCGCCGCCGTTGCCATTTGCGGCGTCCTATGCGGCATCGCGGGCGCCTATCTGAGCACGGCGCTGCAAGCAGGCTTTGTCAAAGACATGGCCGCAGGGCGCGGGTTCATCGCGCTTGCCGCTCTCATTTTCGCCAAGTGGCGCCCGTGGTACGCGCTTTATGCCTGCTTGCTCTTTGGCCTGTTCGGCGCGTTGGAAACCCGCCCTGATGTGATCGAGAACCTCATCGGGATGAAGGTGCAGATCCAGCTGCTCTCCGCCTTGCCCTACCTCATGACCGTCATCATCCTTGCGGGTTTTGTCGGCAAAGCCATCCCGCCCCGCGCGGGAGGAGAGCCTTACGTGAAAGAAAGATAAGTCCAGATCGCGCGAAATCATAAGTCCTTTGGCATAGGTCATTGATTTTGGTGCGGTCGGGGCCTAAGCCTGAATTATGCAAATCTACCTGCCCATCGCCGAAGTATCGGTAAACGCCTTCCTTCTTTTGGGGCTTGGCGGAATTGTGGGCATTCTGTCAGGTATGTTCGGCGTGGGTGGCGGCTTTTTGATGACGCCGCTGTTGTTCTTCATCGGCATTCCGCCTGCGGTGGCTGTTGCGACAGAGGCGAACCAGATCGTCGCCTCCTCCTTCTCGGGCGTGCTCGCGCATTTCAAACGAAAGACGGTGGATCTCAGGATGGGCACTGTGCTGCTCATCGGAGGATTGATCGGTGCGGCACTGGGCGTCTATGTCTTCAACATCCTCAAGGCCCAAGGTCAGGTCGATCTGCTGGTAAAGCTTTGCTATGTTGTGTTCCTTGGTGTCATCGGCGGCTTGATGTTCTTCGAGAGCCTCAATGCCATCCGCAACGTCAAAAAGGGCAAAGCGCCCAAGCGGAAAAAGCATAACTGGATTCACGGCCTGCCCTTCAAAATGCGCTTTCGGGTCTCGGGCCTCTACATCTCCGTGATCCCGCCCCTCGTTGTTGGCGTAGCCGTCGGTATTCTGGCTGCGATCATGGGCGTGGGTGGTGGCTTTATCATGGTGCCCGCGATGATCTATCTCTTGGGAATGCCGACCAAAGTGGTCGTGGGCACGTCACTGTTCCAAATCATCTTTGTGACAGCCTTTACCACCATGCTGCACGCAACTACCAACTTTACCGTCGACATCGTGCTGGCAGTTCTGCTGCTGGTGGGCGGGGTAATCGGCGCACAGATCGGCACGCGCATCGGGGTCAAGATGAAGGCCGAACAATTGCGTATCCTGCTGGCGATCATGGTCCTTGCCGTCTGCGGCAAACTCGCGCTTGAGCTTCTTCTGCAACCCGCTGAGCTCTACTCAATCGCGGCAGGAGGCCATTGATGCGCCGCCTTCTGTTTGCCCTCTGCCTTGCTGCTCTACCCGCCAACGCCGAAGAGGTCGTTCTGGGCCTGAGCAGCGATACCGTCTCCATCAACACCAATTTCGACGGCTCCGAAATCCTGATCTTTGGCGCGGTCAAACGCGAGGCCCCCTTTCCCACCGATCCACAGATGCAGGTCATCGTTACCGTGGCTGGCCCGTCCGAGCCTGCGACCGTGCGGCGCAAGGAAAAGAAGTTCGGCATCTGGATCAATACCGATGCCGTCGAGATCGACAGCGCACCGAGTTTCTATGCCGTCTCGACCAGCACACTTTTGGGCCTGTCACTGAGCGAGACCGAGGACGTGCGCCACAAAATATCAATCCCCCGTGCGATCCGCTCGGTCGATGCACCCGACAATATCACCGACAGCGAGACATTTACCGATGCGCTGATCCGCATCAAAACCGCCTCCGACCAGTATCAGCTGAATGAAGGCACGGTGAGCGTGGACGAGCAAACGCTGTTCCGCACCTCGATTGACCTGCCCGCCGCCCTGACCGAGGGGGACTACCAGACGCGGATTTTTCTCACCCGTGCGGGCAATGTCGTCGCGCAATATGAGACGAGCATTTACGTGCGCAAAGTGGGCATGGAGCGCTGGCTCTTTACACTCAGCCGCGAGCAATCGTTCCTCTATGGCCTCATGTCACTGGCCATCGCGATCTTCGCAGGCTGGGGTGCCTCAGCGATCTTCGGCCTGCTGCGCCGTTAACCGCGCCCGAGATAGGGCATCTTCGTCGCCATCACCGTCATAAAGGGCACATTCGCGCTCAGCGGCAGCTGCGCCATGTGCAGCACGGATGCGGCGGCATGGTCCACATCCATCGTATGCATGCCTGCATTGGCGGCTTTCAAATCGCGCACCATCTCACTCTCCGCATTGCCGATGTCGATCTGCCCTGCGGTGATGTCAAAGGGCCGCCCGTCCAGCGCCAGCGATTTGGTCAGCCCACTTATCGCGTGTTTCGTCGTTGTGTAGCAGACGGAATTCTCCCGCGGCGTATGCGCCGAGATCGAGCCGTTGTTGATGATCCGCCCGCCGCGCCCCGAGGCGCGCATCGCGCCAAAGGCCAGCCGTGCAGCGATGAACATGCCATGCAGGTTGACGTTCAAAACCTGCCCCCAATCCTCCAGCGCCACCTCGTCAATTGGAGCAGAGGGACCGAACATACCTGCGTTATTGAACAGCACATCAACATCCCCGAACTGGGCGAAGGCATCCGCCATAGCCTCGGGGTCCGTCACATCGGCAGGCATCACAACCGCCTCGGAATACCCCTCAGCCACATCCTCCAAGAAGTCCCCGCGCCGTGCGATTAAGCCGACCTGCCAACCTTTGGCCAAGAACAGCTCCGCCGTGGCGCGCCCGATGCCAGAGCTTGCGCCCGTCACGATAATTGATCTCATCCCGTCTCCTCCTCTGTCGCGTCCAGCGTCAACGTGGGTGCTGCCGCTGCGCGCAGATCGTCAACATGCAGCGCATAAGACGGCGTTGCCAGACGGTTGCGCACCACCCAGATCAGGCGCTCCTGCGCACGGGTGATCGCCACGTAGGCCAGACGTTTCCACAACGGCTGCCCTGCTTCCATCCGCCCCATGCGGGCCGCGCCATAAAGGTCGGGCGCAAACACCTGCACCGTGTCCCACTGGCTGCCCTGCGCCTTATGGATCGTCACCGCGGCCCCATGCAGGAATGTCGCCCCCATGCGTGCAGCAAAAGGGATGAACGGCTCTTCCTCGTCGGGCTTCTCAATCTTCACAATGCTCGCAGCACTCACCTGCGGGTCCTCCGCGCCCATCACATGCAGGCGCGAAAACCCTGGCTTGCGCCCTGCGCCCAGATAGACGACCTGCGCACCTTTGATCAGCCCCCGAGCTTCCAAATCCAGCCGCTTCTTGCGATGTTTGAGCGGCAGCTCGATCCCGTCACAGATCAGCGGCTCTCCCGCTAGCAATTCATCCTCTGGCGCGCCATGCACACGGCGGAACGCATTGATCAACCGAATGCGCGTGGCATTGCGCCAAACCAGCACGGGCGAGCGCGCCATGAGGTCGACCTCCACCCGCTGACCCCAAACCACACGCTCGTCACGCTTGCTCGCGTCCTCAACCATCCGCTCGAACCGCTCAAAGCCCACGTCGGGATCGGCAAGCGCATGGGCCAGATCAAGGATCGGGTTATCCGCTTCCTGACGGAAAATGCGGTTGATGTTTTTGACATGTTTTTCGGGGAGCTTTTCAAAGACCATCGTGCCAGATTGGCCCACAGGGGCCAGCTGTGCAGGATCACCTAACAACAGCAGGGTGGGGAAGATCTCTTTGAGGTCCTCGAATTGCTTGTCATCCAGCATGGAGGATTCGTCTACAAAGCCAATGTCCAGCGGCTCCTCGCGGCGCTTCCAGCCTGTAATGAAATCACTGCCGCGCAGACCAGCGGCGGCCAAGGCTCCGGGGATGGACTTGTTGCCCTGATAAAACCCGTAAGCGCGGTCCAGCGCCACATCGGTCAGCCCTTCTACGTCTTCGGGCCGCTCGCCATTGCCCGCCAACCATTCGGCGATCCGCTCATATTCGGGGTCATAGACAGGGGTATAAAGAATGCGGTGGATGGTCGTGGCAGGCACGCCGCGCAGGCGCAGCACGCTTGCCGCTTTATTGGTGGGCGCAAGGATTGCCAGCGTGCGCTTGTCTTTGCGCTTCTTGCTCTCGTAATCGCCCGAAACGATCTCGACGCCAGCGCCTTCCATCGCTTTGTAAAGCTCGGCCAGCAGCAGCGTCTTGCCCGAACCAGCCTTGCCCGTGACGGCCATCACCTGATGCTTGTTGCCCTTGGGCGGCATCAACAGGTCATCGGCAAGGCTGATCCCCGCCTGTTGCAGCATCACGCTCACCGCGTCATGGGCGGCGGCCTGATCGTCAGAAAATGTCAGCGCAGTTGTCATGCGCAGACACTATGCCGCCAGCCCAGCGGGGGCCAGAGCCGTTCAGGCGCTTACTGCAAATTCAGTAGCAGGTTCTGCGCCAAATGCGCGGTCAAACCAACTGCGGCTGAGGGCTGGTGTGATGCCTGCGCGCTGCGCGACGCGGGCTTGCGCCTCTGCCTCGAACTCCCACAGACCAACACTGATCTGTTCACGGCCTTCCCCCATGCTGCCCAACACCTCCGGAGAGGAGCCGACGCGTTTGTAAATACGCACCATACGCGCATCAAAGACGCCAACAAATTGGCGCACGTCAAAACCATTCATCAACTCGCCACCGCCCAGCATCAGGGCCACCGCCACATTGGCGCCCTGCCCAGGTGCCATGCAAAAGCGTGTGCATTCCCAAATCGCTGGGCTTTGGATCGGCGCATCAATCAGATGGCTGAAATGGTCATTCACCATCACAGGCCCCGTCGTGGGCAGAAAACGGGTGGACCCACCGTGCCCGCCCTCAGGCGTTTCCCAAATGACGTAGAGTGGATTGAGCGCATCGTATTCATCACGCTCATGGCCGTAGGCATCGACGTTCACATCCCAACCAAGCTGCGTGCAAAACTGATCGGCACGGTGGGTGAACATTTCATCCGCAAGGCGTGAATGGGTATCAAGTTGATCGGCATAAAGATAACGCAGCATAGTAGGCTCCCCTTGGCTTTCGATGATGCTCAAGGGGTATCCTTGAAAGGGTTAACACCACCAAAGCGCTGGGTTCCACCATAGCGTGATGCCCGCAAAGGTAGTAATCATGATGAACTATACGACAATCAGACCCCTACTCATGGCACGGGCAACCGCATGGGTTGTATTGAGCGCACCCAATTTGAACCGCGCGCTCTCGATGTAGACGCGCAAGGTATGCTCGGAGATCGAGAGCCGCGCGGCCACCTGCGCGCGACTGTACCCAATCGCCAAAAGGGTCATCGCATCTGTTTCACGCGGGGAAAGCGATGGCGGATTGTCGGGCTGGCGGTCAGGCTCAAATTCCAACGCCTTTTCGTTGAAGTAATGGGCAATCAGAATAAGATCGCGGCGATGCTCCAGCGTGAATTTGGCCCATGCCTCATCCGAACAGCTGTGATTGACCGTGAACAGTGCGAATTGCCCGTTCGGGCCACGGATCGGGATGGAATACCCTTGATTGCCGACACCGTACTGCGATGAAATCTGCAAAAACTCCCGTGCAGCCTTGCTGGACCACTCAAGCCGCTTCCAATTGACAGGGTGGAACCGTTGATAGCAGCCCTGAATAACAGGATCGATCCGCACATAGTTTTCAGAAATGTATTTTTCCTGCCATTCGGCAGAATAGGTGCCACAGCCGTATTGTTCACCCTTCGAATCCACCCAATGGTACACAAGGTGGTCCACTTTGTAGAAATTACGCAACGCCTCGGAGACACGCTGCATCCTGTCGAGCGTGTCAGCCGCCTCCAAGTCGGAAAGGATGCGTTCCAGTATTTTGCTCGTCCCTAACATGTCCGCTTCTCGCAGACCTCTCATCCCTTGTGGCAAACTCCGCCGTGGCTATCAGCGCAGTGTCGTCCAGTTGCTCGGCCAGCATAGGCAGATCGTTGGCTTGGGCAAAACTGCGCAAGTCGGCAAGGACGTTCAAAATCCAATCGCTTCGCATCTCAATCTTCCCCTTTAAATAGTTAACAGAATGTTAAGTAGCATTTGCGGTACAGCACTATGTACCTTTGTTTTATTGACTAAAATAGACACCTCACCTACTTGTGGAACCTATTCTGTGGGTGTTGGCAGTGGATACTAGGCGATATAACCCAAGCACATTGGTTTGGCGTAAGGGTAAATGGTATGTGCAAGTCACTAAGCCAGTAGAGCTACAGTACGGCTCAGATAAGCAATCTCGACGCTCAACAGGCACAAGTGACAAACAGGAAGCCAGATTCCTACAACATCAGCTTGCCCAGAAAATCTATGATGGCTTCGACAAGGCTCTTGAACGCACAGACCCTGTCTTTGAAGCCTTGAGGCCCATCCTAGAAGGTGCAGGAGTGAACCCAAAGCAGTGGTACAGCGAAGGCTTGGTTGAACTGACGGTTCGTGGAGACAAGACACACGCTTACCAAGCGACAGGTCAAGCTAGGCTCAAAGTGGATGGCACTCCTGTTCGGTTTGTTGAGAAGTGGTCTGCATCTAACCATGTTGAACTTTTAGGGATGGTGAGCGGTCTGGGTCACACAGTTCCAGCAACCGTGATAGAACATTTGTCACAGGAAGATCGAGGCAAGGCCATGCAGATGGCAGCAGACGGAATGTCGCAACCATCAACAGACATGACAATCAAAATGGTAAAAACACTTCCTGAGCGGATGGCGCATGAGATGTTGGAGTTCTTTAAGAGTGGGGAGTCGGTGATACGTCTCGCTGAGAACGCACAAACCCCACAAGCAGCCACGTTAGGCGATGCCGTTGAACGATACCTAAATAGTCGACCAGAGAAATCCAGACATCGTGATAAGCAACAGCTAAAGAAGTGGTTAGAGCATCCAAAGTACTCAAGGCTGCCATTAACTGATGTTGTTCACTATGACGCTTATGATTTCCTGTACGAGTTTGATGAAGACCTTACGCAGAGTAGTATTCGGGTTCTCAGGGCCGCTATGTCTAATGTCTTTCGCTGGGCTAGGACGAAGCGTGTGTCTGACGTCAGCGCCTATGGGTCCAAATAGCGTTATTTGCTAAGAGAGTGTTTCTGGCTCATCGTAATCACTGAGGAGTGGACGATGAGAAAGACACCGAATAGCCCTGGCGAGAAGATCGTCAAAGATATCAAGCG
>CBFHZX010000028.1:0-40431 GCA_965660425.1 Sulfitobacter sp. | reverse complement strand
TCATGCTGATCCCGCAATCGCTGGCCTATGCCCTGCTGGCAGGCCTTCCTGCAGAGGCGGGGCTTTACGCATCGATTGTGCCGATCCTGCTTTACACCGTGTTTGGCAGCAGCAACGCGCTGGCCGTCGGACCTGTGGCGGTTGTCTCGCTGATGACGGCCGCCGCGCTCAGCAATATCGTCGAGCAGGGGACGATGGGGTATGCTGTTGCGGCGCTTTCGCTGGCTGGCCTCTCGGGTGTGATGTTGCTTGCGATGGGGTTGTTTCGGCTGGGGTTCGTCGCGAATTTTCTGTCTCACCCTGTCATTGCGGGGTTCATCACCGCATCTGGTATAATTATTGCTGCGAGCCAGCTTAAGCACATCCTCGGGATTGATGCGCATGGGCATAACCTGCTGGACCTTGTGATCTCGCTGGTCGGCCATCTGTCGCAGATCAACTGGATTACGGCCGTGATCGGTGTGCTGGCGACGGGTTTTCTGTTTTGGGTCCGCAAGGGGCTCAAGCCGCTGTTGACCCGCATTGGCCTTGGGGCAGGGCTGACCGGTGTGCTGGTCAAGACCGGACCTGTGTTTGTCGTTGTCGCGACAACGCTGGCGGTTTGGGGTTTTGACCTTGCAGATAAGGGTGTTCAAATCGTCGGAGAGGTCCCCCAAAGCCTGCCTCCTTTCACTCTGCCGTCAATTTCTCCCGAACTCTTGGGGCAATTGCTGCTGCCTGCGTTCCTGATCTCGATCATTGGCTTTGTTGAGTCGATCTCGGTCGCACAAACGCTGGCCGCGAAAAAGCGCCAGAGGATTGATCCGGACCAAGAGCTTATCGGGCTGGGCGCAGCAAATATCGGTGCATCACTTACTGGCGGGTTTCCCGTGACAGGCGGGTTCTCCCGTTCGGTGGTGAACTTTGATGCGGGTGCGGCCACACCAGCAGCAGGAGCGTTCACGGCTATCGGTCTGGCCTTCGCCGCGCTTGCGCTGACGCCGCTCATCTACTTTTTGCCAAAGGCGACGCTGGCCGCCACCATCATTGTGGCGGTGCTCAGCCTTGTGGATTTTTCGATCCTCAAACGCAGTTGGGTGTATTCCAAAGCCGACTTTGCCGCAGTTGCTGCAACAATCCTGATCACTCTGACCGTTGGTGTGGAGGCGGGCGTTTCGGCGGGCGTCGGTCTGTCGGTCTTGTTGCACCTCTATAAATCCTCAAAACCGCATATCGCTGAAGTCGGGCAAGTGCCGGGAACCGAGCATTACCGCAATATTCTGCGCCATGAGGTGATCACGGACCCAATTGTCGTGAGCCTGCGTGTGGACGAAAGCCTCTACTTTGCCAACGCCCGTTTTCTGGAGGATAAAATTCAAGCGCGGGTCGCCAAGGACAGCACAATCCGCCATGTGATCCTGCAATGCTCCGCAATCAACGAAATTGACTTGAGCGCTTTGGAGTCGCTTGAGGCGATCAACGAGCGTTTGCGCGAAATGGATGTGCAATTGCATCTTTCAGAAGTGAAAGGCCCTGTCATGGACCGTTTGAAACGTGCGCATTTCCTGTCGGAGCTGACTGGAAAGGTTTTTCTTTCGCAATTTGAAGGGGCAAGCTACCTCAACGCGAAATGAATGACCTAGCCCGAGGGGCGTGCGCCATGTGGGAAGAGAGATTTGCAAAGGACGGGTATTTGTTCGGAACAGATCCTGTGCCGTTATTGCTCAAACACAATGTATTATTCGAGGCCGACAAAGCCGCCGTTGGTACAGATCGCATTATCAAACATCAGACCAACTCCGCTGTTCGCGGCTCCCGCGCTTCTAAGCCGTTTCTCGTAGCACCCGCGGTACTTTGAACTCGACATTTTCCACTGCCGTTTCCACCAAATCTTCGGTCACATCATAGCGCGCCTTAAACGCGTCGATGACTTCGTTGATCAGCACTTCGGGCGCACTCGCCCCTGCGGTGATGCCGATGCTGGTGATGCCGTCGAGTGCACGCCAGTCGATGTCGTCGGCGCGTTGCACCAGTTGTGCGTAGGAGCAGCCTGCACGGGAGCCTACTTCGACCAAGCGTTTGGAGTTGGAGGAGTTGGGTGCACCCACCACAAGCATGGCGTCACATTTCGGCGCCATGGCTTTGACCGCTTCTTGGCGGTTGGTGGTAGCATAGCATATGTCTTCTTTGTGTGGACCTACGATTTGAGGAAACCGCGCCTGCAGGGCCGCCACGACTTCCGCCGTGTCGTCGATGCTGAGCGTGGTCTGGGTGACGTAAGCGAGCTTGTTCTCGTCGCGGACCTTCACCTTTGCCACGTCTTCGGGGACCTCGACCAACAGGACCTCACCTTCGGGGAGCTGGCCCATGGTGCCGACGGTCTCGGGGTGGCCCTCATGGCCGATCATAATCATCTGCAGGCCCGCATCAGCGTGGCGCTGGGCCTCGATGTGGACCTTGCTCACCAGCGGGCAGGTCGCATCGACATAGACCATGTTGCGGGCTTGTGCCGCGTTGGGCACGGATTTGGGCACGCCGTGCGCAGAGAAGATCACGGGGCGGGTATCGGGACATTCAGACAGTTCTTCGACGAAGACGGCCCCCTTGTCGCGCAGGCCGTCGACGACGAATTTATTGTGCACAATCTCGTGGCGGACATAGACGGGCGCGCCCCATTTCTCGATCGCCATTTCGACGATTTTGATCGCGCGGTCCACGCCTGCGCAAAATCCGCGCGGGGCGGCGAGGTAGAGGGTAAGGGGCTGCTTGGTCATCGGAATCTCCTGCTGGGGGAAGAAGTAAGGGTTTAGACCGCGCCAGTCCAGATCAAGTGGGCAGAATTGAGCGCGCCTTAGTCGGCGTGGGCAGGCGTGTTTTCCTCGCGCGGCTCACGCAGGGGGCGGCCGATCACTTCGCTTAGATCATTAAGGTCGATGAAGTTGTCAGCCTGACGGCGCAGATCATCCGAGATCATCGGCGGTTGGCTGCGGATGGTCGAGACAACAGAGACGCGCACGCCCTGGCGCTGCAAGCTGGCTATCAGAGGTTTGACATCACCATCGCCTGAAAAGATCACGATGTGATCCACATGGGCTGCCAGCTTCATCGCATCGAAGGTCAGCTCGATGTCCATGTTGCCCTTGACCTTACGTCGGCCCATGCTGTCGGTGTACTCCTTGGCCGCTTTGGTCACAGTGGTGAAGCCGTTGTAATTCAGCCAATCCACCAGTGGGCGGATGGGGGAGTATTCGTCATTCTCGAGCAGGGCAGTGTAGTAGAACGCGCGGAGCAGTTTGCCGCGGCGCATAAATTCGGCGCGCAGCAGTTTGTAGTCAATATCATAGCCGAGGGTGCGGGAGGCCGCATAAAGGTTCGCGCTATCCACAAATAGGGCGAGGCGTTCATCTTTGTAAAACATTGTGCATCCTTAAAATATCTGGGACGGTCTCGCCAGATTGGGAACTTGTTAAAATGTCGTCGATTGAGTGACTGTTTGGTTAAGAAAACCTAACGCCTCACGAGGGGCCGTAACGGGGAAAATGGGGGGCGTCACATCATGGCAGGAAATGTTGCGTTGGTTGCCTTGGGGTCAAACCAGACGTTTGACGGCCTTGGGCCGTCGCGGGTGCTGGAGGCTGCGATTGCGGCGCTTGAAGCGGCGGGTTTTGTGATTCGCGCCCGCAGCCGGTATTACAACACGCCTGCGTTTCCTCCGGGGAGTGGCCCCGATTTTGTGAATGCTGTTATAGAGGTCGAGACGGGCGGCGACGCGGCTGCTGTGTTGGCGCAGTTGCACGCGGTTGAGGCGCAGATGGGGCGGCAGCGGGTGGTGCGCTGGGGTGTGCGCACGCTTGATCTGGACCTGATTGCGATGGGCGACGCTGTGCTGCCCGATGCGCAAACGCATCAATACTGGCGCGAATTGCCGCTTGAGGTGCAAAAAACCGCTACGCCTGCGCAACTAATCCTGCCGCATCCGCGACTGGCGGAGCGTGCCTTTGTGTTGGTCCCCCTGATGGATGTGGCGCCCGATTGGGTGCATCCCGTCACAAAGCGCAGCGTGCGACAGATGCATGATGCCCTGCTTGAGGCTGTGCGCGCCGAAGTGGTGCCTGCGTAATTCCTGCTTGTAAATCAGCGCCAAGGGGCCTAGGTAACGCACTCTGTCAGATAAAGTTTTGGAGCGTCCCATGGCCCGCGTCACTGTCGAAGATTGTGTTGATAAAGTCCCGAACCGGTTTGAACTGGTTATGCTTGCCGCACACCGTGCGCGCGAGATTTCCGCAGGGTCTGCTCCAACAGTGGACCGCGACAATGACAAAAACCCTGTCGTCTCCCTGCGCGAGATCGCGGATGAGACCCAAGGCGCTGACGATCTGCGCGAGCGTCTGATCGAGAGCAACCAGCACCAGATTGAGGTTGACGAGCCCGAAGAGGACGCAATGGCGATCCTTATGGGTGCCGAGCAGGACAAGCCTGAAGAAGACAGCATGTCCGAAGAGATGCTGCTGCGCCAATTGATGGCGGCGCAGGGGCAAGGATAATAGCGGCGGGCGTATACGCCCTGCCTGAGGGCCGAGGCAGAGAATGACGAATACTGCCGATGCGTTGATCGCTCTGGTACTGGGGTTTAACCCCAAAACAAACGAGACCCTTATTCGTGCCGCCTATGACTATGGCGAGCGGATGCATGAGGGGCAGTTTCGCCACTCTGGCGAGCCCTATTTCACACATCCTGTTGCTGTTGCCGCGATCCTTGCGGAGCAGCAGCTTGATGATGCCACCATCATCACCGCGTTGTTGCATGACACGATTGAGGACACCCGCGCCTCTTACGGCGAGGTGCGCGATCTGTTTGGTGAGGATGTGGCCGATCTGGTTGACGGGGTGACCAAGCTCACCAACCTACAGCTCAACTCCTCCGAGACCAAGCAGGCGGAGAATTTCCGCAAGCTGTTTATGGCGATGTCCAAGGATCTGCGCGTCATTTTGGTCAAGCTCTCGGACCGTTTGCACAACATGCGAACGATCAAGGCGATGCGCCCTGAAAAGCAGGTGCAGAAGGCCCGCGAGACAATGGATATTTTCGCTCCGCTGGCAGGCCGCATGGGCATGCAGTGGATGCGCGAAGAGTTGGAGGATCTGGCGTTTCAGGTGCTGAACCCTGAGGCGCGTAAATCCATCATGCGCCGTTTTATCACCCTGCAACATGACAGCGACAACGTGATCGCCAATATTGCATCTGATATGCGCACCGAATTGCGCAGCATGAAGGCAGAGGTCATTGGCCGCGCCAAGAAGCCCTACTCGATCTGGCGCAAGATGGAGGAAAAGGAGCAATCCTTCTCGCGGCTGTCTGACATCTACGGGTTTCGGGTGATCCTTGAGACCGAGGAAGACTGCTACCGTGCGCTAGGCGCTATCCACCAACGCTGGCGCGCCGTGCCGGGGCGGTTCAAGGATTACATCAGCCAGCCCAAGACCAACGGTTACCGTTCCATTCACACGACGGTATCGGGGCGCGATGGCAAGCGTGTCGAGGTGCAGATCAGGACCGCGCAGATGCATGATGTGGCGGAAACAGGCGTGGCTGCGCATTGGTCCTATCGCGATGGTGTGCGCTCCAGAAACCCGTTTGCGGTGGACCCCGCGAAATGGATTGCGCAGCTTACCGAACAGTTTGACGATGATGACAGCCATCAGGACTTTCTCGAGGCGGTAAAGCTCGAGATGTACACCGATAAGGTGTTCTGCTTCACGCCCAAGGGCGAGGTAATCAAGCTGCCGCGCGGTGCGACGCCGATTGATTTCGCCTATGCCATTCACACGCGCATCGGGGCGGCCTGTGTGGGCGCCAAAATTGACGGCATTCGCGTGCCGCTCTGGACGCGGGTCAAAAACGGCCAGTCGGTTGAGATTATCACCGCCGAGGGGCAGACGCCGCAGGTCACATGGCTCGATATTGCGACGACGGGTAAGGCAAAAACCGCGATCCGCCGCGCGCTGCGCGAGGTGGATCGTGCACGGTTTGTGAAGCTGGGCCGTGAGTTGGCGCGCTCTGCGTTCGAGCATGTGGGCAAGCAGGCCACCGAAAAGGTGCTGGAGACTGCTGCGCGCGCCCTGATGTTGGGCGGTGTCGATGACCTGCTGGAACAATTGGGCAGTGCGGAGCGGACGGGCCGCGAGGTTGTTGCGGCTGTGTACCCCGAGTTGGGCAAGATTTCGGGCGAGGAAGTGGACCGCAAGCGCGCTGTTATCGGCTTGGACCCCGGGCAGTCGTTTGACCGCGCGCCGTGTTGTGAGCCGCTGCCCGGGGAGCGGATTGTCGGTATCACCTTTCGCGGCAAGGGTGTCACGCTTCATTCGATTGATTGTGACAAGCTGAGCGATTACGAGGACCAGCCCGAGCGCTGGCTTGATCTGCGCTGGCATGACGGGAGCCACCCTGCCGTTTACGGCGCTACGATCAACCTCACTATGGCCAATGACCACGGTGTGTTGGGGCGTATTTGTAGCCTCTTTGGGGAGGCCAGTGCCAATATTGCAGACTTGAAATTCACCGACCGCAAACCAGATTTCTTCAGGGTGAGCGTATTGGGAGAGTTCCGCGATGCAGCGCAGCTTCATTCATTGATGCTGACGCTGGAAGCGGAGAGCCATGTGGCCGATCTGTCCCGCCAGCGCCTTACGGGCAAAGAGTTGGATGAGATGTCAGCGGCGGAGAGTGCTTTGTGATTTTTAAGCGGCGTGATCCCAAGCCGTTTTTGCGCAAGATGGCGGAGCTGCTCTGGCCGCGTGGCGGATGGGGCCGTGCGTTTCATTATGTCAAACACCGTGTGCGTCGCCTGCCCGACAGCCCCGAGCGGATCGCGCGGGGCATTTGGGCGGGCGTGTTTATTACCTTCACGCCACTGTTCGGGTTTCATTTTCTGGGCGCTGTGATGATTGCGCGTGCGATGAAGGGCAATATCCTTGCCTCGCTGATGGCCACGTTTGTGGGCAATCCGCTGACGTTCGTCTTCATCACGCTGGCGTCGCTCAAAACAGGCCACTGGATGCTGGGGACCGAGCTGGAGGAGGGCGAGCTGCGCGCGCTGAGCCGTAAGTTTGCGGATGCGGGCAGTGATTTGTGGCACAATTTTCTGGCGGTGTTCACGCCCGAGAAGATGGACTGGTCGGGCCTCGCGATCTTTTCACGGGATGTGTTCTACCCCTATTTGATGGGTGGCATTGTGTCCGGTATCTTTTTCGGGACGATTGCCTACTATCTTTCTGTTCCGCTGCTTCGTGCCTATCAAAAGCGCAGGCGCGGCTTGATTAAACAGAAATTCGAAGCACTTAAGGCCAAGACAGCCGCCAAGGCGGAAGAGAAAAAGCTGGCAGTGGCGAATAAGAAGGAAGAAGCGAATGGGTGAGCCTCACAAGCTGCGGTTGGGCGTGAACATTGACCATGTGGCGACCGTGCGCAACGCGCGGGGCGGCATGACGCCTGATCCGCTGCGCGCCGCACAGATTGCGCAGGAGGCCGGCGCCGACGGCATTACCGCACATCTGCGCGAGGACCGCCGCCATATTCAGGATGCTGACATCGAGGGGTTGATGGAAATGCTGACCGTGCCGCTCAATTTCGAGATGGCGACGACGGAAGAGATGCAGGCGATTGCCCTGCGTCACAAGCCGCACGCGGTCTGCATCGTGCCCGAGAAGCGTGAGGAACGAACGACCGAGGGCGGTCTGGACGTGGCACGCGACGAGAACCGTTTGGCCCATTACATCGCACCGCTGATTGAAGCGGGCAGCCGTGTGTCGATCTTCATCGGCGCGGAGGAACATCAATTGAAATCTGCGCACCGCATTGGCGCGCAGGTGGTTGAGCTGCATTCGGGCGCCTATTGCGATGCCTATCACGAGGGTGATTTTGACACTGCAGATGCCGAGCTGACCAAGCTGCGCGAGATGACGACATTTGGTCATTCGCTTGGCCTCGAGATGCACGTTGGGCACGGGCTGACCTATGACACGGTCGGGCCTGTTGCGGCCTTGCCTGAGGTTATGGAGCTGAACATTGGGCATTTCCTGATTGGCGAATCCATATTCCGCGGGCTCGCCCCTGCCATGGCCGAGATGCGCCGCCTGATGGATGATGCGCGCGGCGTTTGACCGCCTAGGCGCTCTGCTGGCGCTGGGGCTGGTCCTTGTCTCGCTGCAAGGACTGCAATCCATGTGCAGCGGCATTGAGATCACCTATGAAAGCGTCGGTCAAACCCCTGTAATCCGCTACGCTGCGGCAGATGCGGACGGGGCTGTGATCGTGATTGCCCACGGTTTCGCGGGATCGGCGCAGATGATGCAGGCCTATGCGCTGAGCCACGCGCAAGCGAATTACCAAGTCTATGCTTTCGATTTTGAGGGGCACGGGCGCAACCCTGTGCCGATGTCGGGTGATGTGACCGCGATTGACGGCACGACGCGGTTGCTGGTGGCCCAGACGCTGGAGGTCGTTGAGGCCGTTGCCGATGCAGGTCAGCCCGTCGGTGTGCTGGGTCATTCGATGGCGACAGATGTGCTGGTGCGGGCAGCGCTGGAGCGGCCGGCGCAGATTGGGCCGCTTGTGCTGCTCTCGGCATTCTCGGGCGCTGTAACGGCGGATGCGCCGCGTGATATGGTGATGATCGCCGGTCAGTGGGAGCAGCGCTTGCGCGATTTCGGGCTGGAGGCGGTGCAGATGATTGACCCTGCCGCTGGTGAGGGCGATCTGGTGCGCAGCGGTGATGTGGTGCGCAAAGCGGTCAGCCTGCCTTACATTGAGCATGTCTCGATTCTGCACAGCCGCAGAGGCCAGCAAGAGGCGCTTGACTGGTTCAATGGCGCATTCAAACAAGACGGTGAGGTCGAGATTGCCGCGTCGGGCTGGTGGTTGTTGGGGCTGCTGGCGGGTATCGTCTGGTTGGCGCGGCCCTTGGCGCGGTTGCTGCCGCAGCAGGAGATAGAGGTAGATGTTCTGCCTACCAAGGAAGTCTGGCTCATGGCGCTGGTGCCTGCGATGAGTGTGCCGCTGATTGCGACCTATCTGGATGTGCAGGTGCTGCCCGTGCTTGTGGCCGATTATTTGGCGCTGCATCTGTTCATCTTTGGTGTGTTCCAGCTTGGGGTATTGTGGCGGCTGGATCTGTTGCGACTGCGCGTGTCTGCTTTGGGCATTGCGGCGCTGCTGGTCTGGGGGCTGGCGGTGTTTGGTCTAGCACTTGACCGCTATGGCGCGAATTTTGTGCCCATGCCTGAGCGGTGGTGGATTATTGCTGCCCTCAGCCTCGGCACGTTGCCCTTCATGCTGGCCGATGCGCTTGCCACGCAAGGAGGCCGCGCGCCGCTGTGGCAGCGGATGGTGCTGCGGGTGGGGTTCTTTGCCTCGCTGGTGTGGGCGGTGATGCTGGATTTTGAGGGGTTGTTCTTTCTCATACTCATCGCGCCTGTGATGGTGCTGTTTTATGTGGTCTATGGTTTCATGGGCCGCTGGGTCGCTTCGCGCGTCGGGCCTGCAACATCGGGTGTGGCGCTGGGGCTGATCCTTGCTTATGCGCTGGGCGTGAGTTTTCCGCTTTTTGCGGCTGGGGG
Source organism: Sulfitobacter sp. (assembly GCA_965660425.1). GTDB lineage: Bacteria > Pseudomonadota > Alphaproteobacteria > Rhodobacterales > Rhodobacteraceae > Sulfitobacter. The sequence goes on along the minus strand of CBFHZX010000028.1, from coordinate 30,837 downwards.
TTAGGCGATGATCTTGGGTATTGGAACGGATTTGGCGAATATCGAACGTATCCAAGGCACGCTGGATCGTTTCGGCGACCGCTTCCGCAACCGTGTGTTTACGGACACTGAGCAGGCCAAGGCGGAGCGGCGCAAAGACATCGCAGGCACCTATGCCAAACGCTGGGCTGCCAAGGAGGCATGTTCCAAAGCGCTGGGTACGGGGCTGCGCATGGGCATAAGCTGGCGCGATATGGCGGTGAGTAATCTTGAGACGGGCCAACCCGTGATGGCGGTCACAGGCTGGGCGGTGGAGCGGTTGGCGGCCATGACCCCAGCAGGCCATGAGGCGATCATCCACGTGACTCTGACCGATGATCACCCTTGGGCGCAGGCATTTGTCGTGATCGAGGCACGGCCGGTGCAGGGGACAACGCCTTGACACTTGGGGCTACCCTGCGCATGTAAACCCCAGCTATTTCAATAGGAGCGCCGCATGGCCAAGAGTGAGTCCACAGGCAACGCGATTGTCGAAACGATCAAGACGATTGTCTATGCGCTGCTGATTGCCGGCGTGTTTCGCACCTTGTTTTTTCAGCCGTTCTGGATTCCGTCTGGCTCGATGAAGCAGACGCTGCTTATTGGCGACTTTTTGTTCGTGAACAAGATGGCCTACGGCTATTCCTATGCGTCATGCCCCAGTGTGATTGTCCCTGCGGTGGGCCTTAACATCGATGCGCAAAAGCTGTGCGGTGTGTTTGACGGTGACAACACGCGCTTGTGGGGCGGAGAGCCCGAGCGCGGCGATGTGGTGGTGTTCCGCCACCCGATTTCAGGCCGCGATTTCATCAAGCGGCTGATCGGCATGCCGGGGGATAAGGTCCAGATTACGGGCGGCGTTATCCAGATCAACGGAGAGCCTGTCCCGCAAGAGCCTGATGGCAATTTCGAGGAACTGATGGAGCTGCAAGGCCCACAAGGGCTGCGCCCGCGCTGTGCCAATGGTGCGGTGGGCCAAGGCGGCATCTGCATCAAGGAGCGCGCCATCGAGACGCTTCCGAATGGTGCCAGCTATGCGGTGCTCAACATCGGGCCGCAGGCGTCTGATCGTACGGGCGTTTATACGGTGCCTGAGGGGCATTACTTTTTCATGGGAGACAACCGCGACAACTCGGCGGACAGCCGTCTGGCGCAGACCGCTGGCGGTGTGGGGTTTGTGCCCTATGAGAACCTGATTGGCCGTGCAGACCGCATCGTCTTCAGCTCGGGCGGACGCTCGATGCTGTTTTTCTGGACGTGGCGCGGTGATCGCTTCTTCAAAGGGATCAAGTGAAGCTGTCGGCCGAACTCAAGGCGTTTCAGGCGCGGTTGGGCTATGAATTTCAGACGCCCAAGCTGTTGAGTGAGGCGGTCACGCACGCCTCGATGTCTACGCCCAATCGCGATGACAATCAGCGGTTGGAGTTTCTGGGCGACCGTGTGCTGGGCCTTGTAATGGCTGAAGCCTTGTTGAATTTGGACACCAAAGCAAGCGAGGGGCAGTTGGCGCCGCGTTTCAATGCGTTGGTGCGCAAGGAGGCCTGTGCCGATGTCGCGCGCGAGATTGACATTGGCGCTGTGCTGCGGCTTGGACGCTCGGAGATGCTTTCGGGCGGGCGGCGCAAGCAGGCGCTGCTGGGCGACGCGATGGAGGCGGTGATTGCTGCCGTTTACGTCGATGGCGGGTTTGATGCGGCGCGCGAGATGATCCTGCGGTTGTGGGGTAATCGCACGACATCCGTGAAAGAAGACGCACGCGATGCCAAGACGGCCTTGCAGGAATGGGCGCAGGCGCGCGGGCTGGAGCCGCCAGCCTATGACTTGGTCAAGCGCAGCGGGCCTGATCACGCGCCGATTTTCACCATCGCGGCGAGGCTATCCACGGGGCAAACGGCAAGTGCCACCGCAGGGGCCAAGCGCATCGCAGAACAAGACGCGGCAAAGCTGTTGCTGGCGCAATTGGAGCAAGAGACATGACAGATACACGCGCAGGATTTGTAGCGCTGATCGGGGAGCCGAACGCGGGGAAGTCTACGCTGCTCAACCGTATGGTAGGGGCCAAAGTCTCGATCGTGACGCATAAGGTGCAGACCACGCGCGCGCGCATTCGCGGGGTGGCTATGGCGGGGCAGAGCCAGATTGTGTTTGTCGACACGCCAGGCCTGTTCGAGCCGCGCCGTCGTTTGGACCGCGCCATGGTCGCCGCTGCCTGGGGTGGGGCGGCAGATGCTGATATTGTTGTCCTGCTTGTCGAGGCCAATCGCGGCGTGACGGAAGGGGTGCAGCGTATCCTCGACCGATTGAACGAGATCGGTGAGGGCGGGCGTGTGGCACTGGCCATCAACAAGATTGACCGCGTCGATGCGCCTGTGCTTTTGGGCCTGAGCAAGCAGCTCAACGACGCCTATCCGTTTGCCGAGACGTTTATGATCTCGGCAGAGCGGGGGCACGGTGTCGATGTGCTCAAGTACTGGTTGTCGGGGCAGGTGCCTGAGGGGCCGTGGCTATACCCTGAGGACCAGATTGCGGATCTGCCGCTGCGCATGATTGCGGCCGAGATGACGCGTGAGAAGCTAACCCTACGCCTACATCAGGAGCTGCCCTACCAGATGACCGTCGAGACGGAAAAATGGGAAGAGCGCAAGGACGGCTCGGCCCGTATTGACCAGCTGATTTACGTGGTCCGCGACGGGCATAAGGGCATTGTGCTTGGCAACCGCGGTGAGACGATCAAGGCGGTGGGCAAAGCGGCGCGTGAGGAGCTGGAGGAGTTTATTGGGCGTAAGGTGCATTTATTCTTGCAGGTGAAGGTACGGCCCAACTGGTTGGAGGAATCCGAGCGGTATTCGGAGATGGGGCTGGAGTTCAAGGACGGGAACCAATGAGGGACGCCTGTGCGGGCCGCCTTTGGGGGATTCAGTTTAAAGGCAAAATGAAGTGGGTGGTGTTGTGCCCCGTCTAACAGCGCGGTTCTGGGTTGATGCCTATCTGGCGCGGTTGCGGATGTTTGATATTCCTGCATTCGTGGTGGCGCATGGGGATGACACGGGGGGCGCGGTTTTGGTCAAGCTGGCCACGCTGGACGGGAATGCGGTGTTGTTCCAACGCTCGTTTGATCTGATGAGTGGCGAGCGGGTTTGGGTTGAGTTGGCCAAGGGGCTTGAGCGCGATGTGGACGATGCGGTGGCACGGCAACGGGGGTTTGATCCTGATCTGTGGGTGATCGAAGTCGAGGATCGCGCAGGACGGCATCTGTTGGATCAAGAGGGTTTGGCCTGATGGAATGGCGCGATCAGGGGATATTGCTCAGCTCGCGCCGCCATGGAGAGAGTTCCGCGATAATCGAGGTGTTTACGCCTACTCAGGGGCGTCATGCGGGTGTTGTGCGCGGTGGGACCAGCCGCAAAATTGCGCCCATTCTGCAACCCGGTGCGCAGCTAGATGTTATGTGGCGCGCGCGCCTTGAGGATCATATCGGGGCGTTTAGTGTCGAGCCTGTGCGCAGTCGTGCGGCTGTGGCGATGGGGGACAGGCGGGCTTTGGCAGGGTTGAATGCGGTGACATCGCTTGTGGCGTTTTGCCTGCCTGAACGCGAGCCGCATGTGCCGCTGTATCAAAGGACCGAGGCGCTTCTGGATTTGCTAGGGCAGGGGGACGTTTGGCCGCTGGCCTATTTGCAGTGGGAGTTGAGCCTGTTGGAAGATCTTGGGTATGGCCTTGATCTGACGCGCTGTGCGGTGACAGGCGCGACCGAGGGGTTGGCCTATGTCTCGCCCAAGTCGGGGCGCGCGGTATCGACCGACGGTGCGGGCGAATGGGCGGAGCGGTTGCTGCCGCTGCCTGATATTTTGCGCGGCGTGGGTGCGGGCGAGGATGCGCAGATTGCGCAGGCGTTTCGGACCACAGGATATTTTCTGAGTGCGCATTTGGCCGCTGATTTGGGAGGTAAGCCACTGCCTCAAGCGCGTGCGCGGTTTGTGGAAGCGTTCAGTCGGTCGATTTGAAGATCATTTCCAGCCCGCTTGTATTGGTTAGGGTCAGTGTGTTGTCTGTGGCGGTCGCTGTGGTTGCAGCTTCAAGTGCGCGGAAATATGCAGCCTCGGCGCGCAGGTCGGGGCAGGCCATGCGGGTGCTGCCGAGAGGCCCGACTTCGAACTGGGGGTAGACCCCCGTCACTTCGCCAAAGAAGCGGTTGCACGGGGCCTTTCCTGCAATCCCACCCGTTTTGGGGAAGGTCAGGGTTGCGGTGGCAGAAAAAGTTGAACCGTTGAGCGCGGTCAGGGCCCAGACGCGATCAGGATTTGTGTAAACGTCGGCTGGGTCTGCGGTGAGGCACCCGCCTAGGGACATAAGGGCAAGGGTGAAGCATATCGCTTTGCTCATGCCAGTGCGATCACAGTGTCGATCATTGCGTCGAACGCTGCATGGGTGTCGGGATTGGATTTAAGCTGTGGCAGGCCTGTAAGGGTGGCAAGGATGGCCGTGGCGAACGCGGGGTTGCGTAGGTTGAGCTGGTTCAAAAGGTGCTGGATGTAGGTCAGGCGCTCGGCGTCGACTTCGGCTATGCTGGCCGCGACGATGTCATCTGTTTGGGCCCAAATGCGCAAGGCTGCCTCAGACGGCGTATCGAGGATGCTGTGCCCGAAGCTGCGTAGCCGTGCCTCGGCTGGACCCGTGGTGCTGAGTTGCGTCATCACATCAGAGAGCGCATTAGTATGCCAATTGCGGATCAGGGCGGCGTGATAGGTGGGGACATCTTTGAAATGCCAGTAGAACGAGCCTTTGGTTGTGCTGAGGCGGCGGGCCATCGGTTCTGCGGCCAGTGCTGCAGGCCCATCGGTGCAAAGGGCGTCAAAGCCTGCGGTGATCCATTTTTCAGGGGAAAGGCGTGTGCTGCTCATAAGTCAAAAGGTAGAGACGGAATGGGCGCACTACAAGAGCGCGCCCTTTGGCTGTGTCAGATTTTTGGAAGGCATTAGCCGAGGATGCGGCGCGCGATGACCTGTGCCTGAATTTCGGCGGCACCTTCAAAGATGTTGAGGATGCGTGCGTCACAGAGCACGCGGGAGATTTTATACTCCAGCGCAAAGCCGTTGCCGCCGTGGATTTGCAGGCCGTTGTCGGCTGCAGCCCATGCCACACGGGCGCCGAGCAACTTGGCCATGCCCGCCTCAACATCACAGCGGCGGCCCTCGTCCTTCTCGAAAGCGGAGAAGTAGGTGAGCTGGCGCGCGACCATGATCTCGACCGCCATCATCGCCAGTTTGGAGGTGACGCGGGGGAATTCGATCAGGGATTTGCCGAATTGCTTGCGGTCGATCGCGTATTGCATGGAGATGTCGAGCGCGGATTGCGCCACACCAATGGCGCGGGCGGCGGTTTGGATGCGCGCACTCTCGAATGTCTCCATCAGCTGTTTGAAGCCTTTGCCCTCTTCGCCGCCCAGCAGGTTCTCGCCCTTGACGTGGAAGTTATCGAAGGCGATCTCGTATTCCTTCATGCCGCGATAGCCCAAGACTTCGATTTCACCGCCCGACATGCCTTCCGTAGGGAAGGGGTTGGCGCAATCGCCGGGTGTCTTTTCGGCGATGAACATGGACAGACCTTTGTAGTTGTCTGTTGCAGGGTCTGTGCGCGCCATAAGCGTCATGATCTGGGTGCGCGAGGCGTGGGTGATCCAGGTTTTGTTGCCCGTGACCCTATAGTCGCCGTTGTCATCCTTGACCGCGCGGGTGCGCAGGGAGCCAAGATCAGAGCCTGTGTTAGGCTCTGTAAAGACAGCTGTGGGGAGGGTTTCGGCTGAGGACAGGCGGGGCAGCCATTTCTGTTTCTGCTCTTCGGTGCCGCCAGCGATGATCAATTCTGCTGCGATCTCAGAGCGGGTGGCGAGGGAGCCCACGCCGATGTATCCGCGCGAGAGTTCTTCGGAGACAACGCACATGGAGGCTTTGCTGAGGCCAAAGCCGCCGTATTCTTCAGGGATGGTGAGGCCGAAGACGCCCATTTCGGCCAGCTCTTCGATCACTTCCATCGGGATCAGCTCGTCCTTGAGGTGCCATTCATGGGCAAACGGCTCGACCTTCTCGACGGCGTAGCGGCGGAACTGCTCGCGGATCATTTCTAGCTCGTCATCGAGGCCAGAGGCGCCGACGGTGATATTCGCGGAATGCTCCTGCATCAGCTCGACCAGACGGCTGCGCGCCGCTTGGGTGTTGCCGCCTTGAGTGAGGGCCTGAATGGCAGGCTCCATCAGGCTGCGCTGGTCCTCTTGGGAAAGGCCAAGGTCCTGAAGGCGCACGACTTCGCCCTGGTTCATCTGGATGCCGCCATAGACCTGCCAGAGGTATTCACCAAAGGCGATCTGGTGGATGAGCGCTTCGGTCTCGCCGAATTTGCCCTCGGCTTGCATCCGCTCGGCCCATGTCTGCATCTGGCGCAGGGATTGGGCGTAAGTGGCCAGCCACGCGAGACCGTGCGAGGCGGTCTGATTCTGCTCCACCAGCGCGTTGGATACGCGGCCGCCGTCAGCGACCATTGTACGCACCGTCTCGGTTGCGCGGGCGAGGATTGCTTCTACAGGACCTACGGCAGCGGCGGTCAGTGTCAGCAGGTCATCAAGGAGGACAGGTGCCTCTATCTTCATTTGTCCGTCATGTGCCATCTATCAAAATCCTTTTTTTGCTTGGCGCTCGGCATAATCACTTTGCAGGTGCAGCGCAACAAAGATACTTTTTGCTGCGGCAATTTGGTTTAAAATTGCGCTGCCGAATCTGCTTACGCCTGCATGCTGTACTGGTATGTAGGGCTATGGAAACACTATTCCCCCTTATTACACCATCTGATTTGCTTTTTGCAGCCCTCGTTGGAGTTATTGCTGGATTCGTAAAGGGCGTGGTGGGATTCGCGATGCCTCTGGTTTTCATATCGGGGCTCACGATCTTCATGCCGCCCGAGCTGGCACTGGCGGGGTTGATTGTGCCGACGTTGGTTACGAATGCCCATCAGGCGCTGAGGCAAGGCCTTGGGGGCGCGGTGCATTCGACCGTTGAGTTCAGGCTTTTTCTGATTGTAGGCGGCGGTATGTTGGTTGCCTGTGCGCAATTGGTGCGTCTGTTTCCCGATCAGGTGATGATGGCAGTGATTGGTGTCCCCGTGACGTTTTTTGCGTGCCTGCAATTGTTCGGGCTGACCTTCAATCTGCCACGTCGCAGCACGCCTGTTGAGGTGCTGGCGGGGGGCGTTGCAGGGGCTTTGGGTGGCCTGTCAGGTATTTGGGGCCCGCCGACGGTTGCCTATCTGACGGCATTGAATACGCCCAAGCATGATCAGATGCGGGTGCAGGGCGTTATTTATGGCCTTGGCGCCGTTGCGCTGCTGGGGGCGCATATCGGATCGGGGGTGCTGCGGTCCGAGACCATCGGATTTTCGTTTGCGATGGTCCCGACAGCATTTTTAGGAATGTGGATCGGGATGTCGGTGATGGACCGCATCGACCAGCAGATGTTTCGTCGCATGACGCTGCTGGTCTTGCTGGTCGCAGGGCTCAATCTGATCCGGCGTGCATGGTTCGGTTGATCAATGCTGGCGCGAGACGGACATGCCCGAGATGTCTTCGATAAATGTCACAATGCGCGACTTCACAGCATCGTCTTCGATTTGCTCGAGCGCATTCATAATGTCTTTGCCCGAAACGCGTGGCGCTGCATCGCTGTGGGCGTCTTCGTAGAGACCTTCAAAGAAGTAGGCGGGCGATACTTCAAATATCTGCGCCAGTTCAAAAAGGCGGCTTGCGGCGATTCGGTTGGAGCCGATTTCGTATTTTTGAACCTGTTGAAACGACAGCCCCAGTTTTTGTGCGACATCCGTTTGGGAAAAGCGCCGCTGGGTGCGTATTTCTTTAAGTCTGCGACCTACATGAACGTCTACTGGATGTGCCATCGTGAAAACCTTTGGTTGTGTGTTTTTCAACCATTGGGAAATTAGACTTTACGATCAATTGGATAGTTTCGTTCATTTTTATGGAATAGATGTACACATAACGTATGATTAATGTTGCATTGCTGGGTGATTTGTTTACCAGTAAGGGTGTATGAATACACCTATGACCTCACCTCTCTCAGGAACCAAAGCCACAAATGTGCAAACGCCGCCTCTTCTTTACGAGATGGTGCGTTCGTTTGTGACGTTGTCGCGGACGTTGAACCTGAGCCATGCGGTCACAGAGTTGAACAGCACGCGACAAACCGTGCGCCGTCATATTGCCCAACTGGAGGATATGGCGGGCAAGCCGTTGTTTGTGATTGATGACCGTCGTTATCAATTGACGGATGCGGGGCAGGAAGCGCTGCCAGAGGCGGAGAACATTCTGGCGCGGTGCAATGTCTGGGCACGTGGGCAGGTGCGCCACAAAGACGGTATGCCGCTTTACGCTACTGATTTTCCCAACGGGGGGAACTTTTATCAGCAGCAAAAGCCGATCAACACGATCTGGACATCGGACCGGCCCTTGCATGCGGCAGCAGTCAAGGCATGGGCGATGGCGGAGGGCGAGCTGGACAGCCCCGCATTTAAAAAGATCAGGCCGTACATGATGATCTACCGCAATTCACCAAACGGGTGGATTTGCGTCGAGCTGGGTGAGCAATCCTCCTATGTCTCGTGGTTTGGCCTTGCGAATGCACGCAGCAGCATCGGCCGCGTATTGGGGGAGTTGCCAGGTGGTCCCGACTTTGGCCGATTGCTGAATATGCCGTTTCACGAGGTGGAGCAGGCGCAAAACGCCCGTGTTGACCACATATACACCCAGATCGTACGGGGCCCCGACCAAAAGCTGGAGCAGATTTGTTATGCGCGGTTGCTGTTGGGATGTCGGTTCCCAGACGGGTCTTTCGCACTGGTCTCAATCGTCGACCGACACAACGGGATCGATATCGCGGGCACTCCTGATGTCCTGATGGCACCCGAATTAGTGATGGATTTGGACGCAATAGGACTTAATGAGGCGCATTAACTATAAGTTGTTCTATAATAGCGGGAGAGTCCCCTGTTCATGGAGCAACCTATATGACCCTTCATTCTGCCAATACCGATGCGCATTTCATGGCGGCAAGCCTTGATATCCTTAAACGAAATTCTGTTCAGCTTACTATTGGCACTGATTTTGAAGAGTATAAGGCGTTGCTTGCTGAAGGAAGGCCAGACCATCAGGTTGGGGCGCCATTTGATTCCGAATTGCAGCATCTGAACGAGGCAAACGCCGTCTGGATGGTCGGGCGGGATGCGGCAAACCGCATCATGCATACGCAAGCATTGCGCGTCCTCGACCTCAAACAGCAAAGACTGAGCGAGTATATGCGGCGTGGGTTTCGGCAGTTTCCACCGTCAGGGATGGACATCGACTATAACCGCTCGCGGTACCGTCCTGGACCTGGCGCCCAGCGGATTGCTGGTAAGGTTGTCTATCACGGTGAAGTCTGGATGGGTGGCGATCCGGGCCAGTATCGTGGCACAGGCCTGTCGTGCATCCTTGGTCGCTATGCCTTTCTGACGGCCATGCAGCGGTTTGCCCCTGATCATGTGATCGGCTTTATGCCCAAGCCTGTCGCCTTTAAAGGGTTTGCAGAGCGGCAGGGGTATATGCATGCCGAGCCAGGCTGTTTGCGCTGGTTCATTCGTGGGCAAGAGGGGCCGATGGAGGGTTTCATGGTGTACATGAGCAACGAGGACATCCGCTTTATGCTGGATATGCCGCTGCGCGAGTTGATGGCTCTGGCGGCCTAAGAGCCCCTTTGGATACAAAAAGAGCCGCAGGATTTCCCGCGGCTCTTTTTCTTTAAAGGTCTGGCCGCCTTAGCGGATAACGGCGGCTTTCACGTCGTCGTCGATATGGGGCATATACTGCTCGAAGTTGTCAGCGAACATCTTGACCAGTTTGGCAACCTGACGGTCATAGGCTTCGGGGTTATCCCATGTGCGGCGCGGGTCGAGCAGGATGTCGGCGACACCTGGCACGGAGACGGGCACGTCAAAGCCGAAGTTCTCGTCCTTGCGGAATTTGCCCGCCGTGAGGGAGCCGTCCAGAGCCGCCGTCAGAAGCGCACGGGTTGCACGGATCGGCATGCGCGATCCTGTGCCATAGGCACCGCCCGTCCAGCCTGTGTTCACCAGCCAGCATGTCGCGCCGTGCTCTGCGATCTTCTCACGCAGCAGGTTGCCATAGACTTCGGGACGGCGGGGCATAAACGGCGCGCCAAAGCAGGTAGAGAATGTGGGCTCGGGCTCGGTCACGCCGCGCTCTGTGCCCGCAACCTTGGAGGTGAAGCCCGACAGGAAGTGGTACATCGCCTGCGCAGGGGTCAGACGTGCGATGGGGGGCAGGGTGCCGAAGGCATCACAGGTCAGCATGATGATGTTCTTGGGGTGGCCGCCCACGGCCTTCTTGGAGGCGTTGGAGATATAGTGCAACGGATAGGCGCAGCGCATGTTGGCTGTCAGGCTGTCGTCGTCAAAGTTGAGGTCCTTGGTCTCGTCATCAAAGACCATGTTCTCGATCACCGTGCCGAATTTCTCGGTTGTGGCGTAGATTTCTGGCTCTGCCTCGGGGCTGAGGTTGATCGTCTTGGCATAGCAGCCGCCCTCGAAGTTGAAGGTGCCCGTATCGGACCAGCCGTGCTCGTCGTCGCCGATCAGCGTGCGGTTGGGATCTGCGGACAGCGTCGTCTTGCCCGTGCCTGACAGGCCAAAGAAGATGGCTGTATCAACAGGGTTACCCACCGCGTGGTTGGCCGAGCAATGCATCGGCATCACGCCTTTTTCGGGCAGCAGGTAGTTCAGGAGCGAGAAGACGGACTTCTTATTTTCGCCCGCGTACTCTGTACCACCGATCAGGATCAGTTTGCGGTCAAAGTTCATCGCGATGACCGTCTCGGAGCGGCAGTCGTGCTTTGCGGGATCAGCAGAAAAGCTGGGGCAGTTGATTACCGTAAAGTCGGCCATGTAATCGTCAAGCTGCTCACGGTCGGGACGGCGCATCATGTGACGGATAAACAGGTTGTGCCACGCAAGCTCGGTCACAAAGCGGACGTTGATCGCGTGTTTGGGGTCGGCGCCGCCTGTGAGGTCCTGCACGAAATAATCGCGCCCCTCCATATGGGCCAGCATATCTGTATAGAGCGCGTCGAACCCGGCCTCTGACATCTCGGCGTTATTGTCCCACCAGATAGTGTCGCGGACGCTGTCGCTCATGACGACGTGTTTATCCTTGGGCGAGCGGCCCGTGAATTTGCCTGTAGTGCACAGGAATGCGCCACCTTTGCCCAATGTTCCTTCGCCGCGTTTGAGCGCGGTTTCGATCAACGCAGGCTCCATCAGGTTGTAATGCACATTGCCCAGCCCTGTGATCCCTTGATGATCGAGGCTGAAGTTTCGGTTTACCCGTCCAGTTTGCATGTAATTCTCCTTTGGAACTGCGCATGTGAGGCAGCATTTCGGGGGCAGCCCGTACCAAAAAGTGCAGGCAGGATATGGAATGGACGCCTCATAGCACGATGATTTGCTGATTGAATAGGCGCGTTCTTACATTTAGCGCTATCACCTCGCCGTATGCGCCAGCGGCTGGTCCATCGGCATATAACGACCTCCCTGAATGGGCCGTTTCAGAGCACGTGCCTTGGGCTGGTTTCGCTGAATGTGAGGCAATTTAGCCATTCCTAAACAAAATATGGCTGAAATGCGACCGTGACGTTGGCTGCTTCGCAGTTTGGGATTGATTCGGTAGCAAAAGGAGTGATCAATAATGGAAAAAATAAAAATACATTGAGCAGCATAAGGAAACAGGCAATGTCAAAAATTGCATTGGTGGACGACGGCAGGAACATCCTGACGTCTGTCTCGATGACTCTCGAGGCCGAAGGTTTTGAGGTGGAAACATATAATGACGGTCAGGCCGCGTTGGACGCGTTTAACAAGCGCCTTCCCGATATGGCCGTTCTGGACATCAAAATGCCGCGCATGGACGGGATGGAACTGCTCCAGCGTCTGCGCCAGAAAACAGCGATGCCCGTTATCTTTCTCACGTCCAAGGACGACGAGATTGACGATGTCTTGGGCCTGCGCATGGGTGCCGATGACTATGTGAAAAAGCCGTTCTCGCAGCGTTTGCTGGTTGAGCTTATCCGCGCATTGCTGCGCCGTCAGGATGCGGTGGCCACAGATGAAGTGGGCGAGACGGAAGAGACCAAGGTGATGGAGCGCGGCGATCTGCGGATGGACCCGCTGCGCCATGCAGTCAGCTGGAAAGGCAATGATGTCTCGTTGACAGTGACCGAGTTTCTGCTGCTGCAAGCCCTCGCACAGCGCCCCGGTTTTGTGAAATCGCGCGATCAGCTGATGGACGTGGCCTATGACGATCAGGTTTATGTCGATGATCGTACTATCGACAGCCACATCAAACGCCTGCGCAAGAAAATGCGTACCGCGGATGATGAGTTCTCTGCGATTGAGACGCTTTACGGTATCGGTTACAGATATAACGAAGAGTGATCTAGGCCGATGGCGATTATCGAGAGGAACTTCGTGCGCGATCTGACCCCCGCAAAAGGCGATGGCAATGTTGTTCTGGGTGACGATTGGGTCGCGCCTGACAACGCGGCACCTAACGAGCTGCGGGCCCGTCGGGAGCGGCGAGGCCTCTTCTCGCTGCGGGCCTCGCCGCTGACGCGAAAAATCATCACATTCAATCTGATTGCTTTGAATGTGCTGGTCGCGGGGATTTTGTATCTCAACTCCTCTCGGGAGAGCCTTGCAGTGCAGCGCGCCGCCTCTCTTGTGTCCGAGGCCGAGCTGATTGCCGATGTCGTAGAGGCGCAGTTGCCAGATGGACAGACTGTTGACCTGTCGGTCGGTGAGGGTGTCGATATCGGGCGGACTCTGTCGGGTCTCGACTTGCGCAGCGGCATTCAGGTCTTTGTTTTTGACACCGACGGCGCGCTGATTTCCCAATTCGAAGGAAATAGCGATGCGCAGGCGTTGGGTGGTTCAGCCGGCGAAAGCAAAACAATTCTGACGGGTGGTCTGAACTGGCTCTGGAGTGCGGTGTCGAGCCCGTTCCAAACGGCAGGCGAAGCGTTAACCATCGAGGAACGCCTGAAGCCTGTGATTAAGGAGGCCCTGACGGACGGGGCACAGATTAAGGAAGAGCGCGACGACGAGGGGGCGACCCTGCTGGCCGTTGCCACGCCGATTGAGCAGGGCGGTGTTGCCGTAGGGGCCGTGGCGATCGCCAGTGCGAGTGGTGAGATTGACCGCCTTGTGCGCGGCGAGCGCGAGCGCGTTTTGCAGGTGTTCATCATTGCCACGCTGGTCTCCATCGGTCTGAGCCTTGTTCTGGCCTCCACCATCGCTAATCCGCTCGCGGATCTAGCCGCGGCAGCCGAGCTGAGCCGCGACAAGGACGCGCGCAAGATGAATCCCGACCGCATCCGTATTCCCGACCTGACGGCCCGCCCTGACGAGATCGGGCGCCTGTCAGGAGCGCTACGCGGCATGGTGAGCGCCCTCTACAACCGCATTGAGGGGAATGAGCAGTTCGCCGCAGATGTGGCCCATGAGATCAAGAACCCGCTCGCCTCTCTGCGCTCTGCCGTGGGCACGCTGCGGATGATCAAGCGTGAGGATCAACGCGAAAAGCTGCTGGATGTGATCGACCATGATGTGCGCCGTCTGGACCGTCTGGTCAGTGACATCTCGAATGCCTCACGCCTCGACAGTGAGCTGGTCAAGGAAGAGGAAGAGCCGTTCAATCTCATCAAGATGCTGGGTAATCTGGGCCAGTATCTGGGGGAGGATGCAAAGAGCAAAGGCATCGACTTTATAGTAGATATGCCTGATGAGGCCGTAACCGTGCAGGGCCTTGAGGCGCGTCTGGCGCAGGTATTTGTAAACCTGACCACCAATGCGATTTCATTCTGTGAAGATGGTGATGCGATCCGTGTCTGGGCGCGCAAGCGTGAAAACCGTATTCTTATCGTCGTTGAGGATACCGGCCCCGGTATTCCTGATCAGGCTTTGGCAAAGATTTTCAAACGCTTTTACTCCCAGCGCCCTGACGAGCATTTTGGCAATAACTCAGGCCTTGGTCTGGCGATTTCCAAGCAAATCGTCGAGGCGCATGGTGGCGTGATCTGGGCGGAGAACATCCGCCCCACCGAGGCGGACATCACGTCTGATCCGCTTGGTGCGCGTTTTGTTGTGGGCCTGCCGCTGTAATTCATGGCCAATTCTGAAGTCATCCTGCATGCAACCTGCGTTTCTGTTCTGGGGCGCGGGGTGCTGCTCACGGGACCATCGGGAACTGGCAAATCGGTCTTGGCGCTTGAGCTTATGGCGTTTGGTGCGGCACTGGTTGCTGATGATCGCACGCTTCTAAAGCGGGATGGTATGCATCTGACAGCTTCAGCCCCTTCAGCCATAGCGGGCATGATCGAGGCACGCGGCGTTGGTCTTTTGCGGGTGGATCATCTACCATCTGTGCAGATATCGCTGGTGATCGATATGGCAAAGCGTGAGGCATCGCGCTTACCAGAGCCGCGAAAGATCACACTGCTGGACATAGCTGTGCCTTGCTTGCACAAGGTTGACGCACCCTATTTTCCTGCGGCGGTGCAGGCCTATCTTAGCGGCAGCAGAATAGAGGTTTAATGACTGATCCTGATCCAACACTGCGCCGCATCGTCTTTGTTACGGGTCCGTCCGGTGCAGGGCGGTCCACTGCGCTCAACGTATTGGAGGATGTAGGGTTCGAAGTGATTGACAACCTGCCGATGCGCCTCACGCCGATGCTGTTTGACGAGGCGGATCAGCCGCGCCCGCTGGCTCTTGGCATTGATGCGCGCAATCGCGATTTCTCGACCAACACCGTAATTGATCTGCTGGGCAGGCTTGCCATGCGCTCAGGTGTCATGGCGGAGCTGCTGTTTGTCGATTGCAGCACCGACGTCTTGCTGCGCCGCTTCTCGGAGACGCGCCGCCGTCATCCCATGGCTCCCGCCGACCGCCCGTCTGAAGGCATACAGGCCGAGCAGGATTTGCTGGCGCCGCTGCGCGCCCGCGCCGATGTCCTGATCGACACCAGTGATCTGAACGTGCACGAGATGCGCGCCGAGGTGGAGCAATGGTTCGCCCCTGGTGGCAAGCGGCATCTGTCGGTGACGGTGCAATCGTTTTCCTACAAACGCGGCCTGCCGCGGTCTGTTGATATGGTCTATGACTGCCGCTTTTTGAAAAATCCCTATTGGGAGCCTGATTTGCGCGCCCTCAACGGCACCGACGCGAGGGTGGCCGCACATGTTGCGACAGATGCGCGCTATGCCGAGTTTGCGCAAAAGGTGCTCGATCTGAGTTTGCTCATTCTGCCCGCTTGTCGTGAGGACGGGAAAAGCCATTTTTCCATCGCATTTGGCTGTACGGGCGGGCAACACCGTTCCGTAACCCTCGCCGAAAGCCACGCATTGCGCCTTGCGCAAGAGGGCTGGCAAGTGTCAATTAGGCACCGAGAGCTTAGCGCAAGACAACGTATAGGGACGCCCGAGACGTGATAGGCATTGTGATCGTAGCACATGGTGGATTGGCCCGCGAATACCTCGCGGCGATCGAGCACGTCGTAGGATCACAGATTGGCGTGCAGGCGATTGAAATCCGTGTGGATGATGATCGCGCGGCCAAACAGGCCGAGATTTGCGAGGTGGCTGATGAAGTGGACAAGGGGCAGGGTGTGGTCGTTGTAACGGATCTTTTCGGCGGCTCCCCCTCCAATCTGAGCCTTATGGCCTGCCAGCCTGCGGGACGGCGCATCCTCTACGGTGCCAACTTGCCGATGTTGATCAAACTGGCCAAAAGCCGCCACAAGCCTGTCCCTGATGCTGTGCGCGCGGCGCTTGAGGCGGGTAAGAAGTACATCGATGCCCAAAACATCAGCACCGAATAACAAGGCCAGGCCATGACCCATATCACCCTAGAGATCGTGAACGAAAAAGGCCTGCATGCACGGGCTTCGGCAAAGCTGGTCGAAGTTGTCGAGGGCTTTGATGCTAGCGCGGAAGTCACCAAGGATGGCATGAATGCATCTGGCGACAGCATCATGGGCCTTTTGATGTTGGCAGCGGCAAAGGGAAGCTTTATTGACGTCGAAACGTCGGGCCCGGACGCGGACGCCCTTGCAGGCGCCCTTACAGCGCTGGTGGCTGATAAATTTGGCGAAGGTATGTAGGGCGCTGCCAGCCCTTATTATCAGTGAGGTTGCCCTGTGGTTGAGCAAAACCAATCCATAGGATCGCAGGATCGGCACGAGGGTGCGGAAAATGCGGTCACTTTCGAGAAATACGACAGAAGCAGTTTGTCCTATGCCTCGACGTTCGAGGACCCGTGGAAGGCGCGGATGATCTCCGTGATGGAGCTGTTCACCGGCAAGCTCAAAATTCTGCGCATGATCAAGAAATTCGAGGCCCGCGGCACTCCGTCAGGTCAGGCGTTTTGGCGCGCAGCCCTTGATACGATGGAGATCGAGCTTCAAACCCCCCAAGCCCAACTTGACCTCATTCCCAAGGAGGGGCCGGTCATCGTGGTGGCAAACCACCCGCATGGCATGGTCGATGGCATGATTTTTGCCGATCTCATCGGGCGGGTGCGTCCCGACTACCGTATCCTGACACGGTCCTTGCTCACCTCAATCGATGAAGTCGCGGGCAGCTATATGATCCCCGTACCCTTCCCCCATGACCCCGATGCACAGCGCAAAGGTGTCGAGATGCGCGCAAAAGCTATGGCCCACCTCAAGGAAGGCGGCGTCGTAGCCCTCTTCCCGTCAGGTGTCGTCGCAGCCTCCGAGACTTGGTGGGGCCCCGCGATCGAAGCCGAGTGGAATGTATTCACCGCAAAAATGATCCGTCGTTCAGGCGCGCAGGTCGTCCCGATCAAATTTCCCGGTCAAAACAGCCGCGCCTACCAAATCGCGAACCAACTCTCGCCAATGCTGCGGCAGGGGCTGCTGCTTCATGAGATCGTGCACAGCTGCAACAAACCCCAAGCGCCCATCGTCGGCGCACCAATTCCGCCGTCTGAGATAGACGCCCGCGCCGATGATCCAAGAGGTTTCATGGCATGGCTGCGCGCACGCACAATGGCACTCGACAGCTAACACACATTCTTTTGGTCAAAAATATCCCGGGGGAGGCTTTCGCATAGGCGAAAGGCGGGGGCTGGCCCCCATCACCTACCGCGTCGGCACAGGCACATCACCGCGATAATCGTAGAAACCGCGCTGTGACTTGCGGCCGAGCCACCCCGCCTCGACGTATTTCGTCAGCAGGGGACAAGGGCGGTATTTAGTATCCGCCAACCCGTCGTGCAACACATTCATAATGGCCAGACAGGTATCCAACCCGATAAAATCAGCAAGTTCCAGCGGCCCCATGGGATGGTTCGCACCCAGCTTCATGGAACTGTCGATGGATTGCACATTCCCCACGCCCTCATAGAGGGTATACACCGCTTCATTGATCATGGGCATTAAGATGCGGTTGACGATAAAGGCGGGAAAGTCTTCCGCCGACGCGGCTGTTTTGTTCAGCCGCTCAACAACGGTTTTACAGGCCGCAAATGTCGGCTCGTCTGTTGCGATGCCACGGATCAACTCGACCAACTGCATCACTGGCACAGGGTTCATAAAATGAAAGCCCATGAACTTTTCAGGGCGGTCCGTGCGGCTGGCCAGCCGCGTGATCGAAATGGAGGATGTGTTGGACGTCAGGATCGTCTCAGGCTTGAGATGGGGTAGCAGATCCTCGAAGATTGCCTGCTTCACGGTCTCGCGCTCTGTTGCGGCTTCGATAATCAGATTGGAAGGTCCAAGATCGGTCAAGGTGGTCGTCGTCTTTATGCGGCCAAGGCCAGCTGCCATATCGGCCTCCGAGATCTTTCCGCGCCCGACCTGCCGCGACATGTTCCCGCGCATAATCTCCATCGCATTTGTGAGCGCTTCGGCGCTAATATCGGTGAGCATGACATCATATCCTGCCAGCGACATCACATGGGCGATGCCATTGCCCATCTGTCCTGCGCCGACGATACCGATTGTCTGAATCTGCATGGGAGATCTTTCTTTGCTCTGATTGCTTCCAGCTTACGGCGGAGTAGCTGCGTGCCGCAAGGGTCGAGACTATCGAAAATCTATCCCAAATCCACTCTTTAAATGAATCGTAACGGCAGGGCGGCCATGCTCGGATCGGGTGAGTCAAAAAGGGTGGGTTTATGAGCTATGATATACTGGGGCGGGGGCCTCTGGACTATGTGCCGTGCACGTATGGCACTTCAAAACTTGTGTTTCGCGGGCCAAAGCGGGTCTTTGCAGATCCGTATGTCGCTTTTGTTGCGGGTAACACGACATTTGGAAAGTTCATCGAACAGCCGTTTCCGCTTTTGGTTGAGCATCAGACAGGTGTGACCTCCGTAAATTTCGGGCAGGTGAACGGAGGGCTTGATGTCTTCTTGTCTGAACCCTGCATTCTTGAGGCTGCAAAAAATGCGCGGATAACTGTTGTGGAGGTGCTTGGAGCGATCAACTCAAGCAATGCGTATTACCGTGTGCATCCACGCCGCAATGATCGATTTCTGTGCCCCGAGCGGAAACTGCAGCGACTATATCCCAACGTCGATTTAGCGCAGTTCAATTTCGTGCGGCATATGTTGCGGCATCTTTATCACGTGGACGCGCATCGGTTTTCGACATTGCAAAAGAGCATTCAAGCATTGTGGATGCAGCAAATGCGCGCACTTACGATGCAGCTTTCGGCTGAGGTGGTCCTGATCCGTTTTGAGGGCGTAGAATCTGCCGAGCGGTGGATGGAAGCAGGCAGTGGTGGCGCTGCCATGATTACAGACGGCATGCTAGACTAATTGGGCGGTACTGTAAGTGCAGTTGTAGATGTGAGCGTACAAAAAGGCGAAAAAGAGCCTTTGGGCGCTGGCATGGTGTTTGATCTCATGGAACAACCAGCTGCGCGCGGTTCATGGCCCCGTGGTGCATCATACTGCCTCACAGGCGTTGCCTCCTATATTGGACCGTTTGATGTAAACGCACAAGGCCCGCCGTTTCAGGCGGGCCTTGTGTCTCAATATCAGCCTCTGATCAGAGCTTTTCGATCATGTCAGGCACAGCGTCAAAGAGGTCGGCAACCAGACCGAAGTCGGCGACCTGAAAGATTGGCGCTTCTTCGTCTTTGTTGATCGCAACGATGATCTTACTGTCTTTCATACCCGCGAGGTGCTGGATCGCGCCAGAGATACCGACGGCGACATAGAGATCGGGCGCAACCACTTTACCCGTCTGGCCAACCTGCCAGTCGTTGGGCGCATAGCCCGAATCGACAGCAGCGCGGGAGGCACCAACAGCGGCCCCCAGCTTGTCTGCGAGGTCCTCGATCAGTTTGAACTGTTCCTCAGAGCCAACACCGCGACCACCAGAGACCACCACACCAGCGGAGGTCAGCTCGGGGCGATCGCTCTCGGCGACTTTGTCCTCGACCCATTCGGACAGGCCAGGATTGGCCGCTGCGGACACAGTCTCGACAGAGGCGGAGCCGCCCTCGGCTGCAGCGTCAAAGGTGGACGTGCGGAAGGTGATGACCTTCTTGGCGTCCGATGATTTGACCGTCTGCATGGCGTTGCCCGCATAAATCGGACGCTCGAACGTGTCAGCATCAACAACGGCAGTCGCGTCAGAGATGATCATCACATCCAGGAGGCCCGCAACGCGCGCCATCACGTTCTTCGCATCCGTGGTGGAGGGGGCGACGATGTGGTCATAGTCACCCGCCAGCGATACGATCAGTGCCGCTGTGGTTTCCGCCATGCGGTTGCTCAGGCTGGCATCTTCTGCCACGAGAACCTTAGATACGCCTGTGATTTTGGAGGCAGCTTCGCCCGCCGCAGCGGCAGAGCCGCCCGCGGCCAGAACAACCACATCACCCAATTGCGCGGCGGCAGTCACGGCTTT
Organism: Sulfitobacter sp.; assembly: GCA_965660425.1. Classification (GTDB taxonomy): domain Bacteria; phylum Pseudomonadota; class Alphaproteobacteria; order Rhodobacterales; family Rhodobacteraceae; genus Sulfitobacter. The sequence continues at coordinate 10,772 of CBFHZX010000028.1, read as the reverse complement.
TGCCGTCGCATCCATTGCGAGTTCGCCATTGTTTACTTCTGCAAGGAGTAGAACAGCCATTACACAGCCCCCGCTTCTTTGAGTTTCGATACCAGCTCTTCGACAGAGCCAACCTTGATCCCTGCTGCGCGTGCGGCAGGCTCTTCTGTCTTGACGATTTCCAAACGGTTCGCCACGTCCACACCGTAGTCAGCGGGCGTTTTCTCATCCAGCGGCTTCTTCTTCGCCTTCATGATGTTGGGCAGGGAGGCGTAGCGCGGCTCGTTGAGGCGCAGGTCCACTGTGATCACAGTTGGCATGTTGACTTTGATCGTTTGCAGACCGCCGTCGACTTCGCGTGTGACCACGGCTTTGTCACCTTCGATCGCCACTTCGGAAGCAAATGTTGCCTGTGACCAACCCATGAGCGCGGACAGCATCTGGCCCGTTGCGTTCATGTCGTTGTCAATCGCCTGCTTGCCGCATAGCACGAGGCGCGGCTGCTCTTCGTCCACAATCGCTTTGAGAACCTTCGCAACGGTCAGCGGCTCGATGTCGTTGTGCACATCATCTGTCGCTACAACGAGGATCGCACGGTCGGCACCCATGGCCAGTGCCGTGCGCAGTGTTTCCTGCGCTTGTTTGACACCAACGGAGACGACGACGATTTCATCCGCCTGACCGGCTTCTTTCAAGCGGATCGCCTGTTCGACGGAAATCTCGTCAAACGGGTTCATGGACATTTTGACGTTGGCAAGATCGACACCGGAACCGTCCGCTTTGACGCGTACTTTTACGTTATAGTCGATCACGCGCTTTACAGGTACGAGCACCTTCATGAGCGATTATCTCCTTGGTTGCGACTCAGGCCCGACAGGGACCAGTCAGTAAATCTGGCATATATCTAACGAAGCGTGCCGACCTAAAATAGAGCAAAATCGCCGCATGGAGGATAGTGCACGTCACGTTACAACTTTTTGGATCAGTGTAGGGACAGATTGTTGCGTCACTGTTTCAGATTGTGGTGAGGGGGCGGTGAGGGGTTTAGCCCCGGGGCTCCGCCCTTCCAGGGGCCGATGCGTCCACTGGAGGCCTCGCCGCTTTCAGCGGTTCGCCCCCGGAACCCAAAGCACGTCATCCTTGCCGCCGTTGTTGGCGACGCGTGCCGCCACAAAGAACCAGTCGCTCAGGCGGTTGAGGTAGCGAACGGCCGCGTCATTCACCGTCTCTTGTGTGGCAAGCTCCGTCGCCAAACGCTCGGCACGGCGCGCCACGGTGCGGCAGACGTGCAGATTGGCGGCAAGTGCTGTACCACCGGGCAGAATAAAGCTGCGCAGCGGCTCCAAATTGGCGTTCATCACGTCAATCTCGGCCTCAAGGCGGTCAACCTGTGCGGGAGCAAGGCGCAGGGGCGGGTATTCGGCATCGGCGTCTTTTTCCATATCAGGGCGGCACAGATCTGCGCCCAGATCAAAGAGGTCATTCTGGATGCGTGAGAGAGCTTCATCTGTCTCACCTTCCGCGGTTAGGCGGGCCACGCCGACAAAGCAGTTCAGCTCGTCCGAGGTGCCGTAAGCCTCAACGCGGACGTCATGCTTGGCCACGCGGTCTCCATTGCCCAAGGCGGTATCGCCCTTGTCGCCCGTGCGGGTGTAGATTTTGTTGAGAACGACCATTGGGTTACCCTTTGATAAAATAGACGTAGATCACGATCAGGACGACCGCGACAAACTGCGCAATTATGCGCCAGCGCATAAGCTTGTTTGAATTGGCTTTGTTGAACGCACCGCCACCAGCAAAGCCGCCCAAGCCGAGCATCAACACAATGACAACCGCGAGTATCGCAACAACGATAAGAATGAAAAACGGATCTGCCATAACTGTGCTCCCTTTGCGTGTTGCGGTGCGATGTAGCTGCCATCGCAGCCCTTACAACCCCTGTCAGCGTGATAGAATGCGGTCCAGCATCCGCGTAGGCAAGATGCGCCGCATAATCCCCGCCATCCGTGTTGGCGTGGTCACATAATAGCGCGGGCGCGGATTTTTGGCCTCGACTGCGTGGATGAGCTTTTTCACAACGGCCTGAGGCGGCAGCTCGAACTTATCGGGGCCGTTCTTTTCGCCGTAAAGGCGCACGGCAAGCTCTGTTTCATACTGCTCTGCGCGGGCAGAGTTTTCCCAGTCGATCCAGCGCTCGAAATGGGGGATGGAATTGACGCGGATCTTTGACGTAATGGGACCCGGCTCAATCAAAATCGGGTGTACGCCCGTGCCGCGCATCTCGAGGCGCAGCGTATCAGTCAGCCCCTCCAGCGCGAATTTGGTTGCGTTATACGCCCCGCGCCACGGCATGGCGACGAATCCCAAGACCGACGAGCATTGCACGATCCGTCCGTGCCCTTGGGCGCGCATGATCGGGATAACCGCGCGGGTCAGCGTGTGCCAGCCAAAGAAATTGGCCTCGAATATCTCGCGCAGCGCTTCGGTTGGAAGGTCTTCCACCGCACCGGGGGTGGCGTGGGCGCCATTGTTGAACACCGCATCCAGCGTGCCGCCTGTATCTTCGAGCACATCTGCCAGCGCAGTGATAATGCTGTCGGGGTCGGTATAATCGATGCGCGGGCTGTCGAACCCCTCATCGCGCAGGCGCGTGCAATCCAGCTCGGAGCGGCAGGCCGCATAGACCTGCCAGCCGCGCTCGCGCAGGCCATAAGCGGCGGCGTACCCGATGCCCGAGGAGCATCCAGTGATCAGGATGGTTGGTTTGTTCATACAGAAAAGGCCTCGCAGCAGAATTACGAGGCCTCAGATGCGCTGTTTTTCAGGGGTTTGCAATCGTCTTGAAACGATCAGCCCGATGTGAGCAAGAAATCGGCCATCCAGCCTGTCTCCCCGCCGTCGATAGGCTGCATGCGGACCCAGCCGTTGCCGTTATATTCAAGAATGCGCACTTCTGTGCCGCGTGTGAGTTTGCTCACGACACCGTAGTTGGTGGAAGGGCCGCCGCGCACGTTCACGCGGTTGCCAGACACGCTGCGGATGTCGCTTTCGATGATGGCGCCGCTCGCATCTACATTGTCGGTGGTTGCGATCAAGCTGGGCAGGATGATTTGCGGTGTCTCTGAGCTGTCTACGATCTGTGCCGTGCTGACGATGGGGGCTTCGGGCTGCGCGGTTGCAACAGGGGTTGCCTCGGTTGCTGCTGCGGCGGCATCGCCCACATTGGTGGGGTTGAGCGCGACGCGGGTGACGTTCGGCGTGCTGCCGATCTTGGCGATGGAGTCGGTGGAGGCCTGCGCGTCCTGCGCCGGTTCTGCTTGGGCCATGACTTCCGTCTTTTCGGACTCGGGCGCTTCAGCGGCCAAACGCGCGCTTGCCGGTTCAAAATCGGCACCGCCGCTCATTCCATAGAAGGCGAACCCCAGAAATCCGAAGGTCAAAAGAATGAATGTTTTCATGGCAGCACTCCCCGTTCGTTCCAGAAGTCTAACCAACGACTTCTCCCCCGCGAAGTTCCTAACAAAGAAAATGATTCTGTTTTTGGGGGAAAAATGTCGAAAGTTTGTAATAATTATCTTTTGATTGCGGTTCGAGCGTTGGGGCAGGTCGGGGCCATCATGGCGTAAAATCCTGACTGTGGGCGCTTGCCGCGTCGCGGGCGCACGGCTACACAGCAGCTATGTCGGATACAAAGCCCCCACTCCCCCCGCGTTTTGAAGAAACCACCGAGCCGCTGCGCAGTGCGCTGGGCGACCGCTATCTGACCTATGCGCTCAGCACGATCATGCACCGCGCGCTGCCTGATGCGCGCGACGGGCTCAAGCCTGTGCACCGCCGAATCCTCTATGCGATGAGCCGCTTGAAGCTGAACGCCACGGGCGGCTTTCTGAAGTCGGCAAAGATCAGCGGCGACACGATGGGTGATTTCCACCCGCACGGCGATGCCGCGATTTACGATGCGATGGCGCGTTTGGCACAGGATTTCAACGTCCGCTATCCGCTGGTCGACGGGCAGGGGAATTTTGGCAATATTGACGGCGATAACCCTGCCGCCAGCCGCTATACCGAGGCGCGGATGACCGCCGTCGCCGAGGCGATGCTGGAAGGGCTATCGGAGAATGTCGTGGATTTCCGCGACAATTATGATGGTCGCCTGACAGAGCCTTCGGTGCTGCCTGCGCAGTTTCCCAACCTGCTGGCCAACGGATCGTCGGGGATTGCCGTGGGGATGGCGACGAACATCCCGCCGCACAATATTGCGGAGCTGTGTGATGCTTGTATCCACCTGATCAAAACGCCAGATGCGCGGGATGATACGCTTCTTAACTATGTTCCTGGCCCTGATTTTCCCACAGGTGGTGTGATTGTTGAGCCAGCCGAGAACATTGCGCAAGCCTACCGCACGGGCAAGGGCGGTTTCCGCCTGCGGTGCCGTTGGGAGGTTGAAGATCTGGGCCGTGGCCAGTGGCAAATCGTGGTCACCGAGATCCCCTATCAGGTGCAAAAGTCCAAACTGATCGAGAAGATTGCCGAGGCAATCCAGACCAAGAAGATACCCATCCTCGCCGACATCCGCGACGAGAGCGCCGAGGACATCCGCATGGTACTCGAGCCGCGCTCCAAGAACGTGGACCCTGAGGTGCTGATGGGCATGATGTACCGCCACTCCGATCTGGAGGTGCGGTTCTCGCTCAACATGAACGTGCTGATCGACGGTGTGACGCCGAAGGTCTGCTCAATGAAGGAAGTGCTGCGCGCCTTCCTCGATCACCGCCGCGACGTGTTGCTGCGCCGTTCTCAGCACCGTCTCGAGAAGATCGACCACCGCCTTGAGGTGCTTGAGGGCTTTATCGTTGCCTTCCTCAACCTCGACCGCGTGATCGACATCATCCGTTATGACGATGAGCCGAAGGCGGCGTTGATGCGTGAAGACTGGGGTAAGACCCACGTCCGCGCCATGGATGAGAAGGACTACATTAGCCCTGCCGCGGGTGAGGGCGAATTGTCAGAGGTGCAGGCCGAAGCGATTCTGAACATGCGCCTGCGCAGCTTGCGCCGCCTCGAAGAGCTGGAACTGCTGCGCGAACAGTCCGAGTTGATGGAAGAGCGTGCAGGCCTTGAAGACCTGATCGAGACGGACAGCCTGCAATGGGACAGCATCACCGAGCAGTTGCGCGAGACGAAAAAGCAGTTTGGCAAGATGTACGAGGGCGGCGCGCGCCGCTCCACTTTTGCCGAGGCGGGCGAGATCGAAGAGGTGCCGTTGGAGGCGATGATCGACCGTGAGCCAATCACGGTTGTCTGCTCGCAGATGGGGTGGATCAGGGCCATGACGGGCCACATAGATCTGACCCGTGAGCTCAAGTTCAAGGACGGCGATGCCTCGCGCTTTGTCTTCCACGCCCAGACGACGGACCGTTTGCTGGCGTTCGGTAGCAACGGGCGTTTCTACACTGTCTCTGCCGCCAACCTGCCTGGTGGACGCGGCATGGGAGAGCCGCTGCGCCTGATGGTGGACCTGCCCAACGAGGTGCAGATCGTTGATCTGTTCATCCATAAAGCGGGGCGCAAGCTGCTGCTGGCTTCCTCAAGCGGGGACGGTTTTGTCGTGCCCGAGGATGAGGTCGTGGCCCAGACGCGTTCGGGCAAGCAGGTGCTCAACGTGCGCGGCGAGACGCAGGCGTTGATTTGCAAGCCTGTGACGGGCGACAGCGTGGCCGTGGTGGGCGAGAACCGCAAGGTGCTCGTGTTCGCGCTCGACGAGTTGCCCGAGATGGGGCGCGGCAAGGGCGTGCGCTTGCAAAAATACAAGGATGGCGGGCTGTCCGATACGACCACGTTTACCCTTGCTGAGGGGCTAAGCTGGCTTGATCCTGCAGGCCGCACCCGCACTGAGACAGCACTGGACGAGTGGACGGGCAAGCGTGCCAGCGCAGGGCGTATGGCGCCACGGGGTTTCCCGCGTGATAACAAGTTTACCTGATACCACCCCACCGCCCCTGCCTGAGCAAGGGGTAGGCGTCGGTTTTGTTGGCTCCCGCTCTGCGCTGTTTTGGCTGGCGCTCAAGTCGGGGTTCTGGACGGTGCTCACTTTGGGCTTCTACCGCTTCTGGATGAAAACGCGGCTGCGGCGGTGGTATTGGTCTTCGATCAGGCCTGGCGGGCATCCGATGGAATATGTCGGCGATCCGCTGGAAAAGCTGCTGGGTTTTTTCATCGCGGTGGTTGTGCTGACCTTCTACATCGGCATCGTGAACCTTGCGCTGATGTTCGGGAGTTTTTCGGTCTTTCAAAGCTCGGCTCTAGGTTATTCGGCCAGTTTTCTGGGTGTGATCCCCATCTGGTTTTACGCGCAATACCGCGCGCGGCGCTATGTGCTGGCGCGCACGCGCTGGCGCGGGGTGCGGTTCGGGCTGGAGAAAGGCGCGTGGGGCTATGCGTGGCGCGCGCTCGTGCATTGGATCATCACGATCTGCACGGCTGGCCTTTTGTGGCCGCGCATGACGTTCTGGCTCGAGAAATATAAGACCGATCGCACCTTCTTTGGCTCGGCAAAGTTGATGCAGGGCGGCCGTTGGCAGATGTTGATCCCTGCCACGTGGCCCTTTGTTGCGGGTGTCGTTTTGCTGGGCGCGCTGGGCGTTTGGCTGGTGTACCTTGATCCTGTGATGCCACAGATGGAGACATCGTTTGACGACACGATGGACAGCATCGCCGATGCCGCCGAATACGGTTTCGTGCCGTTCGGCTGGAACGGGGGTGGGCGGCTCTTTCTGCTGATCCCGACGACACTATTGCTGATCTATGGCGCGGTGCACTACCGCTTTTTGACCAAGCGTATTCTGGCCAACCACAAACACGCACAAGGTGTGCGCATGCGCTCTGATCTCAAGGGGCTGCGCGTCTCGATGATCTATGTGCTGGGCACGACGATTGCATACTTCATCCTGATGATGGGTATCGTTGCGGTTGTCATATTGGCGCTATCGCTGTTGGGGCCAGAGGCGTTTTTTGAGGAGAAAATTGGCATGGGCGACCCGCTGGGCCACCTGCCGCGATGGCTGTCACTGGGCGTGATCGGGGTGCTCTATCTATCGGGTTTCTTGTTCTACAGTGTGCTGCACCACGTCTTTGTCACCTACCCGTTGATGCGCCATATGGCGGTGACGCTCAGCCTGCAAAACGTGGGCCCATTGGCGCAGGTGAGCCAGCGTGCACGCGATGAGTTTGCCGAGGCAGAGGGTTTTGCCGAAGCGCTGGATCTGGGGGCTGCCATATGACCTTGCCACCGCAGATGCCCAATCACCGCTTCTATGACGCGCTGGGCAGTACGTTTGTCGACGGCAATGTGCCTGTGCCGCAGCGGGTGACGCTGATGGTAGACGGGGATGTGCGCGTGCTTGAGATCGGGCTGCCCGACAGTGACAGGGCAGGGCTGCGCTGGCCCGTGGACGACATCCGCCAACTGCCCGATATCGCGGGGCAGGAGGGGGTAGTGCTGCGCCTGAAGAGCGATCCGCTGGCACGGCTTTACCTGGGCAACCCAAATGTGTTGAAATACCTCCCCAAGCTCAAGACGGTGGCAGCGCCCAAGGGGCGCGCGCGGCTGGCGGCATGGGCCGTCGGTGCTGTGGCAGCAGTCGCGCTGCAAATCGGGGTGTTGGTCCCCGCACTGGCCGACCGTCTGGCGACGTTCTTGCCCCCCGCAGGAGAGCGCGCGCTGGGCGAGGCTACGTTTGACCAGATAAGATCAGCGCTGGCAGGGACGGGCCTGCCACCACTGCCCCTTTGCGAGGGGGAGGCGGGGATGGCTGCCTTTGAGGAGATGCTCGTGGCGCTGGGGGTGGAGCGCGGGCCTGATGAGGCCGTCAAGCTCTTCGTGCTGGATCACGAGATGGTCAACGCCTTCGCGCTTCCTGGCGGCTATGTCGTGTTCTTTCGCGGCCTGATTGATGCCGCCCAAAGCCCTAATGAGGTCGCTGCCGTGCTGGCCCATGAGGTCGGCCACGTGGCCAACCGCGACCCTACGCGCCACGCGCTACGCTCGGCTGGCAGCATCGGTATCTTGGGGCTGCTGTTCGGTGATTTTGCGGGCGGTGCTGCGGTGCTGTTCCTGACCGAGCAATTGATCAGCGCAAGCTACAGCCAAGGGGCGGAGCTTGGGGCGGATGAGTTCGCTTATGGCGTGCTGGAGGAGGCGGGCATCTCCCCCGCCGCCCTTGGTGATATGTTCGAGCGGCTACGCGACGAATATGGTGACGCCGATGGGGTTTTGGCCCATTTCCTAAGCCACCCGACCCTGACCAGCCGCATCGACAAGTCCCGCGCCATTGCGCGCCCTGATTTCCGCTACATGGACGTGATCTCGGATGCGCAATGGCGCGATCTCAAGCGGGTTTGCGCGGACGACTGGTTGCCACCTGCAGCGGATTAAACAGGCGTCGCTGTCATCCAGACACCGCCATTGGGTTGCAGGGTGATCAGCATTTTGGGATCGGGTGTGCGGCCCTTCACGGCTTTGAACTCAAACCGTGACAAGAGCGTTGCGAGAATGATCACCGCCTCTTGCAGCGCAAAGGATGCACCGATGCAAATGCGCGGCCCGTCGCCAAAGGGCAGATAGGCGTAGCGATGGATCGCTTTGCGGTCGGCAAAGTGGTCGGGGCGTAAGGCATCAGGCTCCTCCCATAAATCGCGGTGGCGTCCCAGCGCATAGACAGGGATCATCACCGTATCGCCCTTTTTGATCTGCGCGCCTGCTAGCGTGTCATCCGCCATAGCAGTGCGTGACAGCATTCCGCCCGCAGGGTAGAGGCGCAATGTTTCGTCGATGATGGAGCGGATAAAGGGCAGATGTTCAAGATCGTCTGCTCCTGCGACGCGCCCGCCCAATGCGGTTTGCGCCTCCATGCGGGCGCGGGCCTGCGCATCGTCGTCAAACCCCATAAGGTACAGCGCCCAAGCCAGCGTTTGTGCCGTTGTCTCATGCCCCGCCATGATGAAAGTCAGCAGATTGTCGCGCAGCTCTGCCGTGCTCATGGTGCGGCCCGATTTGGGGTCTTCGGCAGCAAGCAGCAGATCAAGAAGGTCTGGCACATCGCGCGGGCCTTTGGCAGTGCGCGGTGCGATGGCATTATCGGCGATTGTTTTGGTCGGGGTCATCATCTTCATCGCAGGGCCACGTCCCGGACGTGGGACCCACGCAGGCAGACCCAGCATGTCAAATATGCTCACCTTGCCAGCTTCGTTGATGTAGCCGTCGATGGCCTTGTGCACAGCTGCGCGGTCCATCTGGTCGTCGCCCGAGAAAGTGACATCGGCAATCACATCGAAGGTCGCGGTGATCATTTCTTCGGCCACATCGACAGCGCGCGGGCCAGCGGTGGCAATGCAGGTGCAGGCGGCCTTGGCTGCCGAACTCATGATCGGCGCAAGCGATGCGGCAGTGCGGTTTGAAAACGCGGGCGCCGCCGCGCGCCGTTGCCAGCGCGCGCCTTCCGCAATAAACAGCGATTCACCTATTGCAGGTCCAAGCAGCGCTTTGGTCACATTGGACTTGGGGTAGTCATCCAACCAGTCTAGCAAAACGCGCTTGATGGCTGCAGGGTCCATGATCATATGCCAGTTAACAAAAGTGCGCCCTGAAATGATCGGCTGTTCCAGTGCCTGCGCGGGAATGATGCGCAGCACATTGTCCTGCATTGCGCCGGTCCTGCATTGCGCCGATGGTTTTGAAGATACCAGGATCATAGTCGATCAGGGGGACTCAGACGGGTAGATCGCTCACGGGCATGCAGCGTACCTTTCTCGGATCATGTGCCCCTATACACTACACGGGATCGGTCGCATTGCCACCTGTGGCACATTGCACCAGCGCTGTGGATGGGATAGCTCGGAGGGACGCAAAGGGAGGGGTTCGCATGGTTCTCAAGGCAAGTTTGCACGGTATGGCCGTGTTGGCGATGACGGGGCTTCTGGCGGCGTGCAACGGTGCTGCCGATCTGGACGGGCCTGCCGTGTCGCTCGGCGATTTCAATCTCAATCATAATATTGTCGTGGCCCCCAAGGTCCAGAAAATCCCGCTGTGTCGCGGGCTCGAGGCCGAGGTGATGACAACGATGCTGCGCGATGCCGTGGCCGAGCGGTTTGACCGCTACGAGGGCGCGCGCCTCTATCACTTTGGTATCTCGCTCGAGGGCTATTGCCTCGCCCCTCCAGGCATTCCGATTGTTGCGGCACCCAAATCTGCGATGATCATCCGCATCACCGTCTGGGACGATGCCAAGAACGAAAAGCTCACGCCCAAAGCACATCAGATTACTGTCGTCGAATCTCTGGATCAGGGACCTTTGGTCGGCTCGGGCTATACCAAAACCGCCGAGGAGCAGTTCAAGAACCTGAGCCAGAATGCGGTCAAGCAAATCGAGAATTTTCTGGTCAAAAAGAACCGCGAAGAAGGCTGGTTCAACGCGCCCCCTGAGGCGGCGGCTGAATGGCCTGTTGAGGATGCCGCTACCGAGGGCTGAGCCACTGCGCAGGGTGCATCCGCGCATGAAACTGCCAGCGCCATGCAAGACACGCTTGATTTTACCTGCGAGACCAAATATGTGCCGCGCCATATGTAATACAGGCCCATTTCGGGCCTTTTGACTTTGGAAGGGCGCCCACCATGGCAAAGGAAAAGTTTGAACGTAACAAGCCGCACGTCAACATCGGCACGATTGGCCACGTTGACCACGGCAAGACGACTCTGACAGCTGCGATCACGAAGTATTTCGGTGACTTCAAAGCGT
>CBFHZX010000027.1:0-40960 GCA_965660425.1 Sulfitobacter sp. | reverse complement strand
GCCTGATGCATTTCACACTGCTACAAATCCTCATTGGGGCGCTGGTCGCCGGTATTGACGCAGGCCGCACCTATAATGACTGGCCGTTGATGGCGGGCGCTTTCCTGCCGCCGTTCCCGTTCGAGCTTGAGCCCGTCTGGCGCAATTTCTTCGAAAACGCGGGGCTGGTGCAATTCATCCACCGCATTACAGCCTATTTGCTCTTAGCCTATGGTCTGTTTGTCTGGCTACAGGGGCGCAAATCGGCGCATTCGGCCACACGCTTTGCCTTTAACGCGGTCATGGCCGTTCTGGCGTTGCAGGTTGTCTGGGGCATTATCACCGTTCTCTATGGCGCACCTGTTTACATCGCTCTTGTGCATCAGGGGCTGGCCGTGGTCCTGTGGGTCCTGATCCTGCGGGCGCGCCATCTGTCTATGTACCCGCAAACCGATAGTATCCGAGGAGCGCGCGCATGACCGCATATGATGATCTGATGACATTCACCCGCGACACCCAAGCCTTGGGGCAGGTGGCAGGGCGCCTTGGCTGGGATCAAGAGACAATGATGCCCCGCGGGGCCGCCCCGCAGCGGGCCGAGGAAATGGCTGCGATGGAGAGCGTGCTGCACGCCCGCCGCATTGATCCGCGTGTGGGTGACTGGCTGGCTGCGGTTGACGACAAAACGCTGGACACCGTGGGCCAAGCCAACATGCGCCACATCCGCCGCAGCTTTGAGCGAACAAGCAAAGTACCCGCCGCTTTGGCCACGAAACTGGCCAAACTTACCTCCGCCGCGCAGGGCATCTGGGCCGAGGCGCGCGCGGCTGATGATTTCAAAGCTTTTGCACCGACACTGGCTGAGGTGTTCATGCTCAAGCGCGAAGAGGGGCAGGCACTGGCTGCGGGCGGCGATGTCTATGACGCGATGCTTGCCGATTACGAGCCTGGCACCACGGGTGCCGATCTTGAGGCGATGTTCGGCTCCATGCGCCCAGTCTTGTCAGAGTTGCGCGCGGCCATTCGCGATGCCGCCCCTGTTCCCAATCTGGAAGGCACATTCGACGAAGCCACACAGATGAAGCTGACGCGCCAGCTGGCCAAGACCTTCGGATATGACATGTCGCGGGGGCGTGTGGACAAGGCAGTGCATCCGTTCTCCAGCGGGTCTGGCCTTGACGTACGGATCACCACGCGGACCAATGAGGCCGATCCCTTCAACTGTTTCTACTCGACAATCCATGAGGTCGGCCATGCCGCTTATGAGCAGAACATCGATGATGCCTACCTGCTGACCCCTTTGGGCGGCGGTGTGAGCATGGGCGTGCACGAAAGCCAGAGCCGCATCTACGAGAATCAGATCGGGCGCAGCCGAGCTTTCACCGGCTGGCTGTTTGGGCAGATGAAAGAAGCGTTTGGCAATTTTGGTGTCGCAGACGAAGACGCCTTCTATGCCACCGTGAACCGTGTAGGCGACGGGTTTATCCGCACTGAGGCGGACGAGCTGCAATACAATCTCCATGTCCTGCTCCGTTTCGATCTGGAGCGCGCGTTGATGACGGGCGACTTGCAAGTGATCGAGCTTGAGGCAGCATGGAACGATCGCTTCAAGGCGGACTTCGGTTATGCCGTCAACAAGCCCAGCAATGGCGTCTTGCAGGACGTGCATTGGTCGGTGGGCCTGTTCGGCTACTTCCCGACATACTCACTAGGCAACGTCTATGCGGGATGTCTGAACGAGGCGATGCGTGTCGCATTGCCCGATCTGGATGCTGATCTGGCACAGGGCGACACATCCGCCGCCACAGCATGGCTGGGCGCAAATGTGCAAACGCACGGCGGCCTTTACGAGCCTCGCGAGGTGATTGGGCGCGCATCAGAGCAAGTGCCAAGCGAAGCGCCGTTGCTTAAGTATCTCAAAGAGAAATTCAGCGGCATTTACGGGCTTTGACCGTGTATTTCAGACCTATGGCCATGGCCGTGGCGCTCTGCGCAGGCACAGCCGTGTCAGCAGGGTGCGCGCCACCACTCAAGGAGTTTTTGTACTGCCAGATCAAAGGCGGTCAAAAAGAGGTTGAGGTGTGCTTTGACGATGACGCGGCCAGCTATCGCTTTGGTCTGACTGGAGGAAGGCCGGAGTTGTTGCTTAATCGCAGAATTCCGGAACGTGCGCGCTATTATCCGTGGCAAGGGGTTGGCCGCAGTATTGCTGAAGCGATCGAATTCGACAATCAAGGCTATGTCTATGAAGCTTACGGCGGGTTCGACCGTTTGACTGGAGCTGATGAGAGCATTGAAGCAAGTTTCGGCGGCATTCGCATCACGAAAGATGGTTCCAAAGTTACTGAGCTGGTCTGTATTCCTGAAACCGTCCAGTGGTCTTACTGGCCTAAGCCTGCTGCCGCACTGGCGCCTAGTGCGCGCCATAACAAAAAATCAGCCACTCCGTTTGGATGTGGCTGATTTTGTTTGACGGGGTTAGATTTTACTCCGCGCCAGCATCGGCGTCATCCTCATCGCCCTGATCCGCAATCCACGCGACAGAGACAACTTCCTCGTTCTTGCCCGTGTTGAACACCTTCACCCCGCCAGCACTGCGCGAGCGGAAGGAGATGCCATCGACAGGCACGCGGATCGACTGGCCTTTGGAGGTGGCGAGCATGATCTGGTCGTCCATCTCAACAGGGAAGCTGGCGACGATATCGCCCAGCGGCAGACCCTTGGTCCACGCCGTGACCCCTTGGCCACCACGGCCGCGCAAGGGGTAGTCGTGGCTGGAGGTGAGTTTGCCCGCACCGCCTGCTGTGATCGTAAGGATCAGGTTTTCAGCGGCTGACATCTCGACATACCGCTCGTTGGAGAAGTTGGGATCGGCGGGGGCCTCTTCGTCATCATCCGATGTCTCATCGGCGAGACCCGCCATAGCGCGGCGCATCTTGAGGTAGGCGGTCCGCTCCTCGGAGCTAGCATCGAAGTGGCGGATGATCGACATGGAGACTACCGCGTCGTCGTCCCCAAGCTTGATCCCGCGCACACCAACCGAATTGCGGCTGTTAAACACGCGCACGTCTGTGGCACGGAAGCGGATCGCGCGGCCCGAATTGGTGGTCAGCATGACGTCGTCATCGTGGCTTGCGATGCGTGCGTTGATCAGGGTGGTGCCCTCATGCTCATCCTCGAATTTCATCGCGATCTTGCCGTTACGCATGACATTGGTGAAATCAGACAGCTTGTTGCGGCGCACGGTCCCTGCGGAAGTGGCGAAGACCACCTGCAAGTCGTCCCATTCCTTCTCGTCGCGGTCCACGGGCATGATCGCCGCAATGGAGACGCCAACGGGGATCGGCAGGATGTTCACAATCGCCTTGCCCTTGGACGTACGGCTGCCCTGCGGAAGGCGCCACGTCTTGAGCTTGTAAACCATGCCATCGGTCGTAAAGAACAACAGCTGCGTATGCGTGTTGGCCACAAAGAGGGTGGTGACGACATCTTCTTCTTTGGTGGCCATGCCGCTGACACCCTTGCCACCACGGCGCTGGCTGCGGAAATCGGCCAATGGAGTGCGTTTGATGTAGCCGCCCGAGGTAACGGTCACGACCATATCCTCACGCTCGATCAGGTCCTCGTCGTCCATATCACCGGACCAGTCGACAATCTCGGTGCGGCGCGGCACCGCGAAGAGCTCGCGCACCTCTGCCAGCTCATCGCGGATGATAGCCATGATGCGGTCGCGGCTGCCCAGAATTTCAAGGTATTCCTTGATCTTGGCAGCCAGCTCTTCCAGCTCGTCTGTAACTTCTTTCACGCCAATCTGGGTGAGGCGTTGCAGGCGCAGCTCGAGGATCGCGCGGGCCTGTGTCTCGGAGAGGTTATAGGTGCCGTCTTCATTGGCCGTATGTGTGGGATCATCAATCAGCGCGATGTACTGCAGGATGCTCTCCGCAGGCCAGCGGCGGGTCATCAGCTTCTCGCGGGCCTCGCCTGCATCGGCAGAGGAGCGGATGGTGGCGACAATCTCGTCGATGTTTGTGACGGCCACGGCCAGACCACACAGGATATGGCTGCGTTCACGCGCTTTGCGCAACAGATGCGCGGTGCGGCGGGCGACAACGTCCTCGCGGAAGTCCATAAAGCACGTCAGGAAGCGGCGCAGGGTCAGCATCTCGGGACGGCCGCCATTGAGCGCCAGCATGTTACAGCCGAAATAGGTTTGCATAGGCGTGAAGCGGAAGAGCTGGTTCATCACCACCTCGGCCGTTGCATCGCGCTTGAGCTCGACCACGACGCGCACGCCGTTGCGGTCACTCTCGTCCTGCACATGGGCGATGCCTTCGATCTTCTTCTCGCGCGCTTGCTCGGCGATTTTCTCGATCATGGTGGCTTTGTTCACCTGATAGGGGATCTCGTCGATGACAATGGCCCAACGGTCCTTGCGGATCTCCTCAATCCGCGTTTTGGAACGGACGATGACCGAGCCGCGCCCCTCAAGATACGCTTTGCGCGCGCCAGAACGGCCCAGCATGATGCCACCTGTCGGGAAATCGGGGCCAGGAACGTATTCGATCAGCTCTTCCGAGGACAGATCTGGGTTTTCAATCAACGCGAGGCAGGCATCGACGACTTCGCCGAGGTTGTGGGGCGGTATGTTAGTGGCCATACCAACCGCAATACCGCCCGCACCATTGACCAGCATGTTGGGAAAGCGCGCAGGGAGCACCGTTGGCTCACGGTCCTTGCCGTCATAATTGTCCTGAAAATCAACGGTTTCCTTGTCGATGTCGGTCAACAGATAGGCCGCAGGCTTGTCCATGCGGACCTCTGTGTAACGCATCGCAGCAGCGTTGTCGCCGTCCATGGAGCCAAAGTTGCCCTGACCGTCAAGCAGGGGCAGCGACATGGAAAAATCCTGCGCCATGCGCACAAGCGCGTCATAAATAGCTGAGTCGCCGTGCGGGTGATACTTACCCATTACATCGCCCACGCCGCGCGCAGACTTGCGGTAGGGTTTGTCATGGGTGTTGCCGCCCTCATGCATGGCATAGAGAATGCGGCGGTGCACGGGCTTTAACCCGTCGCGCAGATCGGGAATGGCGCGTGAGACAATGACCGACATCGCATAGTCGAGATAGCTGGTGCGCATCTCGCTCTCAATCGTGACGGAGGGACCCTCAAATACGGGCCGCTCGGCGCGGTTTTCGTCTTCGTTATCAGGGGTTTCTGGCGTGTCGGTCAATGTATGTCCCAGCTCGGCTTATGTGCGCTATATGTTGCGTCCTAGTATAGCGTGAAGCCCAGATAAGGTGCAATCCTATTGCTGTGCAAAAGCTGCCTTCTAAACAGCGCAGCGCACTCTCACGGTTGGACCCTGAACCGCTCTGACGCCACGTTACACTGCCGAGGCTTGTATGGGTCGCTAAGGTTGGCCAAACAAGATGGGAGATCAACAATGCAACGCCTGCTGACCAATCATAAAGACATCACCGCGACACGGCTTGAAGATGTGCCCGCTGTTGCATTGGGGGCAGGGCAGGCACGGCTCAAACTCGAGAGCTTTGCGCTGACTGCCAATAACGTCACCTATGCCGCGTCCGGCTTTGCAATCGGGTATTGGAAGTTTTTTCCAACGGATATTGAGGGGGAGGGCCTTGTTCCCGTCTGGGGCACTGCTGAAGTTGTTGAAAGCAGCAGTGACGCGCTGGCAGTTGGCACGCGGCTTTATGGATTTTTCCCGCTGGCGCAGGAATTGGTGATTGAGCCTGAGGCGGACGGCCATGGCGGCATCATAGACGCGGCCGCACACCGTGCCGATCTTCCTGCGGTGTATAACCGCTATACCCCTGTGCGTGCAGCTGGCGCTGAGCAAGACTACATGCGCGCGTTGCTACAACCGTTGCTAGCCACCTCCTATCTGCTGTTTGACTGGCTGATGGACAATGACTGCTTTGGTGCCGAGCAAATCATCATCGGTAGTGCCTCGTCCAAAACGGGCTTGGGCCTGTGCAAATATCTGGCCGAGCCTGCGGGGCGCGCGCATAAGATTATCGGTCTGACCTCCCAGCGCAACAAGGCGTTCGTTGAACAGCTTGGCGCCTGTGATCAGGTCCTGACCTATGACCGGATCGCCGAGCTGCCGCAGGTGCCATCGGTCTACGTCGATATGTCGGGCAATGCCGAGGTGAAGCGCGCGGTGCACAGCACCCTTGGCGCGCATCTCAAACATTCTTCTGCGGTGGGGATCAGCCATTGGGACCAGTTTAATCCGCAAACGCAGGTCGAGGGCGTGAAGCCGCAGTTCTTCTTTGCTCCCGCCCAGATCGCCAAGCGGCGGGATGAATGGGGGCCGGGTGTGATGGAAAAAAAGATCACTGAAAGCTGGAAACGGCTTGCGCAGGATGCGTCAAGCTGGCTGGAAGTGCAGGTGCGTGACGGAATTGAACAGGCGCAGGATGTCTATGCGTCTTTGGCGGACGGCAGCGCCAATCCGCGCCACGGCCACATCATCCAGCTTTAGGCGGAGCAGCTCGCCCCGCCCAGCACACAGAACTTTGCACAATGGGGATGGTTGAGGGCCACATCGCGCTCAGCCTCCTCCAGCGTCTCGCCCAGCTCGAACTCGGGTGAGTAGGGCAGCAGGGTGCAGGCAAGCACCGCCAGTTTGTCCGCGCCGCGCCGTTTGACCACCATGCGCGAGGAGGCGCACATGACCGCATCGGGGGATTTGTCCAAAATGCCCCAACAGGCGGTCGTGATCTCGGGGACCTCCACGCTTTCGTCCATTTCTGGGAAAAGCACAGTCATTGCAGGGTTATGCGCGTCGATCTTTAAGTCATTCTCTGCATAGAATGTGGCGTAGCCCGTGCGGCTGTCGGCATCTGTATCCTCAAACACGGAACGCCCTGCAACGGCCATGGTAAACCCGTTGTCACGCAGCCAGCGCATGCCCTCCAACGTCTTGGCAAATGACCCTGCACCGCGCTCCGCATCGTGTAATTCTTCGCGGTAGTGATCGACGGAAATGCGCAGCGTCAGCTTGTCGGGGTAGGCCGCTTGCAGGCGCAACAGGCCTTCGCGCATTTTCTTGCGCATCATCGGCAGCATCGCATTGGTCAGGATCAGCACATCATAGCCACGCTCCAGCGAGGCCTCGGTAATTTCGATCATCTGCGGGTTCATAAACGGCTCACCGCCCGTAAATGCGATCTCGCGCACGCCCCAGTTGCGCACCTCAAGCTGGTCAAGATAGCCGCGTACCTCTTCTGCGGTGATGTAGACAAGCGCATCATTGGTCGGGCTGGAGAGGATATAGCAGTTTACACATTCGATGTTGCATAGCGTGCCTGTGTTAAACCAAAGGGTTTGAGGGTTGCTCAGCGCAACTGTAGCGCGGGCCTCACCCTTCGCGGTGAGAGCACTATCGACGAATTTCCCATGGTTTGCCAAAGGGGTATCTTTCACAGTCGTGCCTCTCATTTCTTTCTCTCGCAAAGATAGATGGTCCAGCGCAGCGCGAAAGGCAAGAAAAGAGCTTCAATGAGTGTGCACAGTGTCGTGAGCACAAATATTTATTGCATGTTTGCGCTAACATTGACTATGAGTGCTCCAGACCGTGTTGCGCGCTGGTACGCGGACAAGGACCCGAATAACATCGCGCCAAAGAAAGAGGCATTCCCATGGTTTCACGCGTCATACCTGTTGATCTGTTTGATCTGGTTATTTTTGGCGGGACGGGTGATCTCGCACGGCGCAAGATCATGCCCGGCTTGTTTCGCCGCTTCTGTGCGGGGCAAATGCTGCCCGAGGCGCGGATCATTGGTGTAGCGCGCAGCGATCTGGATACGCAGGGTTACCGCGAGATGATTCGCGACGCGATTGCTGAATTCGGAGAGCTGCGCGCGCCAGATTCCCAAAAGATCGACCTTTTCCTCGAGCAGTTGAGCTTTGTCAAAATTGACGCTTTGGGCGATGAGGGCTGGGCAGATTTGCAATCCTTGATGGCGGGTACGGACCGCGTTGAAGCCTATTATTTTTCGGTCGCGCCATCCTTGTTCGGAGACATTGCGGAGCGGTTGCAAAAATGGGGCATGGCGGATGCAGATGCACGCATCGTAGTTGAAAAGCCCTTTGGCCATGATCTTGAGACCGCACGCGCGCTCAACAAGACGTTGGCCGCTTATTTTAACGAAGACCAGATTTACCGGATCGACCACTATCTGGGCAAAGAGACGGTGCAGAACCTCATGGCCGTGCGCTTTGGCAATATGCTGTTTGAGCCGCTCTGGAACAGCCAATATGTCGACCACATTCAAATCACCGTCGCCGAGACTGTGGGCGTTGGGGGCAGGGGCGAGTACTATGATAAATCGGGTGCGATGCGCGACATGGTGCAAAACCACCTGATGCAACTGTTGTGTCTGATCGCGATGGAGCCGCCGTCGCAGTTCTCCCCCGATGCGGTGCGCGACGAGAAGCTCAAAGTGATCCGTGCACTGGATCCCGTGTTGCCGCATCACATGGTGCGCGGCCAATATCAGGCGGAGCCGTGCAACGAACCCGAGAATCCTGGCTACCGTACAGAAGTGGGCAATCCGCGGTCGCGCACTGAATCCTTTGTTGCCCTGCGTGTCGCGATCAGCAATTGGCGGTGGGCAGGCACGCCCTTTTATCTACGCACGGGCAAGCGGATGTCAGAGCGGTCCTCGGAAATACGGGTGGTGTTCAAAGACACCCCGCACAGCATTTTTGGCGAGGAAGCGGGCCGTCACCGCAATGTGCTGTCAATTAGACTGCAACCCAATGAGGGCATCACCCTTAGCGTGACCATCAAGGAACCTGGTCCAGGCGGCATGCGCCTGATCGACGTGCCGCTCGACATGAGCTTTGCCGAGACGTTGGACCCTGACGATATCGAGCATGTAGACGCTTATGAGCGGCTGATCATGGATGTGATCCGTGGCAACCAGACCCTGTTCATGCGCGGCGACGAAGTTGAAGCCGCATGGCGTTGGACAGATCCGATTATTGAGGGATGGCAAAGCCGCAATGATGTTCCCAAACCCTATGAGACGGGCAGTGACGGGCCGACAGATGCGAATGAATTGTTGCGCCGTGAAGGGCGCTCTTGGCGGAAAGAAACGCAATGAAGTTGATTGAGTACACGAGCAAAAATGCCTTGATGGTCGAGCTCGCGCAGGTGTTGGAAGCAGCCCTTGCCCGCGCATTGGACGAGAAGGAAACCGTCACATTCGCCGTACCCGGCGGTACAACACCAGGTCCGTTGTTTGATGCGCTGAGTGCGGCACCCTTGGCATGGGAGCGCGTGCATGTGATCCTGACGGATGAGCGGTGGGTGCCGCAAGATGATGCGCAATCCAACGCGGCATTGATCAAGAAGCGCCTTTTGACGGGAGCAGCCGCTGCGGCGCGGTTCACGCCTTATTTCAGCGCGACATCGCAAATTGCTCAGGCTGCTGCGGACTTGTCCGTTGAATTGGAGGCACTTCTTCCGATTGACGTCCTATTGCTGGGCATGGGTGCCGATATGCACACGGCCTCACTCTTTCCCGAGGCAGCAGGGCTAGACGCCGCCCTGTCGCAAGATGCGCCGATGTTTCTTCCTGTCACTGTATCAGGTCACGCCGCGCCGCGTTTTTCGCTCACAGCACCCGCATTGAGTGGCGCGCGTGCGACCCATGTGCTAATTACGGGCGCGCAAAAGCGAACAGCGCTTGAGCAGGCCACAACCCTTCCGCCGGAGCAGGCCCCGATCGCTCTGGTGCTGGACACTGCAACAATTCACTGGAGCGTAGAATGACACTTTGGAATGAATTCAGCAGCCATTATGAGGCCACCCGCGCGCGCGCCATTGTCGATCTGGTCAAGGATCCTGCGCGACTTGATGATTTTACCGTTCAAACGAACGACCTCTACTTCGATTTCTCCAAGACCAACATCGACCGCGACACGCTGGCGTTTTTGCTGGCGTTGGCTCGTGATAGCGATGTTGAGGCAAGGCGCGCCGCAATGTTCTCAGGCGCAAAAATAAACACCACCGAAGACCGCGCTGTTCTGCACACCGCGCTGCGCAATCTCGATGGGGGGAGCATAGAGCTCGACGGTGCCGATGTGATGCCCGCCGTGCATGAAACGCTCGATGCCATGCGCAGCTTTGCAGATAAGGTGCGCAGTAACGGTATTACGGATGTAATCAACATCGGCATCGGCGGCTCCGACCTTGGCCCGCGGATGGCGGTTGCGGCACTTGCGCCTTATCATGACGGGCCTCGGGTTCATTTCGTGTCCAATGTGGATGGTGCGCATATCAGCGACACGTTGCGTGGTCTGGATGCGAAAACGACGCTGGTGATTGTCGCGTCCAAAACGTTTACCACGATCGAAACGCTGACCAACGCCCGCACAGCGCGGGCGTGGATGGTGGATCACGGTGGCGATCCTTCCACCCAATTTGCCGCCCTCAGCACTGCGCAAGAAAAGACTGACGCGTTTGGTATCGCTCCTGAACAGGTCTTTGGTTTCGAGGATTGGGTCGGGGGGCGCTATTCCGTCTGGGGGCCTGTGGGTCTGTCGTTGATGATCGCGATTGGTCCAAAGGAATTCGATGCCTTCTTGCGCGGTGCGCAGGCCATGGATACCCATTTTTGCGCCGCTGAGCTGCATGAAAACCTGCCCGTGTTGCTGGCGCTCACAGGCATTTGGCATAACCAGATTTGTGCGCACGCGACCCGTGCTGTGCTGCCCTATGACGAGCGGTTGGGCTTGTTGCCCAGCTATCTCCAACAGTTGGAGATGGAATCAAACGGAAAAGGCGTCCGTCTTGACGGCAATGCCGCAGAGCAGCCGACAGGCCCTGTTGTATGGGGCGCTGCGGGCACCAATGGCCAGCACGCGTTTTATCAGTTGATCCATCAGGGCACGCGGGTGATCCCATGCGAATTCCTGCTTGCAGCGCAAGGGCATGAACCAGATCTGGCGCATCATCATGATCTGCTGGTTGCCAATTGTCTGGCCCAATCGCAAGCGCTGATGACAGGCCGAACCTTGGACGAGGCCCGTACAATCGCGGCAAAGTCAGGGTTCAAGGGTGACGAGCTGGAGCGGCAAGCGGCCCACCGCGTTTTTGCAGGCAACCGCCCGTCTACAACGCTGCTTTATCCGCAGCTTGATCCCTTCACGCTGGGCCAGATCATCGCCCTTTATGAGCACCGCGTCTTTGTGGAAGGGGTGATCCTTGGCATCAACTCATTCGACCAATGGGGCGTGGAGCTGGGTAAGGAATTGGCCACAGCGCTGCAACCCGTTGTTGAGGGCACTCAAAGCAGCGATAGGGAGGATGCGTCAACCGCAGCACTGGTTGATTTCATTCACCGCCATCGCGACTGAACAGGGCGTCTGCCCCACATCGGGCCAAAGAGGACGAAAAGGTCGGGAAAGCTGGAGCGGGTAACGAGAATCGAACTCGTAACTAAAGCTTGGGAAGCTGCCGTGATACCTT
Source organism: Sulfitobacter sp. (assembly GCA_965660425.1). Taxonomy (GTDB): domain Bacteria; phylum Pseudomonadota; class Alphaproteobacteria; order Rhodobacterales; family Rhodobacteraceae; genus Sulfitobacter. Next base: position 29,472 of record CBFHZX010000027.1, on the reverse strand, counting down.
TTCACCATACCCGCGCGCCAGTGGGGCTTAGCTAAGCCGCGCGCGCTTGTGCGTCAAGTTGATTTGCGCGCGGTGACATAGTTGATCTGCGCAGGGATCGCGACACCAGCCTCGGTCTGATAGGCCCCGAGCGCGTCTACCAGTGCCTCCATCAAAACGGCCCGCGCTGCTTCATCCGCCTCGTGGTAGAGCAGCGCGCTATGTGCAGGTCCGATCTGGCACATGATGCGGGCGAGGGCCTCAGCACCGTCTTTACAGATCAAATGCTCTGCCAAGGTATCAATCTTTGGCACAAGCCCAGCAGCGCTCAGGACAGCCTCGATACGATCAGGTGCACGGAATGCGAATGGACCAGGCGCATCGGGATCGGATTTGGGGATAGGACCCAAAATCTGGCGGGCGATCTGGGCGGGCAGGGTGAAAAAGGGGTTCTGGGCAATCGCACCCCATGCAGAGAAACTGATGACACCGTCATCGCGCAGCGCAGTGCCCATATTCCTAAACGCCGCCACACTATCCTCGAAGAACATGACGCCAAAGCGCGAGACGATGGCATCAGCACTTTGCGGCACAAGTGGGTAGGTCTGGGCGTCGGCGTCAAGAAACGCAATATTCGTTCGGCCCGAAGCGCGGCTTTGCGCATCATTCAGAAGCGTGCGGGATATATCCAAGCCTGTAACATGACCAGCTCGCCAATCTGCTCTGCAATGGCCAGCGTGCTGCTGCCTGCGCCGCACCCGATGTCAAGGACGGAGTGACCCGCCTCAAGGTCGGCGCGCCGAATAGTTTCGTCCAAGATTCCTGACAGCAATGCATCCATGCCTGCGCGCTGCTTGACCCAGATCGGCCCCGCATCATCCGTCCAGAAATCGCGCTGGTCGCTGTTATCGCTCATCCGCGGCGCCTGCGTCTGCCGCCACTCTCACCGCCGCCGCCAGTGTTGAACGTAGCCGCCGGAAGGGTGACAATGGAATTGAGGATCGGGAAGGGCTCAACCGCGTTGGGCATGGCGGAGGCGTTGACGAAATGCTCCTGAAAGCGCGGCTCGATCGCTGTCTCGATCTTATGGATATTTCGCACGGTTTCCTCGATCTCGGAGCGGCTCTCGCGATTGAGCAGGGCAATGCGTGCCCCCGTGCCAGCAGCGTTGCCCGCGCTGGTAACCTTGTCCAGCGGCGCGTCGGGTATCATGCCCAGCACCATCGCGTGTTTGGTCGAGATATGTGCACCAAAGGCCCCCGCAAGCACGACGCGGTCCACGCTATCCACTCCGAACTTATCCATTAGCAGACGCGCACCAGAATAGAGCGCTGCCTTGGCCATCTGGATTTCGCGGATATCGCGGTTGGTTACCGTGATCTTGGGGCCGCCATCGGCTGTGCCATCGTGTACGAGATAGCTGTTGGTGCGCCCGTCGGCAAAAACCGCCGCAGAGCCTGTCTGCTCGGCGCTGCCAATGAGACCCGGTGCGTCGACGATGCCGTGCATGCGCATCTCGGCGACCATCTCTATAATGCCAGAACCGCAGATGCCCGTCACACCCGTCTGGGCAATAGCGTCTTCAAAACCGTCTTCTGTAGACCAAAGGTCGGACCCGATGACCTTGAAGCGGGGCAGTTTGGTCTCCGCATCAATCTCGACGCGCTCGATCGCTCCAGGGGCTGCGCGCTGGCCCGAGCTGATCTGTGCTCCTTCGAATGCAGGACCCGTGGGCGAAGAGCAGGCGAGCACCTTCTCGCGGTTGCCCAGCAGGATTTCGGCATTGGTCCCCACATCGACGATCAGCACCAGATCCTCGGAGGTGTCGGGATGCTCGGACAACGCCACAGCGGCGGCGTCTGCCCCCACATGGCCCGCAATGCAGGGCAGCATATAAACACGTGCGCTTTCGTGGATGTTGAGGTCCAGATCGCGGCCGCGCAGGCGCATGGCGTTAGAGGTGGCGAGGGCAAAGGGGGCTTGGCCAAGTTCGAACGGGTCAATGCCAAGAAATAGGTGGTGCATGACGGGATTGCAGACGAAAACAGCATCCACAATCAGCTGCTTATCGATCTGCGCCTCTGAGGCGAGCTGAGTGAAGAGCGCATTCATCCCCTCGCGCACGGCCAGCGTCATCTCCTCCGCGCCGCGCGCGTTCATCATCGAATAGCTCACGCGGCTCATCAGGTCTTCGCCAAAGCGGATTTGCGGGTTCATCACGCCCGAGGAGGCGACGACCTTGCCCGTTTGCAGATCACACAAATGCGCTGCGATGGTGGTGGATCCCAGATCAACTGCCACGCCGTAGATGGTGCCGTCATAGAAACCGGGCCAGATGTGCATTATCCGCGGCTTGTTCTCGTCATCGCCCAGATGGATGGCCACAGTGACTGTCCAGTTGCCCTTGCGCAGGATGGGCTGCATCACGTGCAGGATGTGAAGGTCGGCTTTGACCTCATCGAGCTCCCATTGCTCGAGCAGTGCCTTCTGCAGACGCTCAAGATCACCCGACGGGTCGTGCATGTCGGGTTCTTGCACCACAACATAGTAGAGTTTCGTGGAGGGGTTAAGCGTGATGTCACGGACCTCGGCGCGTTTGCGCACGACCTGTTTGTGCACCTGACTCTCAGCAGGCACATCAATGATCACGTCCTTGAGCACAGTCGCCTGACAGCCCAAACGACGGCCTTCCTTGAGGCCGCGCTTTTCGTAATAGCGCGCTTCAACCTTGTTCCACTCCGACAGGGCGTCCGCCTCAACGGTCACACCATGTTTCGAAAAATCCCCATAGCCCGGCGTGATCTGGCACTTGGAACAGATGCCGCGCCCGCCGCAGACAGAATCGAGGTCGACCCCGAGTTGCCGTGCCGCCGTAAGCACAGGCGTGCCCACAGGAAATCGGCCGCGTTTGCCTGATGGGGTGAAAATAACAAGGGGATCGTCATTCATGTTTCTGCATCCTATGCGGTCTCTTGCGCCAACATAGCCACTGGAGCAGGTAGGGAAAGCCTGCTCACGTCATAAATACCTACAACAGCGTCATTCTTTCCACTTAAGTACTGCGCGTCTTCGCTTCAGGTGTTCAGCCGTGCATGAAAGATGAACCCGAGAAAGTTCAGCAGAATTTGTGCGGCCAAAATCTGGGTGGAGCCTGTAGGGTCATAATCAGGAGCGACTTCGACCAGATCCATGCCAACAACCTCATGCCGCTCGGCCACGGCTTTGAGTAATTCGAGCACTTCGTAATAGAGAAACCCGCCATGGGACGGCGTGCCTGTTCCGGGTGCGATAGAGGGGCAGAAGGCGTCGATATCAAGCGTCACATAGACCCGCGCGTCTGGCGGGATATGGGCCAGAACGCCGCCCGTGCCCATGCTGCGGGCTTGGCGCACGCTGATGATGTCGCTGCCCATTGTGCGGGCATCGGCATAGCCTTCCCTGGCGGTGGAGCTGACATTGCGGATGCCCACTTGAGTGAGACCAGTCACATACTCATGCTCGGCGGCGCGGCGCATCGGGTTGCCATGGCCATGGCGCACACCGTGGCGGACATCAACAAAATCCAGATGCGCATCGATTTGCAGGATGTGAATGTCACCTTGCCCGTCGAAGGCACGGATGCAGGGGATGTTGACCGAATGATCGCCGCCGATCACCACGGGCAGGGCAGCAGCCTCCAACGCAGCGCGCACGCCAGTCTCAATGTTGGCATGGCTGGCTTCGGTGTCTGTGTGGATGATATCTGCATCGCCCATATCCACGATATTTACATCACCCGGAAGATAGGTCGCATCGTCCTCGTGATCATATGCGCCTGCATGGCCAAAACTGAACAGGGTAGAGGCCTCGCGCACCCCGCGCGGGCCAAAGCGCGCACCACTGCGAAATTGTGTGCCTGCGTCAAAAGGTGCACCAAGGATCGCCACGTCGGCGTCAAGCTTGTCCCAGTCTGGCTCGTAAGGGCGTTTGCCGAATGTTGAAATCCCGACAAAGGGCAGGTCCAGCCTGCCGTCCTCATACCCGTGTTTTGACATATCGCCCTCCATTTTTCCGCAGCTTTGGCCAAGCCTGTGCCAAATGCAAGCAAGAGCTGCCACAGCCCTTTTCAATCGGGCGGAACCATGAGATAGCAAATTGCCAAATGAAGCCATTCCCTTGGAGGTTGATATGGAGATTCGTGAGGCCCTGACGTTTGATGATGTACTGCTGGTACCAGCTGCATCCTCGGTCCTTCCCACTACTGCAGATACGCGCACCCGCGTGACCCAGTCTATTGCGCTGAACATACCGCTGCTCAGCTCTGCGATGGATACTGTAACTGAGGCACGCATGGCGATCGCCATGGCCCAAGCGGGCGGCATGGGCGTGATCCACCGCAACCTCGATATTGAAGAGCAGGCCCGCGAAGTCCGCCGTGTGAAGCGTTTCGAGAGCGGGATTGTCTATAACCCCATCACATTGCGTGCCGATCAGACGCTGGCCGATGCAAAAGCCCTGCAAGAGCGTTACCGCGTCACAGGCTTTCCTGTTGTGGATGATGCTGGCCGTGTCGTGGGCATTGTCACCAACCGAGACATGCGCTTTGCCACAGCCGATGATACGCCTGTGCATCTGATGATGAGCACCGACAACCTCGCGATCCTGCAAGAGCCAGCAGACCGCGAAGAGGCGATCAGCCTGATGAAGGCACGCCGCATCGAGAAGTTGCTCGTGACCGATGGTGCAGGCAAATTAACAGGGCTGCTCACGCTCAAAGACACCGAACAGGCCGTGCTCAACCCCACAGCCTGCAAAGATGATCTGGGCCGTTTGCGCGTCGCGGCGGCTACGACCACAGGCGATGCAGGTTTCGAGCGCTCACAAGCGCTGGTCGATGCTGGTGTGGACATGATCGTGATCGACACGGCCCACGGCCATTCCGAAGGGGTCGCCATGGCCGTGGAACGCGCCAAGAGCCTCAGCAATGAGGTCCAAGTGGTTGCAGGCAACGTAGCGACTGGCGAGGCCGTGCGCGCGCTCATCGGCGCGGGCGCAGATGCAGTAAAAGTGGGCATTGGCCCAGGCTCAATCTGTACCACACGCATGGTTGCGGGTGTGGGCGTGCCACAGCTCACCGCCATTATGGATTGCGCGGCGGCAGCAGGCGATACGCCTGTGATCGCCGATGGCGGGATCAAATTCTCAGGCGATTTCGCAAAGGCCATCGCGGCAGGGGCCTCCTGCGCCATGGTAGGCTCCATGATCGCAGGCACCGACGAGAGCCCTGGCGATGTGATCCTCTATCAGGGCCGTAGCTTCAAAAGCTTTCGCGGCATGGGCAGCCTTGGCGCCATGGCCAGCGGCTCGGCTGATCGGTATTTCCAGAAGGACGCGGCCAGTGACAAGCTGGTGCCAGAGGGGATCGAGGGGCAGGTCGCATATAAGGGCTCTGCCGCAGCCGTGGTGCACCAGATGGTCGGCGGCTTGCGCGCGGCAATGGGTTATACGGGCTGTGCCACCATCGACGAGATGCGCAAGAATTGCAGCTTTGTGAAAATCACGGGCGCAGGGCTGAAGGAAAGCCATGTGCACGACGTGCAGATCACCCGTGAATCTCCCAACTACAGAATTGGCTAGACCATGACACCTGCCGCACGGGTGGCCGCCGCCATCGAAATCCTCGATATGATAGGTGACGGGTTGCCCGCCGAGCAGGTGCTGACCCGTTGGGGCAGGAACAACCGCTTTGCAGGATCCAAGGACCGTGCCGCCATCCGCAACTATGTCTATGATGTCATGCGGATAAAACGCACTGCTGCGTGGCTGGGCCGTGCAGGAACAGGGCGTGGCTTGATGATCGGGCTGTTGCGCGCCCAAGGGGTTGCCCCCTCGAGCCTGTTCATAGGCGAAGGCCACGCACCCGCGCCACTCATGGACTATGAAGAGGCTGTTGCTGAGGGCGAGATACCACAGGAAGAGCGCTGGAACCTGCCGGATTGGCTGATCCAGCGCTTTAAAGAGCAATTGGGTGAAAAAGCTGCCGAGACGGCCAACGCGTTGGAGAATAGGGCGCCAGTGACGGTTCGGGTAAACAGCCTGAAAACAAACGCTTCAAAGGCACTCTTGATGTTAGAGGAAGCAGGCGTTTCTGTGGCTCCGAACCCGCTTAGCCCGACTGCGCTGACCGTTACAGACGGCGCGCGGCGCATCCGTAATTCGACCGCCTACAAAGACGGGTTTATTGAACTACAAGACGCCAGCAGTCAGGCGGTTGTGGATGCTTTGCCGCAAAGCAACAAGGTGCTTGATTATTGCGCGGGTGGCGGTGGCAAATCGCTGGCGATTGCTGCACGGGGCGCGAGTGCCGTGTTCGCCCATGACATTGATCCTGCACGCATGCGCGATCTGCCTTTGCGTGCGGCACGCGCTGGTGCGGATATTACGCAACTCGCTGATAGTGATCTCGAGAAATTCGGGCCCTATGATATTGTGCTGGTGGATGCCCCTTGCTCTGGCAGTGGCGCATGGCGGCGTGCCCCCGAAGCGAAGTGGCGCCTGACACCCGAAGAACAGTCCCGGACTTTGGCGCGGCAGGACGATATTCTGGATCAGGCGAGTGCGCTCGTCTCTGCCGAGGGGGTGCTTGCCTATGCCACTTGTTCGATCCTTCCCGAGGAAAACCGTGCCCGTATAGACGCGTTTGTGGCCCGACATCCCGACTGGGAATGCAATTGGGACCGTACATTTGATGTGAACTCAGATGGCGATGGCTTTTACGCTGCCCACTTGATCAAGCGAAAATAATCGCGAGACTTCTACCCAGGATAGTGCATCACATTAGTGCTGGGGGCGGTTAATCTGGGATTAACCCTTCGGGTCAAGAGTAGGTGCACGATTCCAGCGGTCCCGGATCGAGTGTGGAAGGTAGTTTATGCAGCAAACCAAAAGGCTGGGTCTGACAGTGCGGATGTGTCTGGTCGCACCTCGACGGCTGCTGGTGCTGGTCTGCATCGGCATGGTGTTGGCGGGCATGCCTTGGGCCGTGCTTGAGGGCCAAGTGCAACGCGCGGTAACAGTTGCGGCACTGAGCTTGATTTGTCTGGGGGGCGTTCTTTTTTTGCTACGCGCGGGCCATACCGTTGCCCAACGCCAAAGTAGCCAGTCGCTCAAACGCATCATCACGAATGACAGCGCAGCCAGCTTTATTACCACGGAAGACGGGCAGATCACCTCAAGCAATCAGGCCGCAGCACGTGTGTTCGGGGATACTGATATGAGGACGCTTTCTTCCGTGCTGGCCGACCGAATGGGTAATCCTGGTCCTACGCTATATCGTCTGCAGTCACGCGCACAGACAAGCGGATCCGCCCGTGAGGAAATCGTCGCCAACAGCGGCCAGATCCTGTTGTCGGTTCATTCAATCGGGCTCGACAGCTTCGCATGGCGGGTAGAGCCGCAGGACATGCAAACGGCGGGCAGCATGCCCAGCGATACGCGCATCCTCCCGATGATGATGTTCGGGCGAAGTGGTGCAATTCTCTCAATGAACCATGCCGCGCGCTAGTTTATCGGGGCACGCGGCAAATCTCTGGACTCAGTGTTTGCAGAACAGGTGATTGTGCCGGGTAAAGTCATGCAGGTCTCTACGACTTTGGGCAATCAACCCGCGCTGATTGCCCAAACCGATGCAGGCGCAGGGCGGCGCGCGATCTACTTACTGCCGCCCCCTGCAACGGATGGTGCGCCGCAAAATCAGGATTGGTAGGTTTTTCAGGACATGCCGATCCCGATGGTCAAGATTGCTCCCAATGGGACAGTTCAGTCCCTCAATAAACGGGCATCCAAACTGATCGGTGTGGCGCTTGTCGAAGGGTCGCATCTGTCTGCATTGATGGAAGGGCTCGGCCGGTCCATTTCCGATTGGCTCGAAGATACGCTGGCAGGTCGCTTGGTACAGAAGTCGGAGTTCTTGCGTCTAACCCGTGGCGATCGCGAAGCATTTGTCCAAGTCACCCTCAACCGGATTGAAGAGGAAGGCAGGCCTGCATTGGTTGCGGTGCTGCATGATGCGACCGAACTCAAGTCCTTGGAAGCTCAATTCGTTCAAAGTCAGAAGATGTAGGCTATCGGGCAGCTCGCTGGTGGTGTGGCGCATGATTTCAACAATTTGCTGACAGCGATTTCGGGGCATTGTGATCTTCTGCTGCTGCGCCACGATCAAGGTGACGCTGACTATAGCGATCTGACCCAGATCAATCAAAACGCCAACCGTGCTGCCGCTTTGGTAGGGCAGTTATTGGCATTTTCCCGCAAACAGAATTTGCGCCCCGAAGTGCTCGACATGCGCGATACGCCTGCGGACTTGACGCATCTGCTCAACCGTCTGGTCGGTGAGAAAGCAACGCTGACCCTGTCCCACGATCCTGTTCTTGAGCCGATCCGTGCGGATAAACGCCATCTTGAACAGGTCTTAATGAACCTTGTGGTGAACGCACGCGACGCAATGCCATCGGGAGGCGAGATTCGTATTCTGACGGAATGTGTCACGCTGGAAGAGCCTTTGACGCGTGATCAAGTGACGTTGCCGCTTGGCCAATACGTCACAATCAAGGTAAGCGATGATGGTGTGGGAATTCCCCAAGACAAACTTCAAAAGGTATTTGAACCGTTTTTCACGACAAAGCGCGTTGGCGAGGGCACAGGCCTTGGCCTCTCGACAGCTTACGACATTATTAAGCAAACAGGCGGCTATATTTTTGTGGACAGCACCGAGGGCAGTGGCACCTGTTTCACGCTGTACTTCCCGGTCCTCAGCCAAACCGCTCACCCTGCAGCAACCAAAATAGCAAGCAGTGTCGAAGAAAAACTGGAGGCGCCAAAAGGGGGGGTATCTTGTTGGTCGAGGACGAGGCGCCTGTGCGGGCATTTGCCAGCCGAGCGCTCCGCTTGCGCGGCTACACAGTTCTGGAAGCTGAAAACGCTGAAACTGCACTGGAAACACTTGAAGACAAGTCCTTGGAAATTGACGTATTTGTTACTGATGTCGTCATGCCTGGAATGGATGGGCCCAGTTGGGTGCGTCAGGCACTCAAGGATCGTCCAGACGTCTGCGTTGTTTTTGTATCGGGTTACGCTGAAGACAGCCTTTGAGAAGCGCAAAAGAAAATTCCGAATTCGGTCTTTCTGCCCAAGCCTTTTTCACTCAGTGATCTGACAGATACTGTAAACAAGCAAATTCACTGATTGCGCGGAATACTCTCATATAGCTCAAAATCAGCAGCGAATTTGCGGCGAAACCTCGCTTCGACATCGGCAGACAGCGGGGTCTCAAACGCAGGCGATACATTCTCCTGCGCAAGATCCAGTTTTACATCAAGACGCTCTTCAAGGAATTTCTGCAGCCGAGCTTTATCCTCATACCGAAAGAGATGGGTGATGCCTGTCCCGTTGGGTTGGCGCTCAAGAAATTTGAATTGGTTCCCCACCTCGGCAAAACTGGGGCGCTTGCCTTTCATATAGGCGAGCACAAATTCATCAAAGCTGATGCCATGCGTGCTGTTCGGCTTGCCTTGCATGAACGGGCGTTGCCGAAACCTGTACCAACTGCTCAGCCACCTGACAGGCTCGCGCATCACGGTCATCAATTCCATCTCAGCTTCACAGACATTCAAGAACATTGGCCGGATGAATCGGTTGTAGCGATAAACTGGCGCATGTTTCAAAAGCGGAGGGTCGTTGATCACCATATCCGCGCGCGGGGCCAAAGCGGTTTGATACGCCGTCGTTCCCGTTTTGGGCACAGATAGGAACGCAAGGCGTTCTTTAAAGAAAACAAGCATATAGCTCCTCCATACCCGCACACCACATAAATACGGCAATACATACACAACTTCTTAACCATTCGGGTCGAGAGTGAGAATAGAATAATTTGATTGAAATGTTCCACTTTTGTACGCATAAGAACATTAGCGGAACATCAAACTTGGGTGCCAGCGGCGATTGCGGGTGCCATCACCATGTGACAGTAAGGGAAGAACCCCAATGGCAACGGCAGATCTTTTGAATATGGATAAGAAATCGGCAGACAAGCAAAAGGCGCTCGACAGCGCACTGGCGCAAATTGAACGGCAGTTCGGCAAAGGCTCCATTATGAAGCTGGGTGCCGAAGGGGCCATGGACGATATCAAGGCTTCCTCAACAGGGTCGCTGGGATTGGATATTGCGCTTGGCATCGGCGGATTGCCGATGGGCCGAATTATCGAGATCTACGGCCCTGAATCCTCAGGTAAAACCACGCTCACGCTGCACTGTGTAGCGGAGCAGCAAAAGCAGGGTGGCGTATGTGCCTTCGTCGACGCTGAACACGCGCTCGATCCGCAATACGCCCGCAAGCTCGGCGTGGACATTGACGAGCTGCTGATCTCCCAGCCCGATACAGGCGAACAGGCGCTTGAGATTGTGGATACGCTGGTGCGGTCTGGTGCTGTGAACATGGTCATCGTGGATTCGGTTGCAGCGCTGACGCCAAAGTCCGAACTCGAAGGTGAAATGGGCGACAGCTCGGTGGGCGTTCAGGCACGCTTGATGAGCAAGGCGATGCGCAAGCTGACCAGCTCCATTTCCCGCTCCAACTGCATGGTGATTTTCATCAACCAAATCCGGATGAAGATTGGCGTCATGTTCGGCTCTCCTGAGACAACGACAGGTGGCAACGCGCTGAAATTCTACTCTTCTGTGCGCCTCGATATCCGCCGTATCGGCTCAATCAAGGACCGCGACGAGGTTGTCGGCAACCAGACCAAGGTCAAAGTAGTGAAAAACAAGGTTGCACCGCCGTTCAAGCAGATCGAATTTGAAATCATGTATGGAGAAGGCATCTCTAAAATGGGTGAGTTGCTGGACATGGGCGTCTCGGCTGGCATCGTGGACAAGTCAGGCAGCTGGTTCTCCTACGGGGACGAACGGATTGGGCAGGGGCGTCTCAATGCTAAAGCCTATCTTCGCGACAACCCCGAAATGGCAAATGACATCGAGGATAAAATCCGCGCGGCCCATGGTCTCGATTTTGACGGGTCCGAGAACAAGGACGATCCCGATATTCTGGATGACTGATTCAAGGATTTAGAATGTGAAAAGGGCGTGGACTTTAAGGTCTGCGCCCTTTTTCATGGGGCGGCCTGTGGACAGAGCCCAATGCCAGCGTTATCTCCACTGAACACTCCGCGCGCCTAAAGGATGCACATCATGCAAACGCTCAACGAAATTCGCTCCACTTTCCTGTCCTATTTTGGTGACAAAGGGCATGCGATTGTGCCGTCCAGCCCCCTTGTGCCGCGCAACGATCCAACGCTGATGTTCACGGCGGCAGGCATGGTGCAGTTCAAGAACCTCTTTACGGGCATTGAAACCCGCGACTATTCGCGCGCGACAACATCGCAAAAATGCGTACGCGCTGGCGGCAAACACAATGACCTCGATAATGTGGGCTATACTGCGCGTCATCACACGTTCTTTGAAATGCTCGGCAATTTCAGCTTTGGCGATTACTTCAAAGAGGATGCTATCCCGCTGGCGTGGGATTTGCTGACAAAAGTGCTCGGTATTGATAAAAGCCGTCTGTTGGTAACCGTCTACCACACCGATGACGAGGCCGTTGAAATCTGGAAAAAGCACGCTGGGCTAAGCGATGACCGCATCATCCGCATCGCCACAGATGATAACTTCTGGTCGGCTGGCCCCACTGGTCCGTGCGGTCCATGTACCGAGATTTTTTATGATCACGGGGATCACATCTGGGGCGGACCTCCCGGATCGCCCGAGGAAGACGGCGACCGGTTTGTTGAGATCTGGAACCTTGTCTTCATGCAATACGAGCAGTTCGAGGATGGCACGCGCCGCGATTTGCCGAATAAATCCATCGACACAGGCATGGGTATCGAGCGTGTCGCCGCTCTGTTGCAAGGCACCAATGACAACTATTCTACCGACCTGATGCGCAGCCTGATCGAGGCATCCGCCAACGCCACCAGCAGCGATCCTGACGGTCCGGGCAAGACCCATCACCGCGTTATCGCCGATCATCTGCGCTCGACATCCTTCTTGATGGCTGATGGCGTCATGCCCAGCAATGATGGCCGTGGCTATGTGCTGCGCCGGATCATGCGCCGTGCGATGCGCCATGCGCATCTGCTGGGTGTTAAGGACCCGTTGATGCACCGCCTCGTTCCTGCGTTGGTGGCCCAGATGGGGCAGGCCTACCCCGAGTTGGGGCAGGCGCAGTCCATGATCGAGCAGACCTTGCTGCAGGAAGAAACACGGTTCCGCCAAACTCTGGACCGTGGCCTTAAGCTGCTCGATGATGAACTCGTTGCTCTTTCAGAGGGGGCCAATCTCTCGGGTGCAGCTGCGTTTAAACTCTATGACACATTCGGATTTCCGCTCGATCTGACCCAAGACGCACTGCGGGAAAAGGGGCTTGGCGTTGATACGGACGGGTTCGATGCCGCCATGGCCGAGCAGAAGGCCAAAGCGCGTGCCGCATGGTCTGGCTCGGGCGAGGCTGCGGATGCTTCGATCTGGTTTGATATTGCGGATAAATCAGGCGTGACAGATTTCCTTGGCTATGACACGGAAACGGCCGAAGGCAAGATTGTCGCCCTCGTACAAAATGGTGAGGCTACCGACAAAGTGGAGGAGGGAGGCGATGTCCAAATCGCCCTGAACCAAACACCATTTTACGCCGAAAGCGGCGGCCAAGTGGGCGATACGGGTGTCATCCGCACTGATACGGGTACGGCGCGCATTACAGATGCGCGAAAAGCCGCAGGCGTCTTCATTCACTTTGGAAAAGTTGAAAAAGGAAGCATTTCCAACGCTCAATCGGCCGTCCTTGAAGTGGATGCGGCGCGCCGCAGTGCGATACGTGCGAACCATACAGCAACGCACCTACTACACGAAGCCCTGCGCCACGCCCTTGGCGATCATGTGGCCCAGCGGGGGTCACTCAACGCGCAAGACCGTCTGCGCTTTGACTTCAGCCATAATGAGGCCATCAGCCCTGCCGATATGCAAAAGGTCGAAGCCGAGGTGAACACCTACATTCGCCAGAACAGCACAGTAGAGACGCGGATTATGACACCCGATGACGCCCGCGCTCTTGGTGCACAGGCGTTGTTCGGTGAGAAGTACGGCGACGAGGTGCGGGTTGTCTCCATGGGTCATCAGGATGGCTCGGGCAAAGGCACTGACAAGGCGACCTATTCGCTTGAGCTTTGTGGTGGCACCCATGTGGCGCGCACGGGTGACATCGGTGCGTTTGTTATGCTCGGCGACAGCGCAAGCAGCGCAGGCGTGCGCCGTATCGAAGCGCTCACAGGCGAGGCGGCAATGGCGCATCTGCGCGCGCAAGACGACCTTCTTGCGCAAACCGCACTAGAACTGAAAAGCCCCAGCGCTGCAGTGCCAGAGCGCGTGCGCAGTCTGATCGAAGAACGCCGAAGCCTTGCCAATGAGGTCGCACAACTGCGCCGCGAGCTGGCGATGTCAGGCGGCAGCAGCACACCAGAGGCGGCCGAAGTGAATGGCGTGAAATTCCACGCTCAGGTTCTCACTGGCGTTACGGGCAAAGACCTGCCTGCATTGGTTGATGAGCATAAAGCGCGCCTTGGCTCGGGGGCGATCTTGCTCATCGCGGATACAGGCGACAAAGCGGCTGTTGCCGCAGGTGTAACACCCGATCTCAAGGACAAGCTGTCTGCTGTTGATATCCTCCGCGCTGCCGTTGCCGAACTTGGCGGGAAGGGCGGTGGCGGCCGTCCTGAAATGGCCCAAGGCGGCGGCGCCTCGGTCGAAAACGCCGATGCGGCAATCGCCGCTGCAACAACCGTTATAGAAGGATAAGTTCATGCCCGCACTCTGGATCGCCCATGTCACTGTCACGGACGAAGAGGCCTACAAAAAATATGCAGCAGGTGCGACAGTCGCCATTGCCGAGCACGGCGGTGTGTTTCTCGCACGCGCAGGTCGTTTTGTGCAGCTGGAAGGAAAAGAGCGGCCTCGCAATGTCGTTGCGCGCTTCCCCGATGTCGAAACAGCCGAAAAATGCTACCACTCGGATACGTACCAAGCGGCGCTGCAACACGCAAAACATGCATCAGAACGCGAATTGCTCATCGTCGAGACAACAGAATAAGCGCCACACCCCGCTTCATTTTGCCAATAAACTGCAGCGGCGGAGCCGCATACCACAGTGAGAACAAGAAAGGCGCCCCGATATGGAGCGCCTTTCTTTGTGATAATTCAAAGAGAACCTAAGTCGCTTTGGACATCCGCTTGCGCTCGTGCGGGTCAAGGTAACGCTTGCGCAGACGGATGGCGTTTGGCGTCACTTCTACCAGCTCGTCATCGTCAATATAGGCAATCGCCTCCTCAAGGCTGAGTGTGATCGGCGTTGTTAAACGCACGGCCTCATCTGTGCCCGAGGCGCGAACGTTGGTCAGTTTCTTACCCTTCAACGGGTTTACCTCTAGGTCGTTCTCGCGGCTGTGCTCCCCGATGATCATGCCTGTGTACACATCCGCCTGCGCACCAATCATCATCTTGCCGCGCTCTTCGAGGTTCCACAGGGCAAAGGCCACGGATGTCCCGTTCTCCATTGAAATGAGAACACCAGCACGGCGGCCAGGGATTTTACCCTTATGGGGCGCCCATTCGTGGAAGACACGGTTGATCACGCCGGTACCACGCGTATCGGTCAGGAATTCACCGTGATAGCCGATCAGACCGCGCGAGGGCACATGGGCCACGATGCGGGTCTTGCCTGCACCCGCTGGCTTCATCTCGACCAGCTCGCCTTTGCGCACACCGGTCAATTTCTCGATCACGGCGCCGGAATATTCGTCATCCACGTCGATGGTCGCTTCTTCGACAGGCTCGTGACGCACACCGTCAATCTCGCGGAACAGAACCTGCGGACGCGAGATGCTCAGCTCGAAACCTTCGCGGCGCATGTTCTCGATCAAAACACCCATCTGCAATTCGCCGCGCCCTGCGACTTCAAACGCATCTCCACCAAGTGTATCGGAAATTTTGATGGCCACGTTGGATTCAGCTTCTTTGTGCAAACGTTCACGAATAACGCGTGATTGCACCTTCTTGCCGTCACGCCCTGCCAGCGGGCTGTCGTTGATTCCGAAGGTCACTGTAATTGTGGGCGGGTCGATGGGCTGTGCAGGAATAGCCTCGCTCACCGATTGGTCGGCCAGCGTGTCAGCAACAGTTGCCTTGGTCATGCCCGCGATGGATACGATGTCACCCGCTTCGGCCACTTCAATCGCTGTCTGCTCCAAACCGCGGAACGCAAGGATCTTGGTGCAGCGGAAATTCTCGATCAGCGTCCCATCACGTGACATTGCTTTGATCGTCTGGCCTGCCTTGAGCGTACCCGAGTCAACACGACCCGTGAGCAGGCGTCCCAAGAAGGGGTCACCGCCCAATGTCGTGGCCAGCATTGTGAAAGGCTCGTCTTTCTTTTCGATCTGCTTTGGCGCAGGCACGTGATTAAGGATCAGTTCGAACAAGGCGGTAAGGTCCTTGCGCGGTCCGTCCAGCTCCATATCAGCCCAACCCGCACGGCCCGAAGCATACATGGTCGGGAAATCGAGCTGCTCATCTGTGGCGTCAAGGTTCGCAAACAGGTCAAAACACTCGTCCAATGCGCGGTCAGGCTCGCCGTCAGGTTTGTCGACCTTGTTGATAACCACGATCGGTTTGAGGCCCAGCTTCAGCGCTTTGGAAGTTACAAATTTCGTTTGTGGCATCGGCCCTTCAGCCGCATCTACCAGCAGCACAACACCGTCTACCATCGACAGAATCCGCTCGACCTCACCGCCGAAATCGGCGTGACCGGGGGTGTCGACGATGTTGATGCGTGTGCCTTGCCACTCAACGGATGTGGGCTTGGCAAAAATCGTGATCCCGCGCTCGCGCTCCAGATCGTTGCTGTCCATGGCGCGCTCGGTGGTCGCCTGGTTTTCGCGGTATGTGCCCGCTTGTTTCAGAAGTTCGTCCACCAGCGTCGTCTTGCCGTGGTCAACGTGTGCAATAATTGCGATGTTTCGCAGGTCCATGTCGTATGCCTTATCTCAGGGAGTTGAGCGGCCTCTACCGTGCATCCCGACCAAAGGCCAGTGAAAAACCATCCAGCGGTTAAGCAGAGCGTATAATCGCGACTTAATGTGGTGATGCGGACGAAAAGAGGTGGATCACCGCGATACCGCCGATAATCATTGCCATACCAGTAAGGGCGGCAAAGTCAAGCGTTTGACCAAAAACGAACCAGCCGATGATGGCGATCGAGACAATGCCAAGCCCGCTCCAGAGTGCATAAACCACGCCCACGGGAATTGTCTTGAGAGTTATGGAAAGCAGGTAAAACGATACGCCATAGGCGAGCACAACGATCATCGAAGGGCCAATGCGCGTGAATTGCTCACTGGCCTTGAGGGCGGTGGTGCCGATAGTTTCCGCCACAACAGCAAGGGCGAGGATCAGATAGACGGGCATAGCGAGGCTTTCACAATGGCAGTTGCGCGGTTTCCTTTATCTCTTCCATCACAAAGCTAGCAGAGACATCAGAAAGGGGCACGCGGGCGATAAGGCGTTGGTAGAGCTTATCATATCCCGCCATATCGGCCACCCTTGCACGGATCAGATAATCCAGATCACCGCTCATCCTGTAAACGCCTTGAATTTCTGGCATCACTCTTGTCGCACTGGAGAATTTCTCGAGCCAATCGGCGGAATGGATGTTCGTGCGTACCTGCATGAACACCGCAAGGCTCAGCCCAAGCTTGTTTGCATCAACGGTTGCGATACGGCCTGTAATGACGCCTGCGTCTTCCAACATCCGCACACGGCGCCAGCAGGCATTTCGTGACAGGCCGACTTGCGCCCCTAGCACGTCCAATGATTGCGCAGCATCGCGTTGCAATGCGCTCAGTATTTTACGGTCTATTGTGTCTGGGTCATGCATTAAGCAATATTATTAGGAAATAATCCCAAAATAAAGGGAAATAGGATAACCTTTGGGATAAGGTCTCGCGTGGTTCGGCCTAGAATGCCGATACAAACACATAGGAGCCACCATGATCACCCGTATCTTCCTCGAGCATCCAGCCAAAGTAGACGAGGCATTCTTTGAACACATGGCTTTCGCTGGCAAATTCTCTGGCAAGTTGTTCCTTGCCGCAGGTGCTGCGCTTGTGCACGCGTTCATTCCCTGCCTGTTCGAGAAGACGGCAAGCAAGATCATTGCTGATCTTTATGCCAAAACGCACAATAGAGGCGCATAAATGTGTCGCTGGGCCGCATGGAACGGTGCCCCGATATTTCTTTCCGAAATCCTGAGTGCGCCTGAACACTCCCTGATCCAGCAGCTCCGCGAGGCGTCAAAATGCAAGACGGCGATCAATGCGGATGGGTTTGGTGTGGCATGGTACGACCATTGCGCCGAGCCAGGCCTCTACCGTGATGTCCATCCTGCGTGGTCTGATCCCAACTTGCGCAGGATCGCCCGTCAGGTGCGTTCGCCCTTGTTTCTTGCCGATGTGCGGGCGTCCACAGGAACCGCGACAAGCCGCAACAACTGCCATCCGTTTACCCAAGGGCGCTGGTCCTTTATGCACAATGGTCGGATTGGCGGGTTTGAGAACTTTCGCCGCTCCGCCGAGCAACTGATACCCGACGATCTCTATCGCAGCCGCCTTGGGGCGACAGACAGCGAAACCTTATTCCTGCTCGCCTGTGGCTTGGGCCTTGATGCTGATCCACAGCAGGCGTTGGAGCAAGCGGTGCAAACGCTCGAGCAGATGTCGCGCATACGCGGCGAAGGCCCTTACATGCGCTGTGCGGCGGCCTTCAGTGACGGGGAGACGCTCTATGCCGTCCGCTATGCCTCCGACGCGCTTGCGCCCTCACTGTATTATCAGTTGATGGAGGTGTGGCAGGGGTGGGCCGTTGTCTCGGAACCCTATGATAAAACGCTGGCGGGCTGGACCGAAGTGCCCAAAGGCAGCTTTTGCAAGTTCAGAGGAAAGGACTGCGTGATCATGCCTTTCGAACCTTCGACCAATGGGGAGATGCAGCGCTCGGCCTAGTCTGTGCACGATATAAAAAGGGCTGCAACGCCGTGCAGCCCTTTGATCCAGATCACCCTTTCAGGGCTTTGTTCAGGTTTTCGTCGACCTTCTCGAGAAAGCCCATCGTCGTGAGCCAGCCCTGATCAGGACCCACCAGCAAGGCGAGGTCTTTTGTCATGTGGCCATCTTCGACGGTGCCCACGACAACTTTCTCGAGCGTCTCTGCAAAATTGATGAGCGCTGCATTGTCATCGAGCTTGCCACGGTGCTTGAGCCCGCCTGTCCACGCGAAGATTGACGCGATGGAGTTGGTCGATGTCTCCTCACCCGCCTGATGCTGGCGGTAGTGGCGCGTGACAGTGCCATGGGCGGCCTCGGCCTCAACCGTCTTGCCATCGGGCGTCATCAGGATCGAGGTCATCAACCCCAGCGAGCCAAAGCCCTGCGCCACAGTGTCGGACTGCACATCGCCATCGTAGTTCTTACACGCCCAGACATAGCCGCCGTTCCATTTCATCGCACAGGCGACCATATCGTCGATCAGGCGGTGCTGGTACTCAATGCCCGCTTCCTCGAACTGTTCTTTGAATTCCGTCTCATAGATGTGCTGGAACAGCTCAAGGAAGCGTCCGTCATATTGCTTGAGGATCGTGTTCTTGGTGCTCAGATACACGGGCCAGCCTTTGACGAGGCCATAGTTCAGCGAAGCGCGGGCGAAATCGATGATGGATTTATCCAAGTTATACATCGCCATGACCACGCCTGAATCAGGCGCGTCGAACACTTCCTCCTCGATCTCGGTGCCGTCTTCGCCCACAAATTTGATGGTGAGCTTGCCCGCACCGGGGAATTTGAAATCGGTGGCGCGGTATTGGTCGCCAAAGGCATGACGCCCCACGACAATCGGCTGGGTCCAACCTGGCACAAGGCGGGGAACGTTCTTGCAGATGATCGGCTCGCGAAAGATCACACCGCCAAGGATGTTACGGATGGTCCCGTTGGGCGAGCGCCACATCTTCTTGAGGCCAAACTGCTCCACCCGCGCCTCGTCTGGCGTAATGGTGGCACATTTGATGCCAACGCCGTATTTCTTGATCGCTTCCGCTGAATAAATGGTGATCTGGTCGTCTGTTTCGTCGCGCGACTGCATGCCGAGGTCGTAATATTTCAAATCAATATTGAGGTAGGGCAGAATGAGCTTTTTCTTGATGAAGTCCCACATGATGCGGGTCATCTCATCTCCGTCGAGTTCCACTACGGGGTTTTCTACCTTGATCTTGGTCATGTCTGGTCCTTTGGATACAGGTGTCTTGGCACAGTGCTTACGGCGAAGACGCGTCAAACAAAAGATGGCATACAACAGTATACCGTTTGAGGCTTAGCTATTCGTGCGCGCGGCGAAGAAGGCCGCAATCTTGGCGCGCGCGAAGTCCCAAAGGGCAGGGGCGCCGATGCTGATCTTGGCGCCGACGCGGTCCGCGATCATCTGCTCGGTCACGTCAAAGTCGACCCAGCTACCGCCCCCTGATTGCAGGTTCTGCATAGGCGGCTGAAAGCGGTCGAGGGATTTCGCGAATTGGGCAGAGGGGGTTTCGGCCGCTTCAAACTCCTCCCAAATTCCACGAAGATCATCGCGCAAGTCATTGGGAAGAAGTCCAAAAATTCTATCAGCGGCAATCTGTTCTTGTGCTTCCATCGCAGCTGCATCCACGTTACCAAAGATCGGATTGTCGCCTGCGTCGACTTCTACCAGATCATGCAGGATCAGCATCTTTATGACTAGGTTGATGTCCACATCAGGCCCGGCCTGATCCGCCAGCACCAACGCATAAAGCGTCAGGTGCCAACTGTGCTCTGCCGAGTTTTCATAGCGGGAGCTGTCACACAGCTCGGTTGCGCGCACGACTGACTTGAGCTTGTCCGCCTCGTTGAGAAAGGCGGTTTGTTGCTCAAGCCGTGCCGTCATTCACTGGCCGCGCGGTGTTTTTTTAGGGTGGCGGCCAGAAACTGGCGCCCCTTTTGCTCGGCCATGCGCGTGCGGATCGCGGTCAAAAACGCCTCTTCCAGCGTTTGGGAGGACGCGCCCCGCACATCGCCCACCTGCATGAACAAGCGGTCCTCGCCCGTTTTTTTCTGAATTGCGAGGCATTCTTCGGTCAATTGGTTGGCCATTTTCACAACTGTATCGTCTGCCATTAGCGGGTGTTCTCTGTCAGGCGGCGGCGGACATATTCGGTCGTGTTGTCGATCATCGTATCCATATGCGGCTCTTCAAAGAAGTGGCCCGCGCCCTCGATTTCCTGATGGGTGATGGTAATACCCTTTTGCTCGTGCAGCTTGCTCACGAGGTTCACGGTATCCGCAGGCGGTGCGACGCGGTCGCCCGTGCCGTTGATCACCAGACCAGAGGCAGGACAGGGGGCAAGAAAGCTGAAGTCGTACATGTTGGCGGGCGGGGCCACAGAAATAAAGCCCGTGACCTCGGGGCGGCGCATCAAAAGCTGCATACCGATCCATGCGCCAAAGGAGAAGCCTGCAACCCAGCAGTGCTTAGAGTTATTGTTCATGGACTGGAGGTAGTCGAGGGCCGAGGCCGCATCAGAAAGCTCGCCGATGCCTTGATCATACTCACCCTGCGAGCGCCCAACCCCGCGGAAGTTGAAGCGCAGCACGGTAAAGCCCATCTTATAAAATGCGTAGTGCAGGTTGTAGACGACCTTGTGGTTCATCGTGCCGCCAAATTGCGGGTGCGGGTGCAGCACGATTGCAATCGGTGCGTCACGCTCTTTTTGCGGATGGTAACGGCCCTCTAGGCGACCTTCGGGTCCAGGAAAAATAACCTCGGGCATGGGTATACTCTCTTGCAGGTCCGAAAGGGAGCGAGGACATTCTTGACGAATTCACTCGGACACCTTAGAACAATTCTAATATCTGACGCCACTTGTACGCCTTCTGTGGTGGCATTTAGGCATTTCAGCCGCCTTCGTCAAACAAAACCCTGTTACGCCCAAAGGAGTTGTCATGAAATTATCGACAAAGGGACGCTATGCGATGGTCGCTTTGGCCGATATTGCGCTGCAACCTGGCGATAGGCTTGTGTCTTTGGGCGATATTGCAGAGCGGCAGCAGATATCGCTGCCTTATCTCGAGCAGCTTTTTGTGAAGTTGCGCCGTGCTGAATTGGTCGCCTCCGTGCGCGGACCTGGAGGCGGTTACCGTCTGGCGCGGCCAGCCTCTGATATTCGCGTGGTCGATATCCTGAGTGCTGTAGATGAAAACGTCGATGCAATGCACAAGGGGGCAGGGGCATCTGGTGCGGCGTCGGGCAGTCGTGCGCAGTCCATGACCAACCGATTGTGGCAAGGATTGTCAGCGCATGTCTATGTGTTTCTGCACCAGACACGATTGTCGGACGTAGTGGAGAACCAGATGACGCCTTGTCCTGCGGTTCCCAACCTGTTTGCCGTCGTGGATGAATAGGGTGTTGGATCTGGATATTTGTGACCAAAAGAAATGAGCAGGCTTTATCTGGATCATAATGCGACCACGCCTTTGCGGGCCGAGGCGCGGGGGGCGATGATTGAAGCGATGGATGTCGTTGGCAATCCATCGTCAGTGCATGCGGAGGGGCGCGCGGCCAAGATGCTGGTGGAGCGTGCCCGCGCGCAGGTGGCCGAGCTGGTGAGGTGTAGGCCGCAACAGGTGATATTCACGTCAAGTGCTACGGAGGCTGCGGCCTTGGCCGTGGCTCAGAAGGGCCGGCATGGCGGGAGTTTTAGCGCGTTGCCAACGGAGCATGACTGTCTCGGCGTATGGAGCGAGCGCGAGATCGCAGCAAGCTTTGACAGGTGCGGCAAGGCACTTGATGCCGTGGAGGGCTGGTCAGGTCTTGTCGCCGTATCCGCGGCGAACAGCGAGACGGGGATCTTGCGGCAGGGCGGATGCGTTGCCGGTAGCGGGGCAGGTTACTCGGCGGTTTGCGATATCACGCAGTTGGTCGGTAAAGCGGCTGTTGTCTATGAGGAGGTCACGCCCTCTTACGCCATATTGTCGGCCCATAAGATTGGCGGCCCCAAGGGGATCGGTGCTTTGATCAACTTCACAGCAGATGACCCCGAGCCTATTTTGCGCGGTGGCGGTCAGGAAATGAACCGCCGCTCGGGCACCGAGAACATTGTCGGGATCGCGGGATTTGGGGCGGCTGCGGAGGCTGCGCATGCCGATGTTACCTCAGGGAAATGGGACGAAGTGGCGCAATTTAGAAATATTCTAGAAAACGCTATTGCGGCTGCGTCAGATCAGACTATTTTTGTCGGGAATGAAGCGCGCCGCTTGCCGAATACATCTTGCATGCTCACGCCCGGTTGGAAGGGTGAGACGCAGGTGATGCAGATGGACTTGGCAGGGTTTGCAATTTCTGCAGGGTCTGCGTGCTCAAGTGGGAAGGTTAAAGCCAGCAAGGTTTTGATGGCCATGGGATATGACGAGGCCGAGGCGGCATGCGCGATCCGCGTGTCTTTGGGCCTTGAGACGACAAAAGACGACGTGATGCGCTTTGCTGAGGCATGGGTGCGTATGTTTGAGAAATACCAAAGGCGGGCGGCGTGACGCCCTGATCGAGAGGAAGATGAGAATGGATACGATTGTAGACAGCGGCGTGAAAGACGGCGTCGATCAGGAAACCGTCGATGCGGTGCGCGAAGTCGGTGGGGTCTACAAGCATGGCTGGTTCACGGACATCGAGATGGAATATGCCCCGCTTGGTCTGGATGAGGACATCGTCAAGCTCATTTCCTCCAAAAACGAAGAGCCTGAGTGGATGACCGAGTGGCGTCTGGGCGCCTATGCGCGCTGGCAGCAGATGCGCGAGCCTGACTGGGCGATGGTGGATTATCCCGAGATCAATTTTCAGGACCAGTATTACTATGCCCGCCCCAAGAGCATGGCGGAGAAGCCCAAGTCGCTGGATGATGTCGATCCCAAATTGCTGGAGACCTACAAGAAGCTGGGTATTCCCCTCAAGGAGCAGGCCATTCTGGCGGGCGTCGAGGGTGCCGAGAATATGGGCGACGAGCCGCGGAAGGTTGCGGTGGACGCTGTGTTTGACTCTGTCTCCGTCGGCACGACATTCCGCGACGAGCTGGCCAAAGCAGGCGTGATCTTTTGCTCCATATCGGAGGCGATCAAAGAGCACCCTGAGTTGGTGAAGAAATACCTCGGATCGGTCGTCCCCGTACAGGACAACTTCTATGCGACGCTGAATTCTGCTGTCTTTTCGGACGGCTCGTTTGTTTATGTGCCGCCCGGTGTGCGCTGTCCGATGGAGCTGTCCACCTATTTCCGCATCAATGCGGAGAACACGGGCCAGTTCGAGCGGACGTTGATCATTGCGGACAAAGGCTCTTACGTGAGCTACCTTGAGGGCTGTACAGCACCTCAGCGCGACGAAAGCCAGCTACACGCGGCCGTGGTCGAGATCGTGATCGAGGAAGATGCGGAGGTGAAATACTCCACCGTGCAGAACTGGTATCCTGGTGACGAGAACGGCAAAGGCGGCATCTATAACTTTGTGACCAAGCGTGCCGATTGCCGTGGCGACCGCGCCAAGGTGATGTGGACGCAGGTCGAGACAGGCTCGGCTGTGACGTGGAAATATCCATCCTGCATCCTGCGCGGCGACGATAGCCAAGGCGAGTTCTATTCCATCGCGATTGCCAACAACATGCAGCAGGCCGACACCGGCACAAAGATGGTGCATCTGGGCAAGAACACCAAGTCGCGCATCGTCTCCAAGGGAATCAGCGCGGGCAAGGCGCAGAACACATACCGCGGGCTCGTCTCCATGCACCCAAAGGCGAAGGACAGCCGCAATTATACGCAATGCGACAGCCTTTTGATCGGCGACAAATGCGGGGCGCACACCGTCCCCTATATCGAGGTCAAGAATAACTCGAGCCGTGTTGAGCATGAGGCGACGACATCCAAGGTGGACGACGACCAACTCTTCTATTGCCGCTCGCGCGGGATGGACGAGGAAGAGGCGGTGGCGCTTGTGGTCAATGGGTTCTGTAAGGACGTGCTGCAAGCGCTGCCGATGGAGTTCGCGATGGAAGCACAGGCGCTGGTGGCAATCTCTCTCGAGGGGTCCGTGGGCTAATGCAAAAGCTCGTACGGGAAACTGGCATCGCGGTGGCGATCTTTGCGCTTCTGAGCTTTGCCTTCGGGCTGGGCGGAAATGATGCCAAGACTGTGTCTGGCGCATTGCTTGCCGGTGTTACATTTGGTGTCGTCTACTTTTTGGTCGGCTTGGCCATCAATTGGTTCAAGGGTCGCAATTCATGATCATTACCACAACCAACAGCATCAAGGGCCACAGCATCACCGCGTATCATGGCGTCGTCGTTGGCGAGGCGATTATGGGCGCCAATGTCGTGCGTGATCTGTTTGCAAGGGTCACTGACATTGTTGGTGGGCGCTCAGGCCAGTACGAGAACAAGCTGCGCGATGCACGCGAAGCGGCTATGCGCGAGATCGAGCAGGAAGCGATTGCCAAAGGCGCGCATGCTGTGGTCGGCGTTGACATAGATTATGAGATCATCGGCGACAGCATGATGATGGTTTCCGTCTCAGGCACGCCGGTGTCATTGGGGTGAGCCTCGCTGCGCTACATAAAAACCCGCTACACCTGCATTGGTGGAAGGAGGTGCCGAATTTCGGCGATGTTATTACTCCTCTGATCGCGGATGCTTACGGTGTTTCGAACACGTGGATCGAACCCAAAGTACAAGGCTGGCTCAAATATCTCGACTATGCCGCCTCTGGCTGGAGATCCGATATGATCGCACCGCTTTCAATCGATGCGGCCAATACACACAAGATCACACACATAAAATACAACGACGGGATCGCCGCCGCACGCGACGCGCTGATCAGCAGCTTTCCCGCAAGATTGAAATCAACGGCCTGACAGCCATCCCAGACATCGCGCATTGCGCAGAACGAGAATTACAAAGGAGCATCCCATGCTGAGCATCAAGAACCTTCAGGTCAAACTGGAAGACGAAGACAAGCAAATCCTCAAGGGCGTTGATCTTGAGGTTGAGGCCAGCAAGGTGCATGCGATCATGGGGCCGAACGGTTCGGGCAAATCGACGCTGTCTTACGTGCTTTCGGGCAAAGACGGGTATGAAGTCACAGACGGCTCTGCCGAGCTTGATGGCGATGACCTGCTGGAGATGGAGCCCGAAGAGCGCGCCGCTGCTGGCCTGTTTCTTGCGTTCCAATATCCTGTCGAGATCCCTGGTGTAGGCAATATGACATTCCTGCGCACCGCCGTGAATGCGCAACGCAAGGCACGCGGTGAAGAAGAAATGTCCGCCGCAGAGTTCCTCAAAGTCGTGCGCGCGCGGGCCAAAGATCTCAAGATCGACGCCGACATGCTCAAACGCCCCGTCAACATGGGCTTTTCGGGTGGCGAGAAAAAGCGCAATGAAATCCTACAAATGGCCATGCTTGAGCCAAAGATGTGCATCCTCGACGAGACGGATTCAGGTCTGGACGTTGACGCGATGAAGCTTGTGGCAGATGGCGTGAACGCCTTGCGCAATGAGGGCCGCGGCTTTCTGGTGATCACGCACTACCAGCGTCTTCTGGACCACATCAAACCTGACGTTGTCCATATCATGGCCAATGGTCGCATCGTCAAAACGGGCGGGCCAGAGTTGGCTTTGGAAGTCGAGAATAACGGCTACGCAGATATCCTCGCCGAGGTGGTATAATGGCGGACGCAGCAGTAACAGCCGACCCAACCGAGGCGATGATTGCGGCATTGTCCAAGCCAGAGGCGACTTGGGCCGCCCCTGCGCGTGATGATGCACTGGCGCGTTTGCGCGCTATGGGTCTTCCGCAGCGCCGCGACGAGTATTGGAAATATACGCGCCCTGATACGCTGACCCAGATTGACGCACCTGCCGCAGAGATTTTGGTCACCGATGAAGTGCCGATGTTTGACAGTGTCGAGCGTTTGCAGATCGTTTTTGTGGACGGTGTCTTTGACGCTGAAGCCTCTGACGATCTGAGCCTTGAGGGGGTCACGATCGAGCGCTTGGCCACCGCAGACAGCGATCTGCATTGGGCCAAGAACCTCTATGGTGTGCTGGAAACACGTGGCCAGACCCCCGTGGCACGCCCTCTCGCAGCACTCAACACCGCCTTTGCAACGGACGGCGTATTGATCCACGTAACAGGCAAGCCCAGCAAGCCGATCAATCTGACGTACCACCATAAATCAAAGAGTTCCGATGCGATCCTGCACCACTGCATCAAACTTGATGCAGGCGCGGAAGTGAAAATCCTCGAAAACGGACCCGCCGCGGCACGCTTTAATAAGGTGATGGAAGTAGAAGTGGCCGATGACGCATCGTTCCAGCACATCCGCACCCAAGGGCGCGATCACGAACGCTGTGCAGCCACGCATATCTTCACCCGTCTGGGCACAAACTCTGCCTTCCGTTCTTTCACTATGACGGTAAATGGTGTGCTGACCCGCAATGAATGCGTGATTGAGTTGACGGGCGATGATGCGATTGCCAACGTCGCTGGTGCGTGCGTGGGGGACGGTGATTTCCACCACGACGACACGGTGTTTATCACCCATGACGCCGTCAATTGCCAAAGCCGTCAGGTGTTCAAGAAAGTCTTGCGCAACGGGGCGACGGGCGTATTTCAAGGTAAGATCCTCGTCAAAGAAGGCGCGCAGAAAACCGACGGCTATCAGATCAGCCAATCGCTGCTTTTGGATGGCGACAGCCAGTTCCTCGCCAAGCCCGAGTTGGAGATCTACGCAGACGATGTGGCCTGTAGCCATGGTTCGACTTCTGGCGCGATTGATGAGGACGCGCTCTTTTATCTGCGCTCGCGCGGTGTGCCGCATGCAGAGGCCACTGATATGCTGACCCTGTCCTTCCTTGCCGAAGCGGTGGAGGAGATCGAAGACGAGGATTTGCGTGAGGAGATGACAGAACGCCTTGGTGCTTGGCTGCAAAGGCACAGAGGCTGATAGATGGCACTTACGAGCGATATTATTGCGACCTACAAAGGGCCGCGCCGCGTTGTGGCGCGGTTCGTTGCGCAGGGTCGCAATGAAGTGCGTGCGCTCTTGTTTGTCCTAATCGCAGGTATGATGATGTTTATCGCCGTCATGCCCTATCAGGCGCGTGAGGCGCAGCTGGACGCGGAGGTGCCGATACAGGCGCGTATGTATTGGAGCGCGTTTTTCTATATCCTGATCGTGCCCATCCTGCTGTATCTGGTTGCACTTATGCTTTGGCCCGTTGTTTGGCTCTTCCGTCGCCCTGTAACGGGATATGAGGTGCGGTTCAGCATGTTTTGGGCGCTGCTCGCAACGACACCTGTGATGATCCTGTTGGGTCTAACGGCAGGGCTGATCGGGCAGGGGCCACAGCTTACGGCAGTGGGATACCTTTGGATGGCGGTGTTTAGCTGGTTCTTTGTGTCTGGACTGCGCGTGCGAATGGATCGACTTGATGATGAATAACGACGCCCTGAAAGCACTGGCAATTGAGACAGTGCAAAGCCCGCGCTCGGCTGCGCAAAAGATCATGGGGCTGAACTATAGCCGTGATGTTTTGTGGTCTGCACTTGTGTTGGTGGCCTGCCTCAACAGCATAATCTACAGCCTCACACTTTTGACCGTTGATGAAGAGGCGCTGCCTTCTCTGATGCGCAACCCTATTATGTTCTTCATGCTGGTGACAGGCCTGCAGGTCCTCACGGTGCATGGGTTCTATTGGGGTGGCCGCATCATTGGCGGGCAAGGCGATCTGGGCGAGATGCTGTCCCTAATGGTCTGGGTCCAAGCGCTGCAAGCGGCTGCAAATGCAATGCTTCTGGTCTTGTTGTTCATATCGCCTGGCATTGAACAACTCTTGTCTTTCGCTGTGGGCATATTCGGGCTTTGGATTACGCTTAATTTCATTACCGAGGCGCTGCGTCTGCCCGGCCTTTGGCATGCGATTGGCGTGTTGTTCATCGCCACGATGGGCATCGCCTTTGGCCTTGTTATTCTGGTGTCAATGATTGGCCTTGGCGCCATGGGAGTGCCCACAAATGTATGATGTCTCCGCGATCCGCAAAGACTTTCCGATCCTGTCGCGGGAGGTGAATGGCAAGCCGTTGGTGTATCTCGACAATGGCGCGTCAGCACAAAAGCCGCAGGTTGTGATTGATGCCATAACCACCGCTTATTCCCACGAATACGCCAATGTGCACCGCGGATTGCACTACCTCTCCAACCTCGCAACGGACAAATACGAGGCCGTGCGCGGTAAAATTGCACGCTTTATCAATGCTGCATCCGAAGACGAGATCATCTTTAACTCTGGCACCACAGAGGCCATCAATATGGTCGCCTACGGCTGGGCCATGCCGCGCATGCAGGCGGGCGACGAGATTATCCTGAGCGTGATGGAGCATCACGCAAATATCGTACCATGGCACTTCTTGCAGGAGCGGATGGGCGTTGTGATCAAATGGGTGGATGTGGATGACACAGGCGCCCTTGACCCCCAAGCCATTATTGACGCCATTACGCCCAAAACCAAGCTGATCGCAGTGACCCATATGTCCAACGTACTGGGCACCGTTGTGGACGTGAAAACGATCACTGCCGCTGCCCAATCCAAGGGCGTGGCTGTACTTGTCGATGGCTCCCAAGCTGCTGTACACATTCCCGTGGACGTGCAAGATATCGGCTGTGATTTTTACTGCCTCACAGGACACAAACTTTACGGTCCCTCAGGCTCAGGTGCGATCTATGTCAAAGCGTCCCGCATGGATGAGATGCAGCCCTTTATCGGGGGCGGCGACATGATCCGCGAAGTCACCAAGGATGGTGTGATCTATAACGACGCACCCATGAAATTCGAGGCGGGCACTCCTGGCATCGTGCAGATGATCGGCCTTGGCGTGGCGCTCGATTACATGACCTCCGTTGGGCTGGACCAGATCGCAGCACATGAAGCCTCCTTGCGCGACTATGCAATGACCAAACTGGCGGGGCTTAACTGGATTCAGGTGCAGGGTACGACGCCTGACAAGGGCGCGATCTTCAGCTTTACAATGGATGGGGCAGCGCATGCGCATGACATCTCGACCATCCTTGACAAAAAAGGGGTCGCCGTGCGCGCGGGCCAGCATTGCTGTGGGCCGCTGATGGAGCATATGAACCTCAACGCCACCTGCCGCGCGTCCTTTGGCATGTATAACACCACGGGCGAGGTCGATACGCTGATTGATGCGCTTGAGTTGGCGCATGATCTGTTTGCCTGAGGTGTTTTTGAATTGCAGGGGAAGGGCC
>CBFHZX010000026.1:0-41120 GCA_965660425.1 Sulfitobacter sp. | reverse complement strand
AATTGCCGTTGCCGACCGCGCTTGCCGCTTGGCGGTGACGTCCAAATCATCTCGGCATCAAACCAGATCGATAACGAACCACGCCGTTTCAAACTGTCATTGTAAGACGACCAGTTCTTGGTCTTGTATTTCGTGGGTGCACAGCTGCTCATGCCTTGAGCTATCACGCTGGATTCATAAAGTGAATCCCATCAGCCGATTTGTGCAACAAAGCCTCTGGCAGGCACATGTAGCTGACAAATATGCAAAACGTTTGAAAAAGCATCATCCCCACTGGGGCGATGGCAGTTTGCGCGCAGCGGCTTTGGCACATGCTGGGGTGACTTCGGCACCAAGAATAACCGCAAGTATGCTCCAGAGTTTGTCAGCGGTTCTCGCGGCTGTGCAGCAGCAAAATCGCCTAAATGGGATCGGCCGTGTATCTGAACGGGTTTGCACTTGCTGTAACTGTGCTAAGTGTAGGGGGTAATCAGAAAAAGGCTCCACCCCTTATGGCCAATCCACACAGCAAAATCACAGCCGTCGATCCTGTTTGGGACCAAATCAAATCAGATGCCCAAAAGGCAGTGAGCGATGAGCCTTTGATCGGCGGGTTTGTGCATGCAACGATTCTGCACCATGCTTCGATTGAAAAGGCTCTGTCGTACAGGGTCGCAGCAAAGCTTTCGTCAAACGAGATGTCAATGATGGTTGTGCACGAAATCGTCGAGCAGGCCTATGCCGCCGATCCCGCATTGGTTGATGCCGCACGCGCCGATCTTGTTGCGATTTACGAACGTGATCCCGCCTGTCACAGGTTGCTGCAACCGATCCTCTATTTCAAAGGTTATCAAGCGGTTCAGGCTTACCGTATCGGTCACCACCTCTGGGTCACAGGTCAGCGTGATCTGGCCTATTTCTTTCAAATGCGTGTGTCCGAGATTTTTGGTGTCGATATTCACCCCGGCGCGCGGATCGGGAAAGGGATCATGATCGATCATGCCCATTCCATCGTGATCGGCGAGACCGCAGTTGTCGGCGATAATGTCTCCATGCTCCATTCTGTGACGCTGGGCGGTACTGGCAAAGAGGAAGAAGACCGTCATCCTAAGATTGCAGATGGTGTTTTGATCGGCGCGGGGGCCAAGGTTTTGGGCAATATCAAGGTGGGGCATTGCAGCCGCATCGCGGCGGGATCTGTGGTGCTGGAGGAGGTGCCGCCATGTAAAACAGTCGCAGGCATCCCAGCGCGCATCGTGGGGGAGGCAGGATGCGACCAGCCTGCCATATCGATGAATCACATGCTCGGGTCTTCAGAATAATAGCCGCAGACAGTTGACATCAAAAGACCGGAGCATTGCTCCGGCCTTTTGATTTCTGATAGTGGTTTTTAACTAGGCAAGCATAGTCATCGGCGCTTCTAGGTTAGCCTTGATCGCGTTGAGAAGTTCCGCACCTAATGCACCGTCAATCACGCGGTGATCTACAGACAGTGTCACGGACATCACTGTCGCGACCTCTATCTGGCCGTCTGCACCCACAACTGGCTTTTTCGCACCAGCGCCGACTGCGAGGATTGCACCATGCGGCGGGTTGATCACTGCATCGAAATTGTCGATCCCGAACATGCCCAGATTGGAGATGGCAAAGCTGCCGCCTTGATATTCATGCGGTGCCAGCTTGCGGTCACGGGCGCGGCCAGCGAGGTCTTTCATCTCAGCGCTCAAGGCCGAGAGTGATTTCATCTCGGCGTCTTTGAGCACAGGCGTGAACAAGCCACCTTCAATCGCAACCGCGACGGCCACGTCCGATGGCTTGAGCTTGAACACCTTGTCGTCCGCCCAAACAGCATTGGCATCAGGCACTTCCTGCAGCGCCAAAGCACAGGCTTTGATAATAAAGTCATTGACCGACAGCTTCACACTACGCGGCTCAAGCTGCTTGTTGAGCTGGGCGCGGAAGGCCATCAGCACATCAAGCTGGATGTCGCGGCGCAGATAGAAATGCGGCACGGTCTGCTTGGCCTCTGTAAGGCGCGCTGCAATGGTTTTGCGCATGCTGTTTAGGCTTATTTCTTCATATTCGCGGTCCGCATACATCTTGGCGATGGCGTCGCCTGATGGGCCAGACGCGACTGGAGCCGCCGCCTGAGCAGCCGGGGCAGGGGCCACCGCAGCTTCGGGTGTCGCTGTTTGTGTTGCACCCTCGACATCTGCTTTGACAATACGGTCATGCGGTCCAGAGCCTTTGATCTGTCCAAGGTCGAGACCCTTTTGCGCAGCAATTCTGCGGGCGAGGGGAGAGGCAAACAACCGCGTCCCGTCTGCACTGGCAGGTGCCGCTGGCGCGGTGGCTACATTGGGGGCTTCAACTTGTGCAACGGGCGCAGCCTCGGTAGGTGCGGCCGCCTTTGGCGCTGGGGCCGCACCGATATCATCAGCAGTCTCTCCGTCTTCAAGCAGCACGGCGATGGCGGCGTTTACCTTCACGCCTTCCGTGCCCTCAGGGATCAGGATTTTACCGATCACACCTTCGTCAACGGCCTCGAACTCCATCGTGGCCTTATCGGTTTCGATCTCACACATCACGTCACCGGAGGAGACGGTATCCCCCTCCTTGACCAGCCATTTGGCAAGCATGCCTTCTTCCATGGTGGGGCTGAGGGCGGGCATCAAGATTTCTGTGGGCATAACGTCCGCTCCTTATTTATACGTGACTTTTTTTACGGCTTCAATCACCTCGGCCGTGGTCACAAGTGCATGTTTTTCAAGATTGGCGGCATATGGCATCGGTACGTCCTTGCCTGTGCAACAGATTACGGGCGCATCAAGGTAATCAAACGCCTCCTGCATCACCACGCTCGAGATATAGCTGCCGACCGACCCTTGAGGCCAGCCTTCTTCGACGGTGACAAGGCGGTTTGTCTTCATCACCGACTTGATGATCGCGGGCGTGTCCATCGGGCGCAGGGTACGCAGGTCGATGACTTCGGCGCTGATGCCTTCCTCGGCCAGCTTCTCGGCTGCTTCCAGCGCATAAGTCATCCCGATGCCAAAGCTCACGATTGTGACGTCTTCGCCCTCGCGCCAGATGCGCGCTTTTCCAAATGGCACCGTATAGTCATCCACATCCGGCACATCAAAGGTGCGGCCATAGAGGATTTCATTCTCAAGGAAAATCACAGGGTTGGGATCGCGGATCGCCGTTTTCATCAGCCCTTTGTAGTCGGAGGAGGAATAGGGCATTGCGACCTTGAGGCCGGGCACCTGCATGTACCACGCGGCGTAATCCTGCGAGTGCTGTGCCCCCACACGCGCTGCCGCACCGTTGGGACCACGGAAGACCATAGGCGCGCCCATCTGGCCGCCTGACATATAGAGCGTCTTGGCCGCAGAGTTGATGATGTGGTCAATCGCCTGCATGGCGAAGTTGAACGTCATAAACTCCACAATCGGGCGTAACCCGCCAAATGCGGCACCCGTGGCGATGCCAGCGAAGCCGTGCTCGGTAATCGGCGTGTCAATCACGCGCTTTGAGCCGAACTCATCCAGCATCCCTTGGGAAATCTTGTAGGCGCCCTGATATTCGGCGACTTCCTCACCCATCAGGAACACACTCTCGTCACTGCGCATTTCTTCTGACATCCCGTCGCGCAACGCTTCGCGGACGGTTTGCTGTTTTAGAGGCGTGCCCTCGGGCCAGTCAGGCGTGGTGTCTGTCTCGGGAGCGGCAGGAGCAGCTTGCGTCGCGGCAAGTGCTGCGGCAACAGGTGCGGCCTCTGGAATAGGCGCGGCGCTTGCCACGGCGGCAGAGGCGTCTTCGCCTTCTTCCAACAGCACGGCAATCGCAGTGTTCACTTTGACGCCTTCGGTGCCTTCGACGATCAGGATTTTCCCGATCACACCTTCATCCACGGCCTCAAACTCCATCGTCGCCTTATCGGTCTCGATTTCGGCCATGATGTCACCAGAGGAGACAGTGTCCCCTTCCTTGACCAGCCACTTGGCCAGCGCGCCTTCTTCCATTGTGGGGCTCAGGGCGGGCATAAGAATTTCGGTTGCCATGGTTTAAGCCTCCAGCTCTGCGTAAATATCGGTCCAAAGCTCGTCGAGATGCGGCTCGGGGCTTTCCTTGGCGAACTCCGCGCTCTCGTTCACGGTGGCTTTGATCTCTTTGTCGATGGCTTTGAGGTCATCCTCGGTGGCGTGTTTGCCTGTGAGCAGCATCGTGCGGATCGCCTCGATGGGGTCACGCTCGTCACGCATTTTCTGCACCTCCTCGCGGGTGCGGTATTTGGCAGGGTCCGACATGGAGTGGCCGCGATAGCGATACGTCTTGATCTCGAGAATATAGGGGCCTTTGCCGGCGCGGCAGTGGGCCACGGCCTTCTCGCCTGCGGCTTTCACGGCCAGCACATCCATCCCGTCGACTTCCTCGCCCTCGATGCCGTAGGCGGCACCGCGCTCCCAATAGCTGGGCGAGTGGGTCGAGCGTTGGGTCGACGTGCCCATGGCATATTGGTTATTTTCAATGACAAAAATGCAAGGGAGGTCCCAAATCTCGGCCATGTTATAAGCCTCGTAGACCTGACCTTGGTTCGCGGCGCCATCCCCGAAGTAGGTGAAGGTCACGTTGTCATTGCCTTTGTATTTGTCGGAAAAGGCCAGTCCCGCACCCAGCGGCACCTGTGCCGCTACAATGCCGTGGCCGCCGTAAAAATGCTTCTCCTTGGAGAACATATGCATCGAGCCGCCCTTACCCTTGGAGTAGCCGCCCTCGCGGCCCGTCAGCTCGGCCATAACGCCCTTCGGGTCCATCCCGCAGGCCAGCATGTGACCGTGATCACGGTAGGAGGTGATACGCTTGTCGCCTTCCTTTACTGCCGCCTCAAGCCCGACCACAACGGCCTCCTGACCGATGTAGAGGTGACAAAATCCGCCGATCAGACCCATGCCATAAAGCTGGCCCGCCTTTTCTTCAAAGCGGCGGATGAGCAGCATCTCACGATAATATGTGAGTAACTCTTCTGGGGATACGTTGGATTGGTTTTTCTTCGCACTTGGCTTTTTGGCGGCCATAAAGGCAGTCCTCCCATCGGGCGCAGTGGCTGCTGCGCCAATATAGTTTAGTGTTAAACTATCTAATAGAACAAAATTGGAAGGCGTGCTAGGGGGCTTGGTGCAGGGCAGTGTTGTGCCTGTTGCAGGGCTGGTTTAGCGAATGACAATCTCATCGGCGCGCACCATCCCAAGGACCGAGCGGGCCTGCTCGTCCAGCAGATCCAGATCAAGGTAGTCATCTGACAAACGGTGGGTGAGGTTTTCCATCTGGGCAACTTCGGCACGCACATCAGCCAGATGCGCACGCATGTCGCTCGCCTCGGCAAGAATTTCAGCACGGCGAAACAGACCGAAGTCGCCCTGAACAGCTGCGAATGTGAAGTAAAGGCTCAGCGCAAAAGCAATCGCAAAGAAGAGAAGGGGTCCAACTGCGGGTTTGCTCATGCGCTGATGCCTATGGGTACCTGTAGAAACTGCCGTAAAAGCCACCTCTTGTCGGATGGTAGAGCTATTATGGCACAAGTGATTCGCTATGGGAATCCCTAATGATTCGCATTGGCATTATTTTTGTTGATTCGTCTTGATGAGGGGACTAGCCACCCAACGCGGCTACACCTGGCAGGGTCTTTCCTTCCATCCATTCCAGAAAGGCACCGCCTGCGGTTGAAATGTATGTGAACTCATCAGCAACGCCAGCCTGATTGAGAGCCGCAACCGTGTCACCGCCGCCAGCGACTGAAATGAGAACGCTGTCGCGCGTTTGTTGTGCCGCGATGCGCGCGGCGGCCACTGTAACCGTGTCAAAGGGGGCGATTTCGAACGCACCCATCGGTCCGTTCCAGATTAGCGTCTTCAGCCCCTCAAGGGCGATGCGGATTTGCGCAATCGTCGCAGGGCCTGCATCCAGCACCATCTCGCCATCCTCCAGAACCGTTTCTGGCCCGAGCAAGGCGACACGGTGGGCAGCACCTGCCTTGAACTCGGTCGCGACCAGTCCGTCTTCGGGCAGCAGGATGCGGCAGCCCGCGCGTCCAGCCTGTGCGAGGATGTCGCGGGCTGTGTCGAGATGGTCAGGCTCCACCAAGGAGCTGCCCAGCTTCGCACCTTGAGCGGCCAGAAACGTATTTGCCATGCCCCCCCCGATGATCAACAGATCAAGGCGGTTCACGAGGTTTTCCAGCAGCGCGATCTTGGTCGATACTTTCGCACCCCCTACCACAGCTCCCACGGGGCGCTCGGGCTTGGCCAGCGCGGCTTCAAGTGCGGATAATTCGGCCTGCATCAAACGGCCCGCACAAGAGGGCAGATAGCGCGCCACGCCCTCTGTCGAGGCATGGGCACGGTGCGCGGCCGAGAAGGCATCGTTGCAATAGACATCGCCCAGTTTGGCCAGACGTTTGGCGAATTCAGGGTCGTTCGCCTCTTCCCCCGCGTGAAAGCGGATATTTTCGATCAGCACAACGTCAGCGGCGGCCACCTCAGCGGTCATCGCCTCCGCCGCGTCCAATGTCTCGACCAGAGCGACTGAGCGCATGAACGCGCGTTTTAGGGCAGGGACGACCTGTCGCAGGCTCATGTCAAGATTGACCTTGCCCTTGGGGCGCCCGAAATGCGCCAGCAGAATGGGCGTGCCGCCTTTGGACAGAATGTCGTGCACAGTGGGCACAATCCGCTCGATCCGCGTGGCATCCGTAACTTCGGAGTTTTCGACAGGCACGTTGATGTCCACGCGCACCAAGACGCGTTTGCCGTGCAGGTCCATGTCATCCAGTGATTTCCAGCCCATATCATCCGTTCCTTGCGTCTGCCATCAAACTTATGTGCTGTTTTGCCGTTATCTCGCCTGTGGTCAATGCACTGCCTTGGCAATTGTGGTGCAGCGCCTTAGGTATCCATAAAGATTTTATGAAGGAGAGCGGCATGGCCGAGATCAAAGACCCCGAAAACACAATCCTGATGGAACTCAAGGACGGCACAGTCACAATCGAGCTTTTGCCCGATGTTGCTCCCCAGCACGTAGAGCGGATGAAGACATTGGCGCGCGCAGGGGCCTATGACAACGTGGCCTTCCACCGCGTGATTGACGGCTTTATGGCCCAGACGGGCGATGTGCAGCACGCCAACATGGAAAAAGACTATAACCCCCGCGCCGCTGGCACGGGCGGGTCAGAGCATCCTGACGTTCCTGCTGAATTCTCCACAATCCCGCATGCACGCGGCAGCCTTGGTGCGGCGCGCTCTGCCAATCCCAACTCGGCCAACAGCCAGTTCTTTATCAACTTCAAAGACAATGACTTCCTCAACGGTCAGTACACCGTTTACGGCAATGTCATTGAGGGGATGGAGCATGTGGATAACATCGCCAAGGGCGAGCCGCCCGCCAACCCCGACCGCATGATCAGCGTCAAGGTCGCCGCAGATGCGTAGTGCTTTTGCAGGCGGGCTCTTCGCGACGCTCATCGCTGGTTCCGTGGCGGCCTCTGGCATCCAGATCGAGGTCGAGGGCGAGGCCAACGGCACCGTCACAATCGATCTGCTGGAGGACATCGCGCCCCAGCACGCCGCGCGGATCACATCGCTCGCAGCAGATGGCAAATACAATGGCGTGGTCTTTCACCGCGTCATCGACGGCTTCATGGCCCAGACGGGCGATGTAGAGCATGGCAAAATGGGCAGCGACATGCGCCGCGCAGGCACGGGCGGCTCTGACATGCCGAACCTGCCTGCCGAGTTCTCTGATGTGGCTTATGAAAAAGGCATCGTGGGCATGGCCCGCGCGCAAAGCCCTGATTCAGCCAACAGCCAGTTCTTTATCATGTTCGACGATGCGCCGTTTCTGAACGGTCAATACACGGTCGTCGGCCGCGTGACCGGCGGGCAGGATGTGGTGGACGCGATCAAGCGCGGCACAGGCGGCAATGGCGCTGTCATTGGCCAGCCAGATATGATGAAAACGGTTACTGTGATCGACTAATCGTTGACCAGAAAAGAGTGGGGCGCATCTGCATGCGCCTCACTCACCCACTTCAAGCTCTGCAAAGATGGCGTGGATGTCTTGAACCAGTCTGGTGGCATCTGTGGGCAGGTCACGGAGTTGTCCAGTCGGCACGTAGGTCGCGCCACCGCTTTGAAACGTACAGTCGAAACTGTATTTCTCGCGGACACAGCCTTGCGCGGGAAGTTCCGAGGCATCTGTGCTTTTCCCAAACCTGGTCCCTTGGTCAGGACCTGCATAGACAGGGGCAAGGTCTTCTGCTTTCACTGTAATATAAAGAGCGGTCTCGCCATTTGGCAGGTCTCCCTGCAACGGCGCGAGGTGCCACGGGACCTCATAGGACGTTTCCCCAAGTGTCTCCGTCTGGGTTGCGCCGCTGTTGATGAAAGGGATGAAGGTCGGGACGATCAGCACACAGAGGCAGGCAACCGCAATCTAAAGCGCCGTGTGGAGGTTGGCGGATAGGCGAACCGCCACAAGATAATTCCAAGAACGACGTACACAGCGGAAAACTCTGACCTCAAACAGGAGGTAATTCTCGGCGATGAGCGGATGATAAAAGCGCGTTATGCTGGAATTCACCGACCCCAACGCAGTCGGTATGAGCGCCAAAAAGGCTGTGATCCAAAACCATATTGTCCAGAGTCTCATGCTGCGCTCCGCCTGTTTTGTAACTGGCCTACCTTATGAGCTTGATGAGACTCAGGCGCTGAAAGGGCGCAAAAAAAACGCCGCAAGCAGGGCTTGCGGCGTTGAATTTTAAAACTGGACCAGCGCTTAGGACGCAGGGTTCGCCTTGGGCGCTGCCGCAGACTTCGCACCTGGGTTGAGCGGGTCGTCCTGACGCTGCACGGAGCCCTCGAAATGAGCACCGCTCTCGATGGCGATGGTCTTGTGGATGATGTCACCCTCGACACGTGCTGTGGACGTTAGACGCACCTTAAGACCGCGTACACGGCCCACGATGCGGCCGTTGATCACAACGTCATCGGCGATGACTTCGCCTTTGATCGTAGCCGTCTCACCGATGGTCAGCAGGTGCGCGCGAATGTCGCCCTCAACAGTGCCTTCGACCTGAATGTCACCTGTTGTCTTCATGTTGCCTGTCACATGCAAATCCGAGGACAGGACAGAGGCTGGTGGCTTGGCCTTGGGGGCGCTTGCCTTGAACTCGTTCGTCTTCTGGGAAGACGGTGGCATGGAAGGCGCAGCCGAAGGC
Source organism: Sulfitobacter sp. (assembly GCA_965660425.1). GTDB lineage: Bacteria > Pseudomonadota > Alphaproteobacteria > Rhodobacterales > Rhodobacteraceae > Sulfitobacter. The sequence continues at coordinate 31,867 of CBFHZX010000026.1, read as the reverse complement.
TTGGCTGTGTCTGAACCGCCTGGTGCGGGATCGTTAATTTTGCTCTTAGAAAACATCGTTTGCTGCCTTAATATAGATCATAGGATTGACGGCTTTTCCGCCGACGCGAACTTCGTAATGGAGATGCACGCCGGTCACCCGTCCTGACGCACCCATATCACCAATTCTATCGCCACGCGATACTCTTTGACCAACCTTTACGCGCATTCTCGACATATGCGCATAGCGTGTTTCGATGCCGAATTCATGCTGAATCTTAACGAGTCTACCATATCCTGAGCCCCAACCCGCGTGGATCACAACACCGTCCGCTGTTGCATGGAGAGGTGTGCCGTTGGGTGCGGCAAAGTCGACACCGTTGTGCATGCGGCGACCACCCGTTTTCGGATCACGGCGGAAGCCGAACTTGGATGTGAATCGGAACGAGTTCTTAATAGGATTCGCAAAAGGTGCTTTTTGCGCGGCCAAACGGTAGAGGTTCAAACGGTCCATCTGGTTCAACAGGCGATTGGCGCGCAGCGTATCTGCGGTGGGCTGTTCCCCGCGTGTGGTGAACGACAGCGGTGTCAACGGACCGCCCTGACCTGAATATCCGCGGCGCACGGTGTCCAGCATACGGTCGGTCGGCATGCCAGCAGCGCGGAACATACGGTCCAGCGGGGCGACAGAGACTGTCATCGCTTCTTCAAGCTGGCGGAAGATGGCATCGTTCTGCTCTTGCATCACGGCAATCTTCTGGCTCATCGCGTCGGCCTGCAACAACGCGTCCTGCGCGTCTTGCACGACTTGGTCACGCTCTTTGGCAGTACGCTCAAGCGCATCGGCCATGAAATCCATAGGGGCGGTGCTTGCGGCAACCTGCACCGCGCCGCCGTCTTCGGATTGAAGTGCAGCCACTTGAGTGCGGGCCAGCTCACGCTCCTTCATTGTATCGTGCAATGTGGACTGGATCACTTCGATGCCTGTCTCAAGCTCGCGTCGGCGCGTCTCGGAGGTCAGCAGCTCGGACTGCATGATCGAAATCTGCGCCAGTGCCGCGTTAAACCGCTCTTGCGCGGCCAGAGCTTCTTCGGCGCGGGTATCACGCTGGGTGCTCAAATCGTTCAGACGTGCCTGATAGGTCCGCTGATCACGCTTTGCCTGTTCACGGAAGTTGCCAGAGCCGATGCTGTCCATCAGGATGATTGCAGTCGCTACAATTGCCCACGCCACAAGAGCCGAGCATCCAGCCATCGCAAAAAGCTGCGTGATTGGGCGCAAGCGAATGAATCGAGTGTCATTGTCTGACTTCAGAAATACCCGGCGCTCCGGAAAATGCTTTTCCAGAAACGCATGAGCTTTAATCGTGAGCTGTGTACGCACGTCTTTTTTTATATCCCTCTTTAACCTGTCATGGGCCAGCTTGTCCCTCACAGGCCCATTAACGCATTCACAATACCCTCTGGAGGAGGGGTCGGGCAAGCCTTCTGGTCCACCATCCGTAAACCCTGCCTGTTTATTTGGCAAATGGGCAAAAATCCGCCTATTTCAGCGGATTGCCACGCGAGGTTTACTTGGGCCGCTGACTTTCCTCGGCCAAAGGCCAGTAGAAATTAGGGGGTATGCCCGCTTCGGCACGTTTTTCTTCATTAAAGGGTGGTTTGAGTTGCCCGTGGAAGTACTGGCGCACCAGTGCGTGGAATTTCTGTGTCGGATCAAGCTCATGGCGGCCACACAGGAAATGGAACCACTTGGAGCCATAGGCCACATGATGCACTTCTTCGGCATAGATCGTCTCAAGGGCTGCAACGGCATCGGTCTCCTTGGCCTGCTTGAACACGCGGATCATATTTGGCGTCACATCCAGCCCGCGCGCTTCCAGCACCATCGGCACAACGGCCAGTCGCCCCATAAAATCATGCACCGTGTCCTCGGCTGCACGCCACATTCCCGCATGGGCGGGGAGCGCACCATAATGGCTGCCTGCTGCTTCAAGACAGTCACACATCAGATTGAAATGTTTGGATTCCTCATCGGCGGCTTTCACCCAGTCATCATAATAACCAACAGGCATCGGCACATCCGTGAACCGCGCAATGATGTCCCAATGCAGATCAACCGCGTTCAGTTCGATATGGGCTACGGCGTGCATCAAGGCGATGCGACCCTCGGGCGTACTGGGTTTGCGGTGGGGCACGTCTCTCGGACTGAGCAGTTCTGGCTTGGCAGGGCGCGCAGGATGCAGCGGCGGATTTGCCGTGCCGATCGCGGGATGGGCACCATCCGCCCGCGCCGCGCGCCACTGGGCGGCAAACTTATGCGAGAGCGCAGTCTTCGCGCGACCATCCGCCGTGCGCAGCACCGCTTCGGCCATCTGAGCAAGGGGCATCATAGTGCGCGCACGGCCTCCAGCACTTCTTCCACATGACCAGGCACTTTTACCTTGCGCCAGATCTGTGCAATGGTGCCATCGGCAGCGATCAGATAGGTGGCGCGCTCGATCCCCATCGACTTTTTGCCGTACATGTTCTTCTCGACCCATACGCCATAGCTTTCGGTCACAGTGCCTTCTTCATCGGACAAAAGCGGCGCGGTCAGATCATATTTTGCGGCGAACTTGTCATGCTTTGCCATCGCGTCGCGAGAGATGCCGAACACTTTCGCGCCTGCCGCCTCGAACGCGGTGAGGTTCTCCGAAAAGCCGATGTTCTCTTTGGTGCATCCTGGTGTGTCGTCGCGCGGATAGAAAAACAGCACAACGGCTGATCCTTTGAGGGCGCTCAGGGTTACTTCGCCTCCGCCTGTCACGGGCAGGGTGAAGTCGGGGGCAGTCTGGCTAGTCTCTCGCACTGATAAATCTCCGGTTTGTGATATCGAGCCTTGCGACCTTGGACTAATCGCTCTGCTCTGTCATAGTAGAGCTGTGGCTCAAAAGTCCAATCTTGGCCATGTCCGATACATCACCTTTCAAGAGTGACCGATCCCTGATGGTTGAGACGACCCCGCCAGAACCACAAAAACCACCGCGCCGCAAACGGGGCTGGTTCTTATTGTTGCTTGGGCTGCTCAACGCGGCATGGGCGCTTTTGGTACTGGTCGCGGTGGTCGCCGTTGCGGCGGTTTACCTGCTTTATGACCGTCCCGTGGTGATCCCCGCATGGGCCGAAGCGCGGATCGAGCAGCGTCTGGCAACCGAATTCCCCGAGGTGGATATCGCCTTCGACGAGGTTCGTCTGCTCATGCAGGCAGGATGGCGGCCGCGTGTGCGCTTGCGCAACGTCACAGTCACGGACAGTTCAAGCGCGGATTTTGTGCGCGTGACCGAAGCGCGGGTTCGATTTGCACTGGGCGGTTTGCGATCGGGGAAGGCGCAACCTGCCGAGGTGGCATTAGAGGGGGTCTTTGCTACGCTGATCCGCGAAGAGGACGGCAGCCTGTCCTTGCAGCCCGAGCGTGCCAGCAGCACAGGTGGGGCGCGTCGCGGCCCACCGTTGGGCCGCCTCGTCACAAAAGTCGACGAACTCCTGCAACAACCTGGTCTTGCCAATCTCGATCATGCCGAAATCCGCGGCCTCACGCTGCAATTGATCGACCGCAGGGCAAAGCGGGCCTTCACTCTCGATGGCGGACGCATGATTGCAAAGCGCGACGCGGGCATGCTGACGGCAAATGCCGATCTGGCTGTCTTGGGCAGTCAGGGAAACGTAACGACTTTGACTGCCAGCTACAGCAGCGAGATTGGCGCGCCCGAGGCGCAATTCGGTGTGCGCATTGAGGGCGCATCGGCAGAAGATATCGCAACCCAAAGCCCTGCATTTGCATGGTTGGGTGCGCTGCGTGCGCCGATTTCTGGCGCTGTCCGTTCTGGGGTGCGCGCTGACGGCACGTTGGCACCTCTGAACGCGACCTTGCAAATCGGGGCAGGGGCGGTTCAGCCCAACGCCGAGACGCTGCCGATCCCTTTTGAGGGCGCCCGCGCCTATTTCTCTTATGAAGCGGCCGAAGGGCTGCTTGATTTCAGCGAAATGTCGGTGCGCAGCAAATGGATCACGGCGCGGGCCGAAGGCACGGCGTCGCTGTCAGGGTTGCGCAGTGGCGCACTTGAGACGTTGGTCGGCCAGTTTGCAGTGACGGAATTTCAGGCGAACCCGTTGGAGTTCTACCCCGAGCCTGTCAACATCGATGGGGCCGAGTTTGATTTTCGGTTGCAAACAGCGCCTTTCAAGCTCGACATCGGGCGGCTTGATATCTTTGACGCTGGCCAGACCCGCCATGCCACAGGAACGCTAAGCGCCGAGCCCGAAGGTTGGCGCGTAGCACTCGATGCCCATACCGCTTCGATTGATCCTGCGCGGATCATTGCACTCTGGCCCGAGGCTGTGCGCGCGCGGACGCGGTCGTGGCTCGCGCGCAATCTAATCGCGGCTGACATCAGCAACGCCGATTTCGCCCTGCGGCTTGAGCCGCGTCAACGGCCTCAGACCTCTCTTGCCTTCGACTACCAAGCAGCCACCGTAAAGTTCATGCGCACCTTGCCGCCGATCACGCAAGGGCGGGGTCATGCCAGCCTCAATGACGGGCGTTTCGTGGTTGCGCTGGATGAAGGCATCGTCGAGGCAGAAGAGGGGGGCGTGATGAATGTGACGGATTCATCCTTCATCCTGCCCGACCTGATGGTGCGCGGCGGCACGCCTGCGATTGTACGGCTCAATACCACTGGTTCCTTGCCAGCAGCGCTTTGGATGCTGGATCACCCCCCCATTGGCGCGATGCGGCGTGCAGGTTTGCCCGTCAAATTGGGGCAGGGCGAAGTGGCGGCCTCGGGCACATTGTCATTCCCGCTCAAACGCGGTGGCAGCCCTGCGGAAGTGGTGTTTGATGTCACAGGCGATGTGCGTAATCTGACCAGCCGCAATCTGATCAAAGGGCGCACATTGGCGGCGGACCGTTTGCGGGTGACCGCCAATAACACCAATGTTCGGATTGCAGGGCAAGGTACGCTTGAGGGGGTGCCGTTTGACGGGCGCTTTGACCAGCCTCTGGGCGGCGGGCTTGCGGCCAGCACGGTCCGCGGCACGGCGCGGATCACGCAAAGCGCGCTTGATGCCTTCAACGTGGCCTTACCGCCAGGCACGCTCTCGGGGGCTGCGGCAGCACAAATCGCCATTGATCTGGAGCGCGGAGAATCCCCGCGCATGAACCTGCGGTCAAACTTGCAAGGGTCGGTGCTGCAAATCCCGCAACTGGGTTGGCGCAAGGGCGCAGGCGTACGCGGCGCACTCGACTTGGACATCAGATTGGGGGCAAACCCCGCCGTCACAGCGATGAGCCTGAGTGGTGCAGGGTTGGAAGCCAAAGGCACGGTATCACTGGCGCAGGACGGTGGGCTGGACCGCTTGGCACTGTCACAGCTGCGCGTGGGCGATTGGCTCGATGTGAAGGCCGCGCTTGTCGGCCAAGGCGCAGGGCGCGCGCCGCAGGTAGTAGTGCAAAGTGGGCGGCTTGATCTGCGCACCGCAGAATTTGGTGGTGCAGGAGAAGCCAGCGGCGCGGCCCCCACAGGCCGACCCCTAGCGCCATCGCCGCCCATGCGTGTGGCGCTGGACCGCTTGCAAGTGACTGATACGCTCTGGCTGCAGGGGTTGGCGGGGTCGTTTCAAACCACGGGCGGGCTGGATGGTCCGTTCGAGGCGCGGGTGAATGGCGGCACAGGCGTCTCGGGCCGCGTGGTGCCGCAAAACGGGCGCACTGCGGTCAGGCTGACGTCTGCCGACGCGGGGGGCGTGTTCCGCTCGGCCGGCGTGCTGCAACAGGCGGTAGGCGGCAGCCTTGATCTGTCGCTGATCCCCGTGGGCGCAGGCGGTGCCTTCGACGGGCAGCTGACCGTGAATGGCGTGTCGATCAAGGACGCGCCCTCCATGGCCGCCTTGGTGAATTCGCTCTCTGTGGTGGGGCTGCTCAACGAGATGAACGGCGACGGCATCTTTTTCGACGAGGTAGAGGCCGCGTTCCGCCTGACCCCCAATCGTATGACCCTGACCGAGGGCAGCGCTGTGGGGGCGTCGCTGGGCCTGTCGATGGATGGCGTCTATGCGACGGACAGCGGCCAGATCGCGATGCAGGGCGTGGTGACGCCCGTCTATCTTCTTAATGGGATCGGATCGCTTTTGACGCGCAAGGGAGAGGGGCTTTTGGGATTCAACTACGCACTGAGCGGCCCTGCAAAATCACCAAATGTCTCGATCAATCCGCTATCTGTTCTGGCGCCTGGGGGCTTGCGGGACATCTTTCGCGGCCCCAAAACACAAGCGCCTCAAGTGGAGGGCGAGTAGCCCCCGCCTCAGACGCCACAGGCCGCTCAAGACCCCGCAAATACAGCCGTTGAACGTGACTTCGAAGGGCGGTAAGGCAGCGCCATGAAACTCAGTGATTTTGATTTTGACCTCCCCGAAGACCTGATCGCCGTGCGTCCCGCACAGCCGCGATCCTCTGCGCGCCTGCTCGTGGCGCAGGGGAATGAGATCAGTGATGAAAGGGTGTCTGACCTGACGCAATGGCTCAAGGCAGGCGACCGTCTGGTGCTCAATGATACACGCGTGATCCCCGCACGCCTGTCTGGCACGCGCCACCGTGATAGCGCGCAAGGCCCTGTCGTCGCGAAAGTCGAAGTCACCCTGCTGGAACCCCAATCGGATGCGGGTGTGTGGTCGGCCCTTGTCAAACCCCTGCGCAAGCTCAAGATTGGTGAGACGGTCATCTTTTCCTCTGATCTGAGTGCCGTGATGGAAGGGGCTGCAGACGGTCAAGCCTATCTGCGTTTCAATCTGACGGGCGATGACTTTGACACAGCGCTGAATGAAGCGGGTGCGATGCCACTGCCACCTTATATCGCCGCCAAACGTGCCGCCGATGCACAGGATAAGACCGACTATCAAACAGTCTGGGCCAAAACAGCGGGAGCTGTGGCCGCCCCCACGGCCTCGCTGCATTTCGATGCGCCTTTGCTTGAAGCACTGCGCGAGATTGGCGTGGAATTTACCTATGTCACGCTGCATGTGGGGGCGGGGACGTTCCTGCCCGTGAAGGTCGACGATATCGCAGAGCACAAGATGCATGCCGAATGGGGGCAGGTCAGCGCGCAAGCCGCCGATGAGATTGCCGCCACCAAAGCCGCAGGCGGGCGGATCATCCCCGTTGGCACCACGGCACTGCGCCTGATCGAGACGGCGGGACGGGAAGGGGCCATTGCTGCTTGGGAAGGCGATACGGACATCTTCATTACCCCGGGCTTCACCTTTAAGGTGGCCGACGCGCTAATGACCAATTTCCATCTGCCCAAATCCACGCTGATGCTGCTGGTCTCAGCGTTGATGGGCGCGCAGTGCATTCGCGATATTTACACCCATGCGATTAACCAAAAATACCGCTTTTTCTCCTATGGAGATGCATCGCTGTTGATTCCTGCACGCAAAAGCGACTGAGGCGCGTCGCAGGCAGACCCGACAGCGCGGCGCATGCGCTGATACGGGTTCGGAATTAGGTAAGGATTCGCAAAATGTGGCAGGTCTTCTCAAGCGCTTGGGCGCTGTTATTCGGCATGTTTCTGTTGATGCTCGGCAACGGGATGCAGGGCACGCTTTTGGGTATTCGTGGTGAGCTTGAGGGCTTTGACACCTTTGCCATGTCTATCGTTATGTCCGCATATTTCGTGGGCTTTCTGGGCGGCTCACGCCTTGCCCCCGGCATGATCCAGCGTGTGGGGCATGTGCGCGTCTTTGCGGCCCTTGCCTCGCTCATCTCTGCAGTGATGATCCTCTATCCGACCTTTCCCTACATCTGGCTTTGGGTGCTGGGGCGTGTCCTGATCGGGTTCTGCTTCTCGGCGGTGTACGTGACGGCGGAAAGCTGGCTTAACAATGCGGCCGACAACTCCAACCGTGGGCAGGCGCTCTCGCTTTATATGATCATACAAACCCTCGGGATCGTGGCCGCACAAGCCATGCTGCTGGTGGCGGAGCCTGATGGCTTTATCCTCTTTGTCATCCCTTCTGTTGCCGTTAGTATTGCGATCACGCCGATCCTGTTGTCCATCAGCCCCACACCTGCTTTTGAGACGACCAAACCCATGAGCCTTAAGGCGCTGATGAATTTCTCCCCCTTGGGGTGTGTGGGCATGTTCATCCTTGGTGGCATCTTCTCGGCACAATTCGGCATGTCTTCGGTCTATGGTGCCGAAGCGGGCCTGAGCGTTGCGCAAATTTCGACCTTTGTGGCCACCTTCTTTATCGGGGCGGTGGTGCTGCAATATCCCATCGGCTGGATATCGGACCGCGTCGATCGTCGTTTTCTGATTATCGTTGCCTCCATCGTTGGTTTTGGCGGTTGCCTCGTCGGGATGCTGATGGGGGATGTTTTCACCCTGCTGCTGGCATCGGCCTTTGTGATTGGTGGCATGGCGAACCCGCTCTATTCCCTGCTGATCGCCCACACTAATGACTTTCTCGAGCATGAGGATATGGCAGCAGCCTCTGGTGGGTTGATCTTTATCAACGGATTGGGCGCTATTCTGGGGCCGATGATCACGGGTTGGATGATGGGCACATCGCTGGGGCCTGCAGGGTTCTATTTGTTCACGGCCGTCCTGTTTGCCGCAATGATCGCCTACGCGGGCTACCGCTCTACTGTGCGTGCAACGCTGCCTGTGGAGGAGACGGGATCATATGTTCCTATGGGGCCAACCGCTACCAGCGTTGCCATGGAGATCGCGCAGGAATATGCGATCGAGGCCGATCTGGAGGAGGAAGAAACCGCCTTACAGACGCCGTGACGCGGCAATTTCATGCCGCCTAAAGGAAACTTTAACCAAGATCAGCCGTATGGTTGCGCTAAACATGTCGGTTCTGTTGCAATTCGTGTGTATCAATGTGCGTTAATCTGTCCTTAACTCGGATGTAGCAACTCCGTTAAGGACGAAAGAATGGTGTATCCCCAAGAGGTTCTGGAATTTTGGCTTGATCATGTAGGCGAGGACGGTTGGTATAAAGCCGACGATGCGATCGATGCGCAGATCACTGAACGGTTTATGCCCGCATGGGAGGCGGCTCGCGATGGCGGGCTGAGCATGTGGCTCACCTATCCCTCTGGTGCGCTGGCCTATCTTATTCTTACGGATCAATTCTCGCGCAATATGTTCCGCGGTGAGGCAGCAGCCTTCGCCCTTGATCCTGTCGCACTGGCCGTGGCCAAGCGTGCGATTTGTAAGGGGTGGGATATGAAGATGGACGCCCCCGCGCGCCAGTTCTTTTACCTGCCGCTGATGCATTCGGAAAACCTTTGCGATCAGGACCGCTGTATCCGCCTTCTGGTAGAGCGTATGCCCCAGCAGGGCGCAGGCAATCTGATCCACGCGCAGGCCCACCGCGAAGTAATCCGCCAGTTTGGTCGCTTCCCTTACCGCAATGCTGCGCTGTCGCGTGACGATACCCGCGCTGAAACGGCATATGCCGCCCAAGGTGGATATGGTGCAACTTTGCGCGCGCTACAGGCTGATGTTGCGGCCTAATGGAGCAGTATAGTTCACAAAAATGAGCAAGGCAGCTTTTGCATAGCTGCTGTTCGCTCTGCGCCATTGCTGGAGCATGGGAGATAGTTTAAGGCTAAACTATATTTTGACGCAAGTGAGGTGCACCATGGCTGAAACATCCTTTGATCTGATCGTTATTGGAGCAGGGCCAGGCGGCTATGTGGCCGCAATTCGTGGCGCACAGCTGGGCATGAAGGTTTGCATCATCGAGCGGGAAAACCTCGGTGGTATCTGTCTTAACTGGGGCTGTATCCCGACCAAAGCCATGCTGCGCTCTTCCGAGGTCTTCCACCTTATGCATCGCGCCAAGGAATTCGGCCTGAAAGCGGACGGGATCGACTATGATCTCGACGCCGTGGTCAAGCGCAGCCGCAAAGTGGCGGGGCAACTGTCGGGCGGCATCGGCCATTTGATGAAAAAGAACAAGATTACCGTGGTGATGGGCGATGCGACGATCCCTGCCAAGGGCAAGGTGAGTGTCAAGACCTATAAAGGCACCGAAGAACTCACCGCCAAGAACATCGTACTGGCCACAGGTGCGCGTGCACGCGAATTGCCTGGCCTTGAGGCGGATGGCAAGCTGGTGTGGACCTACCGCCATGCGCTGCAGCCTGTGCACATGCCCAAGAAACTGCTCGTGATTGGCTCGGGCGCGATCGGAATCGAATTTGCCAGCTTCTACAACACGCTAGGCGCCGACACGACTGTGGTTGAGGTCATGGACCGTGTGCTACCCGTCGAGGACGCCGAAATCTCCGCCTTCGCCAAGAAGTCCTTTGAGAAACAAGGCATGAAGATCATGCAAAAGGCGATGGTCAAAAAGCTTGATCGCGCAGGGGATAAGGTCACGGCCCATATCGAAGTGGGCGGGACTGTGGAAAAGCATGAGTTTGACACGGTAATCAGTGCCGTAGGCATCGTGGGTAATGTGGAAAACCTTGGGCTTGAGGCGCTCGGCGTTAGCATCGACCGCACCCATGTAGTCACCGATGAATACTGCCGCACGGGTCTTGATGGTCTTTATGCGATCGGTGACATCGCTGGTGCGCCTTGGCTTGCGCACAAGGCCAGCCATGAAGGCGTCATGGTGGCCGAGCTCATCGCGGGCAAACACGCCCACCCCGTCAAGCCTGAAAGCATCGCAGGCTGCACCTATTGCCACCCGCAAGTAGCTTCCGTGGGCTACACCGAGGCGAAGGCCAAAGAGCTTGGCTTTGACGTGAAAGTCGGGCGCTTTCCCTTCATCGGCAACGGCAAGGCCATCGCGCTGGGCGAAGAGAACGGCATGATCAAAACCGTCTTTGACGCCAAAACGGGCGAGCTGTTGGGTGCGCATATGATTGGCGCTGAAGTGACTGAACTCATTCAAGGATATGTGGTGGGCCGCCAGCTTGAAACCACCGAGGAAGATCTGATGAACACCGTCTTCCCGCATCCGACCCTCTCGGAAATGATGCACGAGAGCGTGCTCGATGCCTATGACAAAGTCATCCACATGTAGGGGCGTGCCATGCAGCGCCTGATCTGTGTAGCTCGTGTGGACGGGCCGTTTGCACTCGCTCTTGTTCAGGCAAAGCTAGGCGGGGCTGGCATCTGGTCGTCGGTGGATATGTTCCACATGGCAAACAACCATTCCCACTGCGCCATCGCATTTGGCGGTGCCAAAGTCGAAGTGCTTGAGATCGATGCGCAAGAGGCGGTTGATCTGCTTGCCGACGGGCCTGCGCTCGTCTCGACTGATCTACGTGGCTGGCGCATGTTGCTTATGGTTTTTGTGTTATTCCAGACTGCTACGGGTCCAAGCCCCTTTGCGGTCTATCTCCAACGCGCCGTGTCACGCGCCCAAACAGAACAGACAACCTGACCCGCCACAAAGGAGGCTGGACCGCCTCTGACACCCCTGGCCCACTCAACCCATGGTAAGCATAAATCGCGTCGTCATCGGGCCTGCGTCCCGCAAAATGATACAGGAACTCAAGCCGCATCGCCTGAAAGTGGCTGAGATTTCGGGCCACTACGGGACGCAATTCGCATTCAAAAGCTACGATCAATTCCGCTATCCTGAATATGATATCTGCGCGGGTCCCTACATTGATCCCGAGACGGGCAAGCCACGCAAATTCGATCTGATTCTCGCCAATCAGGTGTGGGAACATCTCGACCGCCCATACCTTGCGACCAAACACGTGCGCCAAATGCTCAAAAAGGGCGGTAAGTTCTGGGTCGCGGTGCCGTTCTATGTGCCGTTTCACGCGGCCCCTATGGACAATTCCCGCTGGTCCGCGCGGGGCCTCAAAAACCTGCTGATCGAATGCGGGTTTGAGGAGCACCTGATCCAGTCCTTCCAGTGGGGTAACCGCCACGTGGCGCGCCGCAACATGGAAGAAAACTGGCCTCCCGACTATATCGAGGGTGAGGACGACATTGAGGATGACCCGATGTTCCCCATCTGCGCATGGGCAATGGCCGAACGTAGCTAATGCGGGGTTCATGGCCGCTGATATTGGTGCTTTGGGGCGCAGGGCTGGGTGCGGCTGCGCAATATGCCAAGTTTGCGGTGCTCTACGATCTGTTGGGCGGTATCTACCCTGACGCAGGCGCGGCTTTGGGTTGGCTGGTTTCGCTCATCGGGATTGTGGGGATCGCCTTTGGGGCTGTGGCCGCAATGATCGTGGCGCGTCTCCGCTTTCGCCGCGCCTTGCTTGCTGCCCTATGGCTTGGTGCTGCGGTATCGTTGGGGCAGGCGCTATTGCCGCCTTTGCCCGTTATGCTGGGTTTGCGCTTTGTCGAAGGGGTCTCCCACCTAGCGCTTGTCGTCGCGGCCCCGACACTCATCGCGCAAATCGCCACCGACCCGCAGCGCGGGCTGGCCCTCACACTTTGGGGGACGTTCTTTGGTGTGGCCTTTGCCGTGATGGCGTGGTTCGGGCGGCCCTTTGCCATTGCGGCGGGTATTCCCGCGCTCTTCATGGCACACGGCACTTATATGGCCGCATGCGCGCTCTATCTCGGCGCGCGTTTGCGCCGTTTGCCGCCGCAGGACGCAGCCCCACCGTTGTCGCTGGCATCAATTGCTGCCGTCCACCGCGCAATTTATGCCTCGGCTCGGATATCGGCGCCCGCGGTGGGGTGGCTGTTCTATACGTTTTGCTTCGTTTCAATCCTGACAGTACTGCCGCCCTATCTTGACCCCGCGCAGCGCGTGCTTCTGATCGGGGCGATCCCAATCGTCAGCATCGCGGTATCCATGACGCTAGGCGTTGCCCTGCTCAGACGAATGAGCGCGGTTACCGTCATCATGGTTGGATTTGCGGGGAGTGCAGTTTGCAGGATCTGGCTCATGGCAGTGCCAGCTGGTGTGATTGCCTGCCTCACCCTCGCGGGTGTGATGGGGCTGATACAAGGCGCTAGCTTTGCCGCTGTGCCAGAGCTGAACACTGACCGTACGACACAGGCACAAGCCAACGGGGCGATGGCGCAATTGGGCAATCTGGGCAATACGCTGGGCACCCCTGTTATTGCTTTCGCGCTGGTCGGATGGGGCTATCCCAGTATGCCGCTGATTGCGGGTGTCGCCTTTGGACTGGGGCTGATCTCCCATCTGTTTCTCGCGGTGCTGCGTAGAAAGATGTGATGTTTATGCTTTGTTCTCCGATTGCCATTGGAGAATCCTGCAACCCCGCCTATGTCTCTGAGTAACTATGGGGGTGGCACTATGGCCGAGCTTAAGAACATCGAAGTGCGCGGCGCGCGCGAGCACAATCTCAAAAGTATCGACGTGGATATTCCGCGTGACCAGCTGGTGGTGATTACGGGGCTGTCTGGCTCTGGAAAATCGTCGCTCGCATTCGATACGATTTATGCCGAAGGGCAGCGCCGCTATGTCGAGAGCCTGAGTGCCTATGCCCGCCAATTCCTTGATATGATGCAGAAACCCGATGTGGATCACATTTCGGGTCTCAGCCCAGCGATCTCGATTGAGCAAAAGACCACCTCGAAAAACCCGCGGTCCACCGTGGGCACGGTGACGGAAATCTACGACTACATGCGTCTGCTGTTCGCGCGCGTCGGCACGCCCTATAGCCCCGCGACGGGCCTTCCGATTGATGCCCAGCAGGTGCAGGACATGGTCGACCGCATCATGGCGATGGAGGAGGGGACCCGCGCCTATCTGCTGGCCCCGATCATCCGTGACCGCAAGGGCGAGTATAAAAAAGAGTTCCTCGAGCTGCGCAAATCGGGCTTTCAGCGGGTGAAGGTGAACGGCGAATTCTATGAGCTGGACGAGCCGCCCGTGCTGGACAAGAAGTTCCGCCATGACATTGACGTGGTCGTTGACCGCATCGTGGTGCGCGAGGGGTTGGAGACGCGGCTGGCGGATTCTCTGCGCACCGCGCTTGATCTGGCGGACGGCATCGCAATCCTCGAGACAGCGCCGAGCGAAGGGGAGCCTGAACGCTTCACCTTCTCCGAGAAATTCGCCTGTCCTGTCAGCGGGTTCACCATCCCCGAAATCGAGCCGCGCCTGTTCTCCTTCAACGCGCCCTTCGGGGCATGTCCCAGCTGTGATGGTCTGGGCAAAGAGCTGTTCTTTGACGAACGCCTCGTCGTGCCTGACCAGAACCTGAAAATCTATGACGGTGCGCTGGCACCGTGGCGCAAGGGGAAGTCCCCCTATTTCAAGCAGACAATTGAGGCGATTGCGAAGCACTACGGCTTCAGCCAGTCCGCCAAATGGAAAGACATTGATCCGAAAATTCAGCAGGTCTTCCTCTACGGCTCTGGCAAGGAAGAGATCAAATTCCGCTATGACGAGGGGGGCCGCGTTTATGAGGTGAGCCGCGTCTTTGAGGGTGTGATCCCTAACATGGAACGCCGCTACCGCGAGACGGACAGCAACTGGATCCGCGAAGAGTTCGAGCGCTACCAGAACAACCGCCCTTGCGGCACCTGTGAGGGTTACCGCCTGCGCCCCGAGGCTTTGGCCGTGAAGATTGGGCAGGGCGAACACCTGCTGCATGCGGGTCAGGTCGTGCAGATGTCGATCCGCGAAGCGTGGGAGTGGACGAACATTGTCCCCGATGCGCTGACGCCGCAAAAGAACGAGATTGCAAAGGCGATCCTCAAGGAAATTCGCGAACGTCTTGGATTCCTAAATAATGTTGGATTAGAATATCTTACGCTAGCACGCTCAAGTGGTACATTAAGTGGTGGAGAGAGCCAGCGCATCCGCTTGGCCTCCCAAATCGGCTCTGGCCTGACGGGCGTTCTCTATGTCCTTGACGAGCCGAGCATCGGCTTGCACCAGCGCGACAATGACCGCTTGCTGCTGACGCTTAAAAACCTGCGCGACCAAGGCAATACCGTCATTGTGGTAGAGCATGACGAGGAAGCCATCCGCGAGGCGGACTATGTGTTTGACATCGGACCGGGCGCAGGAGTGCACGGCGGTGAGGTCGTCAGCCACGGCACGCCTGAACATGTGGCTAATGATCCCAATTCGCTCACGGGGCAATATCTCACTGGCAAGCGTGAGATCGAGGTCCCTGCCACACGCCGCAAGGGCAACAAGAAGAAAATCCAATTGGTCAAGGCGACGGGCAATAACCTGCAAAACGTCACTGTTGATTTCCCTCTGGCCAAGTTTGTCTGTGTCACGGGCGTCTCGGGCGGGGGTAAATCCACGTTGACCATCGAGACACTGTTCAAGACCGCCTCCATGAACCTCAATGGCGCCCGCCAGACGCCAGCGCCGTGTGAGACGATCAAGGGGCTGGAGCATCTCGACAAGGTCATCGACATCGACCAGCGCCCCATCGGCCGCACGCCGCGCTCCAACCCTGCGACCTACACGGGTGCTTTCACCCCGATCCGTGAATGGTTCGCAGGGCTGCCTGAAGCGAAAGCGCGGGGATACAAGCCGGGTCGTTTCAGTTTCAACGTCAAGGGCGGGCGGTGTGAGGCGTGCCAAGGTGACGGTGTCATCAAGATCGAGATGCACTTCCTCCCTGATGTCTACGTCGAGTGTGAGACCTGCAAGGGCGCGCGCTATAACCGTGAGACGCTGGAGATCAAATTCAAGGGCAAGAGCATCGCTGATGTCCTTGATATGACGGTCGAGGATGCGCAGACGTTCTTTACTGCTGTTCCCTCGATCCGTGAGAAGATGGATGCGCTGATGCGCGTGGGCTTGGGCTATATCAAGGTCGGGCAGCAGGCCACGACCCTGTCGGGCGGTGAGGCGCAGCGGGTCAAACTCTCCAAGGAGCTTAGCAAACGCTCCACAGGCCGCACGCTCTACATTCTGGATGAGCCGACGACGGGTCTGCATTTTGAGGATGTGCGCAAGCTGCTCGAAGTGCTGCACGAACTGGTCGATCAGGGCAATTCGGTCATCGTGATCGAGCATAACCTCGACGTGGTGAAAACCGCCGACCACATCATCGACATCGGCCCCGAGGGCGGCGATGGTGGCGGGCAGGTTGTCGCCAAAGGCACGCCAGAGCAGGTGGCCGAGGTTGAGGGAAGCTATACTGGCAAATACCTCAAGCCCATGCTGGTGCCACGCAAGGTGGCCGCAGAATAGGCACCGCATCAGTTGAACTAAATGCGACGCTGTAAGTCTTTATGTCGCATCCCGCCACTGGGCGGGATGGTTATGTACGTCTCAACTCATTCAGGAAGGATGCCGACATGACACCCTATTCGACGAATACTGCCACTCCACGTACTGCCACAGCTTTGGTGGGTAAGCTTGCCGAGCGCTTCAAAGCGCAGACAAAAACTGTGGAATTCCGTATCATGACGGTTGTTTTGACAGCCTTGATGCTTTGGGTGGCGGCGATTGTGACCTTTGGCTACCCCGCGTTGATCCTCGTCGCACTCACGCTTGTGCCGATCATCTTTACCTGTCTGATGTTGATCACCGTCGGGAAATAGCGATCAGGGCGCGCTCAGGCACAGATCAAGCAGGCGGCTGAATCCCTCTGCGTCCAGTGTGTCAAATCGGCCCGACAAATCCTCCAGTTCAGCCGCGCGTGCGGGTCCCAAAACTGGGTCAGCGAAGAGGTGGAATTTCTCCGACATCTGCGCGTCGCTCATCGGATCATCTAGATCACCGCGTGGTGAGCGAGGCGGTGAGGTGAACGCGCGGCCGTCTTGGGTATGTAACGTCACCTCGGCCCAGCGTTTGCCCACTGAAATTCTGGTGTAATGATCATCATCTATCAGATGCGTCGCTGTGCTGATCCGCAATATCTCGGGGTCCAGCAGTGTCTCGGGTTGAAGCTCTGCCACGCCAATTTGACCCCGTGCAATTATACAAGCCACTGGAAAAGCGATGGAATAGCTGAACTCGTCTAAGGTTTCAGGCCTGTGACCTGCCAGTCGCGTTGCATTGTGAAAGGTCCTGATCTCAACGCGGGCCACATCTGCAGGCGCGAGATCATGCGCTGCCATTAAATCCGGCGCTGCATCAATCGACGGATGTGCCCAGCGACAACAGGGATAGGGCTTATAGCTGGTGTCCTCGACCGTACGCCACGCCTGCCCAAGATCTTCCCAATGATCAGGTGCCTGCTCACAGGTCAGGGCGGGGGCGCCCGTGAACCCCTCTGCCGCCAAATAAGCCGCCGTAAGCCCCGAAGGCGCGCCCCAGCCGACCCCGTCGCGCAGCATGGTAGGGTGATCAATACAGCGCATCATCTGGCTGCGGGGGCCGTGGAATTCCCCAATGCCCGCCGCGTGACGGATCTGTGCTTCAGACAGTTCCAACCCTCGGGCAATGGCCACGGCAACCCCTGTGGATGTCCACGCCCCCGAGGTATGATAGTCCGCGCAGGTGGTGTGCTGCGCGAGGCCTGCGCGGTAGCTCACTTCATATGCAATCGCCAGCCAGACAGCGAATTCCCGCCCCGTGACGGGCCGTTCTAGCGCATCGGCAAACGCCAAAAGCGCAGGGAAAACAGCCGATCCTGCATGGCCCTTGCAGGCAGAGGTGGTATCATGCGCGTCGATCGCATCAACTGTGAATGCCCCCGCCATTGCTGCACCCACAGGGCTAACCTTGCTACCGTGGAGGATGATGCGCGCCCCGCCAGCATGCCCGGCACCAAAAAGAGCGAGGGCGCCGCATCGCGCGATATCCGCCATCTGGGTGGTGGATGCGACCGCTGCGGTGCCCATCGTATCGGTAAATGATCGGCGCAGTGTCCACAGGACATCTTGCGGGAGCGCCTCATACGTCAGCTTATGGGCGAATGTGTCAAAGGGCAGGGGCATCGGGGCATCCTCGGCTGTTACCCGTCCACCCTAGGGCGCAGGTGCACGCGAGAATGCCCAATTGCGACATCACATGCCACGACTGCGCGCCGCCAGCCGCGGCAGCATCGCGGAGAAATCGCGGCCTCTGCCATCTTCATCTTCTACAAACTGCGCATAAAGCGCGCGTGCAAGCGCCCCCATAGGTGTGTCTGCATCCACGGCTTCGGCAGCTTGCTGGCTCAGGCCGAGGTCCTTGAGCATCAATTCAGCGGCAAAACCGGGAGTATAGTCATTATCCGCTGGTGA
The DNA here is from genome assembly GCA_965660425.1 of Sulfitobacter sp. Classification (GTDB taxonomy): domain Bacteria; phylum Pseudomonadota; class Alphaproteobacteria; order Rhodobacterales; family Rhodobacteraceae; genus Sulfitobacter. Next base: position 13,737 of record CBFHZX010000026.1, on the reverse strand, counting down.
AGTTGGCCCAACCCCGGGCGCGGGACAATAAGCATTCATTGACCAACTATAGCCCGACGACGTGCTCACGACGTCAAACATCTTTTGCCGCTCCAGCCCGAGTTTATCAGCCAAAGCAAAGGCTTCACAGGTGGCGATCATCGTGGCGCCAAGGATCATGTTGTTGCAAATCTTGGCTGCCTGACCCGCACCCGCATCGCCGCAATGCACGGCCTTCTGTCCCATTATATCGAACAGCGCAGACGCAGCAGCAAAGGACGGCGCGCTCCCGCCTGCCATGAAGGTCAACGTGCCGCCTGCAGCGCCACCAACGCCGCCAGACACAGGCGCGTCCACAAATCCAAGGTTCATGCTTGCCGCCGATGCACCAACATCCCGCGCGCTCTCTACATCCACCGTCGAGCAGTCGATGAGCGTGGCACCCGACTGCATCGCGGGCAAAACATCTGCGGCAACAGCGCGCAGTATCTCCCCGTTTGGCAGCATCGTGATCACGAAATCGGCACCCGCGCAGGCCTCCTGAACGCTGTTGGCGATTGCAACCCCTTCGGCCGTCGTGCCAGCGGTATCAAATCCTGTGACCGTGTGGCCTGCAGCCGCAAGGTTATGCGCCATAGGAGCGCCCATGTTGCCCAGCCCGATAAATCCGATTTTGTAAGTTCTCATTTCATGCTTCCTTTTGCAGAGTGAGTGCGCCTTTTCCCAAAGGTCGCAACATCTTGGAAACAGCTGCTGCTGGTACATTAACCCCTGCAAATTGCCATTTCGGTGTGCGATCTTTGTCGATGATGGCCGCACGTATCCCCTCGATGAAGTCTCCGTGCTCCGTCGCGCGTGCAGTGAAACGGTACTCGAGATCGAGTGCCTTCTCCATGCTCAGCGAGGGGCCGCGCAAACGGTGTATCATTTCAATCGTGCAGGCCATGGAAAGCGGCGAATTGCGCCCGATCTGTTTGAGCGACGCTGCTGCAAAGTCACTTTCATCCGCGCGCAGCATCCGCAGGATATCGCCCAAGGCTTCCCCTGCAAATAGCTTGTCGATCTGGCCTTGAAGTGCGCGCAACACGCCCTCGGGCGCTTGCGTTGCTTGTTCCGCAAGGACGGCTGGATCACCAGAACCCTCCAGTTCCTCAATCAGTTTTTTCCACATTAGCTCTGGGATGTAAGTATCAGCAAAACCTGCATAAATTGAATCATCTGCATTCATGCGCGCCGCAGTTATCCCCAGGTATTCTCCAAGGCGGCCCTCCGCCAGCGTGAGCATGAGCGAGCCACCAACATCAGGGACCAACCCAATGCCGCACTCGGGCATCGCGATCTGGCTGCTCTCGCCCACGATGCGGTGCGACCCGTGACAGCCAATGCCAACACCGCCCCCCATGGTGAACCCTTGCAAAAACGAGATGAAGGGTTTGGGGTAGTTGAAAATCTTGTAGTTCAAACGGTACTCATCGGCCCAGAATTTCTGGCCATAGGCAAAGTTGCCCCGTGTGCCCGTCGCATAAAGCTCGGCAATGTCGCCGCCTGAACAAAATGCACGCGGCCCCTCTGCATCAATCACAACTAGGGCTACGGCATCATTACCGGCCCAACTGTCAATCGCATCTGCTATGGCCAGACACATCTCATATGTCATTGCATTCAATGCGTTAGGGCGGGTGAGGGTGATACGACCTGCACGCCCGACAATGCGGATATCAATATCGCTCATGCGCGGTTCTTCAGCATATCGCGGGAGACGATGACGCGCATAATCTCGTTTGTGCCTTCCAAAATCTGGTGAACCCGTAGATCGCGCACAAGTTTTTCAATGCCGTAATCCGCCAGATAGCCGTAACCGCCATGCAATTGCAGACATTGATCCACAACGCGGCTGCCTGTCTCGGTTACGAACTTCTTGGCCATGGCGCAAAACTTGGTCGCATCGGGTGCGCCCGTGTCGAGCTTCCACGCCGCTTGGCGCAAGAATGTGCGCGCGGCCTGCAATTCGATTTCCATATCGGCAAGGCGGAATTGTAATCCTTGGAACTGGTCAATCGGTTTGCCAAAGGCCTTACGCTCGCCCATATAATCCAGCGTTTTGGTCAATGCGATCTGGGCAGCCCCCAGTGAACAGGCGGCGATATTCAAACGCCCGCCATCAAGCCCCATCATCGCATATTTGAAACCATTACCTTCTTCACCGATCAAATTTCCCGCAGGAATGTTGCAATTGTCAAACTGCACTTGCGCTGTTGGTTGACTGCGCCAGCCCATTTTGTCTTCCAGCCCGCCAAAACTGAGACCCGATGTGCCGTCCTCAACATAGACCGTGGACACGCCCGCAGCTCCACCGTCATCCGTGCGCACCATGCAGACATAGGCGTCCGAATATCCGCCACCCGAAATGAACGCCTTGGTTCCGTTAAGGCTGTATCCCTCATTGGTGCGCTCTGCGCGGGTTTTGAGCGCCGCCGCATCCGAACCTGATCCAGGCTCAGTCAGGCAATAACTCAAAACAGTGTTCATCGATAGAACATCACCCATGATCCGCGCTTTCAGCTCGGGGGCTGCAAAGCTGTCGAGCATCTTTGCACACATATTATGGATCGACAAAAACGCTGCAACCGAGGGGCAGGCCATTGAAAGCGCTTCAAATACCAACGTGGCATCAAGACGTGATAGTCCCGTCCCGCCTGCATCCTCCGAGACATAGAGCCCGCCAAAGCCAAGCTCGGCAATTTGCGGCCAAAGCTCCTTGGGGATCGTCTCGGCCTTCTCCCATGCCTGCGCATGTGGCGCGATATGCTCTTGCCCGAAAGCAAAGGCCATGTCGAAAATTGCCGTCTGTTCTTCGCTTAGCGCAAAATCCATGTCGTTCTCCCGATGTTTTATGGCCGCAGCCTATCGTGTAATTCTTTCACCAATTTGTCAGTCTGCACAATCATCCAAAAAGGGCGCGGCCCATACCAGACAGCGCCCTCTTTCTTCTTTATTTTGCCTATAAACTGAAACCCGTCCGCACAACGAAAGCGGAGACTGGATTTAAGAGGGCGTCGATCACTCCATGACGGGGATGGAGAACTCACCACCTTCTTTGATGCCCGAGGGCCAGCGGGCTGTCACAGTTTTAGTGCGGGTATAGAATTTGAACGCATCTGGCCCGTGCTGGTTCAAATCGCCAAAGACAGATTTTTTCCAACCTCCAAAGGTGTGATAGGCCAGCGGTACGGGGATCGGTACGTTAATGCCGACCATGCCCACATTGATGCGGTTGGCAAAATCACGTGCCGCATCACCGTCACGGGTAAAGATCGCGGTGCCATTGCCATACTCATGATCCATGGCAAGGCCGATGGCCTCCTCGTAGCTTTGCGCGCGCACACAGGTCAGCACGGGGCCGAAGATTTCGTGCTTGTAGATGTCCATATCCTTGGTTGCGCGGTCAAAGAGGTGCGGACCGACGAAGAACCCGTCTTCATAGCCCTGCAATTTGAAGTCACGCCCGTCCACAACCAGCTCGGCGCCCTGATCGATGCCCGTTTGCACCAAACGCTCGATATTGGCCTTGGCCGCAGCGGTGACAACGGGGCCATAATCTACGTCTGTGCCAGAGGTATAGGGACCGACCTTAAGGCTCTCGATGCGCGGGACCAGCTCTGCGATCAAACGGTCCGCTGTCTCTTCGCCAACAGGCACAGCCACGGAAATGGCCATGCAGCGCTCCCCTGCGGCGCCGTAGCCCGCACCGATCAGCGCATCGGCGGCTTGGGCCATATCTGCGTCGGGCATGATGATCATGTGGTTTTTGGCGCCGCCAAAACACTGGACGCGCTTGCCGTTGGCACAGCCCGTTGCATAGATGTACTCCGCAATCGGCGTTGAGCCGACAAAGCCCACGGATTGAATGATCTCGTCGTGCAGGATCGCATCAACGGCCTCTTTATCGCCGTTCACAACCTGCAAGAGACCCTTGGGCAGACCTGCTTCTTCCATTAATTCGGCCAGCATCAGCGGCACGGAGGGGGCACGCTCGGATGGCTTCAGGATAAAAGCGTTCCCGCAGGCAATCGCGGGGGCGAACATCCACATGGGGATCATCGCGGGGAAGTTGAACGGTGTAATGCCTGCCGTCACCCCAAGCGCCTGACGCATGGAGTACATATCGATGCCCGGACCCGCGGAATCGGTATAGTCGCCCTTGAGCAGCTCTGGCGCACCGATGCAGTACTCCACCACCTCAAGGCCGCGCTGCACATCGCCTGCCGCGTCGGGAAGGGTCTTGCCGTGCTCGCGGCTCAGCGCTTCGGCAAGCTTGTCCATGTTGTCATTGAGCAGACCCACGAACTTCATCATTACCCGTGCGCGGCGCTGCGGGTTTGTGGCGGCCCATGCGGGCTGGGCGGCTGCGGCGATGGCCACTGCCTTGTCCATTTCGGCCTTGTTGGCCAGTGGGCATTTGGCCTGCACTTCGCCTGTGGCAGGGTTCATCACATCAGCGAAACGCCCAGAGGTGCCTTTGACATGTTCGCCGTTGATGTAGTGGGTGAGTTCTTGCATCGTGTCTCTCCTATTGATTTAGCGGCATTATAGTCTTGCAAAAAGGTGTGGGGTAGGGGCAGAATTCCAAAGCTGTCTTGCATTTTTGTCGGTGTGCCTGTCGCAGCTGGCTGGATTCAGTTTAATTGGCAAAATGAAGGGGCGGGCATGCACAATTGGGACGATCTTCGGTTGTTTTTGGCCGTAGCGCGGGAACAGAGCTTGTCGGGGGCGGGAAAGGTGCTGCGGCTTGACCCTGCAACATTGGGGCGGCGGATGGCGCGGCTCGAGAAGGCGATGCAGGTGGCGTTGTTTGTGAAATCACCGCAGGGCTATGCGCTGACACAGGCGGGGGCGGAATTGTTCGAGCGGGCAGGCAGCGTTGAGCAGGCAATGCGCGCGGCGGCAGTGGGCAACATTACACAAAGCGAGACGCTGAGTGGCGCGATCAGATTGGGTGCACCTGATGGCTGCGCAAATTTTCTGCTGCCACAGGTTTGTGCAGCAATCGGGCGGGAGAACCCCGCGCTTGATATCCAGATCGTGGCGTTGCCGCGCGTGTTCAACCTCACCCGTCGGGAGGCGGATATGGCGATCGGGGTGAGTGCGCCAACTGCGGGGCGGCTGGTGGTCAGGCAAGTGACGCAGTATCAGCTCCATCTGGCGGCATCGGAGAGCTATTTGGCCGTGCACGGACCGATCGAGCGTCTTGAAGACCTCAAGTCGCACAGGATGGTGGGCTATATTCCCGATATGATCTTTGATCGCGAGCTGGACTATCTGGCGGATTTGGGGGCAGGGCGTGTGGCGCTGGCGTCCAATTCTGTTTCTGTTCAGGTGAACATGCTGCGGCAGGGCGCGGGTGTCGGCGTTGTGCATGATTTCAGCCTGCCTTTTGCGCCTGATGTGGGCCGTATTCTCACGGATGAGGTGAGTTTGACGCGGGCATTTTTCCTCATCCGACATGCGGATGATGCGCGTAATGCGCGTCTGGCGCGCTTCGCCGATCTCCTTACAATCGGGCTGCGGGAGGAAGTTGCCAAGCTCGAGGCGCAGGCTCGGAGTGTTCGCAATCCTTGACACATCGCCCTCTGGCGCGCCACGATCAAGCAACTGCATTGGAAATATCGGAAGGAAATCGCATGCTTGTATCGCAAATTCTGAAATTTAAAGCGGACGAGAGCGTGATCACCGCCTTGCCATCGTGCAGCATAGCTGATGCGGCTCGGGTGCTGTCAGAGCGACGTATCGGGACGCTGATCATCTCGCGCGATGGGCAGCTGGCCGATGGAATCGTCTCCGAGCGCGATATCGTAAGACAGTTGGGGCGCGCAGGTGCCGATTGTTTGAGTGAGAGCGTGTCAAGCATTATGACTTCCAAGCTGGTCACCTGTAGTCGCGACATGCGTGCAGACGCGGTCCTTACGCAAATGACCGAAGGGCGGTTTCGCCATATGCCTGTGGTGCAGGACGGCGTGCTTGTGGGAATGATCACGCTGGGCGATGTGGTCAAGGCGCGCCTGTCCGAGCTTGCGATGGAGAAAGATGCGCTTGAGGGGATGATAAGAGGGCATTAGCCAGTCTTGCAATTATTTGCCGCGCGTGATTGCTTGGGCTCCTGATCTGTTCTGACCCGAGGAGCGCTGTCCATGCGCGTTGGCCTTTATCCTGGCACTTTCGATCCCATTACATTGGGGCATATAGATATTATCCGCCGCGCTGCATCGCTTGTGGACAAATTGGTGATCGGGGTTGCAATCAACCGCGATAAGGGGCCGCTGTTTGATCTTGAAGAGCGCGTTGCCATGATCGAGCATGAGTGCGCGGCCCTGTCCAAGGAGACGGGTATCGAGATTGTAGCCCATCCTTTTGAGAACCTGCTGATCCAATGTGCGCGGGATGTAGATGCATCGCTTATCATCCGCGGTCTGCGGGCTGTTGCGGATTTCGAGTATGAATATCAGATGGTTGGGATGAACCGACAGCTTGATGACCAGATCGAAACGGTCTTCCTAATGGCCGAAGCCCAGCACCAAGCCATTGCGAGCAAGCTGGTCAAGGAAATTGCGCGGCTGGACGGTGATGTCAGCAAGTTTGTCACCGCCCGCGTCAATTCAGAGCTCAAAGCACGCCTGTCCAGATAACCTCAGGCTCGGGCCATCGCGGCGGCGGTGTCCAGCATTCGGTTGGAAAAGCCCCATTCGTTGTCGTACCACGCCAGCAGGCGGACCATATTGCCGTACTGAACGGCAGTCTGGTCCAGAGCGACGATGGTGCTGTGTGGATTGTGGTTGAAATCGATAGAAACAAGCGCGCGGTTCTCTACGGCCATTACCTCATGCATCTGTTCCGCGGCTTTGGTCACTGCGGTATTTATGTCTTGCGCGGTGACGTTGGTGTCAAGCTCGACTGTCAGATCGACACAAGACACATTGGGCGTCGGGACGCGAATGGCGGTGCCTGAAATCTTGCCCGACAATTCGGGCAGTACCAGTGCAAGGGCGGTGGCCGCACCTGTTGTTGTGGGCACCATTGACAGGGCGGCAGCACGGGCGCGGTAGAGATCGCTGTGGACCGTGTCATGCACAGGCTGGTCGCCTGTATAGCTGTGGATGGTGGTCATATATCCGCGCGTAATGCCAAAGGCACCGTGCAATGCATGGGCCAGCGGTGCGAGGCAATTCGTCGTGCAGGAGGCATTCGACACGATCGTATCTTGCGCAGTGAGGGTTTGATCATTCACGCCGTAAACGATGGTCTTCATCGCTCCGGATCCAGGCGCGGAGATCAGAACCTTTTTGGATCCGTTTTCAAGGTGGCGCCCTGCCGTCTCGGTGCTGCGAAAAATACCTGTACACTCCAACACGATGTCGACATCCGCCCAAGGGAGGTTCTCAGGTGAGCGCTCGCTGGTGACGCGGATCGGGCCGCGACCGACATCCATCATTCCATCATTGATGCTCACACCCCCCGCAAACCTGCCATGGACGCTGTCGAACTCAAAAAGATGTGCGTTGGTTTCAAGCGGAGCCAGATCGTTGATGGCAATGATCTCGATATCATCCCGTCCGCTCTCGACAAGCGCGCGCAGCACATTGCGTCCGATACGACCAAATCCGTTAATTCCGATCTTAAGGGACATTTTTGTACTCCACCTTGAAATGTTTGCGCTAACATACAAATCAAATATGCAATGTCAACTCGGTCCTGAGAGGACGGGATAGCGGGGTTTAGGGGGAGGGGAGGCCTAGCGCCAGAAAGCAAGCCACTCAATCAGTTCGAAGATCTTTTTAGCAAGATATACGGTGTGATCGACACCATTGCCCCAGTAGTCTGTGGCGACAATACCGATAATGAGGAAGCCTAGCACAAGTGTAATCCGGTTGGTCATTAACGCAGGCCTTTGTTATTGCCTGCTCCGTTTGGGGCAGGCAGCGTTTTGCAGCAAGTCTTAGCCGAGTTTTCCCATCGCTACGGCCACATCGGCCATGCGCACGGAAAACGCCCATTCATTGTCGTACCATGCGAGCACACGCACGGTGCGTCCGCCTGTGACCATTGTCTGGTCGGGCGCAAAGATCGAGCTGTGCTCGGTCTGGTTAAAGTCGATGGAGACTTTCTTTTCAGGATCATAGGCCATCACATGGGACATATGCCCTTCGACAGCGGCTTTTGCAGCGGCGTTGATTTCTTCGACGCTGGTGTCGCGTTTTGCGGTGAACGTGAGGTCCACGACGCTGACGTTTGGCGTGGGGACGCGCAGGCATGTGCCATCAAGGATGCCTTTGAGTTCAGGCATCACCTGTCCCAGCGCTTTTGCAGCGCCTGTGGAGGTGGGGATGATAGCCATCGCGGCGGCGCGGGCGCGGTAGAGGTCTTTGTGGCGTTTGTCCAATGTGTACTGATCGCCAGTATAGCTGTGGATGGTAGTCATGATACCGCTTTGGATGCCAACGGCCTCATGCATGACCTTGGCCAGCGGGGCGAGGCAATTGGTGGTGCACGACCCGTTGGAGATCATCACATCGCTTGCCAACATCTCGTGGTCGTTGACGCCATAAACTACCGTGCGGTCCACATTCACCCCTGGACCTGACAGCAAGACCTTCTTGGCGCCATTGCGGATATGCGCATCCGCTTTCTCGCCATCGTTGAACTGGCCTGTGCATTCCAGAACCACGTCACAGCCGGACCAGTCCAGCGCGTCCAGATCATAGGAAGACATCATCTCGATATCGTTTTGACCAAGGTTGATTGTACCGTCGCCAATCGTAATCTCGTTGGGGAAGCGCCCATGCACGGAATCGTATTTCAGCAAGTGCATCGCCGTCTCGACAGGGCCCGTCGCGTTGAGCTTGATTACCTCGATATCATCACGGGCCGAGCGCGCGATGTGGGATAATGTGCAACGGCCAATGCGGCCAAATCCGTTAATGCCGACTTTGATGGTCATGGGGTGCTCCTTTTGGCGTCTGTTGCGCCTGCTATAGACGCCAAGCGGATGCTGGGGCTAGAGGCAATAGCGTGGGGAGCGTGCATGTTAGCGTTAAAAGTATTCGTTAGCGATAACGCCAGCCCCGTTCACTCTCTTGGAAGTGGTTGCGGGTTGCTCTAGGCGTATTTCAAACCCCCAGATGGAGAGCCCGATGAGCGGATTGATTGCCCTTTTTGACGATGTCGCAGCCATTGCGAAGGTCGCTGCATCTTCTGTGGATGACATAATCGGGCAGGCGACAAAAGCCTCGGCCAAGGCGGCGGGAGCGGTGATTGATGATGCGGCCGTGACGCCGAAATACGTCTCTGGATTCAAGGCGGAGCGTGAGTTGCCCATCATCTGGCGCATTACCAAGGGCAGTCTGAAGAATAAGCTGTTGTTCCTGCTGCCTGCGGGGCTGGCGCTGTCGGCTTTCGCGCCGTGGCTCATTGCGCCGCTGCTGATGTTGGGCGGGGCGTACCTATGCTTTGAGGGGGCCGAGAAAGTCGCCCATGTTTTGGGGTGGAGCGAGGGTCACGAGGATCACCCTAATAAGGAAACCACCATCAGCGACCCCGCCGCCCTTGAGGAAGAAAAAGCCCAAGGGGCGATCAAGACCGACTTCATCCTGTCAGCCGAGATTATGACCATCTCGCTGGCCGCGATCCCCGAGAGTAACTTTTGGATGGAGGCGGCAACGCTGGCGGCAGTGGCCGTGATGATCACGGTTGCAGTTTATGGATCGGTCGCACTTATTGTAAAAATGGATGATGTCGGCCTTGCCATGGCCAAGGGCGGGCGATTTGCCCCCACACGCGCGGCGGGCCGCAGTCTTGTGCGCACAATGCCCAAATTTCTCAAGCTATTGACCGTGGTGGGCACGGCGGCCATGCTTTGGGTTGGCGGCTCGATCATCATTCACGGGTTGGAAGAGATCGGCTTCGGCGCGCCAGCGCACATTATCCACGATATCGCCGATGTTGCGGGTCACGCAGTGCCAGCCGCCACAGGGTTTGTGGAATGGTTTGTGAAGGCGGTGATAGACGGAGTTCTCGGGCTTGGTCTGGGGCTGCTGCTGATCCCGTTGGGTGAGAAAGTGGTCACACCAATCTGGCGGGCAGTGTTTGCGCGCTAAGGCGACAGCATTGCACGGTGGGCGTTGACTAGGCGTCGACGTCACCCTTGTTGCGGCCCGATGCGATGGAAGCAGCGAACAGGACGGCCATGCCGAAGTAGCCGGAGACCACATAGTTGAAAAGGATCTGGCCAAACGTTTCACCCGCGAACAGAGACAGGATTGCGGCAACGCCGCCGGTCATTACTGCTGTCAGAAGGTAGGCCATGAAATTCTCCATTATCACTTCAAACGGATTGTAGTTCGTAACGTCGCCTTTCCAATGTCATTTGTTTTAGGGGCCTCTTGTGACCGAACATCGACGCAAATGTGGCGAAAATAGTACCAAATTCCCCCTACAAGAAACCAAACAATTTCCATTTTGGAAACAATAAAAGGCGACGCTGATGAAAAGCGTCGCCCTATATTTTGGACATAAATCCTCAAAATATAGTTAAAGTAGCGCTTTAGCTCTCTGTGCAACATTTTCGGCAGTGATGCCGAATTTCACAAACAGTTCTTCGGCAGGGGCCGAGGCGCCGAAGCGGTCCATCCCGACAAAGTCCGCTTTGCCCCATTTGCCACGCTCGCCCAGCAGCCACTGGTCCCAGCCTTGGCGCACGCCAGCCTCGACACCTACACGCACCGCACCACCTGGCAGGACGCGCTTGCGATAGCTTTCTTCTTGCTGCGCAAACAGCTCCATACATGGCATGGAGACGACACGTGTGCCGATGCCCTCTGCCTGCAGCAGGTTCCGCGCCTTGAGCGCGATCTCCACCTCGGAACCTGTAGCGATCAGGATCACCTGACGTTTGCCCTCGGCATCGACAAGCGTGTAGGCGCCAAGTGCGGTCATGTTCTTGTTCTTGTGCTCAAGCCGCACAGTGGGCAGGCCCTGACGGGTGAGTGACAGAACCGATGGCGTGCTCTTTTGAGTAAAGGCCACTTCCCATGCCTCTGCCGTCTCGACCGTATCGGCGGGGCGGAAGACCAGCGTGTTGGGGGTGGCGCGAGACATCGCCAGATGTTCGACGGGCTGGTGCGTCGGGCCGTCCTCGCCCAGACCGATGCTGTCGTGGGTCATCACATAGACCACGGGCATCTGCATCAGCGCCGACAGGCGCATAGCAGGGCGCGCATAATCGGTGAAACACATGAACGTGCCGGAGTAGGGGCGCACACCGCCGTGCAGCGCCATACCGTTCATGGCCGAGGACATGCCGTGCTCGCGAATACCCCAATAGACATAGCGCCCGCCGCGGTTATCGAGATCAAACACGCCCAGATCTGCGGTCTTGGTGTTGTTGGAACCGGTAAGGTCCGCAGAGCCGCCCACAGTTTCGGGCAGGATCGGGTTCAGAACCTCAAGCACTTTCTCCGAGGAGGCGCGGGTTGCCAGTTTCGGGGCAGTTTCGCTGATCTGCTTTTTGAACGCTTTGACCGTTGCGCTTAGTTTCTTGGGCGCTTCCCCTGCAAGGGCACGGTTGAACGTCTCGCGCTTGGCGCGGGGCATCTTGTCGAAACGCTCTTCCCATGCGCGGCGGGCGTCCACGCCACGGCTGCCAATGGCTTCCCATGCACTTTTGATGTCCTTTGGGATGTCGAAAGGCGCGGCGGTCCAGCCCCAAGCCTCTTTGGCGGCGACCATCTGTGCCGGATCGGTCAGCGCGCCGTGGCCTTTGGAGGTGTCCTGCGCCGCGTGGCCCAATGCGATGTGGGTTTTGCAGGCGATCATGCTGGGCGTGTCGGTCTTCTTGGCCGCTGTGAGGGCCGCATCGACCTCGTCAGGGTTGTGGCCGTCGACTTCCTGCACGTCCCAGCCCGCGGCGCGGAAGCGGGCAACCTGATCGGTGGTGTCGGACAGGGTGACAGGACCGTCGATTGTGATGTTGTTGTTGTCCCACAGCACGATCAGCTTGGAGAGCTTGTGACGCCCTGCGATGGTGATCGCCTCTTGGCTCACACCCTCCATCAAACAGCCATCGCCTGCGATGACATAGGTATTGTGGTCTACGACCTTGGCGCCGTAGGTCGCGCGCTGGATTTCCTCGGCCATTGCAAAGCCCACGGAATTGGCGATGCCCTGACCCAGCGGGCCTGTAGTCGTCTCGATTGCATCGGCAAGAAAGTTCTCGGGGTGGCCTGCGGTGCGGCGGCCCATCTGGCGGAACGCCTTGATCTCTTCAATCGGGAATTGCGCATCGCCCACAAGGTGCAGCAGCGCGTAGATCAGCATGGAGCCATGGCCCGCCGACAGGATAAAGCGGTCGCGGTCAGGCCACTGCGGGTTGGCCGCATCAAATTTGAGATGATTCTGGAAGAGCACGGTGGCCGCATCCGCCATGCCGATGGGCATGCCTGAATGGCCCGAGTTGGCTTCGGCCACTGCATCAAGTGCGAGCGCGCGTATGGCTGTGGCCTTGGACCAGTGATCAGGATGGGCGGCTTGAAGAGCTTTGATATCCACGCGTGGGGTTCCTTTGCAAAGGGGTATCTACGTTGGCCGCTGCATATCAGGGCAGGGCGAAAGATCAAGCACGCCAAATGCGCAGCTTCCTCACGCAGGGCATGAAGTTTGGGTACCAAGATGCTGTTGTGAAAGGGGGGCAGTAATTACGCAGCACTTTGGTTAGGATTGAATGAAAATAACGGCATGACCGATTCGCGCGGCGTCTGGGTCGGACGGTCAGAATATGAGCGAGAAAAGCGTATGAGCGATATCGAAGAACTACAGCGCCGGATCACCGCCGCGATAGATCAGATCGCATTCGGGTTGGACAAGCTGGGGGCAGTGGCATCTGCGGGGCCTGACCCCGATACGCTGGCCCAGCTTGAGGACGAGCGCACGGCGAATGCCCAGCTGCAAGAACGTGTGCGGGGATTGCGCGTCAAGCACGACACAGAGATATCAGCCCTGCGCGCTCAGGTCGAAGAGGGCGACGCGCGCATGGCCCAGCTCGACATAGAGTTGCAGCGTGTGCGCCGCGCCAACGCACAGCTGACAGACGCCTGCGCCGCCTTGCGCGATGCCAATGCCGAAGGGGTGGGCGAGCCGCATTTGATCAACAAAGCCATGCTGGCCGAGCTGGAAGCGCTGCGGGCGGCCCGTGCCGCCGATGTCGCCGAAGCCGCGGTTATTCTGGCCAGCCTCGAGCCGCTGGTTGAGGCCGCCGCCGCCAACGGCACCACCCCGCAGGGAGACGCATAATGCCAGAGATAAAGATTTCCATCGGCGGACGCCAGTTCGATGTTGCCTGTCAGGAGGGGGAGGAAAGCTATCTGCATTCTGCCGCCAAGATGCTTGACGACGAGGCCCAAGTGCTGGCCGATGCCGTTGGCCGCTTGCCCGAAGCGCGGATGCTGCTGATGGCGGGCCTGATGCTGGCCGACAAGACCGCCAGCGTTGAGGATAAGATACTGGAAGTGCGCGCCGAGCTGGCCGAGCGTGAAGCAGAGCTGGAAGGTTTGCGCAATGTCGTCGTCGAGCCAGAGCGCATCGCGGTGCCCGTGGTGCCGCAATCCGTGACCGATACCTTGCAAGAGATCGCGGCGCGCGCCGAGAGCCTCGCGGCTGAGGTGGACGATAAGGTCGGCGGATAGGTCCGAAACGTTTGGCCACAGCAGCAGG
>CBFHZX010000025.1:0-41312 GCA_965660425.1 Sulfitobacter sp. | reverse complement strand
AGTGGAACGGGCAATAGTGTCGTCGAAGATATCATAGGGCACATAGATCAGACTGGTCAGGCCAATCACCCGCAACGCCATATCATTGGCCGTATGCCCCAGAAATCTTGCCATACCCAGCAGGACCAGCCCTGCAACAACGCAAAACACGACAGCAAAGAGATCGCGGACATAAAGCAGCGTCACCAGTAGCATAATTGCGCCAAGGGCTGCAGTGACAGCGCGGTCAGCTGTGCTGCGCAGGGCTACCATCAGCAGCGCGGCACCCAAGATCAGCGAGCCGAGGTAGCCCGCTGACAGGATAGCGAACAGGTTCCCGCTGCGCGTCACCGCAAACCCGCCTTGCTGCGCAGATATCGAAATCTGCTCGACAGAGCCACCCGTCAGCCATGCGGCCAGCGCGTGCGACATCTCGTGCAGCAACACCACAAGAATTTTGAGTGGAACCACGATTGGCATTTGCCAATGCGCAAAGACAACCGCCGTAAGCGCAAGCAATTGCCAATGGGATTTGAAAAAGATCATGGCTCCAGAACGCAACGAGGTGCTGCAAATGTCAATTCACAGCGCCCTGATTGTCCACGCAGGAACGTGTTAGCCAACAAAGGCCTTCTCGATCACATAGTGTTTGGGGTCGGAGTTCGCCCCTTCCTCAAGGCCAAAGCCCTCGAGGATCGCTTTGATATCCGTGTTCAGCCCCATGGAACCGCAGACCATGGCGCGGTCTGTCTCGACACTGATGCCCTCGATACCGAGATCGGCGAACACTGTGCCATCCTCCAGCAGGGTGGTGATGCGGCCCATCTTGGGCGAGGTTTCGCGCGTCGTGGTGGGATAATAGCGGATCTTGGCGAGGTTCTCTGCGCCGATCAGTTCCTGCATCAGCTCGTCGGCCTGCAATTCTGCGATCAGCTTGCGTGAATACTCCAGCTCGGCCACGTCGCGGCAGGTGTGTGTGATGATGACTTCGTCGAATTTCTCATAGGTCTCTGGCTCGCGCAGCAGGGACGCGAAGGGCGCAAAGCCTGTGCCCGTGGCAAAAAACCAGATACGCTTGCCCGGCAACAGGGCATCATGGACCAGCGTGCCGACAGGTTTGGGGCGCAGAATGATCTCGTCGCCTACCTTGATATGTTGCAGGCGGGAGGTCAGTGGGCCGTCCTGTACTTTGATGGAGTAGAACTCCAACTCATCGTCCCACGCAGGGGAAGCGATGGAATAAGCGCGCAGCAGCGGCTTGGCCTTGGCCGTCTCTGGGTGCGGCTCTCCCATCAGGCCGATCATCACAAATTCGCCCGAGCGGAAGCGCAGCGAGGCAGGGCGCGTGACGCGGAAGGAAAACAAGCGGTCCGTCCAATGGGTCACGGCGGTGACAGTTTGCGCATCTGGCAGGGTCGGGACGGCTTTGGCGGTATCAGTGGTCACAGGTCTATGCTCGGTCATGATTTCTCCGCAGAGCGCAGGCTCCGCGGTCCTTGTCTAAACGGGGGGAAGGGCGCGTACAATGCGCTGGATCAAATTGTGGGGCGCAGAAGCCAATTAGCCGCGCAACCGCGCCTGATAGTCATGGGCGGTCCAGTTGGCGCGAAACTGCCATTGCTCTGCAGGCTGGCGGGCGGCAAGAGAGGCATCAATCTCGACTTCGTCAAAACCGCTGCGCCGCGCCATAGCGTATTGATCGGCCAGCACATGGCCGCGCGCGCGCAAGCGACCCGTATAGCCGCGCAGACGCAACGCCCGCGCAATGGTGAAACCGCGCCCGTCGGCAGAGGAGGGGAAGTCGATGCGGATCATCTCAAGCGTCGGGTCGAGCGTAATGTCTTCAGGCTGCGCATCAGAGGGCAGATCGAGTGCTGCGCAATCATTGGCCGCCCCCGCGCCGCAAAACCTTTTGGTCCAGTCATCGGCGTGAAACCCGCTGTCGTTTACAATTACACTCATGTCGTTGCTCCTGTTCGCATCATCTTGCCATCAACAAAATGGATGCCGCATTCGTCTTTTTGCTGTCCGCGCCAACGGCCTGCGCGCGGGTCTTCACCCGCTGCCACGGGCGAGGTGCAGGGCGCGCAACCAATCGAAGGGTAGCACCGCGCCACAAGCGGATGCCGCGGCAGCGCGTTCTCGGTCATGTATTCGTCTACATCCGCAGCGCTCCAATGGGCCAGCGGGTTTACCTTCATGCGGCCTGTGTGGGCTTCGACCTCGAACGCCGCGAGGTCCGCCCGCGTGCCCGATTGATAGCGTTTGCGCCCCGTGATCCAGCCGTCAAACCCTTCAAGGGCTGCACTCAGTGTTTGCGTCTTGCGCAGATCGCAGCAAGCGTCGGGATCACGCTGGTGCAGTGTATTTTCGGGGTCTGTGGCACTGGTATCGGCGCGGAACGCCCGCACACGGCGCAGGCCGAGCTTTCGCGCTACTTCCCGCTGGTAGGTCAGCGTTTCGGGAAATAGCAGCATCGTGTCGATGAACAGCACTTGCACATCGGGTCTCACCTGTGCGGCCAGATGAAGCAGCGCTACGCTCTGCGCTCCAAAGCTTGAGACGAGCGCGAGGTTCGGCACCGCAGCAAACGCACGGCGCAGGATGTCCACCGCCGCGTGATGTTTAAGCGCGGTGTTGAGCGCGTCGACCTTGGGGTCCAAGAGGTTATCAAGCGGCATCTGCTTTTGCCTCGGGATACAGGGCTGCCTTGAATGGGGCGATGCCGAGACGGCGATACGTCTCGAGGAATGTCTCGTGGCGGTCATTGCGCAGATCAAGATACCCCATGACAAGACGCTCAATCGCGGGGATAATTTCCTCCGCCGAGAAACCTGGTCCTGCACGCTCGCCAATCGCGGCATCGTTCGTGCCGTCCCCGCCTAGCGTGATCTGGTAGTTCTCCACGCCCGCACGGTCGAGGCCAAGGATGCCGATATGGCCCACATGGTGATGTCCGCAAGCGTTGACGCAGCCCGAGATTTTGATCTTGAGCGGCCCGACATCATGCTCGAGCTTTAGATCATCGAACCGCGTGGCAATCTCTTGGGCGATGGGGATCGAGCGGGCGTTGGCCAGCGCGCAATAATCCATGCCAGGGCAGGCGATGATATCGCTGATCAGCCCGATGTTTGCTGTGCCCAAGCCTGCCTCTTTGAGCAGCTTGTGCAGTGCGGGCAGATCGGCGCGGTGCACATGGGGCAGGATCACATTCTGTTCGTGTGAAATGCGCAGCTCATCATGGCCGAACTCCTGCGCAAGATAGGCCATTACGCGCATCTGGTCTGAGGTCGCATCACCCGGTGTCGCGCCATGCGCCTTGAGCGAGATCGAGACGATGGCATAACCCGCCGCCGCGTGATCCGTCAGGTTGGTGTCGGCCCATGCGCGGAATATGGGATCGTTTGTATAGGCCGCCTCATAAGGGGCGAGCGACTTGGTCACAAAATCAGGCTTGGCAAAATCCGCCTCGATCCGCGACAGCATCTGTTGGTCCACGCCTGTAAATTGGGGACGGATCAGCTTGTAGCGCGCATCAACGCGGGCGCGGATGTCCTCGATCCCGTTCTCGTGTACGGTGATCTTGATCCGCGCTTTGTATTTATTATCGCGCCGCCCCAACAGGTTATAGACGCTGACGATGGCCTCCAAGGTTGGTAGCAGGTCTTCGGCAGACACGAAATCATAGAGCACCTTGCCGATCATTGGCGTGCGGCCAAGGCCACCACCCACGATGACTTCAAAGCCTTGCACCCCGTCACGTTCGACGATTTGCAGGCCGATGTCATGCGCCTTGAGCACAGCGCGGTCATGGGTGGCACCGCTTACGGCGACTTTGAACTTGCGCGGCAGGAACTGGAACTCGGGGTGATCGGTGGACCACTGGCGGATAAGCTCGGCCACGGGGCGGGGATCGGCAATCTCGTCCGCCGCGGCCCCTGCAAAATGGTCGGCTGTCACATTGCGGATCGTGTTCCCGCTGGTCTGGATCGCGTGCATGTTCACCTCGGCAAGTGCGTCCAGCATGTCAGGCACGTCGCGCAGTTCGGGCCAGTTGTACTGGATATTTTGCCGCGTGGTGAAATGGCCATAGCCTTTGTCCCACTTGTCTGCGATCTCGGCCAGCCTGTGCATTTGCACGCTGTTGAGGGTGCCATACGGGATCGCCACGCGGAGCATATAGGCGTGGAGTTGAAGATAGAGCCCGTTCATCAGGCGCAATGGCTTGAACTCATCCTCGGTCAGGCTCCCGTCAATGCGCCGCTCGACCTGCGCGCGGAACTGGGCATTGCGTTCGGCCAGAAATTTATTGTCGAAATCGGTGTAGGCGTACATTAGATGCGCTCCTGCTTGCCGTGGGAATAGTTGGATGGACCGGTGGCGCGGAATGCCTCGCGGAAATGGATTGGTGCGATGCCTTGGGCCGTGTCGACGGGACTGAGATAGACACCGACCACCTCGGACGTTCGCGCAGACGCTTCAAGCAGGCGGATTTGGGCATCTGCTTCATCCGTGAGGACTTCGGCCTGTACCAAATCTCGCACCCAGTCGCTGCCGTTGAGATAGACCACATCGCCCTCAAGGAGGGCATTGGCGGTGATGATGCTTGGTTGGAAGACTTTAGGCATTATGCGAATTCCTCGATCTTGAGTGTGGGGGCGGCGGCAAGTGCTGCGCGTGGCGCGAGGCCAAGGAAAGAGAGCGCAGGACCGTTCAGCTCTGCCGCCTCCAGCGTGGCGGGCAGGGCGGCCAAAGTCGTTTCGATCACGCGCTGGTTGGCGCGGCTTGCGTTCTCGATCAGTGTGACTGGCGTGTGGCGTTCGGCCCCGTGCATCAGCAGGCGGCCTTGGATAAAGCGCGCTGATTTCTTGCCCATATAGATCGCGGCGACCTCGCCTTTACGGGCCAGCGTGCGCCAATCGTGATCGGCGAAACCCTTGGTGTCATGTCCCGTCAGAAACCGCACAGAAGCATTGCGCCCGCGTTTGGTCATGCTCTGGCCGATGGTGGCGACGGCGGCAGAGGCAGAGGTAATCCCCGGCACGATGTGCCAGCCGATGCCGTGGTCATCCACCGCGTCAATCTCCTCGTCCAGACGGCCAAAGACGGTGGCATCGCCTGATTTCAGCCGCACCACCTGCGCGCCCGTCTGCGCATGCTCGATCAGCAGCGCGTTGATGTGGTCCTGCGAAGTGGAGGGGCCAAAGCCCTCTTTGCCCACGTCGATCATCACTGCTTCGCGGCGGGCGAGTTCAAGGATCTCGGGCGTGATGAGACGGTCGTAGATCACCACATCCGCCTCATCCAGCGCACGGCGCGCCTTTAGTGTCAGTAGTTCGGGATCACCTGGACCGCCGCCGACAAAGGCGATGTGGCCTTCGCGGGCGGGTTTGTTCAGGTGCGTCTCGAGCAGCGTATCCAGCGCGGGGCGCACGGCGTCCTCGCCCTCTGCAATCGCCTTGGGGCCTGCGTCAAAATAGAACGCGCGCCAGAAATCACGCCGCGCGCGGCCAAAAGACAGGGCGTAGGAGGCTTTGCGAAATGTCTTGCCGATCCGTGCCAATGTGCCAAGGCTTTGTGGCAACCGCTCTTCCAGATCGGCCTTGATCGCACGGGCCAGCACGGGAGCCGCCCCCTCGGTGCCGATAGCGATGGTGACGGGATCGCGGTCCACAATGGCGGGGGTGATGAACTGGCTGTCGTGCAGATTATCCACTATGTTGACCAGCGCACCGCAGGTCATGGCCAGGTGCGCCGTGCGCGCGTCCTCGGCGGCATCTTCATTTGCGCCGTAGAAGAGCTTGGCACAGACCGCATCGCCGTAAGCCATGGCGCGGGTCACCAGCGTGAGCTTGCCTGCTGCGTGCCACTGCGCAATCTCGGGGGCGGCATTGGCGGCAAAGACAGTAATCTTCGCAGATGACTTCATCAGCAGGCGCAGCTTGGCCAGCGCCGCATCGCCGCCGCCCGAGACGATAATGCGCGCGGTCGCGGTGCTCAGGAAGATCGGAAAGTGGTCCATCGGTGCAATTCCTCTGCTGTGTGAGGTGCAATATAGGATAATGTTCTGAATAATCGCCATATGACTTTACGGATAAGGACGCATGTTCTAAATTAGAATTCAGTAAGGGCCATTGGTTTGAAATGAGCGGAGAAGCGGAATGAGCGTTCGAATAGACGACACAGACAGGAAAATTCTGGCAGCGCTCCAAACGGATGCCAGCCGTTCGCTGGACGAAATCGCCAAGGAAGTCGGCTCCAGCAAGACGCCCGTGTGGAACAGGATTCGCAAAATGCGCGAGGCGGGGGTGATCGGGCAGCACACGGTTGTGCTTGATGCCGAAGCGCTGGGGTTTGAGGCGTGCTTCTTTGTGCTCATCCGCACGTCAGAGCATGAGGCGGAGTGGCAGGCGCAGTTCCTTAAGGCGCTGCAAGACCGCGCTGAGGTTCAAGAGGCGCACCGTCTGGCGGGTGACATCGACTATATCCTGAAGGTCCGTGTGGAGAATGCCCGCGCGTATGATCGCTTCTATCAGGCGCTTATCTCGGAGGTGCGGGTGCATAATGTGACCGCGCTGCTGTCGATGGAGCAAATCAAATCGACGACCATGCTGCCGCTTTAGGCGCGCACCATCAGGCGGTCGAGTTTGTGGAAATGGTAGCTGTCGGCAAATTCGGGCGGCTCGGCTAGCGACAGTTGCGGGAATTTGTCAAAGAGCGCAGGCAGGGCCACTTGCATCTCCATCCGCGCCAGCGGTGCACCGACGCAGAAATGAACGCCCTCGCCAAATGCCGCATGCGGGCTGGGCTGTCGCTTTGGCATAAACCGTTCCGCATGCGCATAGATCGCAGGATCACGCCCCGCAGCTGCTAGGACCAGACCCACGCGACTGCCCGCGGGCAGGGTCACGCCCGCTATTTCGACATCGACATAGACATGGCGGTCAAACATATGCAGCGGCGGGGAAAAGCGTAGCAACTCTTCGCAGGTGGCAGCGATCTGGTCAGAGGCCAGCGCGGTGCGCGGCGTTGCGTGTTCGATCACGCATTTCACGGCGTTGCCAAGGATGTGCACAGTCGCTTCATGTCCTGCGTTCAGCAGCAGCACACAAGTGCTGATCAACTCGGCTGTGTTCAGCCGTGCACTTTCTTGCTTGGTGGCGATCAGCTCCGAGATGAGATCATCCGCTGGGCTGCTGCGGCGTTCCGCGATGTAGGTGGTCAGAAACGTGGCAAATTCTGATGCGGCTGTCGCAGCAGCCTCCTCAATCTCGCAGCTGCGCCCTGCCTGATACATCGCGACCATCGCACTGGACCAGCGCAGCAGATCGGGGGCCATCGCCTCGGGCACGCCAAGGAGGCGGGCGATGATACGCACAGGCAGCTGTGTGCAAAATGAGGGGATCAGATCAAAACCTGTCTGAACGGGCAGGGCCTCCAGTAGCTCTGCCGTGATCTGTTCAATATCAGGCGCCAGTGCCTTGATCCGCCGAGAGGTGAAGGAGCGTAGCACAAGACCGCGCAGGCGGGTATGGTCGGGCGGTTCCAGCTCCAGCATGGAGTGCTGCTCGATCGCGTAAAAAGGGGCCAGATGCGCAGGGGCGGGCTGGCGCTGATCCTGTGGCACGGCACGGCCCAAGCGGCGGTCGCGCAGTAAGGCATGTACGGTGGCTGCGTCAAAGGCGCAGGGCATTTCGTAGTCTTCCAAATAAACAATCGGCCCCGCCGAGCGTGCGCGATCATAGAACGGATACGGGTTCTGCACAAAGGCAGGGGCATGGGGGGATTGCTGGACATGGATCATCGCGCAATGAAAGCGCGGTTGTGCTGGTCAATGCAAGTGGGGCGGCATAAATTGGGCGCCATGAAAGATCTGTTTGGCAGGCGCGGCCTGAGTATTGTTATATTTCTGCTGTGTGTGGCGCTGCTTGCCTTTGGCGTTTTGCGCTATGCGACGCATCAAGGCATGGCGCAGCTTTCGGCGCGGGCAAACGCCGATCTGGCGCTGGCCAGTGACCGTCTGGTGGGCCAGCTCCAGCGTTACCGCGATCTGGCTGTTGTGATGGCCAAACATCCGCAGGTCGTAGCAGTGTTGACCGACAATGCGCGCCCGCAAGACCGCCAGTTGTTGCGCAGCGTGGCCGACCGCGCTGCTGCGCTCGACGTGATGGTCATCGACCGCACGGGCCGTGTGCGTGCAGCGGCGGAGGATGGCGCAGGCAGCAACAATGCACGTGCCTTCGTGCGCCGTGCGCTGAATGGCGCGCTGGGGCGGGGGTATGGTGCAGAGGCCAACGCAGGGCGCAGCTATTTCTATGCTGCACCCGTGTTTGGGGAAGGGGGCGCTGTTCTGGGCGCATTGGTCGTCTCGACGGACCTAAGCTCGGTCGATTATGCGTGGCGGGGAGATACGCCGCCTGTGTTTTTCACGGACGGCAGCGGGCAGGTGCAGGTGTCCAACCGCTCCGAGCTTGTGCTGTGGCAAAGGCCAAGTGGCGCGCCAGGGTTGCAGCCGCCCTCTGGGGTAACCCCCGAATTTGCGGTCTCTTATATCGGCGGGCATGAAATCTGGCAGATCGGCTGGGGTCCGTATTTGCCGCGTGAGGCGCTGCACCTGACCCAAGAATTGCCCGTGATCGGCATGACGGGCGAAGTGCTCATGGATGTGGCACCCGTGCGCAGATTGGCGGCCTCCCAAGCGGCGGCTGTCGCGGCGCTGTGTTTGGCATTCGGCGCGCTGCTGTTCCTCGCAACCGAGCGGCGGCGCACTTTAGCCCGCGTCAATGCGCAACTGGAGGCGCGGGTGCGCGCACGGACCCAAGCCCTGCGCGACATCAACGACGAATTGCGGCGCGAAGCGGCGGAGCGCAGCGAGGCGCAGCTGGCACTGGCACGCGCGCAGAACGATCTGGTGCAGGTGAGCAAGCTGAGTGCCTTGGGCCAGTTGAGCGCAGGCATCAGCCATGAGTTGAACCAACCGCTGATGGCGGTACAATCCTTTGCCGAAAACGGCGTGGCCTTTATCGAGCGTGGTAAGCATCAGCGCGCGGCAGAGAACCTCACCCGCATCTCCGACATGGCGGACCGCATGGGGCGGATCATCAAGAACCTGCGCGCCTTTTCCAAACAGGAAAGCGTACAGCAGTTGCAGGTTGATCTGGGCGCGGTCATCGCCTCTGTCCTCGATATGACCGCACAACGCCGCGCCGCGTCTGGTGTCACGCTGCGCTATACGCCGCCTGCTGCGGCGCTTTGGGTGCGCGGGGGTGAGGTGCGTTTGGGACAGGTTTTTGTAAACCTGATCACCAATGCTGTGGATGCGATGGAAGGGCGCGAGGCGCGCATTCTCACAATCGGGATCACCCAAGGCACAAATATTACCGTCGAGGTCAAAGACACAGGCGCAGGCATTTCAGCGCCCGATCAGGTCTTTGATCCGTTCTACTCAACCAAAGAAGTGGGGGCCGCAAAAGGTGTGGGCCTTGGTCTTTCCATAAGCTATGCGATCGTGCAAAGCGTTGGTGGCGAGATCAGGGCGCAGAACACTGCGGAGGGCGCATGTTTCTCTGTGACACTCCTCCCCATGGCACAGGAAAGCGCCGCATGAGCAATACTGTCCTTTTGGTTGATGATGATGCCGCTGTGCGCGAGGCTTTGGGCCAAACGCTTGAGCTGGCAGATATCAATTGTATCGCGGCGGGGTCGTTTGTGGTGGCCGCTGATCACATCACCGCAGAGTTTGACGGGGTGATCATCAGCGATATCCGCATGCCGGGGCGCGACGGGTTCCATCTGCTGGCGCATGCTCATGGCGTTGACCCTGATCTACCCGTGATTCTGCTGACGGGGGAAGGGGACATCCCTATGGCCGTCAAAGCGATGGGCGAGGGCGCGTTTGATTTTCTGGAAAAGCCCTGCGCCGCAAAAGAGTTGCTGGCCGTAGTGGAGCGCGCGCTCAAGACGCGCACGCTGGTGCTGGAGAACCGTGCGCTGCGCCAATTGGTCGAGAGCGGCGACCCTGCGGCGCGCATGATTTTCGGTAGCTCCAAAATGGCCAATGACCTGCGCGCGCATGTCCGCCGTGTAGCCCAAGCGCAAGGCGATGTGCTTGTGCGGGGCGCGCAAGGCTCTGGCATCTCCAAAATCGCGGAGGTGATCCACCTCAGTTCGGTTCGCTCCAAACGACCCTTCCTTAAACGCGCGGCCTCTGATCTGGATGCCGCTGCCCTTGGCGATGCTTTTGCTGCAGGTGAGGGGGGGAGCCTTTTTATCGACGAGATCACGATGCTGCCCGCCCAGACCCAACTGGCGCTGGCTGAGGTGCTGGACGCAGGCTCCGGCACGCGGCTCATTGCGGGCGATACTCGCGATATGGAGGCGCAGATGCACGAGGGGCGTTTTAACACCGATCTCTACTACCCCCTGACGGTCATGCCCGTGCGCGTGCCTGCGCTGAGTGAGCGGCCAGAGGATATTCCCGTGCTCTTTCGCCACTATGTGGCCCAAGCCGCCGAGCAGAGCGGACAAGCTGCGCCTGCTGTCTCGGCCGATCTTGAGGCGAGCCTGATGGCCCGCGATTGGCCCGGGAATGCGCGCGCGCTGATGTCGGAGGCGATGCGGTTTGTGATGGGGATCACAGACGCCACACCTGCTGCTGGCGAGGTGGGCCTAGCCGCGCAAATGGCGCAGGTCGAGCAATCACTCATCGAAGGGGCCCTGCGGCGGGCCCAAGGACAAGCAACCGAGGCGGCACGCACTCTCAAACTGCCGCGTAAAACCTTCTATGACAAATGCGCGCGCTACGCGATCAAGCCGGAAGATTTTCGAAGCTGAGTCGTGATTTTGAAGTGTGCGGATTTCCGCACAAGGCTCGCGTCAAGGTGCGGGTTTTCGCACTCCATACAGGCGGCGTTCGCGCTAACAGATTTTCTGTGGTGCCGTAAGTATCAGAATATAAATTATAATTTGATTTTGTGGATTTCGCCACGATGACCGCTTGCGATGTCATTCCTGCAAACGCACACTCCCTGCCAGACGGCGGAAAACCGCCCGACAGCAACTCTCTGGGAGGAGATATCATGAAATTCGTAACTGCGGCCGTTCTGGCCATTTCCCTTTCCGCTGGTGCCGTATCAGCGGCCTGTGACGACGGCGAGATCGTCATCAAGCTGAGCCACGTGACCAACACGGACAAGCACCCTAAAGGCATCGCAGCCAGCCTGCTGGAGAGCCGCGTCAATGAAGAGATGAACGGCAAAGCCTGCATGGAAGTATTCCCGCAGTCCACGCTCTATAACGATGACCAGGTGCTCGAGGCGCTGCTGCAAGGCGACGTGCAGATGGCGGCCCCGTCACTGTCCAAGTTCGAGCAGTTCACCAAGCAGTTCCGCATCTTCGATCTGCCCTTTATGTTCAAAAACATCGACGCCGTGGACGAGTTCCAGAACTCCGAGACAGGTCAGGCGATGAAAGAATCGATGACGCGCCGTGGCCTGCTGGGTCTGGCGTTCTGGCACAATGGCATGAAGCAGATGAGCGCCAACAAAGCGCTGAACTTGCCCACAGATGCCGATGGCCTCAAGTTCCGCGTACAGAACTCCGACGTGCTCAAGGCGCAGATGGCGGCGATGGGTGGCTCACCCCAGCCGATGGCCTTCTCTGAGGTTTACGGCGCGCTGCAAACTGGCGTTGTCGACGGTCAGGAGAACACATGGTCCAACATCTGGGGTCAGAAGTTCTTTGAAGTGCAGGACGGTATCACCGAAACAAACCACGGTATTATCGACTATATGCTCGTGACATCCACCGACTGGTTCGAGGGTCTGCCCGAGGACGTGCGCACGCAGCTGAGCACAATCGTTGATGAAGTGACCGCAGCGCGTAACGCGGAATCCACAAACGTGAACGCCGAAGCCAAAGCCTCCATCATCGCCGCAGGCGGCGTGGTACGTGAGCTGGAAGCCGATGCGCGCGAAGCATGGGTTACAGCGATGAAGCCCGTTTGGGAGCAGTTCCGCGAAGATGTTGGTCAGGAAAACATCGACGCTGCTCAGGCGATCAACGCCAAGCACTAAGACCACTTTGAGGTCATGCACCCCGCCCGCATGTTCGGGCGGGGTGATTTCACGCATTCTTTGCGCCCCCCATTAGGAGTGTACCAATGGCACATGCTTATGAGGCCAAAACTGCCCTTGGCCGTATCGTAAACGAGATAGAGGAGACCGCGATTGCGCTGCTCTTGGGTCTGATGACGATCATCACTTTTATTAACGTGGTCCTGCGCTACGGCTTTAACTCTGGATTGATCTGGGGGCTGGAGGCGGTGACGTTTCTGTTTGCATGGCTGGTGCTGTTCGGCGTGAGCTACACGGTTAAAGTCACTGCGCAGCTGGGCGTGGATGCGGTGATTAATCTGTTCTCCCCCGCCACGCGGCGCATTCTGGCGCTGGTCGCTGGCGCGGTTTGTATCGCTTATGCAGCATTGGTTTTGAAAGGCTCTTGGGACTATTGGGCGCCGTTTGCCGCCCTTGATGCCACCTCGGGGCGCTGGTTCCCGACAGGGTTCGAAAACTCCCGCGATCAGGCATGGTATGAAGTGATAGACATCCCCATGCCCGAATGGCTCCGCTTCATCGAGCCCATTATGAACGCAGGCGAAGCCTATGAGAAAATCCCGCGTTTTATCCCCTATGCGATCCTGCCCTTTGGTATGGCGCTCTTGCTGTTCCGCTTTATTCAGGCCTTCGTGCGCGTCTGGAAAGGTGAGGCCACCAGCCTGATCGTAAGCCACGAAGCCGAAGACGACGTCAAAGACGTCGCCCACATGAACGCGGGGAACTAAGTCATGGAAGTTGTTGTACTCTTTACGATGGTTATCGGCCTGATGCTGATCGGTGTGCCGATTGCGATCTCGCTGGGCACCTCCTCGATTGTGTTCCTGTTGGTGCTGTCGGATACCTCGCTCGGCTCCATTGCGCAGACGTTGTTTCAGGCGATGGCGGGGCATTACACGCTGCTGGCGATCCCGTTCTTCATCCTCGCCTCAAGTTTCATGTCCACGGGCGGTGTGGCGCGGCGGATCATCCGCTTTTCCATCGCCCTTGTCGGGCATTTACCCGGCGGTTTGGCGATTGCGGGTGTATTTGCCTGTATGCTTTTCGCCGCCCTCTCGGGCTCTTCCCCTGCGACTGTGGTGGCCATCGGCTCAATCGTGATCGTGGGCATGCGAGAAGTTGGATATACCAAGGATTTTGCGGCTGGCGTGATTGCGGTGGCTGGTACGCTTGGCATCCTGATACCGCCCAGCATTGTTATGGTGGTCTATGCCTCTGCCACGGATGTGTCAGTGGGGCGGATGTTCCTTGCGGGTGTTATTCCAGGCTTGCTCTCAGGCACCATGCTGATGGTGACCATCTACATCATCGCACGCGTCCGCAACCTGCCCAAGGGCGAGTGGAAGGGCTGGGGCGAGGTGCGTTCCTCTGGTTTCGAAGCGGGCTGGGGCTTGTTCCTAATCGTGATCATTCTGGGCGGCATCTATGGCGGTATCTTTACACCGACCGAGGCTGCGGCGGTGGCGGCTGTCTATGCTTTCCTGATCTCGACGCTGGTTTACCGCGATATGGGGCCGCTGCATGTGAAGGGCGAGGGCAAGAACCTTCCGCTTTGGAGCAAGCCGCATGCGCTGCTGACGATCTTTTTCCACAAAGACACGCGTAATACGCTGTTTGAGGCGGGCAAGCTGACGGTGACGCTGATGTTCATCATCGCCAATGCGCTTATCCTCAAGCACGTGTTGACCGATGAGCAGATCCCGCAGCAAATCTCGGCTGCGATGCTCGATGCGGGCTTTGGCCCCGTGATGTTCCTTGTGATCGTCAACATCATCCTGCTGATTGGTGGTCAGTTCATGGAGCCGTCGGGCCTGCTGGTGATTGTGGCACCTTTGGTGTTCCCTATTGCGATCGAGTTGGGGATCGATCCTATTCACCTCGGCATCATCATGGTCGTGAACATGGAGATCGGGATGATTACGCCGCCTGTGGGGCTCAACCTCTTTGTGACCTCAGGCGTGGCGAATATGCCGATGATGAATGTGGTGCGCGCCGCACTGCCATTCCTCGCCGTGCTTTTCGTCTTCCTGATTATGGTGACATATATCCCCGCAATCTCGACGTGGTTGCCCACGATGATGATGGGGCCTGAGATTATCGTGCGGTAGCGCGTTTTTGCGAGTATC
This sequence comes from Sulfitobacter sp., assembly GCA_965660425.1. Lineage (GTDB taxonomy): Bacteria > Pseudomonadota > Alphaproteobacteria > Rhodobacterales > Rhodobacteraceae > Sulfitobacter. The sequence goes on along the minus strand of CBFHZX010000025.1, from coordinate 27,094 downwards.
GTGCACTAGAACAGCGCATTTGGCAGAAGGGAGCGCAGGGGCGATCAGCTCTTGCGCCCTTTGCATCTTTGGGATTCAGTTTATTGGCAAAATGAAGAAATGGCGCGTGCCCTAGCTCTGTGCGAGGGCTGTGATGATCGGAGCGAAATCACTTGCTTTGAGGGAGGCACCACCGACGAGTGCGCCGTCTACGTTTCTGGCCTCGAAGATGGTTGCCGCATTGTCGGGTTTGACCGAGCCGCCGTAGAGCAGGGGGAGCCTCTCGGCAACATCTGTGCCGTAGCGCGTGGCGAGTTTGCTGCGGATAAAGTCATGCACCTCGGCGATTTGATCGACGGTCGGGACTTTGCCTGTGCCAATGGCCCAAACAGGCTCATAGGCGATGATTGTATTTGTGGTCGTCACGGCGGCGGGCAGAGAGCCTGCCAATTGGCCTGCAATGATGTCGAGGGTGTTGTTGGCCTCATGGTCCTCTAAGGTCTCGCCAATACAGATGATGGCGGTGAGGTTTGCGGCCCATGCGGCTTTTGCCTTTTTGCGGATGTGGCGGTCACGCTCTGCATGGGCTTCGCGGCGCTCTGAATGGCCGACGATGACGTAAGTGGCGCCTGTGTCTGCAATCATGGCGGCGGATATGTCGCCCGTGAAAGCACCTGAGGCCTGCATGTGGCAGTCCTGCGCGCCGATGCTGATAGGTGTTGCCTGTGCGGCGGTGCTGGCACGGTACAAGAGCGGCGCAGGCGGGCAGATGATCACCTCTGGCGCATCTGCGGGCAGCATGGTGGCGAGGGTGCCAAGCTCTGCGAGGTCTGCGGCGGTGCCGTTCATCTTCCAGTTGCCAGCAGCCAGTTTGCGTCGCATGTGCCATCCTTTATTTTGTGTCAGAGATCTCTAACACTTGAGGTGTTCGGGTTCAACGTATGGCAAAGGCAGGACCAACGGGTTAGGAGGGGCCAAAGAGCCAGGGAGCGTTCTTATGATACCGTCAATTGATTTGGCCCGACTGCGCGCGCAGGATGCAGATGCGCTTGCTGCTATGAAGGATGCGGCGACGGGTGTGGGGTTTGCCACGGTCTATAATACCGATCTCTCGGCTGCCCGTGTCACCCATGTTATCGAGACGTATCGCGCGTTTTTCAAGCTGCCTGAAGCCGACAAGCAGGCCGTCAGTATGGCCGGCACAGGCGCCAACCGCGGCTGGGGCGCTGCGGGGAGCGAGCAGGTCGATCCCGATGCTAACCCTGATTACAAGCAGTATTATGACAGTGGTGTTGATTTGCCCGAAGGCGATCCGCGCCGTGCCATGCCAGTCTATGCGCCCAATACCTGGCCTGCCGCGCCAGGGGATTTCGAGCGCGTGATCCGCGCCTATTACGATGATGCGCGGGTGGTGGCTCTGTCGGTGCTGCGCGGCCTGGCACAGTCAATCGGTGCGCCGCGGGATGCATTTGATGCGGGGTTCGAGACGCCGATGGCGCTGCTGCGCGGGAATTACTATCCGCAGCGGCCTGACTGGGCGGGGGCCAAAGATTTCGGCATTGCCACCCACACGGACTATGGCTGTTTGACGCTGCTGGCGACCGATGGCTCACCCGGTCTCGAGGTGCGCAAGCGGGGCGGCGGCTGGATCCCGACCAGTGCAGAGCCAGGCACATTCGTGATCAACTTTGGCGAGATGATGGAGGTCTGGACGGATGGGCTGGTGCGCGCCACGCCGCACCGTGTTGTTGGCGGTCTGGCAGAGCGGATTTCAGTGCCGCTGTTTTTCAATCCCGCCCATGACACGAACGTGGCACCGCTGGGGTTGGATAAGGTGATATCGGCTGGTGAGCATCTCGCCGCGCGCTTTGGCGAGACCTATTTGCACCTCAAAAAGTAGCGTCTATTTCGCGAACAGGCTTTCATCAAATTTGATGGATTCGCCGCAACCGCAGGCCTCGGAGACGTTGGGGTTGTTGAATTTGAAGCCGCTTTCGAGCAGGGAAACTTCATAGTCGATCTGCGTGCCGAACAGAAACATCTGCGCCATGGGTGCAATCATCACCCGTGCGCCGTCTTGCTCGACGACCTCGTCGTTTGGGTCAGCCTCGTCGACATAGTCCATCGTATACTCCATACCTGCACAGCCGCCTTTCTTGACGCCAATGCGCAGGCCTGCGTGGCCCTTGGCGGTCATCAGCTTGATGATCTGTGCACTTGCCTTGTCGGTCATGGTGACCGCCTGCTTACCTGGAATTCCGAACATGGTGGTGCTCCTTTGGATCATAGATAAGGGGGCGGGGCCGCAATCTCAAGAGTTTAGGTGACGAGAAGGTTTAGTAGCCGAGCGCACGCAGGGTGGCCATGGTGGCAAAGCTGGCAGCCAGCGCCCAGCCAAAGGAGGCCAGCGTGCCGATGATGACATATTCGCTCATCTTTTGATCGCGGCTGACGGTGTCAAAGCGCAGGATGGATTTGGCTGCGATGAGAAAGCCGATGCCCGACGGCTCTCCGATCATGACCATCAAAAAGATCAATCCACGTTCCATCAAGCCGATCATGCGGCCCGCGTATTCCAGCCCTTCGGGTTGGGCCTCACTTTTGAACCTTGCCATGAGGTGACCCACCGCAACACCGCCCACCATTGTGGTGGTGATGAAGCCGCTGAGCACCAGCGCGATCTGGATCATGTCGGTTGAAAGCGGCGGCCACCAATGTGCCAGTACCGCGTCGGGCAGCCACATCACCGCCATCAGCAGCACTGCGAAATGCGCGCCCTGATCCACCAGATAGGTGCGCAGGGTGTCGGGTGCGAGGTGTACCTTGACCAGATCAATCGCCACATGGCTGAGCGCGATCCCGAGGCTGAGCATCATCGCGCCACCCGAGAAGAGGGCCGGCAGGGGAAACACATGCAGCCCGTGCATCAGCATGATCAGGGGGCGGTGTTTGTTCAGCACCATATGCGTGTTCTGGAACACAAAATCTGCCAGAAGATGCGCCGTGACAAGCGCGATCAGCAGCTCGATCGTGAGCAGGGGCATGACAGGTATCGTCATGCTAAAGAGGTTGCATTTGATAAATGCACCATAATTTGGATTGGGTTACTCTGCCTCATAAGCCTCACAGCTTTCGATCAGGGCGAAAACGCCTGCCGCATTTGCCTGCTTTTGCAAAAGCTGGCGGCTGTGGCCAAGCTGTGCTGCGATGGTTTCTTGCGTGGCAGGCGTGGGGACCAGCATATGCTGGGCGACCGACGCCTGTTTCGGGGTCCAGTTTTGCGCGATGCGGTCGGCCATGGGCAGGCAAATGCGCAGCGTGGCGGGCCCGTCGGGCGCCGACAGCAGAATGTTACGCTTCATATCATCCAGCGCATGACCAGACTGGACAAAGGCAGGGCCCTGCGCCCCTGCAAGGCTCTCTCCGCTGATCTCGCCGCTGCCTATGCCGATCCCGATCCGCGTGCTGCGCCCCTTGCCCGTTGTGCGCACGGCGGCGCGCATCACGAGGGCAGCGCGCAGGGCATAGCGTGCGGGTAGGGCCATCTGCCAGCCGTCTCCGCGAAACCGCTCGAACAGGGCCATCCCGTCGGGCCACCGCCCCACCGTGTCACAGGCTGCGCGCAATGCATCGAACAGGCCAGATAAATCATGGCTGTCCAGATTGCTGGAGCGGACGATATCGCCTGTAAATACGGCAAGGTTCTGCCTGTCGGACCTTTGCAAGATAGGGTGATGCTGTGCAGTTTGACAGGGGAGGGCGCGCGGGGCAATAACGCAAACGGGCCGCACCTGTGTCAGGGCGGCCCGAAATGTGTGCGGAAGTGTGGCTTTCGCCTACATGAACCCCAGCTCGAGACGGGCCTCGTCGGACATCATATCCATGCCCCAAGGCGGCTCCCAGACCATCTCGACGTCGACCTGTTTGACACCCGCCAGCGGCTCAACGGCATCAGCGACCCATCCAGGCATCTCACCTGCCACAGGGCAGCCAGGTGCTGTGAGCGACATTTTGATCGCGACTGCGTTCTCGTCGCTGATGTCGATGGTATAGATCAACCCCAACTCATAGATATTCACAGGAATTTCAGGGTCATAGACTGAACGGCAGGCCTCAACCACTTGCTCGTAAAGCGGGTGATCGGTGCTCGACGGCGCGATTAGCGGGGTACCTTCAAGCGGGGGTGTTGAATCGTTCATCTGCGCCTCATTCATAAACTTGACTATTTATATATGGTTTAGCAGGGGCCACGTCCAGTGGCGCGAGGCAATCTATTGAAATGGCTTTTACATAAAGGCCCCCGCATCACAGGGATGCGGGGGCACGATGTATTTGCTTAAACAGATTCTTCTGTGCCTGTGATCCGTGCGCGGTGCATCAAACCACCGATGGCGCCGCCGATCAGCGGTGCGGCAATAAACACCCACAGCTGCGACAGGGCCGTGCCACCCACAAACAATGCAGGTCCGATGGAGCGGGCAGGGTTCACAGATGTGCCTGTCACCGTAATGCCAACCAGATGGATCATGGTCAGGGTCAGACCGATCACAAGACCTGCCATCATGGGGCTGCCTTTTTCGGATGTCACGCCAAGGATCACCACCAGAAAGACTGCCGTTGCAATCACCTCAAACAGAAACGCCGAGATCATAAAGAACTCGCCACCGTAATTTGTGCCATAGCCGTTCTGGCCAAGGCCGTTTGCTGCGATGTCATAACCGCCAGCTGAATTGGTCGCGAGAGCAAAGATCGCACCAGCAGCAACAATCGCGCTCAGTGTCTGGAACAGGGCATATCTGACAAATATCACCCGGCATCATGCGGCCCGCAACCAAAGCGCCCATCGAGACCGCAGGATTGAGATGCGCACCTGAAATCTGGCCAATGGAATAGGCCATGGCCACAACCGAGATACCGAAGGCAAGGCTAATGCCTGTGATGGAAATCGAATTCGCGATCCCGATGCCGCCCCCCGCAAGCACGGCGGACCCGACGCCAAAAAAGACGAGGACGAAGGTGCCGATGGCTTCGGCGATATATTTACGCATGGTTTCTCTCCCTGAGGTGTGTCGCGATTTATTTGGCGGTAAGGTTCCGCCACGACAGCCTAAGAGTTGCCAAATATCGCAACAAAGGGAGAAACGAGCGCTTCCTCCCCGTCAGGGGCGGAGAGAGAAGGGACTTGGATCAGTTCTCATTAATATCGCGCTCGACAATACGCGCACCGCTGGATTGGCTTTTGAAAACAAGTTTGAGCACCATCCACGCGATCAGCGACAGCGCTGCAAAAAGCGCCAGCAGGGCGGAAGTATTGCTGATGGTTGTAAAGGCGACGATCCCTGCCATCGCCAATGCGCCAAGCGCAAAGCCCAGAAAGATGGACGCAGGGGCGATTAGCTCAATCAGTGCCAGCGCGAGGGCAGCACAGAGCCAGACCCACCAGATTTGCGCAACGCTCTCCATTATCCACGGCCTTTCAACAGCTTGAACGCGTCGCCAAAGGCGGCCAATGCCTCGGAGGGCACGACAATTGTGTTGCTGCCCTGTCCGCCGCTCATCACACCCAAGGCTTCGACCTGCTTGAGGGCGATCTGATACTGCGCAGCCTCCAGCCCGTTCTCGTTGATGGCAACGGCAACAATCTGCGTGGCGTAGGCTTCGGCATCAGCCAGCACGCGGCGTGCCTTGGCTGTCTGCTCGGAAGCATAAAGTTCCGCGTCCGCCGCAAGCTCTACCGCCCGTTTGGAGCCCTCGGCCTCGGTCACTTGCGCACGGCGCGCACGCTCCGCGTTGAGCTGCTGCATCATCGCGGCGCGGGTGGCGGCATCAAGGTTCACGTCCAGAATTTCGGCGCGGGTCACTTCGATGCCCCAGTTTTCAACGGACTCTTCGACGTTTTGTTTGATCGTCGTGATCAGAGCCGAACGGTTGGCCTGTACCTCGTCGAGGTCCATCATCCCGATCTCGGCCCGCACGATACCTGCAACAGTGGTGGCAATTGCGCTATCTACATCGCGGATGCGGTAGACAGTCTTCTCAGGCTCGGTGATGCGGTAGAAGACGGAGGTCTCAACCTGCACCAGCACGTTGTCGCGTGTGATTGCATCCTGAGAAGCGGTGGGCAGCTGGCGCTCCAGAATAGAAATCTGGTGGGCTACTTTGTCAAAGAACGGTACGATCAGGTTGATCCCTGGCCCGAGGACAGAGCGAAGGCGGCCAAAGCGCTCCACAACATGTTGCTCTGACTGGGGTACAATCTTGACTCCTTTGAAAATGACGACGATCAAAACAACAGCCAGCAGCAGCCAGCCCAAATTGTTCTCCAACAAACCCAACAGTACTTCTTCGATGCTCAACGCAATATTCCTTTTAAATCCCTTATTATAATGTGGGGTCTGAACCCTTTAATTGCAAGATCGGTATGGGTGGGTTAGGCCAGCACCAAGCACAGCGTGAGGGCCTAAGATGACCGCATTTTCCTATAAAACATTCGCCACTGACGGGCGGGCACGTACAGGCAAGATTACGACGCCGCGCGGCGAAATCCGCACGCCTGCCTTTATGCCCGTCGGTACGGCGGCGACGGTGAAGGCGATGATGCCAAGTTCGGTGCGCGAGACGGGTGCGGATATTTTGCTGGGCAACACCTACCATCTGATGTTGCGCCCCACAGCCGAGCGGATTGACCGCCTTGGCGGGTTGCACAAGTTCATGAATTGGGAGCGCCCGATCCTCACGGATTCAGGCGGGTTTCAGGTGATGAGCCTCGCGTCTCTTCGTAAATTGACCGAGCGCGGCGTGACCTTCAAAAGCCATATCGACGGCAGCAAGCATGAGATCACACCAGAGCGCTCGATGGAGATCCAAGCGTTGCTTGGCTCTGACATTGTGATGTGTTTCGACGAATGCCCCGCGCTGCCCGCAGATCGTGACCGCATTGCGCAGAGTATGGAACTGTCGATGCGGTGGGCCGCGCGCTCTAAGGAAGCCTTTGGCGACCGCCCCGGTCATGCGCTGTTTGGTATCCAGCAAGGCGGGTTGGAGGAGGACCTGCGCAAGCAAAGCGCCGATGCGTTGCGCGAGATTGAATTTGATGGCTACGCAGTGGGCGGTCTGGCCGTGGGCGAGGGGCAGGAGGCCATGTTCGGCTGTCTCGACTACGCGCCCGAGCAGCTGCCCGTAGACAAGCCGCGCTACCTCATGGGGGTGGGCAAGCCTGATGATATTGTCGGCGCTGTGGCGCGGGGGATTGATATGATGGACTGTGTGCTGCCCTCACGATCTGGCCGCACGGGGCAGGTGTTCACGCGCATGGGCGTGCTCAATATCAAGAACGCGCGCCACGCGGATGATCCGCGTCCGCTGGACGAGAACTGCGGCTGCCCTGCGTGCCAGCATTATTCACGCGCCTATCTGCACCATGTGTTCCGCTCACAAGAGATGATCAGCTCGATGCTGCTTACATGGCATAACCTGCGGTATTATCAGGATATTATGGACGGGATGCGCGGTGCGATTGCCGCTGGCACATTCACCCAGTGGCAGGCGGATTTTCATGCAGGCCGCGCACAGGGTGACATTGACCCGCTTTAGCTGAGGGGGCTGTTCGGCTTGATGGTCGAGGGGACGCGTACGGGCACACGCGTGCCGCCGCGCGGGCCTTCATCGTCGTCGTCGTCCTCGCCCATCAGCATGACCGCCACGCCGAATTGGACACCCGCAAAGACGATCCCGTTGAGCACCCAAAACACGACCACAGCCATAATCCCGATGTCAGAGCCGCTGATCAAATGCCACAGGTTGGTCACGTTGAACCACAAAATCCCCGCCGTAAAAACGCCAGCGACGGCAAAGCCGATGATGCAATGGGTGATGTAGAACCTTACGAGTCTTGGCATGGTGCGCTCCTTCGCTGACAATCAACGTAACGCAGGCTGGTGGCGTTTCAACCACCCAACTGCGGCTGCATCGCCTGATAAATCACGGCACAGGCCACATTGGCCAGATTGAGCGAGCGGACGCGAGTGTCGAGCATGGGCAGGTGAAATACGCGGTCCTCGGCACCCTCAAGGATCGCATCGGGTAGGCCAGCGGATTCGCAGCCAAACACTAGATAGGCATCCTTTTGATACTCGGGCGCATAGATGCTCTGCGCGCCATGCTCTTCAAAGAAATAAAGGTGATCACGTGGCGGATTGCGCGCTTCGATGAAGGCGTCCCAGCTGTCGTACTCACTCAAGTTGACGTGCTTCCAATAATCCGTCCCAGCACGGCGCACCGATTTTTCATCCAGCGAAAACCCGTATGGTTTGATTAGGATCAATTCGAGGTTCAGCGCCACGCAGGTCCGCCCGATTGCGCCCGTATTATAAGGGATTTCGGGCGTCACCAGAACCATCTTCATGCGCGCATCACTCATAGGCGTTCATCGTGAGCAGCTCGTATTCCGCAACCACATCGTCGTCCTGATTGGTCACTGTCACATGCCAGCGCACCTGACCGTATTCATCTGTGCGAGGCGTCTTTTTCTTGACGGTGAGGCGCACCTTGATCTCGTCATCGGGGGAGACAGGTTTCATAAAGTTAAGGTTTGCCAGCCCCGTATTGGCCAGCACAGGGCCCGGATCAGGTTGCACAAACAGGCCCGCGGCAAAGCTCAGCAGCAGATAGCCATGCGCCACACGGCCGAGGAAGAAGGGGTTGGCCTTTGCGGCTTCCTCATCCATGTGGCCATAGAACGTATCGCCCGTGAAATGCGCAAAGGTTTCAATATCTTGCAGGGTGACTTTGCGCGACGGGGTGTAGAGCGTTTCGCCCAATTTCAGATCGTGGAAATGGCGCGTGAAGGGATGCGGCCCGCCTGTGTGCTCCTGCGCGCCTGGCACCCATTGCTCACTGATGGCGGTGAGGATGTCAGGGCTGCCCTGCACGGCGGTGCGCTGCATATAATGCATCACGCCGCGCACACCGCCCAGCTCTTCTCCGCCTCCCGCACGCCCTGGCCCGCCGTGAACCATATGCGGCATGGGCGCGCCGTGGCCTGTCGCCTCCGCCATGCTCCCCGAGTTGTTGAAGTAGAGCCGCCCGTGCCACGCCGCAGACCCCATGACCATGTGCCGCGCCAGATCGCCGTCGCGGGTGATGACAGAAGCCACGAGCGAGCCCTTGCCACGGTTGAGAAGCTCTACGGCGTGATCGACATCGCGGTAGGGCATGACGGTGCTGACGGGACCGAAGGCCTCGGTGTCGTGCAAACGCTCGGCTGCATCAGGGTTGGCACAGTGAAACAGCATCGGCGTCAGGAACGCGCCTTTGTCACGGTCGGCTCCGTGCACGTCGAAACTGTCAGGATCACCAAACACGCGCTCTGCCTCGGTGCCGAGGGTTTGCGCTTTTTCAAGTACATCATCGCGCTGGCTGCAGCTCACCAATGCGCCCATGCGGGTGTCCTTATCGCGCGGATCTCCGATGATGGTTTTCACAAGGCGCGCGCTCAGCGCCTCAATGACCGCATCCACCTGCGCTTCGGGCGCTATGATGCGGCGTATGGCGGTACATTTCTGCCCCGCTTTGGTGGTCATTTCGCGGTGGGCTTCCTTGATGAACAGATCGAACTCGGGGCTGTCAGGCGTTACATCGGGGCCAAGCACTGAGGCGTTCAGGCTGTCTTGTTCAGCGACGAAAGAAACTGCATTCTCAAGTAGATGCGCGGTGGTGCGCAGCATAAGTGCTGTCTGCGCGGAGCCTGTGAAGCTGACCACATCCTGCGCGTCCGTGTGCAGCAGCAGATCGCCCACGCCGCCCGAGATCAGCTGCAACGCGCCCTCGGGCAGGATGCCACTGTCGAGCATGAGCTGCACGCAGAGCTGCGTCACATAGCACGAGGCCGTGGCGGGTTTGACGATGCTGGGTACGCCAGCAAGGAAGGTGGGGGCGAATTTTTCCAACATCCCCCAGACGGGGAAGTTATAGGCATTGATGTGGATGCCAACCCCTTGCTTTGGCACGCAAACATGCTGGCCAAGAAAGGTGCCCGTGCGGCCCAGCTGTTCTAGCTCGCCGTCAAGGTATATCTGCGCATCGGGCATCTCGCGCCGCCCTTTGGAGGCATAGACGAACATGGTGCCGATGCCGCCGTCGATATCGAAGGCATGATCGCTTTGCGTCGCACCCGTGTGGAACGACAGATCATAAAGCTGCTGCTTGTGTGTGTTCAGATGCAATGCCAGCGCTTTGAGCATGCGGGCGCGGTCATGGAATGTGAGTTTGCGCAGGGCAGGGCCGCCGACCTCACGCGCATAGCTATGCATCGCGCCCACATCGAGGGTCGCATTGCCCGCCTGCGCGATGACATCACCCGTGATGGCACAGGCAACGGGACGTGCGCCGCTGTCGGGCATGACCCATTTGCCCGCTGCGAAAGAGGAGACATTAATCATAGCGGCGTCCTTATTGGTCATAGTCAAAGCGCACGGTGTCCGTGAGCGGATAGCACTGGCAGGTCAGCACAAAGCCGTCCGCAATCTCGTTGTCCTCAAGCGCGTGGTTGGTCAGCATCTCGACCTCGCCCTCCGTTACCTTTGCGCGGCAGGTCGAGCAGACGCCCGCTTTGCACGCAAAAGGCGCGTCCATGGCATTGTCGATGGCCGCATCCAGTAAGCTCAGGTCGCGGGGCATCTCAAAGCTGCGGGTGGCCCCGTCGAGCGTGACAGTTGCTTGGGTCACAGCCCTCGCTGCTGCCGCATCTGCCGCAATCGCGCGCTGCTTGGCGCGGCCTTGTTGTGAGGCGCCAAAGAGTTCGAATTTGATCTGGTCATCTTCCAGCCCGTGCTCGCGCAGGGCCTTGGCAATCCCCAGCATCATCGTTTCTGGCCCGCAAATGAAGGCCGTATCCACAGAGGCAATATCAATCCAGCGCTCGAACAATGCCGCGCATTTTGCCTCGTCCACGCGGCCTGTGAAGAGGTCAATATCCTGCGCATCCGCCTCAAGGATATGGATCACATTCACGCGGCCCATATAGGTGTTCTTGAGATCTTCCAACTCGTCGCGGAACATGATCGTTCTGACGGCACGGTTGGCGTAGACGAGGGTAAAGCGCGACTGAGGCTCTCGTGTCAGTACCGTGCGCAGAATGGACAGAACAGGTGTGATGCCCGAGCCGCCTGCAAAGCCGAGGTAGTGGTTTTGGGCATCCGCATCGAGGGCGGTGTGGAACGTGCCCAGGGGCGGCATCGCCTCGAGCGTATCGCCGACCTGCACCTCTTCATTGGCCCAAGTCGAGAAAGCACCGCCTGCCACCTTCTTGATGCCGACCTGTAGCGTGCCATCATCCAGACCTGCACAGATCGAATAGCTGCGGCGCAGCTCCTCCCCGTCGAAATCACGGCGGAAGGTCAGGTATTGGCCTTGGATGAAGTCAAATTCCGCGCCCTCGGGGACGGCAAGGCTCAGGACAACCGCATCGCGGATTGTCTTGTGCACATGGGTAACGGTCAGGGGGTGAAAACGGGCCATAAGTGCCTCAAATACATTTGAAATAGTCGAAGGGTTCTAAACAGCTCAGGCAGCGCCAGTGGGCCTTGCAGGGGGTTGAGCCGAACTGGCTCACGCGCTCCACGTTTGCCGATTGGCAGCGCGGGCATTTGGAGGGGCCACCTGCGGGAGAGGGCGGTGCGATGCCGTAGTCCTCCAGCTTGGCTGCTCCTTTGGCGCTGAGCCAATCGGTGGTCCACGGCGGGGAGAGTTGTTGTTTGAGGCGGATATGCTCCAACCCGCGGTCGCGCAGGGCCGTTTCGACATCCAGATTGATGATCGACGTGGCAGGGCAGCCCGAATAAGTAGGCGTGATCGCGACCTCCAGCGTTTCGCCGTTCCATGCCACGTCTCTGATAATGCCAAGATCGACCACAGAAATCACGGGGATTTCAGGGTCAGGCACCTCGTCGAGCCAGCCCCAGATGGTCTGCACGTCGGGTTTCACCACGTGGCATCCGGATAGGCGCGTTGCAGCCATTGCATTTGCGTTAGCATGTGGCCCAAATGCTCGGTGTGCTGCTTGCCCGTGCGGCCGCCTTTGTGCGCAAAGCTGCTGTCGGGCGGGGTGAGCGTAGCCTCGGCCATCGTCACCTGAACCGTCTCTAACCACTGTGTGCGCAGCCCTTCGGGATCGGGGATCACGCCCGCTGCAACCATTTCTGCATCGCTCTCGTCGCTGTGAAACATCTCGCCTGTGTAGGGCCAGAGCAGATCAAGCGCGGTTTGCATCTTCGCATGGCTCACCTCGGTCCCGTCGCCAAGCGCGATCACCGTCTCGGCAGAGCGGTCAAGGTGGTAGGTCGCTTCCTTCACCGCCTTGGCCGCAATCTCCGCCACGCGGGGATCACTGGACGCAGCAAGCCCCGCCAGCAGCGCGCGGTGGTAGGCGTCAAACAGGAACTGGCGCATCATAGTGTGCCCAAAACCCAGGTTGGGCCGCTCGACCATCAGGATATTGCGGAAATCCCAGACATCGCGCAGCATGGCCAGATCATCGGCACTGCGGCCTTTGCCCTCAACCTCCGCCGCATAGCCCAGCCACATCTGCGTCTGGCCGATGAGGTCAAGCGCTGTGTTGGCCAGTGCGATGTCCTCCTCCAAAACGGGAGCCTTGCCGCACCATTCCGACACGCGGTGGCCCAGCACCAGCGTGTTATCCCCCAACCGCAGTAGCGTTTCAAACAGGGCCGCACTCATTACATGTGGCCCACTTCGTCGGGTACATCAAAGAAGGTCGGGTGTCGGTAGACCTTGTCGTTGGAGGGATCATAAAGCGCCTCTTTGTCACCGGGGGAAGAGGCGTGGATCGCCTGTGCCTCTACGACCCAGATGCTTACGCCCTCATTGCGGCGAGTATAGACATCTCGGGCGTTCTTGACCGCCATTTCCGCGTCTGGCGCGTGGAGCGATCCGACGTGACGATGGCTCAGGCCGTGCTGGCCGCGGATAAAGACCTCGAAAAGGGGCCACTCACCTGTGCGTTTTGGTTCAGTCATGTCTCTACTCCGCCGCCATCTTTGCGCTGCGCTTCTTGGCTGCATGGGCCAGCATCCCGTCGCGCACCCATTGACCGCTCTCCCAAGCGTCCTTGCGGGTCTGAAGGCGCTCTTGGTTGCACGGGCCGTTGCCCGCCAACACGTCAAAGAACTCCGACCAGTCAGGTTCGGAGAAGTCATAGCCGCCCTTTTCCTCGTTCCACGCCAGCTTGTCGTCGGGCACGGTCAGGCCAAGGTATCCGGCTTGTGGCACGGTCTGGTCGACGAATTTCTGGCGCAACTCGTCGTTGGTGTTCATCTTGATCTTCCACGCCATCGACTGTTCAGAATGCACAGAGTCCTTGTCGGATGGGCCGAACATCATCAACGACGGATACCACATGCGGTTGAGCGCATCCTGCGCCATCTTTTTCTGTGCATCCGTGCCGTTGCACATCTTCGTCATGATATCGAAGCCCTGACGCTGGTGGAATGATTCCTCCTTGCAAATCCGCACCATGGCACGCGCGTAGGGGCCATAGGAGGTGCGCTGGAGCGGCACCTGGTTCATGATCGCGGCACCGTCCACCAGCCAGCCGACAGCGCCCATATCGGCCCATGTCAGTGTGGGGTAGTTGAAGATGGAGCTGTATTTCATCCGCCCCTCGTGCAGCGCCTCGAACATCTCGTCGCGGGTGATGCCCAGCGTCTCGGCCGCGCAATAGAGGTAGAGACCGTGGCCCGCCTCATCCTGCACCTTGGCGAGCAGGATCGCTTTGCGCTCAAGGGTTGGTGCACGGGTAATCCAGTTGCCCTCGGGCAGCTGGCCCACAATCTCGGAGTGGGCGTGCTGGCCGATCTGGCGAATAAGGTTCTTGCGGTAGCCCTCGGGCATCCAGTCGCGCGGCTCGATCCTGCCGCCCGCGTCGATGCGCTCCTGAAATGCGCGCTCGACGGGGTCCATCTCATCAAGGTTTTTGACCCCTTTGCCGGTCGATTTAATCATCTGTGCATACATGGTTCAGACCCTTTCCAGAATAAGAGCGACCCCTTGGCCGACGCCCACACACATGGTGCAGAGCGCATAGCGTCCTTGGGTCCGTTGCAATTGATAGGCGGCGGTAAGCACAAGCCGCGCCCCCGACATACCCAGTGGATGACCGATGGCAATGGCCCCGCCATTGGCGTTCACGTGCGGGGCGTCATCCGCCACACCCAAGGCACGCAGTGTGGCGATGCCTTGGGAGGCGAAAGCCTCGTTCAGCTCGATCACGTCCATCTGGTCGATGGTGAGACCTGCCCGTGCCAGCACCTTCTCGGCAGCAGGGATAGGCCCGATGCCCATGACACGTGGCGCCACACCGGCCGCAGACATGGCCACGACGCGCGCCATCGGCTTGAGGTCATGCTCGCTGACTGCAGCCTCCGAGGCAATCAGCATGGCCGCCGCCCCGTCATTCACGCCAGAGGCATTGCCCGCTGTCACGGTCTTGTCTGTGCCATTGATTCCGCGCAGCTTGGCCAGCCCAGCCGCATCCGTCTGGGGACGGGGGTGCTCATCCTTGTCCACAACTTTGGGGTCGCCGCGGCGCTGGGGGATGGTGACGGGCACGATCTCTTCGGCGAAGACACCTGCGGCATCCGCAGCGGCCCAGCGGGCTTGGGAGCGCAGGGCGAAAGCATCCTGATCCGCGCGGCTCACGCTGTGGTCCTCGGCGACGTTATCCGCTGTCTCAGGCATAGAGTCGGTGCCGTAGGCTTCATCCATCTTTTTGTTCACAAAGCGCCAGCCGATGGTCGTGTCATAGACGGCATTGGCGCGCCCGAACGCGGTCTCGGATTTGGGCATGACGAAGGGCGCGCGGCTCATGCTCTCGACCCCGCCTGCTATGGCCAGATCCATATCTCCTGCACGAATGGCACGCGCCGCTTGACCCACCGCATCAAGGCCAGAGGCGCACAGACGGTTCAGCGTGATCCCTGGAACATCCACGGGCAGACCCGCCAACAGGGCCGCCATGCGCGCCACATTTCGGTTGTCCTCTCCCGCCTGATTGGCGCAGCCCATGACCACATCGTCCACGCGGCTCCAATCCACGCTGGTATTGCGCGCTATCAGCGCGGCAAGTGGTGCGGCGGCCAGATCATCGGTGCGCACCGAGGACAGGGCGCCGCCATAGCGCCCGATGGGGGTGCGAACGGCGTCGCAGATAAAGGCGTCTGGCATGTAACTCTCCCGATTGTCACTGAGTTCAAGATAGCGCTCCTTGCCAGCGCGATCAACATTTATGTTACATGAAGGGGGGGGATGCGGCAGTACTGGTAACGCAATGACCGTTCCCCGCCATGCTGCGTCAAATTTCCATTAAACAACGCGCAATCCGCAGTTGCCGAAGCAGGGGCTTCGCGCCATGTTAGGGAAAGCGCCGCCGAGAACGGGGGCACCATTGAAACAGGCGGGCAGGGTGCACACATCCGTCCCATCGGAGACGGCCCATACGTTGCCTCATAGCAGGGACAAAAGCCGTTTTGCTAACATAAGGAAATGAGCATGCAAGAGCCTCTTAACGCCAGCTATCCCGTACTTCCGTTGCGCGATATCGTTGTTTTCCCCCACATGATTGTGCCGCTGTTTGTGGGCCGAGACAAATCCGTCCGCGCCCTCGAAGAGGTGATGGCAGACGACAAACAAATCCTGCTGAGTAGCCAGATTGACCCTGGCGTCGACGACCCTGACAGCGACGGTATCTTCAAAGCGGGTGTGCTGGCCAATGTGTTGCAACTGCTGAAACTGCCCGATGGCACCGTAAAGGTGCTGGTCGAAGGCCAAGCGCGGGTGCGGATTACCGAATACCTTGAGAACGAAGACTTCTTTGAGGCCCGCGCCGAGTGTCTCACCGAGATGCCGGGCGATGCGGCCACGACCGAGGCGCTGCTGCGTTCGGTCGGAGAAGAGTTTGCGCGCTATGCCAAGGTCAAGAAGAATGTGCCTGAAGAGGCGCTTGCCGCCGTAAATGAAGCCACGGATCCAGCGCGCCTTGCCGATCTGGTTGCGGGGCATCTGGGCATCGAAGTCGATCAAAAGCAGGACCTGCTTGAGACGCTGAGCGTGTCGGACCGTCTGGAGAAGGTGTACGGCCTGATGCAGGGCGAATTGTCCGTTTTGCAGGTCGAGAAAAAGATCAAGACTCGCGTGAAAACGCAGATGGAGAAAACCCAGCGCGAGTATTATCTGAACGAGCAAATGAAAGCCATTCAGAACGAGCTGGGCGATGGCGAAGACGGCAAGAACGAGGTTGTTGAGCTGGAAGAGCGGGTCGCCGCGACCAAACTGAGCAAAGAGGCCCGCGAAAAGGCGGATGCCGAGATCAAGAAGCTCAAGAACATGTCGCCCATGAGTGCCGAGGCAACCGTTGTGCGCAACTACCTCGACTGGATGCTGTCCATCCCGTGGGGTGTAAAGTCACGCGTTAAGAAAGACTTGAGCAAAGCCGAGGCCGTGCTGGACGCTGATCACTATGGTCTTGAGAAGGTCAAGGAACGCATTGTTGAATACCTCGCGGTGCAGCAGCGATCCTCAAAGCTCAAAGGCCCGATCATGTGCCTTGTAGGCCCTCCAGGTGTGGGTAAAACCTCGCTTGGCAAGTCTGTGGCCAAGGCCACGGGGCGCGAGTTTATTCGCATCTCTCTGGGCGGCGTGCGTGACGAGAGCGAGATCCGTGGTCACCGCCGCACCTACATCGGCTCCATGCCTGGCAAGATCATTCAGGCGCTGAAGAAAGCGAAGACAACAAATCCGCTTATCCTCTTGGACGAGATCGACAAGATGGGGCAGGATTTCCGTGGGGACCCTGCGTCGGCGATGCTTGAAGTGCTTGATCCTGAACAGAACTCTACCTTTGTGGATCACTATCTGGAGGTCGAATATGACCTCAGTAATGTGATGTTCCTGACCACGTCAAACAGCTATAACATGCCCGGTCCACTGCTGGACCGTATGGAGATTATCCCGCTGTCGGGCTACACCGAGGACGAGAAGCGCGAGATTGCCAAGCAGCATCTGGTGGCCAAACAAGTGAAGAACCACGGCCTCAAGGCCAAGGAATTCACGATGGAAGACAGTGCCTTAACGGGTATGATCCGCTATCACACCCGTGAGGCTGGCGTGCGGAACCTTGAGCGCGAGATTGCAAAAGTGGCGCGCAAGTCGCTGACCAAGATCGTGCGCAAGGAGGTGGAGAGCGTCACCGTGACGGGCGACAACCTTGATGACTTCCTCGGTGTGCAAAAGCACCGTTATGGCTTGGCCGAGAAGGAGGACCAGATCGGTGTTGTCACGGGGCTTGCATACACCTCTGTCGGGGGCGAATTGTTGCACATCGAAGCGCTGCGTCTGCCAGGTAAAGGCCGTATGAAAACAACGGGTAAGCTGGGCGATGTGATGAAGGAAAGCATCGACGCGGCAAGCTCTTATGTCCGCTCCATCAGCCCGCAGATCGGTGTGAAACCGCCGCAGTTCGACACGCTTGATATCCACGTGCACGTGCCAGATGGGGCTACTCCGAAGGACGGGCCAAGCGCGGGTCTCGCGATGGTCACCTCGATTGTGTCTGTGCTCACCAAGATCCCTGTGCGCAAAGATATTGCCATGACAGGTGAGGTGTCGCTGCGCGGCAATGCCATGCCGATCGGCGGCTTGAAGGAAAAGCTGTTGGCGGCGCTGCGTGGCGGGATCACCACCGTTCTTATTCCGCAGGAGAATGAGAAAGACATGGCTGATATCCCCGACAACGTGAAAGAGGGTCTGACCATCATTCCCGTGAGCCACGTCTCGGAGGTGTTGGAGCATGCGCTGGTGCGCAAGCCCGAAGCGATTGAATGGGATGAAGTGGCAGAGGAGGCAGCAGCCGTAGCGGCGTTGGCCGCGAAGGCAGCCGTCGGTGATAGCGCCACTGCGCACTGAGTTTTGCACCATTGGAATTTAAAAGCCCCGCAGAAATCTGCGGGTCTTTTTTGTTTCATATCAGACTTTTACAGAAAATAGTAAGTGCTGATTTAGTCTGTGATGACTGGAATGATCAAAAGTAGAGCAAGCAGAGCCACAGTCGCAGTGCCGCTGCTGGAACTGGCTGCGTCTTGTACGATTACAGGTGCTTCGATAACGGGATCAACGGCAGACCCCGCTGTGGCGGTTGATGTGAACGCAACGAATACGGCCAATGTCAGAACATATTTCATTTAATTCCTCAAGATGTGTCTGGTACGGTTAAGTCACGCTAAATATTGATATGGTCAACCCCATGTAGCATTTGCATCGTAATAGTGGTATAGAGGTCAAAAATAACAACCAAAACGCAGCAGAGCAGGATACAACATGCCAACGTCATCCAAGAGAGTCCCGAAAACATCCGCGTCCAGAAAAGCGGCCAAGACAAAAGTCGCAGCGCCGGTTGTGGATGCTGTTACAGAGGTGGATACCTCGGCAGCACCAGAAGCTTCGATGGCCGCTCCTTCTGTTGTGGAGACATTGGCCCCGTTGTTCTGGGCAACGAGCTTAAGAAGAAAGAACTGTTCGATCTTGTCGTTGCGCGCTCTGGCAAGAAGAAAAAAGATGTTAAACCGATTGTCGAGGCCATGCTGGCCGCGTTGGGCGATGCTTTTGCAGAGCAACGCGAGATGAACTTGCAGCCCCTTGGCAAGCTGAAGGTCCAGCGCGGCAAGGAATTGCATGATGGCTGTGCGCTTGTCCTCAAGCTGCGCCAGAAAACAGCCAAGCTGAGCGAGGCGACGCAGGGTGTCGGGCTGGCCGATCAGGATAAGCCCGCGACAGCAGCGGAGTAGGCTTATACGCCCTTGTGGTTGATATTTCGTTAGCAGTTTCAACAAACCGATGCCGCGCACACAAGGGCGTGGCATCTTTTTTGTATATGCCTCTGATTTGAAGGTGTTTTATGGCCAATTATCCCGAGCTTTACATTTTGCGCCACGGTGAGACGCTGTGGAATGCGCAAGGGCGTATGCAAGGTGCGCTGAACTCACCCTTGACCGATGCAGGTAAGGCGCAGGCCGCACGGCAGGCCGAGATTCTGGCGGGCGTTGATCTGACAGGTTTCGACGCCCTAAGCAGCCCGCAAGGCCGCGCGTTCGAGACAGCAGCCATCGCGCTGGCGCGACAAGTGTCGCATCTGCGCACCGATGATCGCCTGTGCGAGATCGGCGTGGGCGCGTGGGCGGGTGCGCTGCGCAGCACTTTGGCGCAGGGCCATGACTATGTTGACGGGCCAGACGGCGCACTGGAGCTTTATGAGCACGCACCGCAGGGAGAAGGATTTGCTGCATTAGAGCAGCGCTGCGCAGGGTTTCTGGCCTCGCTCACGCGGCCATCTGTTCTTGTAACCCATGGAATTACTTCGCGAATGTTACGCGCCATTGTGACGGGCAGGGGCCGCTCGGGCCTGCCTGACATGGGCGGGGGGCAGGGCGTTGTGTACCATCTTTTAAATGGTGTGCAAAAACGTCTCGAATGAGGCTTGCCATGCTCCGCGACATTGTCTAAACCGCGCTAATCGGGTCGTTAGCTCAGTTGGTAGAGCGCTTCGTTTACACCGAAGATGTCGGGAGTTCGAGCCTCTCACGACCCACCATTCCTCCCCTCGGGGCGGTCTTATCAGCCTCCACCAAAAGGCTACATTGCGCGGTTGTAGCTCAGCTGGTTAGAGTACCGGCCTGTCACGCCGGGGGTCGCGGGTTCGAGCCCCGTCAACCGCGCCACTTGTCCACTTAACACTGGTTAAAACATCGTTGGCGCAGCGGGTATACGCCTTGCTGGCCTGAGCGTGCGGCAATCGGGGTTAGCCCCTTTGTTATATGGTGAATGCGTGGGGTGGTTTGCGTACAGGCTGCGTACACTTACTGTACACCCCTTGTGCAGCATCTGCGGCCTTAACGGGACGTACAGCTGGGTAAGGGGCGCGAGATCTTTGCCGCACCCCTCGGTGTTATTGTAGATTACTCTGCGGGCAGACCTGACGGGATGCTGTTGCCCGTGGCCCCTTCGATATTGTCAAAGGTAGTCGCCAAGCCAGCCTTTTCGCGGCGGGTGTCGTTGTAGATCGCCTTCAAGAGGGCCATAGCGCATCAGCGCCATCACGATGGAGAAGGGCAGCGCCCCGATCACCATCGCCGTTTGAATGGCCGATGTTCCGCCCGAGATAAGCAGACCTGCCACCACAAGCGCCAGAGCCGCACCCCAGAACAGGATGTGTGGACGCGCCTTTGGACCCTCGTCGCCCGCAGCATTAATCGTGTTCACGATCAGCACGGCAGAGTCAGCAGATGTCACAAGGAACGTCAGCAGCAGCACCACGATCAGTAGGGCAAAGCCGTAGGACAGCGCCTGTGAGATGGGTGAGCGCATGAATTCGGTCATGGCGAAAATCTTGTCACGATTGGCCGCATCATAGATCACGCCATTCGCGCCGCCGTTCAGTTCCTGATCAATGGCGGTGCCACCAGCCCATGCGAACCAGACAAAGCTCATCTGGCAGGCACAATGAGCGCACCCAGCACGAATTCGCGGATCGTGCGCCCGCGCGTGATGCGCGCTAGGAACAGGCCCACGAAGGGGGCAAATGCGATCCACCATGCCCAGTAGAACACGGGCCACCAGCCCTGCCACTGCGCCAGAAGGAAGGCCTCGGAGCCTTCTACGCCATCTGATTTCCAGACATTCAGGCTCATCCCCGGCAGTGCGATGATATAGTCCCAAAGGCCGATGAACATCGCGTTGAAGCCGAACCATGTCGCCCCAAAGATGATGAAGAAGCCCAGCAGGATGATCGATATCACCATGTTGATGTTCGACAGCCATTTGATGCCCTTACCCACGCCCGACAGGGCGGAGAGGGTGGACAGGCCCATGATGACCAGCAAAGCCACCACGATGCCCGTGGTCGTTGCTGCACCCTCTGCATCTGCCAGACCGCCAATGCCGATACGGCCCAGAGCCGCTACGAACTGGTCCACGCCAAAGCCCAAGGTTTGTGTGACGCCGAGGATGGTCGCGACAACCGCCACCACGTCGATGATGTGACCCAATGTGCCAGCAAGTGCCTTGCCAAAGAGCGGTGTCAGGCCAGACCGGATCGTCAGCGGCAGACCGCGGCGATAGCTGAAGAACGCAAGTGACAGTCCACAGATCGCGTAACAGGCCCAAGCGCTAAAGCCCCAGTGCAGGAAAGACCATTGGTACGCACTGCGGATGTTATCCTCTGCGCCGCCTGTGGTCAGGCCCATGATTGTCTGCGGGTTGGAGCCGAAGTGGGACACCGGCTCTGCCACCGCCCATGTCAGCATGCCGACGCCAATCCCTGCGCCGAACATGATGGAGAACCATGAGAAGTTGTTGAACTCGGGCTTTTCTCCCTCAAGCCCGAGGTTGAGACGCCCTTCCGCTGGCCAGAGTGCCAGAATGACGCAGACCACGACAAAGAAGGCCACGACCCAGATGTACCAAGACGCAAACACGTCGAGGATGACCGAGTTCATGCTGCTGAGCACGTCCCCTGATTGCACAGGCCAGAAAATGGCCCAGACAACGATGATTGAAATAATGATCTTGGCGGGCACAGCGACCTGCGCTGCAAAGCCGTTGTAGACCCCCCCCCTGTTGTTGTGTTGATGTCCAGCTCGGTCATGGGTGGACTGAGCTTGTTATTGTCATTCGACATTATACGCCTCCCTTTGTTGGCTGGGCATGAGCCTATCGGTTTCGTTGAGGATTGAAAGAGAGATTACGGCAAATTGTCGCACCTCAGCGACGGGATCGGGTGGCGCGGTATGGTCTGTGCACCACTGCGTGGCGTATCGGTCTGTGCGCTTGTTTAACACATGAGGGGCCATTTGACGGGGCACCTGCGCGGTTTGCCTTGCGCAAAAATGCTTGCCAATTGCGAGAAGGGGGCGATAGCAGTTAGGAAATTGCGCGACGTTTTCGCCCGCGATCGGGCAGGTTTTAGAAAGTGATATTTGCCATGGATATGCGACCAAACTCAGACGAAGCCCGTGATATTGCCTATCATTTTCACGCCTATACCAATGCCCAAGCGCATGAAGAGGTCGGCCCGCTGATTATCGAGGGGGGCGAAGGGATCTATGTCACCGACACCCATGGGAAGCGCTATATCGAGGGCATGTCGGGCCTGTGGAGCGTTGCGGTGGGCTTTAACGAAAAGCGGCTTATTGATGCCGCGCATCAGCAGATGCAGAAGCTGCCCTATTATCACAATTTCTCGCACCGCTCGCATGCTCCCGCGATTGATCTTGCTGAAAAGCTGATTGAAATGGCCCCCGTCCCGATGAGTAAAGTGTTCTATACCAACTCAGGTTCCGAGGCGAACGACACGATTGTCAAAATGGTCTGGTATCGCTCGAACGCGCTGGGAAAACCGAACAAGAAGAAGATCATCTCGCGTCTGCGCGGGTACCACGGCGTCACCGTTGCATCGGCCTCCATGACGGGGCTGCCCTATAATCATAAATCCTTTGATCTGCCTTTGGACGGTATCTTGCACACCACTTGCCCGCATTATTGGCGTGAAGGCCGCGAGGGGGAGAGCGAAGAGGCGTTCGCGTCGCGCTGTGCGCAGGACCTTGATGATATGATACAGGCAGAAGGCCCCGATACAGTCGCCGCTTTCATCGCCGAGCCTGTCATGGGTGCAGGCGGTGTTATGGTGCCCCCCGCGACGTATTGGGAGAAAATTCAGGCGGTTCTGGCGA
The DNA here is from genome assembly GCA_965660425.1 of Sulfitobacter sp. Classification (GTDB taxonomy): domain Bacteria; phylum Pseudomonadota; class Alphaproteobacteria; order Rhodobacterales; family Rhodobacteraceae; genus Sulfitobacter. Next base: position 4,322 of record CBFHZX010000025.1, on the reverse strand, counting down.
AATACGATATCTTGCTGATCGCGGATGAAGTGATCTGCGGCTTTGGCCGAACGGGCAACATGTTCGGATCGACCACCTTTGACATCAAGCCCGACATTCTGACCATGTCCAAGCAGATCACCTCCAGCTACTTCCCTTTTTCCGCCTTTATGATCAACGATCGTGTCTATGAACCCATCGCAGAAGAGAGCGGACGTATCGGTGTCTTGGGGCATGGATATACGGGCGGCGGCCATCCTGTCGGGGCCAAGGTTGCGCTCGAAAACATAAAGATCATTGAAGAGCGTGACTTGGTCGCGAATGCCGCCGCGCGTGGTGCGGAATTGCAAGCGGGATTGGCCGATCTTGCATCGCATCCCCTTGTAGGTGAGGCACGGGGCGTTGGCCTGATCGGCGCGCTTGAATTGGTCGCACCAGAAAGCAGGGCCGATGACATGGCCCCGGGCAAACTGGGTGCGCAAATGAACGCAACCATGCTGCGAAACGGCCTGATCTCTCGCAACATGCTCGACGCAATGGCGTTCTGCCCCCCGTTGATAGTGAGTGCGGACGATGTGCGCGAGATCATCCAGATCACGGCAAGGAGCCTTGATGAACTGGCCGGGGAAATAGGCGGCGCGGGTTAGGGGTTATGGAAAAGGTTTTTCGTACTTCGGCACGTGCTGGATCGAGCAGTAGCGGAATGTGCGATATCATTTGTCAGTGCCGCAGAGACGTCGATCAGATTGTTGTTCAGGGCTATGGGTTCGCTACAGCATGATGAACGATGCAGACGCAGCGAACGGCGGCTTAGAACCCATTATGTAAATTCGGTTTTCTTGCTGTGCGCGCTCGCAGCAAGAAAAATGTGGTAAGATCAAAAAACTGAATTCCGCTGCGGAACGCAAGAAGCGGCCATACGCGCAAGTGGCAATATAGTTTGGCTGATGCTATTTTGTGGTGAAGGTGCACACCCTGCCCGGATGCAGCAAAAGTCAGGTCAATGCGTAAAGCGTGACCTGTACGGATTGCTGAAATCGTGCGCCCACACCCACAAAAAGCGTTCGGTTCACCCATTCATAGCGGGCATCACCTGTTTCCAGCCGTGCATGGGTCCGCATGTAATAGGCCGCTGGATCTACCTCGCTACCGCGCGCCACAGCATCTAGCACCTCTTGCGGCCCGTGGCGGAACCCGTAGTTGATGATCTCGATGATGGCCCCATCATTGGTCTCCATCGCGTAGCGGGTATCCAGTTCAGCCAATCCTCCATCGAAGATGGTTTGCCAATCAGCACCAAGTTTTAGAATGCGCCCTGACAGACCCGCGCCCGTCACCGAACCGCCCACGATTGGGATGATCCGCCGATGCCCAGCACGGCCTGCGCCCATTTCGCGGATCGGATCCAGTTCTACATGCAGCGTGCAAACCTCATCAAGTTTTGGCGTCGGCAGTTCCATTAAGAAGCCTTTCATAGGAATAATTGTTTACCAATGTAACAAATCTGGCCTATTGTGGCTATGTCTAATTGGAGGCTGTTTATGGCCAAGCAGAAGCCACGGATCGTTGCGAACAACGATCTCAAAAGAACCGATCTGGAACAGCTGATCGGTTATAACCTCAAACGCGCATACATTGTGGTGAAAGACGATTTTCGCGAAGCAATGGGCAAGGACGGTCTCTCTGCCCGTGTGTTTTCGGCGCTTTCCCTGACCATCGACCACGCGAATATTACGCAGAGTGAGCTTGCGCGTATGATGGGCATTGAACGGTCCGGACTTGTTGCGATCGTTGATGAGTTGGAGGTCAAGGGCTGTCTATCACGGGTGCAAGTGCCAACTGACCGGCGTGTTCAGGCGCTGATCCCCACTAAGGCCGGCCGTGAGCTTTATAGTGAAACAATCGAAGCAGTGCGCGCGCATGAAGACAGTCTTTTTAGCGACCTCACCGAGGCTGAAGTAGAACAGCTTCTGCGCCTATTGAAAAAAATCCGCCATAGAGGAGAATAAAAATGGGCTTGCAGAATTGGGCCGGACATTCGGCAATCGTGACGGGCGGCGCCTCAGGACTTGGGGCCGCAACAGCTGAGCGACTGGCCGCCGATGGGCTCAAGGTCGCTCTGTTTGATCTCAATCAAGAGGCCGGTCGCGCTCACGCTGACAAGATTGGTGGGCGGTTCGTCAAAGTTGATGTATCCGATCCCGCTTCCGTCGCGGCGGGCATCGCCCATATTCAGGACGCGCTTGGTTCATTGCGCATTCTGGTCAATTGCGCCGGAATCGGCGGCGCGGCCAAGACGGTCTCGCGCGGGGCCCCGCACGATCCTGGACTGTTCGAAAAGACCCTGCGCGTCAATTTGATGGGCAGTTTTAATTGCGCCAGCCAAGCGGCTGCACAAATGTGTGCGGCAGAGCCGACTGCACCCGACGGTGCGCGCGGCGTTATTGTGAACACTGCTTCGGTGGCGGCGTTTGACGGACAGGTCGGCCAGCTTGCATATTCCGCATCTAAGGGCGGCATTGTTGGAATGACCTTGCCCATGGCGCGCGACCTGGCTGACAAGGGCATCCGCGTCTGCACGATCGCGCCGGGCCTATTTCTAACACCACTTCTTGATGAGCTACCACAGGAGGTGCAGTACTCGCTCGGGGCACAGGTGCCATTTCCGTCAAGGCTTGGCGATCCTACTGAATATGCCGCAATGGTAAGCCACATTACCCAGAATTCCATGCTAAATGGTGAAACCATCCGCTTGGATGGCGCCATACGCATGGCCCCCCGTTGATATGAGGGCGCTGGACCCAAACGATTTCTGGTCGCCGACGTTTGACATTACCACGCGCGACGACGGCACGATCCTCATGGAACAAACCGAAGCTTTGCCTGAGCATTTGCCGACTTTGGCGGATTATCTCGACAAATGGGCTGACGCTACGCCGGATCAGCCCTGGCTCACTCGGCGCGATGAGCAGGGAGACTGGCGCAAGATCACCTACGGTGAGGCGCGGACAGCCGCGCGCCAGATCGGATCACGTCTTCTGGAGATGGGGCTGGGACCAGACAGGCCCCTCTTGATCCTGTCGGGCAATTCATTGGAACACGGGCTTTTGGGGGTTGCATCTTTCTATGTGGGCATTCCCTATGCCCCCGTCAGCCCCGCCTATTCGCTAGTCTCAAAGGATCACGGCAAGCTCAAGGACATCGCAGCACTCTTGAAGCCGGGCGCAGTCTATGCCGAGGATGGAGATCGGTTCGCGGCGGCAATTGCTTCGATATCTTCCCCGCGCATGGATGTGATCGCACTAAACGGCGCATCGACCGTGCAGTTCAATGATCTGTTGCAGGGTGACGGACAGGCAGCAGAGCGCGCGCGCAGTGAAGTGTCGTCCGAGACGGTCGTCAAATATCTATTCACCTCCGGTTCGACCGGTTCCCCCAAGGCCGTCATCAACACCAATAGGATGATCTGCACAAATCAAGCAATGGTACGAGATTGCTACCGGTTCCTTCAAAAACGACCTCCCGTTGTGCTGGACTGGGCACCCTGGAACCATACAGCGGCTGGTAACAAAGTGTTCTACCTTGTTCTGACGAATGGCGGGACGTACTACATTGACGAAGGCAAGCCTGCCCCCGGCGCCTTCGACAAAACCCTGCGCAACCTGCGCGAGGTGGCCTGCACATGGTATTTCAACGTTCCCGTTGGCTGGGATCTGTTGATTGAAGAGCTTGAAGCCGATGCGGCGCTGGCTGAGACATTCTTTAGCCGGTTGGGCATGATGTTCTACGCAGGTGCTGGGATGCCGCAACGCACCTGGGACAGGTTGCGCGCGATCGGGCACAAGACAACCGGACGCGAAGTTTTGCTTTCAACAAGCCTAGGAGCGACCGAAACAGCGCCTTTTGCCTTGTCTTGCACAGATGTGCAGGAGTTCTCGGGGAATGTTGGCATTCCTGCGGGAGGGCTATCCATGAAGCTTGTGCCGCATGGCGGAAAACTCGAGTTGCGCCTGAAAGGGCCAAGCATCACGCCGGGCTATTTTGGGGATCCCCAAAAGACAGCGGACGCTTTTGATGAGGAGGGCTATTACTGCATGGGAGATGCCTTGCGCCCCGCTGACCCCGAAGACTTCGCCAAGGGCTTCTTTTTCGATGGGCGCGTGGCTGAAAATTTCAAGCTGAATACTGGCACCTGGGTGGCGGTCGGGTCGGTACGTGCAGCACTTGTCGATATCATGGACGGTCTAGTGCGCGATGCGGTGATTGTTGGTGAAAACAAGTCAGAGCTTGGGGCACTATTGCTGTTGTCGGAACCGGCCAAGCAACTGGAAGCGGATCAGCTG
>CBFHZX010000024.1:337-42076 GCA_965660425.1 Sulfitobacter sp. | reverse complement strand
CCTGCACACCGATCACTCTGCCTTGTGCGTCCACCACAGCGTCTTTGTCCTGCGCGCTGCCCATTTTACAGGTGCCACAAGGATGATAGGCGCTCTCGGCGTGTTCGCGGACGAATGCGTCAATCTCGTCGTCGGTCTGCACCTCTGCACCAGGTTGGATTTCGTGTTTGACGAAAGGCTTAAACGCGTCTTGCGCGAAAATCTCGCGGGTCAGACGGATACAGCGTCGCCACTCCTCCCAATCCTCGGGATGAGACATGTAGTTAAAATTAATCTTCGGATTGTCCGCGGGATCACCAGAGCGCAAGCTGACGCGCCCCCGCGACTTAGACCGCATCGGGCCTACATGCGCCTGAAATCCGTGCCCCTCGGCAGCAGCTTGCCCGTCATAGCGCACGGCGATGGGCAGGAAATGATACTGGATATCGGGGTAAGGAATGCCCGCGCGGCTGCGAATGAACGCGGCGCTCTCGAACTGGTTTGACGCACCCATACCCGTCTTGGAAAACAGCCACTGAGCGCCGATCACGGCCTTGGACAGCAGGTTCCAGTGCTTATAGAGCGTGATGGGCTGGCTGGCCGCCATCTGCATGTAGACCTCAAGGTGGTCTTGCAAATTGCCGCCTACGCCTGGCCTGTCGGCCACAACCTCGATCCCGTTTTCCTTCAGATGCGCGGCAGGGCCAATGCCCGAAAGCATCAGGATTTTGGGCGAGTTGATGGACGACGCCGCAAGAAGAACCTCGCGCCGCGCGCGGATCACTTCAATCTGACCGCCACGTTCCACCTCGACGCCCACAGCACGGCCCTCTTCCATCACCACAAGACGCGCGAGCGCACGGGTGATCTCGACCGTGTTGCGCTTTAATGCTGGCCGCAGATAAGCATTGGCCGCCGACCAGCGCCGCCCGTTATGCACCGTCTGCTCCATCGGGCCAAAGCCTTCCTGCTTTTCGCCATTGTAGTCGTCCGTGGCCTCATACCCCGCCTGCTTGCCCGCCTCGACAAAGGCCTTGAACAGCGGGTTCTTGCGGGGCCCACGGCTCACGTGCAGCGGACCGTCCTTGCCCCGCCAATAGCTATCGCCGCCATGACCGCCATCGTGCCACGTCTCCATACGCCTGAAATAGGGCAGCACATCTGCATAGCCCCAACCGTCCGCGCCCTGATCACGCCAATGGTCGTAATCCATCGCATGCCCGCGCACATAGACCATCCCGTTGATCGAAGACGAGCCACCAATGACCTTGCCCCGCGGACAGACCAGCTTGCGATTGCTCAAATGCGGCTCGGGTTCTGAAAGATAGCCCCAGTCATAGCGCTTCATATTCATCGGATAGCTGAGTGCGGCTGGCATCTGGATAAACGGGCCCGCATCCGTACCTCCGTGCTCGATCACCAGCACCGATGCCCCTGCTTCCCCCAAACGGTACGCCATGGCGCAGCCTGCGCTGCCCGCCCCTACAATTACAAAATCAGCTTCCATTCCATCTACTCACTTCTCGTGATTCCGTGACGGGTCAAGGAGGCCGCAGGCCCGCGCCACAGCGCGTTTGTCCTTGAGGCGTAAGGGAATCGCACTCACCCTTGATGATGTGACTTGAGGATCAGAATGATCCCTCAAGCACCTCTTAGCAGCATTGGTAAAATCCTCTCTACAAACACTCCAAATACGTTTTGCGAGAACGCCTACCGCCTGCGCCAAAAATCGCATGCGCGGCACGCGCTCCGCTGGATCACACCATTTCTAGAAGGGCGCCTCCACATCCCCCATACGCACATAGACCGATTTGACTTGGCTATAGTGCTCGATCGCTGCCTTGGAATTCTCACGCCCGACGCCCGAGGCCTTGACCCCGCCAAAGGGCGCTTCGACAGGCGCGTCATTATAGGTGTTGATATAGCACGTCCCCGCCTCGAAACCCGCCGCGACACGGTGGGCGCGGGTGAGATCACGGGTAAACACGCCTGCGGCCAACCCGAACTCGGTGTCATTGGCACGCGCCATAACATCGGCCTCATCGGTGAAATCCAGCACGGCCATCACGGGGCCAAAAATTTCCTCGCGTGCGATCACCATATCGTCGGTCACATCGGCAAAAATCGTGGGTTGCATGTAGAAACCAGCCCCCTCAATCGCCTTGCCACCATAGACAAGACGCGCACCTTCGGCCTCCCCCTTGGCGATATAATCGAGAGCGATGTCCATCTGGCGTTTGGACACCATTGGGCCAAAGCTGGTGGCAGGGTCCATCGGATCGCCAATCACGGCATCGTCCAGACGCTCGGCCAGACGCTTGAGAAACGCCTCCTTGATATCTGCATGCACAAATACACGAGTGCCGTTGGAGCATACCTGACCAGAGCTATAGAAGTTACCAAGAATGGCGCCCGATACGGCATTCTCGATATCAGCATCCTCAAAGACGATCATCGGGGATTTGCCGCCCAGCTCCATGGTCACGTGCTTCATGCCCTCGGCAGCAGCAGCATAGACCTTGCGTCCGGTGGGCACCGAGCCTGTCAGCGAGACTTTGTCGACGCGGGGGTCCGTCACAAGGCTTGCGCCCACGTCGCCCAAGCCCTGCACCACGTTATAAAGCCCCGCAGGCAGCCCCGCCTCAACCAGTATCTCCGCGACTTTGAGCGCACAGAGTGGCGTTGTCTCGGAGGGTTTGAAAATCACCGCATTGCCGCAGGCTAGCGCGGGCGCTCCCTTCCAGCAGGCGATCTGCGTGGGGTAGTTCCAAGCACCAATGCCCACACACACGCCCAAAGGCTCGCGGCGTGTATAGACCCAATCCTCACCCAGCTGGATATGCTCGCCTGTCAGAGTGGCTGCCATGCCGCCGAAGTATTCCAGCGCATCGGCACCGCTTGTGGCGTCGACGACGCTAGTCTCCTGATAGGGTTTACCAGTGTCATATGTCTCAAGGATCGAGAGGTCGTGGTTACGCTCTCGCATCAAATCGGCCGCGCGCCGCAAAATACGGCCCCGCTCGGTCCCGCTCATCGCGGCCCAGTCTTTCTGGGCCCTCTTCGCTGCATTCAGCGCCTGATCTACAATCTCGGGTGTCGCGGCATGCACCGTCGCGATCACCTCGCCAGTCGCAGGATAGATCACCTCAATGGGGGTGCCTGCGGTGTCTTCGACATAAGTGCCATTGATAAAATGGCTGGCGGCAGGTTGGGTTTGCATAGCGTCTCTTCCGTCTATTGTTGGCCCCGCACAGCATATCCGCGCAGGGCCTTTGGGTGTTTACAAGCATGTGTTCAAGGGAGCGGCCTGCCCGTCGAGATCGCTCATTTTGTTACGTTTTACGAAGAACATATAGGCAAGGGCCGCCAGATAGATGCCGATCACCACTGTACCGACCCATTGGATTTGCAACCACTGGCTCTGGAACAGCAGCGTGAGTGCAAACAGACCGATGGCATTGGCCAATACATAAGACATCGTGCCAAAACGCTCGGTCGTAAGGTTCAGGTTGTCGGTGTACAGGCGGATCAGACTGTCAAAGGAATTGATCACAAAGACTATGCCCACAATAGTCATGGCCCAGTTCGGGAAGCCTGCGGTGCCAATGCCGTTGAGGTGGTAGAAGTAGAGAACCGTGAACCACAGCGCCAACGGGATGGAGGGGAATACCAGCAGCGCGCCCAGCAACTGATACGTCTTGAGGCCGCCCACAAAACGGCTCACGAACTGCCCGATCATGATCGACCATGCAAACCACCAGAAGAGGTAGAACTCGTGATATTCCGTCAGCGGGATAATGAATTTGTGGATATTGGCGAAGTAGCCACCGATGTTGCTACCTGTCGAAGCCAGATCACCTGCGCTCATCCCTGCGTTGAGGAACATATAGGCAATGAGGGCAAAGAAAAGCACCGTAGAGCTGACAGAGAGGAGTTTCACAAACTTGATGTCGGTGGAGGAGAAGGCCGCCACAAGGATCACAAGGAAGCAAATCAGGTAGAAGACAGGCAGGATCGTTTCACCGTCGCCCACTTCGGCGATATAGTAGGGCATGTAGATCAAGAACAAGGCACCCGTAAAGGCACAGGTGGTGATGATCACCACGTTGTTGAGGATCTTCACGGCGGGGATTTCAAAGAACTTCACCCGCGGCTCAATCGCACAGAAATAGAAAGTCGTCAGGAAGTAGAAGGCCCAGATCAAAAAGCCCCAAAATCCGAATTCCAACGCCAGCGGGTTGGTGAAAGCATAGGCAGGCTCGGCTGCGGTATCGGCATATAGCGGGTAGTCGAAAGCCAGCGGGAACATGATCAGCCCCACGTCCAAGCCCGAAGTGAACAGGATCGCGATGAAGACATACAGGGGCACAGGCTGCGTGCCCGTCAGCGTAAGGTTCCACCATTTGATCGTACAGAAGATCACCAGCACAAAGGCGAGGATCACTCCGAAGGAGATAATTGAAGTCAGCATTTTAGTCCCTATCGGTTGTCTTGGGTGCTTGGCTGCGCCGCTGTCCTGCACCCTTCGGATCAGCGGTCGTTTTCACTCCCCGCGCGGGAAGCGTTTGTTTTCTTCCAGTACGTTCAAATCCATGTGGTTGCGCATATAGGCCTCCGAGGCATCGCGCAGCGGTTGATAGTCCCACGGGTAATACCCGCCCGACCGCAGCGCCTCGTAAACCACCCAGCGCCGTGCCTGCGATTTGCGCACATCGGCGTCATAAGCGTCGAGGTCCCAGCGGGCCTCGGATTTGGCGCGCAGTTGATCCAGCGTGCCGCGATGCGCAGGCACCTCCGCAAGATTGGTCAACTCGTGCGGGTCAGCGTCGAGATTAAACAGCTGGTCAGGGTCCAGCGCGCAGCGGTTGTACTTCCACTTGCCATAGCGCAGTGAGACAAGCGGCGCGTAGGAGGCTTCGGCGGCGTATTCCATCGCCACAGGCTCGGTCCGCTCGACCCCCTGCCCCATGGGCACCAAGGATTGCCCCGTGGTCCATGGCATGATCTCGGACATATCCACACCCGCCAGATCACACAGCGTGGGGCAGACGTCGATATTGCTCACAGGCGTCTCGTGCAGCCCTGCCTCCATCTGGGGGGCGCTGATCATCATTGGCACACGGGCCGAGCCCTCAAGGAAGCTCATCTTGAACCACAAGCCCCGCTCCCCCAGCATATCGCCGTGATCCGAGACAAAGAGAATGATCGCCTCTTGCCGCGTGTCCTCCAGCGTCTGCAAAATCTCGCCAATCTTGTCGTCGAGATAGCTGATGTTGGCGAAATAGGCGCGGCGGGAGCGGCGGATGTCATCCTCGGTGATGTCGAACTCGCGCCAGTTGTTGGCATCAAAGATGCGCTTGGAATGCGGGTCGTGGTCTTCGTAATCCATCGCGGGGACTTCGGGCAGCAGGTGTTCGCAGTCCTCGTAAAGATCCCAGTATTGCTTGCGTGCCACGTAAGGATCATGCGGGTGGGTGAAGCTGGCCGTGACGCACCAAGGACGCTGATCCAAACCACGGCTCAACTCGTAAATCTTGCGCGTCGCCTCATAGGCGACGGCATCGTCATATTCCATCTGGTTGCTGATCTCGGCCACACCCGCGCCCGTGACGCTGCCCATGTTGTGATACCACCAGTCGATCCGCTCCCCGGGTTTACGGTAGTCAGGGGTCCAGCCGAAATCGGCGGGGTAGATGTCAGTAGTCAAGCGGTCCTCGAAGCCGTGAAGCTGATCCGGCCCCACGAAATGCATTTTGCCCGCAAGGCACGTGTAATAGCCCGCGCGGCGCAGGTGGTGCGCGTAGGTCGGGATGCTGGAGGCAAACTCGGCGGCGTTGTCATAGACGCCGGTGGCCGAGGGCAATTGCCCAGACATGAAAGCCGCACGTCCCGGCGCACAGAGCGGCGAGGCGGTGTAGGCATTCTTGAACCGCGTCGAGCGCGCGGCAAGCTTTTTGAGATTAGGCGCATGCAGCCAGTCAGCAGGGCCATCCGGAAAGAGCGTGCCGTTGAGTTGATCCACCATGAGAATAAGGATGTTGGGCTGACTCATACTGTGTCCTTCAAAATCATGTTCAGCATGTGCAAAGCGGTCTGTTTTGCTGTCTCGCTTGAGCCACCGTCGGACAGCGCCGCACGCAGATACAGTCCGTCAATCAATGCTGCTAGCGTCTCTGCGTGGGCCTCTGGCGTGTTCACAAGAGGGCGCAATGCATGGGTCAAATTCGATCGCAGGCGTGATTGATAGAGCGCCAAGAGCTGGTTCATCTGCGGTTGGGTTGGCGCAGCAGCATAAAGCGTCATCCACGCCGCCACCGTTGCGGGAGCAAAACAGGTCTCGTCAAAGCTTGCCGTGATAATCGCTTCGGCACGGGCCAGCGGGGTCGGAGCGCTGGCGAGGCTACTGCGCACGACAGCGCCGTACTCGCTCAGGATATGGCGCATGGCGGCAAGAAATATCTGGTCCTTACCGCCGAAATAATGATGTGCGAGTGCTGTGGACATGCCCGCGGTCTTGGCGATCTGGCCGACTGTCACATCCAGCGATTGCGCACGGCCAATCTCGGCGATCGTCGCGCGTACCAGCGAGGCACGGCGCACAGGTTCCATTCCGACTTTAGGCATGCGATTCCGCTCCGCTTGGGGTCGAGGTGACCCTGCAGGATTTTTATTGATCCGTCAATCAAGAATAAATCAGCCCTTTGTGGCGGGGGCATCAGGCGTCACTTGACGCTTGAGCATCGATTCGCGCCACGTGATGAACGTGACTGACCCAAGGATGACCACGCCCCCCAAAACGACCCAGATATCAACCGCTTCGCCGAACCACACCAGCCCCAGCAGCGTGGCCCAGACCAATTGCAGGAACGTCACAGGCTGCGTCACCGTCACAGGGGCGGCGGCAAAGGCCAGTGTCATGGTGTAGTGACCCGCCGTTGCAAACACGGCCACGCTCGCCAGAAACATCAACTCCCGCGGATTGGGTGTGACCCAATCGGCCACAGCAAAGGGCGCAAGACCGATGGTTACAAAAACCGACAACAGGGCAACGACTACGCCCGGCTTGACCTCATCGGCGAGGACTTTGGCGGTCAGATAACTGCCTGCAAAGACCACGGCAGCCAGCAACATCGCAAGGTGGCCGTCGCTGACCTCGCGAAATCCGGGGCGCAGGATGATCGCGGCCCCAGCAAGACCCAACACCACCGCCACAATGCGCCGCGCTGCCAGCCGCTCCCCCAGAAACAGTGCTGCGCCCACGGTCACATAGATCGGCGCGAGATAGCCCATGGCCGTCACCTCGGCGATGGGGATGCGCACCATGGCGTAGAACCACAAGATCACGCCGCCCGCATGGCACAGGCCCCGCACCGAAAATAGCGTCCATTGCCGCCGTGTGAGATGCGCATCGCGCAGCGCACCCAGCGAGGGCAACAGAAATACAAGACCCATCGCATAGCGGATAAATGCCGCCTCTCCCGGCGGCAGGCGCGGCCCCATCGTTTTGACCAACGCCGTGACCATGAGGAAACACACACCTGTCATAAACATCCAGAAGATGCCTGTAAGCGGGCGATGAGGAATTTGGGTGGCCATGCAGCAAGTTGACTGTAATCCTTGCGCCTGTGCAAGCGGTTACTGGAACAAAAGCGCCAGTGCGATACTCCACATGGTGACCGCGATCAGCGCATCCAGAATGCGCCAGCTGACAGGCCGCGCAAACACAGGCTGAAGCAAGCGCGCCCCGTAGCCCAGAATGAAAAAGAAGATCGCACTGGCAAGGATCGCGCCTGCGGCAAAGGCCATCTTGTCAGGATATTGAGCCGAGACCGAGCCGACCAGCACCAAAGTATCAAGGTAAACATGCGGGTTGAGCAGCGTAATCGCCAGCAAGGTCACCAAAGTGCTGCGCAGCGACTGCGCGACTGCCCCCTCAGCTTCCAGCGCCCCACCGCCACGCCACGCGCTCAGCGCGGATTGTGTGCCGTAAACCAGCAAAAAGGCAGCGCCGCCGTATCGCATCGCGGCCTCAAAACACGGCACCGCATCGGCCAACGCGCCGAAACCCGCGACGCCCGCAGCGATCAGAACAGCGTCACAAAGGGTGCAGGTCGCGCAGACCCAAAACACATGTTCACGCCGTAGCCCTTGCCGCAGCACGAAAGCGTTCTGTGCCCCGATCGCCAGGATCAGCGTCAGGCTCAGCAAGAAACCCGGAAGGAAAGAAGACATTATGCGCAGCACTCCGACTGTTGTGCGCTTTGGTAGGCGGAGGCCGTCGCGATGTCCAGCCGCTCACAGGTCAATCACGGACATGCGTTTTGCGCGTTATCCTCCAAAGGGTTAAATTGAGCCATGATCTAACGCTCAACCTTTTGTCATAATTTCAATGCTTTGCTGCCATGGTGCCTGAATACACGATTATTTCATCACATCACATGAAACTGAACTGCTGCCTCTGGCGTATGCCCATACCAACACCTATCTGCACACCCCGGATAAAGGAAAACAAATGACCGATCAGACTAAGAAGCTGGAAATCAGCCAAAGCGAGCTGGATCTCATTGCAAACGCACTCGAGACCCAGACAAAGATCCTCAACATGCAGGCCAGTGCAGGCGGACATGGGGCGTTGGCAAAACTGAATGAGGTAAAGCGTCTGCTGGCAACCGTAAAAAGTCAGGCAGACGCACCCCGCGCACGGCGGTCCGATGCCAACGGGTTCTGGGGCCTGCTCCGCTCCATTGGTGAGGCGACCTAAGGCAAACCATCCCCAACGCTACGTCGAAGCCGTCACCAAAGGGCGGCTTTTTTTTGGGCGGGTGGCAGAAATAGAAAAGCCGCCACATTATGCGACGGCTTTCTTTCATAAGACTGGGAAGGCGCGTTACTCCAGCGCTTCCATGACCTCGTCGGAGGCCTCGAAGTTGGCTGTCACGCGCTGCACATCATCGTCATCCTCAAGCGCATCGATCAGCCGCATCAGCTTTTGCATGCCCTCAAGGTCCAACTCTGTGGTGGTGGTAGGACGCCAGATCAGCTTGGTGCTCATGCTCTCGCCCAGCTCGGCTTCAAGCGCGGTAGAGACGTCATTGAGGTCGGTATCCGCGCAGTAGATCACGTGACCATCCTCGGAGCTGTCCACATCCTCGGCCCCTGCTTCGATCGCGGCCATCATCACCGTGTCGGCATCGCCCACCTCGGCGGGGTACATAACCTCGCCCTTGCGGTCGAACATAAAGCCTACGCTGCCCGTTTCGCCCAGATTGCCACCGTATTTGGTGAAGGTCGAGCGCACAGTCGAGGCCGTGCGGTTGCGATTGTCCGTCATCGTCTCGACGATCACCGCCACGCCGTTGGTGCCATAGCCTTCATAGCGGATTTCTTCATAATCCTCCGCATCGCCCCCCGTCGCCTTCTTGATCGCGCGGTCGATGTTGTCCTTGGGCATCGAGGCTTGCTTGGCCTCCTTCACCGCCAGACGCAGGCGCGGGTTTTTGTCGGGATCAGGGTCGCCCATCTTGGCCGCAACCGTGATCTCTTTGGAGAATTTCGAGAACATCTTCGAGCGCAGCTTGTCCTGACGCCCTTTGCGGTGCTGGATATTTGCCCATTTCGAATGGCCGGCCATGATGTCTCTCCGTCGCTTGTGCGTATCAATCAGCCGCACGTATAGGGCAGCATCCGCATCGGGGGCAAGGCTCTGATGTAGCTGCGCGGGCGTATTCTCCTCTTGTTCTATGCGCGGCGCTGCAACATGGTGCGCAAATGACAAATGACCAGATTATCCTTTTCGCGCTCTTCGGCGCTGTGTTCGGCCTGCTGCTCTGGGGCCGCTTTCGCTATGATATCGTTGCCTCCTCTGCCCTGATGGCGGGCGTGGTGCTAGGCGTGGTGGACAGCAAGGACGCCTTTGACGGCTTCGGTCACCCTGCCACGCTTGTGGTGGCGCTGGTGCTGGTCGTCTCCGCAGGGCTGGTGCGTTCGGGCGCTGTACTGTTGATCACCCGCACGCTGGTGGATGCCTCGCGCTCGCTTGGCGCGCATATCACGCTCATGGGCGCCGTGGGCGGCATCCTGTCCGCGTTTATAAACAATGTGGCGGCTCTTGCGCTGCTGATGCCCGTCGACATCCAGACTGCCCGCAAGGCGGGCCGTGCGCCGGGCCTATCGCTGATGCCGCTCAGCTTTGCCACTATCTTGGGCGGCATGGTCACCCTGATCGGCACGCCCCCCAATATCATTATCGCCGCCATCCGCGAAGAGAGCCTCGGCGCACCCTTCAAAATGTTCGACTTCGCACCCGTGGGCGGTGTGGCTGCCATCGCGGGTCTGGCCTTTGTGGCGCTGGTCGGCTGGCGCCTCATTCCTACCCGCGAAGATGGCCCCTAACAAAGGAAGACCTCGACGCCTATATCGCCGAACTGGTCGTGCCCGAAGACAGCAAGCAGATCGGCAAACGCCTGTCCGAACTGGAAGAGACGGCCGAGAAATCAGACGTCACCATCATCGGCCTCATGTGCAATGGCAAACGCCGCTACGGCCGCGCCCAAAACGCCGAGCTGCGCGCAGGCGATGCCATCGTTCTGGAAGCCACACCCGACGCGCTGGATGAATTCCGTTCCACCCTAAATCTGGCCGTAGCCGACCAAGATCGAGAGGACCGCTTACACGCCGATGGCGAAGGGGTCGAAATTATCGAAGTCGTCGTCACCGCCGAGAGCCGTCTCGCTGGCCGCACAGCCCAAGCGGTGGGCCTCGCATGGCGCAAAAGCACCGTTCTGCTGGGCATCTCGCGCAGGGGCCGCAAAATCACCGCTCAACTGCGCAAGACCGAGCTGCAGGCGGGCGATATCGTCCTGCTCCTCGTCCCCCGCGATACAGGCGATGACGTGACCGAGTGACTCGGTGTGCTTCCCCTCGCCAACCGCGGCCTCGCCGTGACAGAAAACAGCAAAGTATGGCTCGCCATCGCCCTCTTCGCAGGCGCGGTCGTCGCCGCATCCATCCGCCTGATCTACCTCCCTATCGCGCTTGGCATCGTGGTCGTCGCCTATGTGCTGGTCAAAATCGTGCCCTTGTCTGAGGTATACACACATATCGAATGGCCCGTGGTAGTCCTCTTGGGCTCCATGATCCCGCTGGGCGCCGCACTTGAGAAATCAGGCGGCACCGAACTTATCGCAGGCTCGCTGGTCACCCTGACAGACGGCATGCCTGCATGGGCCGTACTCACCGTGCTCATGGTGGTCACTATGACCCTCTCAGATGTGCTCAACAATACAGCGACCACAATCGTCGCCGCCCCCGTGGGCATCCAGATGGCGCAAAGCATAGGCGTGAACCCCGCCCCCTTCCTGATGGCCGTACCCATCGCGGCCTCGTCGGCTTTCCTCCCCCCCATTGGCCACAAGAACAACACGCTCATCCTTGGTCCGGGTGGCTACAGCTTCGGCGACTACTGGCGCATCGGCCTACCACTCGAGATCATCATCGTCGCCGTCTCCATACCCGCCATCCTCGTCTTCTGGCCCCTCTGACGCCCCATTTCTTTTGGTCAAAAATATCCCGGGGTCCGGGGCAGCGCCCCGAAACTCCCGTCCTCAGAAAAACAGCGGGATCGCCAAACTGGCAATCACCGACATCGACAGGTTGAGGGGTATGCCCACGCGCATGAAATCCGTAAACCTATACCCGCCCGGCCCGTAAACCAGCGTGTTCGTCTGGTACCCGATGGGCGTCGCAAAAGCACAAGAGGCCGCAATCATCACCGCCACCACCAGTGCGCGCGCATCCAGTCCCAAAGCATCCGCCAGCGAGATCGCAATAGGCGTCATAATCACCGCCACCGCATTATTCGACACAATCTCGGTAAATATCGTGGTCAGCAAGAACACACAGAATATCACCACCGCAGGAGACACAGTCCCCAAAACGGGTGAGATCGCATCCACAATCATCTGCACAGCACCCGTATGCTGCAACGCCGCCCCCACGCATAGCATCGAGAAAATCAGCGCGAGCAAACGCCCGTCGATAAAGGAGAACGCCTCATCCGCATCGATACATCCCGTCACCAGCACCACCGCCACAGCAATCACCGCCAGCATCAGAATCGGCGCCACGTTCAGCGCCGCCAACACCACAATGGCCACCAGCGCGCCAATCGCAACGGGCGCATGACCACGGCGATAGGCGCGCTCGGACGGGGTGCTCACATCGACCATATCCATATCCACCGACAGACGCTGGATATCCTCCGCCGCCCCTTCCAGCAGCAGTGTATCGCCCACCCGCACGACGAGGTCATCCAACTGCCGCCCGATGTTCTGGTTGCGGCGGTGCACGGCCAGCGGATAGACGCCGTAACGCCTGCGCAAGCGCAACGCGCCAAGGCTGCGGCCGATCATCTTGCAACCGGGTGTGATCAGCACCTCCACCGTGGTCGTCTCCACGGCCGAGACTTGGTCCACGCGCTTAAACTCGGGCGTGGCTTGCAAACTCAAAAGCTCGGCCATTTGCGTGCGCAGCACCACGCGGTCGCCTGTTTGAAGCACAACGTCTTTCAAATTTCGCCGCAAGGAGGCATCGCCCCGCACCACGTCGATCAAACGCACGCCGTCGCGCTTGAACAGCTTCACATCCAACACGTCGCGCCCGATCAGGTTGCTCTCGGGCGGGATCACCGCCTCGGAGAAAAACTTCATTTTTGAGCGGTCCCCCAGCATCCCCGCCATACTGTCGCGCTCTGGCAAAAGATGCCGCCCGATGGTGACCATGTACAAAAGTCCCCATGCACAAACGACCAAACCGATGGGCAGGATCTCGAAGATGCCAAAAGGCTCCAGCCCTTGCGCGCGCGCCACGCCATCGACCAGCAGGTTGGTCGACGTCCCCAGCAGCGTAAGCGAGCCGCCCATAATCGCAGCATAGCTCAGCGGGATCAGTAATTTGGAGGCTTTGGTGCCCAGCGTTTTGCTCAGCTGCACCACCACAGGGATCATCACAACCACAACGGGCGTGTTGTTCATAATCGCACTCGCCCCCATCACGGTCAGGATAACACCGATCACGGCCATCTTGGGATTGGTGCGGGCATAGCGCTCGGCCATCTTTGTGAGCACGGCCAGCGCACCCGTGCGCACCAACGCGCCCATCACGATGAACATCGCCGCAATGGTCCACGGCGCAGAATTGCTCAGCACCATGCGCGCATCCTCATAGGGCAACAGCCCCATCGCCAACAGCACCGCAGCGCCCGACAGCGCCACCACTTCTGTGGGCAATGTCTCGCGCAGGAACAGGATAAACATCACCGCCACAACGGTAAGAGAAAGGATCGCCTGCGAGAATTGGGTGAGTTCAAAAACCATGGGGCATCCCCTTAAGACCGCTTAAGTGTCGCGCATCATTGGGACCTCTTCAAGCACTGCTTTGGCGCGTGGCTGCACCAGATACATGCCTGTAAACATCGCCGCCAGCGCCAGCCAGATCATGCTGGAGACCGCCTCCCCCAAAAGGAACCATGCCCAAAATAAACCAAAGCCCGTGACAAGATAACTCACCTGCACCGCAAAAACTGCGCCCGCACGCCCCACCAACCAAACATAGGTGGCATAGACCAGCACATGCACCACCGATGTGCCAATCAGCGCCTGTTGGGCAACTGGCAAGGGCCAGACGGGCGGCAGGGTCTGACCGCTGGCAACCATCATCGGTGCCACAAGCATCATGCCCACCAGTGAGGCCCCCAGCATAAGCTGGAACGGGCTGAGGTCCGCGACACCCCATTTCGACACGTAATTGCCCTCAAAGGCATAACACAGACATACCAGCAAATAGGCCACCGCCCAAAACACAGGCACGGCAGCACCCAGATCAACGGAAGGTGCGACGATAATCCCCACACCAATGAGCCCAAAGCACAAACCGCCAAACCTGCGCCACGCAAAGCGTTCGCTTTTCAGCGCCAACGCAATGGCAAAAGCAAACATCGGGATCGCGCTGAGCAGCAGCGACATGATGCCCGATGGCAGATGCACGGCCGCTGTATAGGACAGGCTGTTGGGCAGCACCGCCCCCACAAGTGCGATCACCAGATAGGCACGCAACGCAGGAAGGTCCCGCCGCAGCGGCAATCGCCGCCATGTGCAAACCATCGCCATCAGCACCGCGCCCAACACCTGCTGCCAGAGAAGTAACCCAAAAGGGCCGTAGCCCGTGCTCACGGCAATCTTTGTCAGTGGCATGGTCAGGCCCCAGCCCATCCCCATCGCCACCAGAACTGCACTAAAGAACGCGACCTCACGGCGCGACATCCGCGTGCTCAAGGCGCGCTCTGTTGCAACAACCCGCCCTCACGCACGGGCAGAATGCGCGTAGCGCGGCCTGTCTTGTCGTCCGTCTCTAGGTAGACACCCGACAGTGTCGCCTCGCCATTCGCAGGAGTGAAACGGTCCTTGGGCATGCCCGTGATAAAACGGTTGAGAGGCTCGGTCTTTTCCATCCCGATGACTGAGTTATAGTCGCCGCACATCCCCGCATCCGTGAGATAGCCCGTGCCACCCTTCAGGATCATCGCATCCGAGGTCGGCACATGGGTATGCGTTCCAACAACCAGCGATGCACGACCGTCACACCAATGGCCCATGGCCATCTTCTCGGAGGTCGCCTCGCAATGCATGTCCACGATGATCGCATTCGCCAACCCGCCTAAGGGGTGCCTTTTCAGAACACCATCCAGCGCTGAGAACGGATCATCAAAGGGGCGTTTCATAAACACCTGACCCAAGGCTTGCGTCACCAAAACCTGCCGCCCCGTGCGCGTCTTGAACAGGCCCGCCCCTTTGCCCGGCGCGTTTTTGGAGAAATTCAGCGGACGTATGATGCGCGGCTCCTGCGCGATAAACGCAAGCATATCCTTTTGATCAAACGCATGATCACCCAGCGTCAGACAATCCGCACCTGCTTCCAGCAAATCCTTCGCATGAGCACCCGACAACCCCATGCCAGACGTCGCATTCTCACCATTCACCACAATGAAATCGAGCTTCCACTCGGTTCGCAACCGGCCCAGATTTTCCGTAATAGCCCTGCGCCCCGCGCGGCCCATCACATCGCCAAGAAAGAGTATTTTCATACGCTATCGCTACGCGGGTGTGCTGCGGGGCGCAAGGGGAGAGATGAATGGGCGCTTGGAGCCTATGGCTACAATCTACTGTCGGAACACACTTGCTATCCAGCAGGTGAAACCCTGTTATCCAAAACGCTGAAAAATCAGAAAGCAAGGTCGGAAAATTAAAATTTTACGGACACAGTAAGAGTATCAGCGACGACACATCTGTGGAGCTTGATGGAGTATTAATCTGTTTCCATACCGCTGAAGAAGCGATTATCTTCGCTGAATTCGCTCTATCCTGCGCTGAAGGTTTGAAACGGCACGGCGATGACTGGAACCATGGACACTTCGCTGACGGAGAAGTGCCAGATATTACAATCAACAGGCTTTACGTTGAGAACTTTTGAAACGATGATCCGAACAAAAAAAATAGCTTTTTCGCCCGCATAGCGGAGCATGCCTGATCATCACCCGAGCCAATGGGCAAACTATTTCACCCGACCTCGATCACCCCCATCTCCGTCACCACCAAATCAAGCGGCTGATCCGTCTCCTCCAGTGGTGCCGCATCCACCTCCTGCCCTGCAAAGGCAAAGCCAATCGCCAGCGTCGCGCGCTTTGCGCGCAGCATCTCAAGCGTGCGGTCATAAAACCCGCCGCCATAGCCCAAGCGCCCGCCGCGGCAGTCAAAGGACAAAAGCGGCACGATGAGGATTTCAGGCTCGAAGAAGTCGCAATGCTCTGGCACGGCGGCACCGAACGCCCCTGCGACCATCACCGTCTCGGGCGTCCAGCGGGCGAACTTCAGCGGCTGTGCCTCGGCCTCGATGACGGGCACGCCGACGGGGCCATGGGCACTTGCCTCTGCCATGGCCGCACGCGGGTCGATCTCGGTGCGAATGGGCATAAAGCCCGACAAAGGCACGCCGCGATAGCCTGCGAGGACTTCGCTCAGATAGCCCGCCTGCGCGCCATTGGCGGCCTCGAACAAAGGGCGGCGCACGGCGAATGCGGCCTTGCGGGCGGCGGCCTTTACCTCGGGCAGGCTCATAGCAGCACGTAGGCGGCTAGGCCAAGGAATGCGAAGAAACCCAACACATCCGTCACCGTGGTCACAAAAGCACCAGAGGCCAGTGCAGGGTCAATGCCCAACCGCTCAAGGATGATCGGGATGCCCGTGCCTGCCAGCCCTGCCACAACCATGTTGATCACCATCGCCACCGCGATCACCCCGCCCAGCGCCGCAGAGCCGAACCAGATGAGGCCCACGACGCCCATGACGACGGCAAAGATCGTCCCATTGATCAGCCCCACCAGACACTCGCGCCTGATCACCCGCCACACGTTAGAGCCTGTGAGGTCCTTCGTCGCCAGCGCGCGCACGGCCACCGTCAGGCTTTGCGTGCCTGCGTTGCCGCCCATGCTGGCCACAATGGGCATCAGCACAGCGAGTGCTACGATCTGGCTCAGCGCCATTTCGAATTGCGCAATCACAAGGCTGGCGGCGATCGACGTGGCAAGGTTCACGGCCAACCACGGAAAGCGGCGTTTGGTGGTGCCTATCACGCGGTCCGACAGCGAGCCTTCGCCCACACCCGCAAGGCGCAGAATGTCTTCCTCATGCTCCTCGTCCAGTACGGCCATCGCATCATCAATGGTGATCACACCGATCAGACGGCCATCATCATCCACCACGGGCGCAGAGATCAGGTGGTACTGGTTGAAGGCATAGGCCACATCGCCCTCGTCCTGAGTGGCCGAGAAAATCTTGAACGTCTCTTCCAGCAGATCGGCAAGTTTCATGTCACGCTTGGAGCGCATGATCTTGCCCAGCGTCACGTTCCCCACAGGATGCATACGCGGGTCCACCACGATCATGTGATAGAACTGGTCCGGCAGCTCCGCCTCGGGGGTGGCGCGCAGTTGGTCAATGGCTTGGCCAACGATCCAATGCTGCGGCGCCATCACAACTTCGCGCTGCATCAGACGGCCAGCGGAATATTCGGGGAAGGTCAGCGCCTGCTCGACTGCGGCGCGGTCACCCTCGTCGAGCGCGTCGAGGATGGTTGCCTGCTGCGCGTCCTCGAGGTCTTCGATGATGTCGACGACATCGTCACTGTCCAACTCGCGCATCGCTTCTTGCAGCACGCGGGGGCTGAGCACGGCGATGACTTCGTCGCGTACGGCCTCATCCAATTCCGACAGGATTTCACCGTCGAATTCGCGGCCATAAAGACGGATCAGCTGCGCGCGGTCGAACGAGCTGATCTGCTCCAGAAGGTCGGCAATATCCGCCGCATGCAGCGGCTCCATCAGCTCGATCAGCTTGTCACGCTCGTCACTCTCAACGGCATAGAGGATCGCAGCAACATCGCGTTTGCCGAGCACATAGACCTCAGGCTCGTCACCTTCTGGCGTCACATCCAACTTCTGATCTGCCATGCGCGGTGCCCTCCCTTGCGGTGCCGATAACATAGTCAGCGCGCCCACGGATCACAATGGGATGCACAGGCTTTGCCCATTGTATGAGCACGGATTTCACGTACAACGCTTGGCATGGATAAACAAACACTCCTCACTGGCCAGACACTCGTTTTTAATGGTGATCCGCTGCACAATGCATGGGAAGAGTGCGTGACGATCAACAGCGCGGGCGGCGTCCTGATCGAGGGGGCGCGGATTGTGGCCGTTGGCGATGCCGCGGCACTTCGGGCCGCCCATCCGCAGGCGCAGATGATCTCCTACGGCGATGACCTGATTTGCCCCGGATTTGTCGATGCCCACACGCATTACCCCCAAACCGCCATGATCGCGAGCTGGGGCAAACGGCTCATTGACTGGCTCAACACCTACACGTTCCCCGAAGAGGCGCGTTTTGCCGATCCTGCCTATGCCGCACAGATTGCCCAACGCTATCTTGATCTAACGGCAGCCAATGGCACCACGACTATGGCGTCGTTTGCCACCATTCACACGGGCAGTGTTGACGCGTTGTTTGAGGCGGCAGCCACGCGCGACCAATGCGTGGTCACGGGCAAAACATGTATGGATCGCAACGCGCCCGATGATCTGCGCGACACAGCACAAAGCGCCTATGACGACAGCAAGGCACTGCTGGAGCGGTGGCACGGCACAGATCGCGCACGCTACGCCATCACGCCGCGCTTCTCGCCCACGTCTACGCCTGACCAACTTTCCGCCCTCGGCGCGCTCTGGGCCGAGCACCCCGATTGCCTGATGCAAACCCACCTGAGCGAGCAACCCGACGAGGTCGCATGGGTGCGCAGCCTCTATCCAGACGCCCGCGACTACCTTGATACTTACGAGATGCACGGGCTGTTGGGCGCGCGCGGCCTTTACGGCCACGCGATACACCTTGAGCCGCGCGAGATTGACCGTCTGGCGGAGGTGCAGGGCCGCGTGATTCACTGCCCCACCTCAAATGCCTTCATCGGCTCGGGTGCACTGAACCTGCCTGCGCTGGCTGAACGGGGCATCCCGCTGGGGCTGGCTACGGACACGGGCGGCGGCTCGTCGTTTTCGATGCTGCGCACGATGGCCGCAGCCTATGAAGCGGGTCAGCACCACGGCCATCCCTTTCATGCGGCACAGCTGATGTGGCTGGCGACCCAAGGATCAGCGCAGGCGTTGCATCTAGGCGATGAGATCGGGAGCCTCACAGCAGGGCATTACGCCGATCTTGCCGTGCTCGATCTGAAATCCACCCCTGCGATTGCCCAGCGTACCAACCGCTCGGAGAATGTGTGGGAGGATGTCTTTGCCACCATTATGCTGGGCGATGACCGTGCCCTGCGCGCCACATGGATCGCGGGCGCGCAGGTCTGACAGGCTCAGCAGCTTCTCGAGGCCAGCACCATCACCCAAAGATCGCCAACTTTCGCCAGACCAAACTCGCTGACCTTACGGTTTACCATGTTACGGTAGTGCCCTGACGAGTTCACCCATGACTCCATGACCGCACTCTGTGTGCGCTGCCCTTTGGCGATGTTCTCGGCCACGATGCAATAGCGTTAGCCCGCCGCACGCACGCGCTGCCCCACCGAGGAGCCGTTGCTGCCTGTGTGACTGAAAAAGTTGCGCTGTGCCATATCGTTCGCATGGGCACGCGCCACCCCGTCGAGAGTTCCATTGCGCGCCACACCGACCCGCCCTGCTTGGGCACGAATAGCGTTGAGTTGCGCGGTGGCGGTGCCGCCTGTGGTGGAGGCCTCGATCACAGGCGGAGCACTTGCGCCGCCACTGGTGCCTGTCGTGGTGCTGCACGCCATCACCGCTCCACACATTAGCAAACTCAAAAATACCCGTCTCATACTTCCTCCTTCAACCGAAGTGCCAATTTTTGCTGGCGGCGCAGCACGGCTTGCATATCAAGCGTCGTGATCTGCCCGTCTCGCACAACAAACCGCCCGTTGACAAAGAGATCCCGCACGGCCGTTGGTCCAGCCAACAAAAGTGCCGCATGGTCCCATGATCCCGCGGCTTCCACACCAGACATATCCCAAACTGCGATGTCGGCGCGCTTGCCCACGGCCAGCCGCCCGCAATCGGGCCGCCCCAGCACATCTGCCCCGCGGCGTGTGGCAATCTCCAGCGCCTCGCGCGCGCTCATGGCATCCGCGCCCAGCGCCACGCGTTGCAGCAACATCGCTTGCCGCGCCTCGGCCACAAGATTTCCCGCATCATTGCTGGCCGATCCGTCCACGCCCAAGCCTACAGGCACCCCTGCATCGCGCATGGCACGCAAGGGGGCGATGCCACTGCCAAGGCGGCAATTGGAGCACGGGCAATGCGCAACGCCCGTCCGCGTGGCCGCAAACAGCGCAATCTCGGACGGGTCCAGCTTGACGCAATGGGCGTGCCAGACATCCGCGCCGACCCAGCCCAAACTCTCGGCATACTGGCCCGGGCGGCAGCCAAAGGTCTCCAGCGAATAGGCGATGTCCTCGTCATTCTCTGCCAGATGGGTGTGCAGCATCACGCCCTTGTCCCGCGCCAACACCGCTGCGTTGCGCATCAAATCCGTACTGACCGAGAAGGGCGAGCAGGGCGCAATCCCCACACGGCACATCGAGCCTTCGGAAGGGTCGTGGAAGCCGTCAATCACACGAATGCAATCCTCAAGGATCGCAGCCTCATCCTCGACCAGCGCATCGGGCGGCAGGCCGCCGTCACTCTCGCCGATGCTCATAGCGCCGCGCGTGGGATGGAACCGCAGGCCCACCTCAGCAGCGGCATGGATCGTATCCTCCAACCGCGCGCCGTTGGGATAGAGATAGAGGTGATCCGAGCTGAGCGTGCAGCCCGAGAGCGCCAGCTCGGCCAAGCCCACTTGGGCCGAGACATGCATATGATCGGGCGTGAACCGCGACCAGATGGGATAGAGCGTGCGCAGCCAGCCAAACAGAAGTGCGTCCTGCCCCCCTGGCACGGCGCGGGTCAGGCTTTGGTAAAGGTGGTGGTGCGTGTTGACCAAACCAGGCGTCAAAAGACAGCCCGAGACGCCAAGCACTTCCGCCCCCTCGGGCGCCTCCAACCCCGTGCCAATGGCTTCAATCACCCCGTCGCGGATAAGGATATCCGCATCCGTCAATTCGCGCCGCGCATCATCCATCGTGAGGATCGTGCCAGCACCGCGCAGCAGGGTCACGCTCATGCTGGTGCCCCCCGCAATATCTCCAGCGCCTCGGCGTGGATCGCTTCATTCGCCGCCGCGATGACGCGCCCGCCCCCATGCGCAGAGCCGCCCTGCCAATCCGTCACAACGCCGCCCGCCGCCTCGATCAGCGCAAGCGGCCCCTGAATGTCATAGGCGTTCAGCCCCGCCTCAATCACCAGATCAATCTGGCCGCAAGCCACCAGCGCATAGGCATAGCAATCCATGCCATAACGCGTGAGCTGCGCGCGCGTGGCAACCGCTTTGAAGGCCGCCTGCTCCACCGCGCTGCCCACTTCGGGAAATGTCGTAAAAACAACCGCCTCCGCCAAGGGCCGCGCCGCGCGGGTGCGGATCGCCTGTGGCGCACTATTACGGATCAGATGCGCCCCCTGCGGGGTACCGATAAAACGCTCACCAATATAGGGCTGGTCAACGATGCCCAGAAACGGGCCATCCGCGCCGCCCACAGCAATCAACACCCCCCATGTCGGCGTACCTGAGACAAAAGCGCGGGTACCGTCAATCGGGTCGAGCACCCAAGTCAGCCCGCTCGTTCCTGCCTTGCTCCCCATCTCCTCGCCCAAGATCGCATCCTCGGGGCGGTGCTGTGCCAGAATATCGCGCATCGCAGCCTCTGCCTCGCGGTCGGCACGGGTGACAGGGTCATAGCCGCCCGCCTCCTTATTCTCCTGCGCAAGGTTGGCACTGCGAAAGTAGGGCAGGATCACGTAGCGCGCGGCATCGGCCAGCAGATGGGCGACAGAGGTAAGCTCGGCAACAAGCTCGGGATCAGGCGTTTGGCGGGTGGGGGCGTTTGGGGTGCTCATATCACTTTCGTCTCACTCCATCGCCCGCCATGCAAGGGCAGCTTGGCAAAAATGTGCCCAAACCTGCCACTACTTCTGTCCCATCTGCGCAGTGAGGATCGCTGCCAGCGCTGCAGCAGGCTCGCTTAACTGCCCCTGCGCAGTGTAGAGATTGATAAGCTGGTCTGGCAAATCAGGCAGCTCTCCCCCGTGGTCAATTTGCGCCAGTTGCTGCGGGGCTGTTCCCTCAATCGCCGTGTGCACGGCCATGTCGGCACTGACGGTGGCGTGAATCGCGCTGTCATTGTCCGTCTCTACCAGCATTTGCCATTCGATCCCCGCACGGTCGAGCGCCGCCACGACCAAAGGCCGGAACGTACATAACCGCCCGTAGGCAATATTCAGCGGACGCTGCCGCCACGCCGCCCCGCCCTGCGCCCCGATCCAGTGCAAAGGACGGCGCGCAATGGTTTGCCCCCCTGCGCTCACCTGCGTCTCGGTGGTCAGGAGCATATCGCATTCACCCTTGGCAAACATTTCCTTCAGCGTGTGCGTGTTGGAAGATTCGAGCGTAATTCGTGTAGCAGGAAAGCGCGCGTTGAACTGTTTGAGCACCTGAGGGACTGCGGGATAGACGATATCATGCGGCACGCCCAAACGCAGCGTGCCCGCATATTCCTGCGCCGTGAGCCGCATCACTGCCTCGTCATTCATCGCAACGATCCGCCGCGCATAAGTCAGCAACTGATCCCCCTGCGCAGTAAAAGCAATCGTGCGGCCCGTGCGGTCCAGCAATTGCACATCCAGCAGTTCCTCCAACCGCTTGAGCTGCATCGACACGGCAGATTGCGTCAGGTGCAGGAATCCCGCTGCCCGCGTGACACCCCCCGCATCCGCCACAGCGACCAAAGCGCGCAACGTTCCAAGATCAAGATTCCTCATACATCACCATTTCCAATACGCGACATCAATAACATTCATTTCTATGATGATCCAAATAGTGCCATATATCAAGAATCGAAATGAATAAGAGATTAACCATCACGCATCGGAGCCTCACCATGACCCTTACCCACTCAACAACCTGCCAATCACACCGCGCTGAAAGGCTGAGTTTTCGCAGCGCAATCAACATTTTACGCAGCAGACGACAGCTCAACACTCTCAGCGATGCGCAACTTCGCGATATCGGCATCACCCGTACACAGGCCGAAGCAGAGGCAGCCCGCCCCGTCTGGGACGCCCCCGCCTCGTGGAAGCGTTAACCACAGCAGCAAGCCCCCCCCAAAACCTGACCGAAAAACCTTGAAAAGGGGATGCTTAGCCCCGATATTACAGCCATGAGCGCGGTCTCTGCGGTCGCGCACCATCTTTAGGGAGTTTTACATGGCAGATGTAAATACAATCCGGACCAGTGCCGGGATTCGCACAGCCGCGATTGATGAAGGCCTGCGCGCACACATGAACAAGGTCTACGGCACAATGTCCGTAGGCATGCTGATCACATTCGCCGCCGCTTGGGCCATCTCGGGTCTCGCGGTGACATCCGATCCATCCCAAGCCGCCGCACAGATGCGCGAAGGCCAGTATCTGACGGGCCTGGGCTATGCGCTCTACGCCTCGCCGCTCAAGTGGGTAATCATGTTCGCCCCGCTTGCCTTCGTCTTCGGGCTGAGTGCTGCGATCAACAAGATGTCCGCGGCCACCGCACAGCTGGTGTTTTATGTATTTGCCTTCGTGATGGGCCTGTCGATCAGCTCGATCTTCCTGATCTTCACAGGCGCGTCCATCGTGCAGGTATTCCTCGCCACGTCCATTGCCTTCGCGGGCCTGTCCCTCTGGGGCTACACCACGAAAAAGGACATCTCAGGCTGGGGTAGCTTCCTGATCATGGGCGTCATCGGCCTCATCGTCGTGTCGATCATCAACATCTTCCTCGGCAGCCCCGCCTTGGCGTTTGCGGTATCCGCAATCGGTGTGCTGATCTTCGCAGGCCTCACCGCCTATGACACGCAGCGGATCAAGACCGACTACATCGCCCATGCAAGCCATGGCGATACCGAGTGGATGAGCAAATCCGCCATCATGGGCTCGCTCAGCCTGTACCTGAACTTCATCAACATGTTCATGATGCTGCTTCAGCTCTTCGGCAACCGCGAATAAGAACCACTCACTTGTGAGTATCACCAGCCGCTCCCGTATCGGGGGCGGCTTTTTTATGGGATGACATAGGCGTGCAGCCCCAGAGCCACTAAACCTGCGCAAAGCTGTGCTGAAACGTCGCGACCTCAGCGGAACTGGGCAGATGGCGCACCTTAAGATGCGCTGGCGGCTCTGCCAGCTTCTTCAGAATCCGCTCCCGCCCCTTTTCGCGATCCTCCCAAATCCACTTCAAAAACGCGAAGGTCTCACGGTCAAACCGCTCCACACACCCTTTGGGCAGGTCCGCCCGACCACCACCGCGATACCGCCACGAGCGGCGCAACACCCGCATCAAGCGCTGACCCACAGGCAAGTCGAGCCAGATCACCATCTGCGCACGCGCAAGCCGTGTAGGATAAGTGGTCGAAATGCCCCCTTCGATAATCCAGCGCGCCTCCTGCTCAAACGCACGTACCATCGCCAACCGCTCATCCTCTGGGCGCGGCATTCAATAAGGCATCCAGTGCACATGATCCAAATGCCGCACAGGCAGCCCTGTTTGCGCGCTCAGCCAACGCGCCATCGTGGACTTGCCGGACCCTGCGCCGCCAATCACCATAATGCGCTCCATCACATCGCTCCCCACCCTTCATTTTGCCCCTTAAACTGAATCCGCACTTTCCACGCGCGCCCACGCTGCGCCAATAGCGCCCCCAAATGCAAAATGCCGCGCAGTGCTGCGCGGCATTTCATGCATCAAAGAATGGCAATTTTACTTGATCTTGCCTTCTTTGTATTCGACGTGCTTGCGCGCAACGGGGTCATATTTCTTCATAACCATCTTTTCGGTCATGGTGCGCGCGTTCTTTTTGGTGACGTAGAAATGGCCTGTGCCCGCGGACGAGTTCAGACGGATCTTGATCGTGGTTGGCTTCGCCATTTGGTATCTCCTTCAACAGCGCCGCCCGCGAATGCGGGGCGCGTAAATCCATTTAACGTGGCTTCTACTCGCACCACCCCGCGAGTCAAGCCCGTATCGCCCCTTATCCATAGGCTGGCATCAAAAATTGGTGACAAACCTATGTTAGCCGTTGACCGATCGCCTCTAGAACAATTAGAGGTAACGCGACGGGAGAGCTACAGTTCACCGTAGCGCCGAAGGAGCAACCGCCCCGGAAACTCTCAGGCACCAGGACCGTCAAGAACAGAACTCTGAAAAGTGGGGTCCGCAGACCTCCGCCGACGGTGTAAATGATCAGGGCCATGAGGGCCCAGCGTGAAACTCTCAGGCCAATGACAGAGGGGGCACTTGGCCCGCCCGAGGGGGCGGCAGAAAGAGTGCCTGCTATGACAACAACCAAACCCCAAACAATTGCCGTGATCGGCGCTGGTATCACGGGCGTCACCACCGCCTATATGCTGGCGCGCAAAGGCGCTGATGTAATCTTGTTCGAGGCCAGCCCCTACCCCGCGATGGAGACCAGTTACGCCAATGGCGGGCAGCTGTCGGCGTCCAACGCCGAGGTCTGGAACTCCGCCATAACCGTGCTCAAGGGCATGAAATGGATGTTCAAATCAGGCGCGCCACTGCTCCTGAACCCCAAGCCATCGTGGCACAAGTATTCATGGCTGGCCGAATTTGTCGCCGCCATCCCCAAGTACCGCGAGAATACGATCCAGACGGTGCAATGGGCGTTGGAAGCCCGCGACCACCTGCGCAGCATCGCCGCCGAGGAGGGAATCAATTTTGATCGCGAGGAGCGCGGTATCCTGCATTTCTACGGCTCCAAGGCTGAATTCGACACCGCAGCCAAAGTCACAGGCCTTCTGGCACAAGGCGGGCTAGAGCGTCGCCCCGTGACCCCGGCGGAGATTGCCGAGATCGAGCCGACACTCAAGGGTGATATCTACGGCGGCTTCTTCACCGACAGTGATTTCACGGGCGACATTCATAAATTCACCTCTGAGCTTGCAAAAGCCTGCGTACGGCGTGGCGTGACCCTGCGGATGTCGACATTCGTGAGCAAGGTCGACACGGTGCAAGGCCGCGTCGCCATCTCCAGCCATCCTGCCGATAAGGCGCGGCGCAAGAAACACGCGGTTCTCACGGAAGAATTCGACAAGGTCGTGATTTGCTCGGGCGTGCGTTCGCGCAATTTCGCCGCAAATCTGGGTGACCGCCTGAATGTCTATCCCGTCAAAGGCTACTCACTCACCATCAACCTTGAGGACGAGGCGAACCAAGCCGCCGCCCCGATGGTCAGCTTGCTTGATGACAACGCCAAGATCGTGACCAGCCGCTTGGGCAAATCGCGCTTCCGTGTGGCGGGCACGGCGGAATTCAACGGCTATAACAAAGACATCGT
This sequence comes from Sulfitobacter sp., assembly GCA_965660425.1. Classification (GTDB taxonomy): domain Bacteria; phylum Pseudomonadota; class Alphaproteobacteria; order Rhodobacterales; family Rhodobacteraceae; genus Sulfitobacter. Next base: position 15,988 of record CBFHZX010000024.1, on the reverse strand, counting down.
CTGGAACCGCGTGGCCCCCATGCTTGATTGGTGCCATACGCATTTCCCCGAGATGAGCACGGAGAGCTATCAGTCATGGGCAGGTCTGCGCCCGATGATGCCCAACATGCTTCCCCGTGTGGCGCAGGGGCGGCATCCTGCGGTTTTCTACAACACAGGCCACGGGCATCTCGGCTGGACGCTGTCGGCAGCCACAGCCGATATCATTTCGGAACTGGCAACTGCAGAGGCCGCCTGACCCATCACGGGCGCCCCCGTCAAACGGGGCGTCCCTCAAAATAAAATGCGCGGAAGGCCTATAAGCCGGATTCTGTCTTGAGGGTTGCCCCTCATGGATGACCATTCCTCTGACCGCGCCGTTACCGACACGGCTACAGCCGCCAACCCGGACCTGCTGGAGCATAAGAGGCTCCGCTGGTTTCCCAGCACGCGGTCCCTATTTGGCGTTGCTCCTGGTGGGGCTTGCCATGCCGCCGCTGTTGCCAGCCGCGCGGTGGGCTCTTACCCCACCGTTTCACCCTTACCCGTCGACAATCCACAGCAAGCTGCGCAATGACGGGCGGTCTAATTTCTGTGGCGCTTTCCGGCGGGTTGCCCCGCCCGGGCGTTACCCGGCACCGTTCCTTATCGGAGTCCGGACTTTCCTCGATATCGGTTGCCCGACACCGCGGCCATCCAGCCTTCCACGCAAGACGGGCAGTACGCGCAAGCCATGGCCGCGGTCAATGATTATCGCGTCAAAGCTTAAAGTCTACGGCCTGCAAAGCCCCCTTACGCCAAGGCGCGCGGCGCAACCGCGTGCTCAGCAACAGCGCTTTGATCTCTGCAGGCGCAGTAAATCCTGCCGCCTGTGCAGCGGCGACAAAGGCCTCATGATCACCTGTTTCAAAGCTCTGCGGACGCGCCGCCAGCCCCTGCCGCTCAAGCCGCGCCCAATCAAAATGCGGGCCTGGATCAAACTTGCGCCCCGGCGCCATGTCCGAATGGCCGATGACGCCCGAGGCTGGAATATCCCAGCGGCCCATGATCCCGCGCATCAGTGTCTCAAGGGCCGTCATCTGCGGTTCTGGGAACGGGTGATTGCCGCGATTGTCGAGCTCGATCCCGATGGAGCGGGAGTTGATGTCGTCGTGGCCATGCCACTCACCTGCGCCCGCATGCCATGCACGCTCGGCCTCCTCGACCATCTGGATCACGTCACCGCCCAGATCAATCAGGTAATGCGCCGAGACTTCTGCCTCCGGCGCACAGAGCCGCTCACGCGCTGCTTGCGCGTTTTCCATCGCGGTGTAATGGATCACAATGAGGCTGGGCGTCAGATCGTTCCTGCGCGCCCCGCAATTGGGCGAAGGCACGAACCGCGCCACGCCCGCGCCTAACCGCTTACGTTGCGGAAAACAGCAGGGTTCCAGCGGCAGGCGAAACCGTCGCCATCAGGGTCCATGCCTGCGCGGTCGCGCATGGGTCCGCCCGCCTCAAGAAAAGCGATCTGCGCCTGATCCTGACTGTTGAACCTGCCACAACTCCGCTGAAACTTCTTTTGCGCGTTAAAGCCGAAGCGGCGGTATTTTCGCGTGCCCACAGCATGGTTTTGCGACAGGGCATAGGCCACGATGTTGGGGCCAGTCTCCGTACGCTTGGGCAGCGCGGTGGGCTGGATCACCTGATATTGCGCGCGGTTTGCGGCCAAACGTGCGGCGTCGCTCTCGATGCTGCGTTGGCCAGCTACGGCGTCAAAGCTATTCTCTTGGCTGATCCCTGTCGCGCTGTTGATCACCGCAGGGGGCGGGTTCGACGGGCTGGCCTCAAGCGGCGGCACGCCCGAGTTATTTGCCGCGGCTTCCAGACGTGCGGCATCCGCCACCGTCAATGCACCACCGTTCTGGGCCACGTTCGAGGTCTGTGCCAACAAGGCTGCTGTCTGCGCTGCGGTTTCTTCGGCAGAACCCGCAGCGGGCAGTGGTTGCGCCTGCACAGATGGGGCGGCAGGCACGCTGCCTCCTGCCAATGCTGCATTGCGGCTGGCTTGTTGTGCGGCAAAGGTATCGTCAAAACCTACGCCAAAACGGCTATCCTCGGGGGCTGCGGGCTGGCACGCGGCCAAAGCAGCGGCAGCACAGGCCGCCAAAAAAAAACGAACACTGGTCATCTCAAAAGCCTGCATTTTGTTACGCATTTAAGCGATGCTTACCACCATTTGGCAGGCTTGGCTACAAAACCCGCCGCCTGCTCAAGCGCATAGGCGGAAGACAGCAAATCAGCCTCCTCCCACGGACGCCCAATAAGTTGCAGACCCAGCGGCAGCCCCTGCGCATCTGTGCCCGTAGGCACCGCAATGCCGGGCAGACCCGCAAGGTTCACCGTCACGGTGAACACGTCATTGAGATACATCTGGATCGGATCCGCATCGATCATCTCCCCCAGCCCAAACGCCGCCGACGGCGTGGCAGGGGTCAGGATGCAATCAATGCCAGTGGCAAACACATCGTCAAAGTCTTTCTTGATCAGCGTGCGCACGCGGCGCGCGCGATTGTAATAGGCGTCATAAAAGCCTGCCGACAGCACATAGGTCCCGACCATCACGCGGCGCTGCACTTCGGGACCAAACCCTTCGGCGCGGGTCTTCTCGTACATCTCGGTGATGCCGTCGCCCGCGTCCAGCGTGGCGCGGTGGCCATACCGCACCCCGTCATAGCGCGCGAGGTTCGAGGAGGCCTCTGCGGGCGCGATGACGTAATAGGCAGGCAGCGCGTATTTCGTGTGCGGCAGGGAGATATCGACTATCTCCGCACCTGCGTCCTTCATCATCGCGATGCCGTCCTGCCACAGCGCCTCAATGGCGTCGGGCATGCCATCCATGCGATATTCTTTAGGAATGCCAATCTTTTTACCACGAATGTCACCCGTCAGGGCGGCCTCGAAATCAGGCACGGCCAGATCGGCAGAGGTGCTGTCTTTTGGATCAAAGCTGCACATCGCTTCAAGCATGATCGCCGCATCGCGCACGGATTTGGTCATCGGGCCTGCTTGGTCCAGCGAGGACGCAAAGGCCACCACGCCCCAGCGCGAACAGCGCCCGTAGGTGGGCTTGATCCCCACCGTGCCCGTGAAGGCCGCAGGCTGGCGGATGGAGCCGCCCGTGTCGGTGCCAGTGGCCGCAAGACATAGGTCCGCCGCCACCGCCGCAGCCGAGCCACCGGAGGAGCCACCAGGCGTGAGCGGTGTGTCCGCACCCTCGCGCCGCCACGGGTTGACCGCATTGCCATAAACAGACGTCTCGTTGGACGAGCCCATGGCGAATTCATCCATGTTCAGCTTGCCCAGCATCACCGCGCCTGCGTCTGCGAGGTTTTGGGAGACGGTCGACTCATACTCGGGCTTAAAGCCTTCAAGAATGCGTGAGGCGGCTTGCGACGGCACGCCCTTGGTGCAGAACAAATCCTTGATCCCGATGGGAAGCCCGCACATTGACGGGGCCTCATCGTCGCCTTTCAGGCGCTCATCGGCGGCTGCTGCACGGTCCATCGCAATCTCGGGCGTGTGGTGCACAAACGCATTCAGCGCCCCTGCCCCGTCAATTGCCTTAAGGCACGCCTCGGTCAATTCCTTGGACGTCGTCTCACCCTTGCGCAGTGCATCGCGGGCCTGCGCCAAGCCCATTTTATTCAGATCAGACATCACTCCACCACCTTCGGCACTGCAAAAAAGCCTTCGCGCGCATCAGGCGCATTCTTCAAGATCGCGTCCTGCATGTCGCCATCGGCCACTACGTCCTTGCGCTGGCGCAGGTTTTGCGGCGTCACGGATGTCATCGACTCAACGCCTTCGATATCCACTTCGCTCAATTGCTCGATGAAACCCAGGATCGTGTTGAACTCCTGTGCCAGCGCGGGGAGTGCGGCGGGTTCAACCTTGATACGGGCCAGTTTGGCGACACGTGCGGCGGTGCTCTCATCAATGGACATAGTGCTTCCTTATCTGCTTATCGCGGGTCTAGCGCCCCCGCGCCGCTGCTGCAAGCGCCTGCACGCGCCTGCGTGCGGCGAACCGATAAATTTGACCATCTCCCCTAGCTGCTGCACGAAAATTCGCTAAGCTGTCGCAAGGTAAGGAAAAGGAGAGACGGCATGGATATCATCTGGCTTGGGCACGGCAGCTTCCGCATCGAGATCGAGGATCAGGTCATCCTTGTGGACCCGTGGCTGACGGGCAACCCGATGCTGGCCGATGATCAACACGCGGCCGCCATCCAAGGGGCCACGCATGTTCTGGTCACCCATGCACATTTCGATCACATCGCCGATGTGGTGCAAATCTCCAAAGACACAGGCGCACCTGTCTCGGGCATATACGAGCTGGCGGGGCATCTGCATGCGCAAGGCGCTGTCGAGGGGAACGCCTTCAATATCGGCGGCACAATTCCGCTGGGCGATGCGGTCACCGCCAGCATGGTGCCAGCGTCGCATTCCTCTGCCGCCGAAGTCGACGGGTACCGCATGTATATGGGCACCGAATCCGGCTTTGTCATTCGCGGGGAGGAGCGGTGCATCTACGTCTCTGGCGACACGGGACTGATGGCGGATATGGCGTGGATCGGGGATTACTATAAGCCCGACATCGGCATCCTTTCTGCAGGCGGGCATTTCACAATGGATATGGACATGGCCGCCTATGCTGCGCGGACCTACTTCAACTTCAAAACGGTCATCCCCTGCCACTACCGCACCATGCCGATCCTCGAGCAATCGGCAGAGGCGCTGATCAACGGGGTCATGCCTGGCACATCGGTGATCGAGCCTGAGGTGATGAAGCCGATTAAACTCTAGCCGCGCTTGGCTGCGAAAAAGTCGCGCAGCAGGGCGCTCGCCTCCACCTCGGCGATGCCGTCAAAGACATCGGGCGCGTGGTGGCATTGCGGATGCGCAAACACCCGCGCCCCCTGCGCCACCCCGCCTGATTTGGGATCGGACGCACCATAGTAGAGCCGCGCAATCCGCGCCGCCGCAATCGCACCAGCGCACATCGGGCATGGCTCCAGCGTCACATAAAGCGCGCACCCCGTGAGCCGCTCTGCCCCCAACGCGTCACAGGCCGCACGGATCGCCAGCACCTCGGCATGGGCCGTGGGGTCATTATCCTCGCGTGTGCGATTGCCCGCCTGCGCAATCACCTCGCCGCGCGGAGAGACGACGACCGCGCCCACAGGCACTTCGCCGCGCGCGCCCGCGTCCCGCGCCTCTTGCAGCGCTGTTTGCATGAAAGATGTAAATTCCATAACACCTTGATGGGCGCAAAACCCTCCCTTTCGCAAGAGGGGCCGTTGCGCTATGGCACATGCATGACAGACAAAGCTCCAAACACGCCCCAAGGCGACCGCATCGCAAAAACCCTCTCCCGCGCAGGCGTCGCCAGCAGACGTGAGGCCGAGCGCATGATCGAGGCGGGCCGCGTGAGCGTGAACGGCAAGGTCATTGACAGCCCCGCGCTCAACGTGACACTTGCCGACCGCATCGTGGTGGACGGCAAACCCGTGGGCTCGCCCGACCCTGCGCGCGTCTGGCTCTATCACAAACCCACGGGCCTTGTGACCACCGACAGCGATGAGAAAGGGCGCGAGACGATTTATGACGCGCTCCCTGCTGACATGCCGCGGGTAATGAGCATCGGACGGCTTGATCTCAACTCCGAAGGGCTGTTGCTGCTGACAAATGACGGCGGCGTCAAACGCCTGCTCGAGCTGCCCTCGACAGGCTGGCTGCGCCGCTACCGTGTGCGCGTGAACGGACGCCCCACCGAGGAACAGCTTGAACCGTTGCGCAAGGGTATCATCGCTGAGGGGGAGCCGTTTCAGCCGATGGAGGTCGTGCTTGATCGCCAGAAAGGCGCAAACGCATGGCTCACGGTGGGCCTGCGCGAGGGCAAGAACCGCGAAATCCGCCGCGCCATGACCGAGATCGGGCTAAGCGTGAACCGCCTGATCCGCATCAGCTATGGCCCGTTCCAATTGGGTGATCTCAAGCAAGGCGGCGTTGAAGAAGTCCGCCGCAAGATCCTGCGCGATCAATTGGGCGCACAGGCGGAAGAATTGCTCGGCGCGCCGCCCGCTGCCCCTACGGAAGTCAAACGCGGCTACAAAAAGCGCGTTGTGCAAAAGCGCGGCACAATGGGCGGGCGTGGCCAGCCCGGCCTGCCAAAACCCGCAGAAGAGCTGGAACCACCGCGCCCCAAACGCGGCAAAGGCTACAAGCCGTCCCGCCCCGACAAAGCAACCCGCGATGCGGCCAAACGCGCCAGCGGTGCCCCCGCAAAACCACGCAAATTCTCGAGCGGCGGCGCAAAATCTGGTGCCGTCAAACCAACCAAAAGAAGGTAGTGCCGTCTAGAACCTGTTGAACACGACCGCACAAACAGCCAAGGCTAGGAGCGCATAGACCGTCCGCAACCGCTTGCGGTTGTTTTCCGCGCGGCTTTTGAAATACGCAGGACGATGGGTCTGGACAAGATGGCGTTGTTGCATGGGTCTGGTCTTTCATCAAATCATACTGTTACGCACTACTGACAATTTTGCAGATACCTGTGCAGGGCCAAATCCCGCAATCTTTCCCCGCGCACCCGCAATTCACATCCTCTATTTATCGGGATATGCCACCATAACAATAAACGTTTCAGGAATGACAATGGTCGAACTGCTGACATTTGAAAATCTGGGCAACCTTATCATGCTGTGCTTTTTGCAGGCGGTGCTGGGCTTTGATAAGCTTCTCTATATCTCGATCAGAGCCAGTGTGCGCCCGTGGCGCAGCAAGCCGCTGTGCGCAAATGGGGTATCCTGCTGGCCGTGGCCCTGCGGGTAGTCCTCTTGTTTGTGATGATCCAAGCCATTGATGCTATGGCCGAGCCGTTCTTTACTATGAACTGGGAAGGCGTCATCACAGGCGGCGTTAACTTCGCCACGCTTGTCTTCATCTTGGGCGGTATCTTCATCATGTACACGGCTGTGAAGGAGATCACGCACATGCTCTCGGTCCATGATCTGGGCACGGACGTCGAGGGCAAAACGGGCAAATCAGCGGCCAAGGTCGTGGGCCTTATCGTGCTCATGAACCTCATCTTCTCGTTCGATTCCGTGCTGTCTGCGCTGGCCATCACGGATGTCTTTCCGATCCTCGCCTTCGCCATCATCCTGTCAGGCGTGGCCATGCTGGTACTGGCAGAGCGTGTGACGCAATTCCTTGAGGCCAACCGTATGTATGAGGTTTTGGGCCTGGTTATCCTGCTTATCGTCGGCATAGTTTTGCTGGGCGAGGCAGGCCAAGCCGCCGCCCACGCCATGCATGATCCCGAACTCGCGCTGCGTTTCTTCGGCTACGAAGTCATTCCGATGTCCAAAACCACCTTCTATTTCAGCGTCTTGGTGCTCGTCGCGGTGGAAATCATCCAGTCTGGCTACACCCGCAAGCTCAACGCCGAGCGTCGCACAGGGCAATCGGGCAGCATCGCAACCGCGGCGCGCAAGACGGCGGGACACTAGAAACCCTGCGCCTGCGCGTTTATGTTAACGATCAAGGCGGCGCAGAGCCCGTCGTCACGGGGGAGCCGATGGGACCGAAACCGCTTCAGAAAACTGCTTATGTCGCATTGATCGTGCTACTATTCGGCGTCACGTCCGGCTGGCTCGGAGGGTTGTAGGCATGGCAAAACGGTTTGGCGGCAAATACAGCCCCGACGGGCAGAGCGGCGATCTGGAGACACCTGAGGGCGCCCGCGCGCGGCGCCTCAGCGTGGACCCTGCGGGCGGGCGCTCCAATGTCCTCTTTGTGCCTGCCATCGTGCTGGTCGCAACCTCCATCAGCGGCGGCGCTCTCACTTTGTTGCCAGCCCTTGTGGGCGCGCTCTCGCTCACGCTGGCCGCATGGCTGGTGCGTGGTGGTCTGCGCGCGCACGCTGAATTTGACGCCCGTAAAGTGGCACGGAAGCCTGCTCTGCCGCGCAAAATCCTTGGCGCTGTGTTCGGCGGTATCGGCACTGCCTTGGCGGTCACAGCACATCTAGACGGGTTCGCCCTGCTCTCCCCAATCCTCTACGGCATCATCGCAACGGGTCTCTACATTGCGGCCTTCGGGATTGATCCACTGCGCAGCAAGGGGATGGACGGCATCGACACCTTCCAGCAAGACCGCGTGGCCCGTGTGGTCGATCAGGCGGAAAAACACCTTAAGACCATGCGCGAGACGATTGCGCGCGCCCGCGACCGCCAGTCCGCAGCACGGCTTGAGGATTTCTCGGACACGGCCCGCGACCTAATCCGCACCGTTGAGGAAGATCCCCGCGATCTGACGGCAGCGCGCAAATACCTCGGCGTCTATCTACAAGGTGCACGCGACGCGACGGCAAAATTCGCCGATATCTATAGCCGCACTCAAGATGCCCAAGCGCGCACCGATTATCTAGCCCTCCTCGACGACCTCGAGAAGAACTTTGCAGCGCGTAACCGCAAATCCCTGCTCGCTGATCGCAGCGATCTGAATGTTGAAATCGACGTGCTGCGCGAGCGGCTGTCACGTGAAGGCGTGCGTCTCGACTGACGCCACTGCCATGAATTGAAGGAGACACATATGTCCGAAGCCACCCGCGAAAGAGCCACCCAATCCCTTGCCATGGTCGAGGAAGTCACCGCCGTGATCCTGCCCAAACCTGCGGACGCAAACGCCGTTGTCACACTTGAGCAAGCAGACGCGCCTGTGAGCGCCGAGATCCGCTCGCGCATGGACGAGCTGGACATGGACGACACGCAATCCATCATCAGCTTCGGCTCCGCCGCCCAAGCCGAGGTTCAGGAAATCTCCCAAGCGATGTTGCAAGACGTGCGTAACAAGGATGTCGGCCCCGCAGGTGATAGCCTGCGCGGCATCGTCACCACCATCCGCGGTTTTTCCGTCTCTGAGCTGGACGTGCGCCGCGACCGCAGCTGGTGGGAGAAACTCATCGGCCGCGCGGCTCCTTTCGCCAAGTTCACCGCGAAATTCGAGAAGGTTCAAGGCCAAATCGACAAGATCACCGACAATCTGCTGTCCCATGAGCACACGCTGCTGAAGGACATCAAATCCCTCGACATGCTCTATGAGAAGACATTGCAATTCTACGACGAGCTGGCGCTTTATATCGCCGCAGGCAAGGCCAAGATTGCCGAGCTGGACGCGACAGTCATCCCCGCCAAAGAGGCCAAGGTGAACGCCGCGCCCGAGAATGATCAAGTCATGGTTGCCCAAGAACTCCGTGATCTGCGCGCTGCCCGCGATGATCTGGAGCGCCGCGTGCATGATCTCAAACTCACACGCCAAGTGACCATGCAATCGCTCCCCTCCATCCGTCTGGTGCAGGAGAACGACAAATCGCTGGTGACCAAGATCAACTCCACCCTCGTCAACACCGTGCCCCTGTGGGAGACGCAGCTTGCCCAAGCGGTCACGATCCAGCGCAGCTTCGAGGCGGCAAAAGCCGTGCGCGAGGCCAATGACCTGACCAATGAGCTACTCACCTCCAACGCCAAGAACCTGCGCGAGAGCAACAAGGTGATCCGCGAGGAGATGGAGTGCAGGGTCTTCGACATCGAAGCCGTCAAAGCCGCCAACGCGGACCTTATCGGCACCATCGAAGAAAGCCTGCAGATCGCGGACGCAGGCAAGGCCAAGCGCGCCGCCGCCGAGAATGATCTCAAGGAGATGGAGGCCAAACTGCGCGATACACTCGCAGCCGCCAAGGCCAAGAAAACAGGCTTGGGCGAGACTGCTGGCGGCGCGGTCCCAAGCTGAGCATGAAAGCGCGGCGCATCGTAAAAAGCATGAGCGCGGGGCTCTTCGCCTTAGGCCTTGCCGCCTGCACCCAAGGCATAGGCCCTGTTGACCCTGTAGCCACGCTGCAGGCGCGCCCCGATACGCCCGCCCCCGCGCCCGCACCGCCACAAGTGGCACAGCCCACCTCGCAAGCCAGTGCCCAATTGCGCAGCTACCTCAATCAGGTGCAAAACGGGCAGCTGAGCCAAAGTTTGTTGCGCCGTGATGGCGGCGGGGCGGATACGCCTTTCACCGATACGATGCTGGCGCGCAATTTCGAACAGGTCGCCCTGTTTAACGAATATGACGCTGCCTTTTCGGGCGGTGGAGGCCCCAGCCCGCTGCGCCGCTGGGCGGCCCCCGTGCGCATAGACGTGATATTCGGCGCAGGCGTGCCGCCGTCGCAACGCAGCAGCGATGCGGCGAATATCCGCAGCTATGCCGCCCGTCTGGCCCGCGTCACGGGCCACCCCGTTAGCATGCGGAAACGCGCCAATTTCATCGTGATCATCGCAAGCGAGGATGACCGTGCCGACGCGCTGGCACAGGCCGCCGCCCGCTTGCCTGGTATCACAGCCTCCAGCCTTGGGCCGCTCAATAACCTGCGCAGCGATACCTATTGCGCGGTCGCCGCCTATGCAGGAGGATCAGGCGTCAACACGTATACCACCGCACTGGCCGTGATCCGCGCTGAAAACCCCTCCCTGCTGCGCCTGTCGTGCATCCATGAGGAACTGGCCCAAGGCATGGGCCTTGCCAACGACAGCCCAACCGCGCGCCCCTCGATCTTCAACGACGACGATGAGTTCGCCCTGCTCACCCGCCATGACGAGCTTTTGCTCAAGATGCTCTATGACCAGCGTCTGCGCGTGGGCATGACCGCGACACAAGCCCGCCCAACAATCCGCACTATTGCGGCGGAGCTTGCTGGCGGCGGGCCAGTCTAGCCCCCCTCTTGATACGAAACGCAGCACCGCCTACCCTGCCGCAACACCATTACCCAAGGAAAACCCACATTAGCATTTTCGGCTTTCTCTCAGGTAAATTCATCGACGTCATCGAATGGACCGACGACACCCGCGACACTCTCGTCTGGCGGTTCGAGCGTGAGGCCCACGAAATCAAATATGGCGCCAAGCTCACCGTGCGCGAAGGTCAGTCGGCCGTATTCATCCATGAGGGACAGCTGGCTGATGTGTTCACGCCTGGGCTTTATATGCTCGAGACGAACAACATGCCGATCCTCACCACGCTCCAGCATTGGGACCACGGGTTCAAATCGCCGTTCAAATCTGAGATTTATTTCGTCAACACCACGCGGTTCAACAACCTCAAATGGGGGACCAAGAACCCTGTGATCGTGCGCGATCCCGAATTCGGCCCCGTGCGCCTGCGCGCCTTTGGCACCTACTCCGTCCGCGTGGTCGATCCTGCGCTCTTTGTGCGCGAGATCGTGGGCACCGACGGCGAGTTCACCATGGACGAGATCAGCTACCAGATACGCAACATCATCGTGCAGGAATTCTCTCGCACCATCGCGCGCGCGCAAATCCCTGTGCTCGACATGGCCGCCAACAGCCGCGAATTGGGCAAACTCATCGGCGGAGAGATTGCAGCACAGCTGGCTGAATACGGCCTCGCCCTGCCTGAGCTTTACGTCGAGAATATCGCCCTGCCCCCCGCCGTCGAGGAGGTGCTCGACAAACACTCATCGATGGGCATGATCGGCAATCTCAACGAATACATGCAATACCAAGCCGCCACAGGTCTGGGTCAGGAAGGCGCAGGCGCCGCCGCGATCCAAGCAGGTCTTGGTGCAGGCCTCGGTATGCAAATCGGGGCACAAGCAGCACAGGCTGGCCCATGGGGCGCACGCACCGCCGCCATCGCACCCCCGCCACCGCCCGTCGAGCATGTGTGGCACATCGCCGAAGCTGGCGAGACGAAAGGCCCTTATTCCAAAGCCAAAATGGGCCGCATGGCCAGTGACGGCACCCTTGGACGCGACACATTCGTTTGGACCGCAGGCCAAGATGGCAGGAAGCGCGCCGAGGATGTGATGGAACTGGCACAGCTTTTCACAGTGCTTCCGCCCCCACCGCCAGCGGGCTGATACCGCCTTGAAAAACACGGGCAATGACCCAACTCATGGGTCATGAATCGCCGTGCCCGCTATAAACCCCACCGCCGCACGGTCCTGAAATGGACCCACGGCATCATGATCCCGCTGTTCGTGTGGTTCATGATCGTCACGCCCGATGTGGTGGTGCCGTGGGGCACGCCTTGGTTTGCGATCCACTCCAATCTGGCGCTGGTTTTTGTGTCGATCTGTCTGGCGTGGACGGCGGACCTGATGCGCCGCGGCCTTGCCTCGCGCCCTGGCCCCAAGCTGCAAGGCTGGGCGCGCCGCGTCCACCGCCCGCTGCACATCACGATCATTTGGGGCCTGTTTCTGGTGGCACTTGGTGGTTTTTTGCTGGGACTGACAAGCTATGTCCAACTCAAGGCGGGGCTTTGGCTGCCCATCGCACCACCCATGGGCTGGACCAAGGCAAACCAAATCATTGGCACGCTGCACATCTACCAGTTCTATCTGCTGGGCGTGGTCATCGCGGGTCACGCGGCCTACCACATCTGGCGCCACGTCAAACTGCGTGACAACGCCCTGCGCATCATGGCCCCCAAAGCGCTGCACCGCTTTTTGTAAGCGCCTCTTGACCCTGTCCGCCGCAGGGCTGAAACTCCGCCCAACACGCCAAACAAAGGTCCGCCCCTTGCCTGACACCACCCCCGCCTCCGTCCTGCAAGAGCACCGCTTTCCCTGCGATACCTGCGGCAGCGACCTGCGCTTTGATCCCGCCAGCAGCGATCTCAAATGCGACCATTGCGGCCATGCGGAACCCATAGGCACCGTCTGGACCCAATCCCGCGCTATCGCAGAGCTGGACCTTGCGCGCGGTATTTCCCAAACCCTCGATAGGGCCGAGATGGAGGAGACCCGCGTCAGCCAATGCCCCAATTGCGCGCCCAAGTTGAATTCGGCGACACTGATCAGGCGAAGGAATGCCCCTTCTGCGCGACGCCCGTTGTGGTCGACACAGGCACGCACCGCCACATCAAACCCCGCGCCGTCCTGCCCTTCGCGCTGGCCGAAGAGGTCGTGCGCGACGCGATGAAAGACTGGCTCGGCAGCTTGTGGTTTGCGCCAAACGGGCTGCAAGCCTACGCCCGCAAGGGCCGCCAGATGGACGGCATCTATGTCCCCTACTGGACCTATGACGCGCAATCCGACACGCGCTACACGGGCGAGCGCGGCACGATATACTACGAGAGCCGCACGGTGATGCGCGATGGCAAACGCCAGACCGTGCGTGTCGCCAAAACCCGCTGGCGTAGCACCTCTGGCCGTGTGGCACGGTTCTTCGATGATATTCTTGTCCTCGGCTCGCGCTCCCTGCCCAAACGCTTCACCGACGCGCTGGAGCCGTAGGATTTGGCCGCACTTGAACCCTACGCCCCCGAATACCTCGCGGGGTTTCGTGCCGAAGGCTACTCCGTGCCGCTGGATGAGGGCTTCACCGAGGCCCGCCTGCGCATGGACGCGATGATCCGCCGCGACATCAAATTCGACATCGGCGGTGACCGCCAGCGCATCCATTCCATGGATGTGGACCTCAGCGATATGACCTTCAAACATATCCTGCTGCCTGTCTGGCTCGCCGCTTATAAATACCGCGGCAAAAGCTATCGCTTTGTCGTGAATGGCCGCACAAGCCGCGTACAGGGGGAGCGCCCCTACTCTGCGATCAAGATCACATTCGCCATCATCGCTGGGCTGCTCATTGCAGGGGCTATCGGCTTTCTCTATGCGCAAAACAGATAGGACACAGGCCATATGACCGCCATTGACACCCTTACCCAAGTCCTTGAGGCGCGCTATTCCTGCCGCGCCTTCCGCCCTGATCCCGTGCCAGACACAGACCTCACCCGCATCGTTGATGCCGCACGCCACGTCCCCTCATGGTGCAACGCCCAGCCGTGGCAGGTGGAGATCACTCGCGGTGCTGCCACGGACCGTTTGCGCGACAAACTCACCGCGACAACGCTGGCTGGCACGCCCCCCACTCCTGATCTGCCTTGGCCCTCAAAGTACACAGGCAACTACGCCGAACGCCGCCGCACTTGCGGTTTCCAGCTATATGACGCGGTGGGCATCGAGAAATCCAACCGCGCAGGCCGTGCGCAGCAAATGATGCGCAACTACGCCTTCTTCGACGCGCCCCATGTGGCGATCATCCATTCACCGGCGGAACTCGGCCCCTACGGCGCAATGGACACGGGCGGCTTTGTCACCGCCTTCACACTGGCCGCTACAGCCCTCGGCGTGGCCACCATCCCCCAAGCTGCCATCGCGGCCTACGCCCCCCTGCTCAAAGAACAGCTCAACATCGCAGACGATCGCCTGATCCTCTGCGCCATCTCAATGGGCTATGCTGATACGGACGCACCCGCCAACAGCTTCCGCACAACCCGCGCGGATACCAACGATATCATAGGCTGGCACGACACATGAGAGCACTCCTGCAACGCGTCACAGACGCCAGCGTCACGGTTGAAGGCGCTGTCATCGGCGAGATCGGCGCAGGCCTGCTCATCCTTGTCTGCGCCATGCCCGAGGACACCGAGGCAACCGCCGATGCGCTGGCCCTCAAAATATCAAAACTGCGGCTCTTCAAAGACGAGGCAAGCAAAATGAACCTGAGCCTTGCGCAGACAGGTGGCAGCGCCTTGGTCGTGAGCCAGTTCACATTGGCCGCCGACACCCGTCGCGGCACAAGGCCGGGCTTCTCCTACGCCGCCAAACCCGATAAAGCCAAATCGCTCTATTTGCATTTCGTGAAAGCGCTAAACGCGCTGGACACCCCTGTGCAAACGGGGGAGTTCGGCGCAGATATGTCCGTGGCGCTGACCAACGACGGCCCCGTCACCATCTGGCTCGACACCGATACATAAGCGGGTCGGCGGGCGGGCGATGCTTGGGACAAGCGAAGCGGGCAGACGACCTATGGCTCGCGCAGCGCTTGCTTGGACTTGTACAAAGGCTTGAGCAGATATTGCAGCACCGTCTTGGCACACGTGTGCAATTCCACGCTGGCCTGCATGCCGGGTCTGATCTGCAATGCGGCCTGCCGTTCGGTCAGGTTCTCTGTATCCACGGCCAGCACGACTTTATAATGCGGATCACCATCAGGATCGCGCGCGCGCTCGTCCTTGAACGTATCGGCCGAGATGCGCTTCACCTCGCCCTTGAGCGTGCCGTAAATCGTGTAATCATAAGCCGACAGCTTAACCGTCGCCTCCTGACCGGGGCGCACGCCTGCGATATCTTCGGGCTTCACCCGCGCCTCGACGAACAGTTCTTCATCCAATGGGATGATCTGCAAAATCTCCTTACGGGGGCGTACAACGCCACCGATCGTCGTGACGGACAGGTTGTTCACAATCCCCCGCATCGGGCTGCGCAGCTGCGTGCGGTCCAGCTGGTCCGTGCTGGCCTTGAGGTTCTGACGCAATGTTGCCAACTCCTTGAGCTCATCGGAATATTCCTGCGCCCGCTCCAACTCCGTGCCCGTCACCACCTGATCATATTTGATCTTCGCATCGGCATAGGGTCAGGACTCATAACCAGAATATAACGGTCGCGGCGAGAGCGATTGCTGACAGGAAAACCTTCGGGCAGCGGTCATAACGGGTTGAGACACGTCGCCAGTCTCTGAGCCTGCCGAACATCCTTTCGATGCGGTTGCGTCGTTTGTAT
>CBFHZX010000024.1:0-327 GCA_965660425.1 Sulfitobacter sp. | reverse complement strand
TACTTGACGGTTTTCTTGCGCGATTTGCGCCCTGGGACGCAGGGCTTGGTGCCCTTGTCTACAAGGGTTTCGCGGAACCAATCAGCGTCATACCCTCGATCAGCGAGAAGCCATTCGGCCTCAGGTAGGCTGTTCATCAAAGCCGCAGCGCCAGTATAATCGCTTACCTGCCCTGCGGTGATGAACAGGCGGACTGGACGGCCGCTGGTATCTGTAACGGCGTGTAATTTGGTATTCATTCCCCCTTTGGTCAGCCCGATCAGGCGTCCACGCCCCCCTTTTTAAGTCTCAGACTGGAGGCCGTGCGATGCGCCTTGAGATACGTTG
>CBFHZX010000023.1:0-42308 GCA_965660425.1 Sulfitobacter sp. | reverse complement strand
GATCCAGGTCCGTATCGCCGTCCTCAACCGCTACACTGCTCTTGGCATACCCGTCACTGAGCCAGTAGGCTAAATCCATCAGGGGAAAGGGGTAGCACGCCCTCCGCCCGATTTGTGCAACAAAGCCCATAATGTTGAGACATTACCTTAGCTGTGTGTTGTTTCACTAGACATCGAAAAAGATCGTCTCATGATCTCCCTGAATACGGATGTCCATTTCGTAGATACCTTTGCCGTTGGGCTGGGCCAAGATCGTTGGGATCCGTGATTTATGTTCGATCCGCGCCAGCACGGGGTCGCTGTCCAGCGCTGCATCATCGGCAAAATAAGCGCGGGTGTGCAGGCCTAGATTAATGCCGCGCGCGACGATCCACAGGGTGATATGCGCGGCTTGCAAGCGCCCGTCGGCAAAGGCCACGCGCCCAGGCTTGACCGTCTCGAAACGGTATTCGCCCGTTTGGGCATCACAGGGACAGCGGCCAAAGCCCGACACCGCAGGATCCGCACCATCCTGACTTGAAAACAGCCCCGCCGCATCGGGCTGCCATGCCTCGATCATCGCATCGCGCATGGGCGTACCATCGCCGTCATAGATCACCCCTGTGAGGGTGATCGGCTCACCTCTGGCACCCTCGGAAATCATCCGCTGGCCAAGGTCTTCTGGATAGACGCCCTCAATCCCTGCAAAATTCGGGGTGCAGCCGATATGGACATAGGGTCCTGCGGTCTGGCTGGCGCTTTCTGGGTGATCGCTCATCACATGCCCTCTGGTCTGTTTTCAAACATCGTCTGACGCCGCCCGCGCAGGGTGATGTCAAAGCGGTAGGCCCGCGCGTCCATTGGCACCGTGCGCGCCATATCCAGCGGCGCGATGAGCCGCTCCACAGCACCCGCATCATGGATCGTGCGCACGATGGGGCACAGCGGGATGAGCGGATCGCCCTCGAAATACATCTGTGTAATGAGCCGCTGGGCAAAGCCTGCACCGAAGACGGAAAAGTGAATATGCGCGGGGCGCCAGTCATTGGGACCATTGGGCCAAGGGTAGGGGCCAGGCATCACGGTGCGGAACTCGTAAGAGCCATCCGCCCCAGTAATCACCCGCCCGCATCCACCGAAATTGGGATCAAGGGGCGCGATATAGCCTTCACGCGCATGGCGGTACCGCCCGCCTGCGTTGGCTTGCCACACTTCCAGCAGCGCGCCTGCGACGGGGCGTCCGAATTCGTCGCGCACCCGCCCGTGCACGATGATGCGCGGGCCGATTGCTGTCTCGCCCGCAAGCCCGAAGTTTTGCAACAGATCGTTGTCCAGCGGTCCCAGACCGCTGTGCCCGAAGGTCGGCCCATGCTCTTCACTGGGGGTGGTCGGGAAGGAAATCGGCGCATAGCTTGGGCTGCGTTTGACCGAGGTGCGGTAGGGCGAGTGCAGGGCCACAGGATGGTTCTCGCGGCTCCGCGCGGCATAGCCGCCAAGTTTTGGTAGATCGGACATCAGTACGGTAATCCTACATAGTTTTCGGCCATGGCGGCCTGCGCGCTCTCGCTGCTGCGCAGATAGTCCAACTCGGCGCGCTGCATCTTGAGCTCAAATGCGCTTTGCTCGGGAAAGCGGTGCATGAGCGAGGTAAACCACCAGCTAAACCGCTCGGCTTTCCAGACACGAGCAAGGGCGCGGGCGGAGTATTGATCCAACCCCTCCGCGTCACCGTCCTGATAGAACGCCTTCAGCCCTTGGAAGAGGTAGTGCACATCGGAGGCAGCAGTATTGAGCCCCTTTGCCCCCGTAGGTGGCACGATGTGTGCTGCATCGCCACATAGGAACAACTGCCCCCAGCGCATCGGCTCGCACACGAAAGAGCGCAGCGGGGTGATGGATTTCTCGATCGACGGACCCGTGACCAGACCTGCGGCCACATCGGGGGGCAGGCGGCGCTTTAGCTCGCCCCAAAACGCCTCATCCGACCAATTGGCCACATCATCCTCCATTGAGCATTGGATGTAATAGCGGCTGAGGTTCGCATTGCGCATGGAGCAGAGCGCAAAACCGCGCGCAGAGCTGGCATAGATCAGATCATGGTGCACGGGCGGCGTTTCCGACAGGATACCAAGCCAGCCAAAGGGATAGACCTTTTCGTACTCGCGCCTTTTGCCCTCGGGGATCGTCTGGCGGCTGACCCCGTGAAACCCGTCGCACCCCGCGACATAGTCACAGGTAATAGTATGGCGCGTGCCGTCCACGGTGTAGCTCACGCTGGGCGTGGCGCTCTCGACGTTCTCAATCAACACATCTTCGGCGTTGAAGATCGTGCGTGCGCCGCATGTCTCGCGCGCATCATAGAGGTCGCGGGTGACTTCGGTCTGGCCGTAGACCACAACAGGATGGCCTGTGGTCTTCGTAAAGTTGAGCCGCCACATCTCGTCGTCAACGCTGATCATTGTGCCGTCATGCACTAGACCTTCCTTGCGCAGCCGCCCGTCTACGCCCGCCTGACGTAAAAGATCAACCGTGCCACGTTCCAGCACGCCTGCGCGGATACGGCCAAGGACATAGTCGCGGTCCTTGCGTTCCAGTACCACTGCCTCGATCCCTGCGGTGTGCAAAAGCTGGCCCAACAAAAGGCCCGATGGTCCCCCGCCGATGATGACAACTTGCGTTTTCATACGCCCTCCCGTTTGCCGCACAGGTTAACGAAACACGAAGGGCCGTCCAGTGCTAACTGCGGCTGCGCAAGAGCGGACTGATGGCCGCACTTAGGGCGAAAAGGGCAGCGCCCATGGCAACAATGCTTGGCCCTGCGGGGGTATCAAGGGCAAAGGCGCCCGCCAGCCCGCTCAGTGCAGCGATGCTGCCTGCGGCCACGGCATAGGCGGCCATGGCTTCGGGCGTGCGGGCAAAAGGGCGTGCGGTTGCGGCGGGGATGATCAGCATTGCCGCGATAAGCAGCGCGCCCACCACTTTGATCGCCACAGCGACCGTAACCGCCAGTGCCAGCGTCAGGAAAAGCTGTTCTCGGCGCGGTGAGATCCCGCTGGCAGTGGCCAGATCGGGCGAAAGCGTCGCCGTGAGAAGCGCATGCCAGCGCCACATCAGCAGGGCCGCCACACAAGCAGCGCCGCACCAAATCACCACCAGATCGGTGCTGGTCACAGCAAGGATTTCACCAAAGAGATAGCCCTCAAGGTCCACACGGATGCTGTCAATGAGCGAGACAGCCACCAGCCCCAACGCCAACGACGAATGGGCCAGCACGCCCAGCAGCGTGTCCGAACTGACCTGACGCTCCGACAGACCCGTGATGAGCAGCGCCATGGCCAGCGCCACGGCCAGCACACCTGCAAAGACGGGCACTTCAGTCGCCAGCGCCAGTGCGACCCCGAGGATGGCCGCATGGCTGGTGGCATCGCCAAAATAGGCCATGCGCCGCCAGACGACAAAACAGCCCAAGGGCGCGGCGGCCAGTGCTACGCCAAGCCCTGCAAGGGCTGCGCGCATGATAAAGTCATCCATGTCTACGCGCTCTCTTTTTCAGCAGGGGCATCGCCGTGCTCATGGTCGCATCCGTCGTGATGGTCATGATCGTGATGATGCCGGTAGAGCGCCAGCGCCCCTTGGGTGCCTGTGCCGAACAGGGCGCGGTATTCTGGCGCATCCGCCACCACCTGTGGCGTTCCTTCACAGCAAAGATGCCCGTTTAGACACAGCACGCGGTCAGAGGCTGCCATAACAACGTGCAAATCATGGCTCACCATCAGTACAGCACAGCCAATGGTTTGACGCACGCTCTCGATCTGTTGGTAGAAGCGTGCGGCACCTGGCTGATCTAGACCTTGGGTCGCCTCGTCGAGGATCAGGATATCGGGCGATTGCAGCAACGCACGGGCCAGCAACACCCGCTGGAACTGACCGCCCGAGAGGGCACCCAATTGCCGTTGCGCCAGCTCTGGCACACCCGCGCTCTCAAGAGCAGCGAGCGCATTTTGCGTGCTGACCCGCTTTGGCAGGTTAAGAAAGCGCGCCACAGTGAGGGGCAGGGTGCTGTCGATGCTCAGCGATTGCGGCACATAGCCGATGCGCAGCCCTTGGGCGCGTCTGATACGTCCGCTGACAGGACGGATCGCCCCGATCAACGCGCGCAGCAGGGAAGACTTGCCCGACCCGTTGGGGCCGACGATGGTAACAATTTCGCCGCGCGTGATTTGCAAGCTGACATCGCGCAACACCGTGTTGCCACCGTACGCAAGATGCAGGTTCTCGGTCTCGATCAGTGCTGTCATGCCATCTGCTCCGTGCAGGCAGGGCAAAGTCCCGTAGCCTCGATCACCGTATGTTCAATGACAAAGCCTGCTGCACGCGCGGCATCGCCCAAGCGTCCGTTGGCAGGGGTGGTGTCCGTCTCTGCCACGGTCTGGCAATCGCGGCAAATAAGGAAGGCAGGCGTGTGATCCTGACCGGGATGCATACAGGCGGTATAGGCGTTAAGCGCTTCGATCTTATGGGCGAGCCCCGCTTTGACCAGAAAATCAAGCGCGCGGTAGGCGACAGGGGGCTGGCTGCCCATGCCAGCGTCGGCTAAATGCGTCAGCACATCATAAGCGCCCAAGGCGCGGTGCTCGGCCAGCAGGATCTCCAGCGCGCGCCGCCGTACTGAGGTAAGGCGCAGCCCAAGTGCGGCACAATGGGCCTCGGCCTGCGCCAGCATGGTGGTTTTGCACGTGCTATGGTCGGCACATTGAAAGCCTATGGTGTCGGGCATCAGGAACGGGACCCTCATTTGAAGTCAGGTATTGATATGTTATAACATTCCATTTAGCAAGGCCGCAGTTTTTCTTTGACAGGAGCCTGCCATGCGCCGCACCCTTGCTGCCCTTTGTATAGTTGCCACCCCCGCTTTTGCACAAGAGCCTCCCAATGTGGTGGTCGACATTGCCCCGATCCGTAGTCTGGTGGCCCAGATCACGGAGGGGGTCGCCACGCCTTCGCAAATCATCCCGGCAGAGGCCTCGCCCCACGGTTATGCCATGCGCCCCTCCGAGGCGCGCGCGCTCAGTAATGCTGATCTGGTGGTGTGGGTCGGTCCTGCGCTCACGCACTGGCTCGAAGAGCCGCTGGAAACGCTGGCATCTGACGCGGAGCATCTGATGCTCATGGCGCTGGGCGGGTCCAAAGAGCTGCCCATGCGCGAAGCGGAAATGCTGGAAGCGTCCCATGACGATGACCATGCCGAGCATGACCATGACAAAGAGCATAACGACGAGGGTCACGACGAGCACGAAGGCCACGACCATGACGCCGCCCATAAAGAAGAGGGTCATGATGATCACGCGGACCATGACCACGACAAAGAGCACAAGGAAGAGGGCCATGACGACCACGCAGGCCACGGTCATGCGCATCATGGCGATGTAGACCCGCACGGCTGGCTTTCGCCCTCCAACGCGGTGCTCTGGGCTGGGGTCGTCTCTAAGAAATTGGGAGAGATTGATCCCGCCAATGCCCAGACCTACACGGCCAATTGGGAGAAGCTGAATGCGGAGCTTCAGACGCTGGAGGCGGATCTGACAGCCATGTTGACGCCCTACCGCGATACGCCCTTTTTGGTGCTGCACGACGCGTTCCACTATTTTGAGCAGACATTTGGCGTCGAGGCGGAGGCGTTCGTGATCGCAGGCGACGGCGCCACCCCTGGTCCTGCACGGGTTCAGGCCCTGCGTGAACATCTCGCGGCGAACCCCGTTACCTGCGCTTTCACCGCTCCGCAGGAAAACGAGCGCTTCTTGCGGACTGCGACAGAGGGGCAGGAGGTTCGTGTCGCCGTGCTGGACCCGCTGGGGGATGGGGAAGCGTCCTATGCCACTTTCATGCGGGCTTTTGCGACTGCGATGGTGGATTGCTTTGAGGGACGCTGAGGCGTTTATCCACTTGAAACACTACAGATAAAGAACGGCTCCGCACGCGTGTTGCGGGGCCGTTTTGGATTTTGCGCCCTAGACGGCGATTTTACCGCCGCCTTGCTTCGTCACGACCACAACGGCAGGGCGCGGCGGCATGGCGGGGTCAAAGTCGGGCCAGAGCGTGGCGGGGTCCTCAAACGTGCTGTCGCGCTCGAACCCTGCGAGGTCTTTTGTCCCATCCGTACCCGGGTGCTGCACGGCGAGGAACAGCGTCTCCTGATCATCCGTAAAATACGGCCCGCACATCTCCCCGCCGACAGGGCAGCGGAAGAAGAGCTTGGAGGTGCCGCGCGTATCGCCCTCGGTCTCGAGGGCATAAAGCCCGTCGGATTTGCCCGTCTTACCCCAGTTGCGTCCCTGATCGGTAGAAATCCAAAGCCCCCCGTCCGCGTCAATGGCAGCATTGTCGGGCGCGCCGAACCAGCCGTTCTGGGACGTCTTGGGGTTCCAGACAGCGCCCACTTCAGCCACCGAAGGGTCACCGCATTGCACAAGGATCGACCATGTCCCTGTGGTCGCGCCGTGATCCCCGCCTGCCTCCTTGACCTCGATGATATGGCCAAAGGAGCTCTCGGGGCGGGGGTTGGCGGCATCGACCTGATCGAGCTTGCGCTTGGAGTTGTTGGTGAGCATCAGATAGACC
This sequence comes from Sulfitobacter sp., assembly GCA_965660425.1. Classification (GTDB taxonomy): domain Bacteria; phylum Pseudomonadota; class Alphaproteobacteria; order Rhodobacterales; family Rhodobacteraceae; genus Sulfitobacter. The sequence goes on along the minus strand of CBFHZX010000023.1, from coordinate 35,711 downwards.
GGGCCATCTCCGCGCGGTTGTGCATCCTCGGGGCGGTCCATCGGCGTGGCTCCCAGCAGATCGGCGGCCAGCCGCGTGTCGATCATCACATCGCCTTGATCGTTAAAGCCGTTCTCGGCCGTCAGCGGCCCTTGACCATGGATCAGCGGCAACCACGACACGGTGCCATCTTCGTCAAACCGCGCCACATAAAGCGTGCCATCGCTGAGCAATTTGGAATTGGCCGCCTTATCCGCGCTCACCACACCGCGCGAAACATATTTATACTGGTAGTCAAAGCGGTTGTCGTCGCCCGAGTAGATCACCAGACGCCCATCAGCGGCCAGCGTCGTCTCGGCCCTTTCATGGCGGAAACGGCCAAGGGCGGTATGCTTGACAGGCATCGCCTCGGGATCACGCGGATCCACTTCAACGATCCAGCCAAAGCGATTGGATTCGTTTGGCTCTTTGTCGATGTTAAAGCGGTCGTGCCGCGTGCCCCAGTTGTACCACCGCCCCGGCACGCCATAGCGCTTCATCTGGCGCGCTTCGGGCTGGGCGCTCAGATCGGGTCTGCCGTCCGCGTCCAGAGTGTCGCTCCAGAAATAGCCGTGGAAGTTCTCCTCGGCCATAAGGTACGTGCCCCAAGGCGTCATCCCGCCCGCGCAATTGTTGAGCGTGCCGATGACGGTCATCCCTTCGGGGTCGGCGTTGGTTTGCATCCGAGGATGCCCCGCGGCGGGTCCGTCGATGGTCATCGCAGTGTTAAGCGGTGTGATCCGGCGGTTGTATTTTCCAGCTCGCTCGACGCGCCACTGGCCCGTGGTCTCTTTCTCGATCTCGACGACCGTGCCGCCATGGGCCGCCATCTCGATGTCGATCAACTCGGGTGTCATGCCCTTGAACCCGTCGCGGTCCTGACGGCCCAAGGCGGGGAACATGACCTCCTCGTTAGTGTATTCATGATTCACACAGAGCAACCCGCGTGTGCCTGCGTCATTGAGCGCGGTGAAGCCGACGTAGTCCTTGTTATAGCCGAACTGCTGTAGCTGGGCCTCAGCCGTCTGGTTCATCACATCAAAGTCGGGCGCATCTGCTGTGATCGGATCACCCCAGCGCAGCAGGATATCCGCGTCATAGCCTTCGGCCACATGGTGCATCTCGTCATTGCCCCATTCCAGCTCTGAAAAATTATAGCGTGAAGTCGCCGCTGCAGCGGCCCCTTTGGGCGCAACCATGGCAGATGTGCCAAAGAGCGCGGTGGTGGTGGTCACGGCCAGCGCGCCTTTGAACAGGTCGCGGCGCGAATAGCGTGCGGCGACGACTTCACCGATGATGCGGCTCAAGTTGGGATTGGTCGGGATGTCGTCGAATGCTTCATATGCTTCGGCTTTGTTGCCGATGCTCGGATCGTTGAGAATATCTTTGCGGTTCATGGCAGCTCTCCTGCGGGTTGGGATCAACACTGACAGGCTCGCAGGGCTGCGTCACGGTTTTGTGACGGGTGCGTTAAAGTTTTGTGTCAGCGCGCGAATTGGTCCAGCAGGTCGGGGATGTGTTTGCGGAATTTGAAGAACCCCGCCGTGGCCAGCGGCCATGCGGTGGTGTCAATCTCGCGGCGCATTTCGGTGATGGGCGCGCCACCTGCCTTGCGCAGCGTTTTTAACAGCGACTGCACAGGCCCCACGGGCGCGTGGGGCGTGACGATCTGGTCAAGGCTGTGCTCTTGCGCCCAAGCGCTCACATCCTTGGCGGTGCTCAGCATATCTGCGTCAGGCCAGATGTCCGCTGCTAAAGCGTGCCTAAAATCAATCACTTGGTCTGCCATTAGCCATGGGGTTTGTATGGCTGTTCCATCGATGTAGGCAACGCGGGCAGGGTCAATGTCTAGTGTCTCCAGAAATGGCGCGCCCAAATCATCAGAGTGCAGAAGCAGCCCCACGCGGTCCGCTGGTGCGCCGCTGTAGGACGCGAGATCGGGGACCCTCTGTCGCTCTGGCGAGGGTGGGGCGCTGACAGGGGATGCCGTTTCGGCCAGCCCCTGCACACCCACAAACCGCCCGTCGGTGAATTTGGCAATGTTGGACGGATCCGCGAGATAGGACTTGCCCTGCGTCTGTATCCCCGCGACCCAGCGCCAACTGAGCGTATTGACCGCCGCATCGCCGTCCAGCAGGTGGCGCAGGAAGAAATCAGCCCCCAGCTGCCACGGCAGCCCCAGCGTGAAAATCCAGATCGAGGCGAACCACATGCGCGCGTGATTGTGCAGATATCCCGTCTGCGCCAGCTCCCGCGCCCAATGGTCAAACGGTTTGATCCCCGTCTCGCCCAGACAGGCGGCCTCCCAGCGGGCGCGCAATGCACCTTGGGTCTGGACCTCATTGTGTAGCCGCGTCAGATCATCGCGATACTGCGCCCAAACGGCAGGCCGTTGCTCCATCCAGCCTTTCCAATAGGTGCGCCACCAGACCTCTGCGATAAACTTATCGGCATCGCGCGCATCCATCTGCGCCAGCACAGCGCGGCAGATGTCTGCCTCGTCTAGTACCTTCATCCGCACATAGGGCGACAGGGTTGAGACATGCGCGTGTGCGCCTGCGCCGAAATCAAAATTGCGCTTTTGCGCATAATTGGCACCAGCATTTGGCGTGAATTCGGTGAGCCGTTCATAGGCTGTGTCGGCGCTGGGCGGGAAAGGGGACGGGTCTTGTATCATGGCAGGCGAGATAGGGCGGCAGGGTGCCGATGCAAGGGAGTGCGCAAACGGGCTTTGCCCCCCTTGAAGCTCCCCGACCAGAGGACTAATCTTGTGGTAACGCTTGTTCGGGTATGGTCCCGCGCAACCCCATTGAAGGCAGACCCTATGCAAGATCCCGTCGAGACATACATGAACCTCGTTCCCATGGTAGTGGAGCAGACAGCGCGCGGCGAGCGCGCCTACGACATTTTCTCGCGCCTGTTGAAGGAGCGGATCGTGTTTATCAACGGCCCTATCCATTCGGGCATGAGCCATCTGGTCGTCGCCCAGTTGCTGCACCTCGAATCCGAGAATCCCTCCAAGGAAATCAGCATGTACATCAACTCGCCCGGTGGTGAGGTCTCTGCTGGTCTGTCGATCTATGACACGATGCAGTACATCCGCCCCAAGGTCTCTACACTGATCTGTGGCATGGCGGCCTCCATGGGCTCCGTGATCGCTGTGGGTGGTGAGAAGGGCATGCGCTTTGCTCTGCCCAATTCCGAAGTGATGGTGCACCAGCCCTCTGGCGGGGCGCGGGGTATGGCCTCTGACATTCTGATTTCCGCGCGCCACATCGAGCAGACGCGCGAGCGGATGTACCAGCTTTACGTCAAGCATTCGGGTCAGGACTATGAGACGGTGCAAAAAGCGATGGACCGCGACAGCTGGATGACGCCACAAGAGGCTAAGGACTGGGGCCATATCGACGAGATCGTCGAGAACCGCGGTAAAGAAGACGACGCGGACGCGCCGAAGCCCAAGAAGGGCAAGTAAGCCACAACGACGCACTCTGCGGTTTTTGCGATTGCACGGCCGCAGAGCGTAACCTAGGCTTGTGACCAATTATTCGTGTCGCCTGTATTTCAGGAGGCAGACCAAAGTATCAGACCTGAAAGGGCTCAGATGGCCAATTCAACCACTGGCGATAGCAAAAACACCCTCTATTGTAGCTTTTGCGGCAAAAGCCAGCATGAGGTGCGCAAGCTGATTGCGGGACCGACCGTTTTCATTTGTGACGAATGTGTCGAACTCTGCATGGATATTATTCGTGAAGAGACCAAGGCGTCGGGTCTGAAAGCCACGGATGGCGTGCCGACGCCCAAAGATATTTGCGAAGTCCTTGATGATTATGTCATCGGGCAGGCGATGGCCAAGCGGGTGCTGTCCGTCGCGGTGCACAACCACTATAAACGCCTTAACCACGCCCAGAAGGGCGGGGACATTGAACTGGCGAAATCCAACATTTTGCTGATGGGCCCTACAGGCTGTGGTAAAACCTTGCTGGCGCAGACGCTGGCCCGCATTCTGGATGTGCCGTTTACGATGGCCGATGCGACCACGCTGACCGAGGCGGGGTATGTGGGCGAGGATGTGGAGAACATCATTCTCAAACTGCTGCAAGCCTCCGAGTATAACGTCGAGCGTGCGCAGCGCGGTATCGTCTACATCGACGAAGTAGATAAAATCACGCGTAAATCGGAAAATCCCTCGATTACCCGCGACGTGTCGGGTGAGGGCGTTCAGCAGGCGCTGCTGAAGCTAATGGAAGGCACGGTTGCTTCTGTGCCACCCCAAGGCGGGCGTAAGCATCCGCAGCAGGAGTTCCTGCAAGTCGACACAACGAACATTTTGTTCATCTGTGGCGGTGCTTTTGCGGGTCTCGACAAGATTATCGCGGCACGCGGCAAAGGCTCTGCCATGGGCTTTGGCGCTGACGTGCGCGATCAGGATGCGCGTGGTATCGGCGAGATTTTCACCGATCTGGAGCCTGAGGACCTGCTTAAATTCGGTCTGATCCCTGAATTTGTGGGCCGTCTGCCTGTTCTGGCCACGCTGGAAGATCTGGATGAGGACGCGCTTGTCACCATCCTGACCAAGCCTAAGAACGCTCTGGTGAAGCAATACCAGCGCCTGTTCGAGCTGGAGGATACAGAGCTGTCCTTCACGGATGACGCGCTGCAAGCGATCGCCAAACGCGCGATTGACCGCAAAACAGGTGCACGTGGCCTGCGCTCGATCCTTGAGGATATTCTTCTCGATACGATGTTCGACCTGCCAGGTATGGACAGCGTTTCTGAAGTGGTCGTCAACGAGGAAGCCGTCACATCAGACGCCAAGCCATTGATGATCCACGCAGATACGGAGAAAGAGCCTGCGACAGCAGGGTGATTTCGAGAAACAGTTAGAGCAAAGGGCAGGCCAGCGGTCTGCCCTTTCGCGTTTGAAAGGAATTGATATGAAACGCATTTCTTCTGGTGGAGAGTTTGAAGCTAAAGTCGGCTATTGCCGTGCCGTGGTCGCGGGCGGCTTTGTGCATGTGGCAGGCACCGTGGGGCAGGGCGATGGTGTTGTTGCCCAATGCCGCGATGCTCTGCGCATCATCGAGGCTACGTTGAAGGAAGCGCGCAGCGACATGGCTCACGTGGTTCGTGTGACCTACATGCTGCCCGACCGCACCGAGTTTGAGCCCTGTTGGCCCATCCTTGCCGAAACATTTGGCGAAAACCCGCCAGCCGCGACCATGATCGAATGCGGCCTTATAGACCCCAAATATCGCATCGAGATTGAAGTTACGGCCGTGCCGCGCAGCGATATCGTGGATGATCGGCGGGCTTGAGGCGCGTCACCGCGAGAAGTAGCCACAATTGCGGTGCCAGATCACTGGACCTGCGGCGCGGTTTAGGCCATATCAGGGGCAGCTTTAAAAGGGACGCAACGATGGGCATTGTCAGCAAAATCCTGAGCGCTTTCACATGGTGGAACGGTCAAACGCTTAACACACGGTTTTTCACATGGCGCAAAGGTGAGAAAGTCGGCGAGGATGCGCAGGGCAATATCTATTACCGCAACAGCGATGACAGCAAACGCTGGGTGATTTTCAACGGTGAAGTCGAGGCCAGCCGCATCAACCCTGACTGGCACGGCTGGATTCATCGCACCTATGACGCGCCACCCACCGACAGACCTCTGGTCCATAAAGAGTGGGAGAAACCGCATCAGGAAAACCTCACAGGGACCATGCTGGCCTACGCGCCCAGCGGATCGATCCGCCGCGACAAGCCCGCGGACCGTGGTGATTACGAGGCATGGAGCCCCGAGTGAGACACACGCTTTGTCTGATCGCGGCACTGTGGGGCTCTGCTGCCACAGCAGAGGCGACCACGAATGCCGAGGGCGCAATTCTGCGCGCGCTTGACAAGACGTCGGGCACAACGGTCGATATCTCAATGCGCAGCGGGCAGGCCGCCACGTTGGGGCGACTCAAGGTCGTGCTGAACGAATGCCGATACCGTGCGGGCAACCCGTCAGGGGATGCCTATGCCGCGATGGAGATATCCGAGACAGGGCGGAGTGGTACGGTGTTTGCCGGCTGGATGATCGCGTCGGCGCCCGCGCTCAACCCGATGGAGCATCCGCGCTATGACATATGGGTCATGCGCTGTATCACGTCCTGAGGACTGGCATCTGGCACTTTTTCAAATGACGCAGACTGCTCTTTGGCATGCGCGAGGGCCGCGTGATATTGCGCACGGCTGATCTCGATCCCGCCCAGTGATTTTAGATGGTCTGTGATGAACTGCGTGTCGAACAAGGTAAACCCGCCCTGACGCAAACGATCCACCAGACAGGCAAGGGCGATTTTTGACGCGTTCGTGCGCCGTGAGAACATTGATTCCCCAAAAAAGGCGGCGCCAAGAACCACACCATAAACGCCACCAACCAGCTCTTGCCCCTCCCTGATTTCGAGCGAATGGGCCTGACCCCGCGCGTGCAGCGCGGTGTAGAGGCGGCGGATCTCAGCGTTGATCCACGTTTCCTCACGGTCGGCGCAGCCGTCGACAACACCCTCGAAATCTTGGTCTATGGTGACGGTCCAATCAGACAGCCTCATGGCACGGCGCAAGGAGCGGGAAAGGTGGAAGCCGTCCAAAGGCATCACACCGCGTTTGCGCGGATCGACCCAAAAAATATCCGGATTGTCACGCGCCTCGCTCATCGGGAAGATACCCACGCTATAGCCGTGCAGCAAAAGCTCCGGTGTGAGCGTGGTCATACCCCTTAGGCATCCCCGAGGTTTGTTTCCAGCCAGTGTTCCAGCCAGTGGATGTTATAGCCGCCCGTGTGGATGTCTTTTTCCTGCAAAAGCGCATGGAAGAGCGGCACAGTGGTGTCCACACCGTCCACGATTAGCTCTCCGAGCGCGCGGTTCAGCCGCGCAAGCGCCTCGGGGCGGTCGCGGCCGTGCACGATCAGCTTACCGATCAGACTGTCGTAATAGGGCGGGATCGAATAGCCGTCATAAAGCGCGCTGTCCATCCGGACACCGAGGCCACCGGGCGCGTGATACTGCGTGATCTTGCCGGGGCAGGGCGCGAAATTCGGCAGCTTTTCGGCGTTGATGCGCACCTCGATAGAGTGGCCGTTAATCGTCAGATCATCCTGCTCAAATGTCATCGGCAGGCCAGCGGCCACGCGAATTTGTTCACGCACAAGATCCACGCCAAAAATGGCCTCGGTCACGGGGTGTTCGACCTGTAGGCGGGTGTTCATCTCGATGAAATAGAACTCGCCGTTCTCATAGAGGAACTCGATCGTGCCCGCACCGATGTAGTTGATGTTGGCACAGGCGTCGGCACAGATTTTACCAATGCGCGCGCGCTCCTCAGGGGTGATCGACGGGCCGGGGGCTTCCTCAAACACTTTCTGATGGCGGCGCTGGAGCGAACAGTCACGCTCCCCCAGATGCACGGCGCGGCCCTTGCCATCGCCAAAGACCTGAATTTCGATGTGGCGCGGCGTGGTGAGGTACTTCTCGATATAGACTTCGTCATTGCCGAAGTTGGATTTCCCCTCGGCGCGCGCAGTCTGGTAGGCGCGCTCCATGTCCTCGGCACTCTCGGCGACTTTCATGCCTTTGCCACCGCCGCCAGCGGTTGCCTTAATGATGACGGGATAACCCATCTCGGCACCAAGGCGCTGTGCCTCTTCCAGCGTTGCCACACCACCGTCAGAGCCAGGCACACAAGGCACGCCAAGCGCCTTCATCGTGTCCTTGGCCGTGATCTTGTCGCCCATCATGCGGATATGCTCGGCTGTGGGGCCGATAAAGGTCAGGCCATGATCCTCGATGATCTGTACGAAGCCTGCATTTTCGCTGAGAAAACCATAGCCAGGGTGGATCGCTTCGGCCCCTGTGATTTCACAGGCGGCGATGATCGCGGGCACCGACAGATAGGAATCCTGCGAAGAGGGCGGGCCGATGCACACGCTTTCATCGGCCATGCGCACATGCATCGCGTCACTGTCCGCGGTGGAGTGTACCGCGACAGAGGCAATGCCCATTTCACGTGCGGCACGGATCACGCGCAGCGCAATTTCACCGCGGTTGGCGACAAGGATTTTGTTGAACATGGCCTGTGCCCCTTTATCCGAGGATCACAAGCGGTGCGCCGAACTCAACAGCGGCCCCGTCTTCGACCAGAATGCGTTTGACGGTACCCGAACGAGGGGCAGGGATGTGGTTCATGGTTTTCATCGCTTCCACGATAAGCAGCGTCTCGCCTTCGGACACTTGCGCGCCTACTGCGATGAACGCGGGCGCACCTGGCTCTGGCGATGTATAGACGGTGCCAACCATGGGTGATGTAACAGCACCCGGATCGGAGGATGGGTCTGCGCCACCCGCTGCCTCGGGGGCTGCGGCTACGGCGGCGGCTGGTGCTGCGGCGGCAACGGGTGCTGCGGCTTGCACAGCTTGAGGGGCTGCCATGACCTGCTGGGGTGGTTTGCGCGAGACGCGGACATTGAGGCTGTCGTCCTCTGCGTAATCACGTTTGACCTGAAGCTCTGTCAGGTCGTTTTCGTTCAGCAGTTCGGCCAATGCGCGGATGAATGCGACATCGGAATCATGATTATTTTTTGTCATATGGGTCCTCGACCGTTGCGAAGGGGGCGCGCCTGTTGCGTCCTTTTGCACGCTTATAGGCCAAGCGCTATCTCATGGGAAGGTGCGACTTCCCGCAATATTCCCCAGCGCAAGACGTGAAAAAACCCGCCTAAGCGGGTGATTTCGAAACTCTGCTGCACCGCAACTCAGATTGCGAGGTATTCGGCGCGCAATTCGGCGTTGTTGAGCACTTCTTCGGCGGAGCCGTCAAAGACCACGCCGCCTGTATCAAGGATCACGGCACGATCGGCCAGTTGCAGCGCGCGCACGGCGTTTTGCTCAACCAGAATTGTGGTGATGCCTTGGGATTTGATGATGGCCAGTGTCTTTTCGATCTCGTCCACGATCACAGGGGCCAGACCCTCATAAGGTTCATCCAGCAGCAGCACCTTGATGTCACGGCACAGGGCGCGTGCAATGGCCAGCATTTGCTGCTCGCCGCCCGACAGCGTCGTGCCTTCCTGCTTTTTACGCTCGCCCAGACGAGGGAACAGTTCATAGACGCGCTCCAGCGACCAGCCGATGGGCGGGGCGATTTGGGCGAGCTTGAGGTTCTCTTCAACCGTGAGGCCCGCGATGATGCGGCGGTCTTCGGGCACCAGCGCCAGACCTGCGGCAGAGGCCTCATAGCTTTTCATCTTGTGTAGCGGTTGGTGGTCCAGCCAGACCTCGCCGTGTGTCAGCTGTGGATCACCGATCTGTGCGATGGCGCGCAAGGTGGAGGTTTTACCCGCCCCATTGCGCCCCAAGAGCGCGAGAATCTCGCCTTCATGCACGTTAAAGCTCACGCCTTGTACGATATAGCTCTCGCCGTAGGAGGCATGGATGTCCCAGACCGACAGAAACGCAGGCGCGTTCTTGGCCAGATTGGCTTGGTTTTTGCTTAGTGTATCAGTTGTCATTTTCTGTGTCCTTTTAGGGGGAAAGGGGCAGGGGGATCAAACCTCCTGCGTCTCGCCCAGATAGGCTTCTTTCACCTTGGGGTGGCCCTTGATGTTGTCGGGCGTATCCTCAACCAGTGGCGTGCCTTGGGCCAGCACGGTGATCCGCTCGGCCAAGGAAAAGACCACGTGCATATCATGCTCAATGATGGCGATGGTAATGTCGCGCTCTTCCTTGATCTGCTTGAGTAGGTCGATGGTGTTGTTGGTATCGGCCCGCGCCATGCCTGCCGTCGGTTCGTCCAGCAGCAGCAACCGCGGCTCCTGAGACAGGCACATGGCGATCTCGAGGCGGCGTTTATCGCCCCGTGACATGGACGATGCATGCATGTCGCGTTTGTCATAGAGCTTCATGTCTTCCAGCATGGACTTGGCCTTCTCGACGACATCTTTTTCGGTATCGACGCTGCCGATGGCATGCATGGAGAACCCGCCATCGCGTTTGGCAAAACACGGGATCAGCATGTTTTCCATCACGCTCAGATCGCCGAAAATCTCGGGCGTCTGGAACACGCGGGAAATGCCCATCTGGTTGATCTCAAAAGGCTTGCGGCCCAGTACAGACTGGCCGTCAAACATGACAGAGCCTGTGTCGGGGATCAGCTTGCCCACCAGACAGTTCAGCAGGGTGGATTTACCGGCCCCGTTCGGGCCGATAATCGCGTGCACAGTGTTTTCTGCAACGCTCAGGTTCACGTCACCCAAGGCTTGCAGACCGCCGAAGCGCTTGTTTACGTTTTTGACTTCGAGAATACCCATCGTCAGCGCTCCTTATTCAGCAGGTGTTGTTTTGCCCGCAGGCGTGTCGGTGTCGGTCTTTTTGCGGCGGAACATGTTGCCCACACGCTGGCCACCTTCGACCAGACCACCAGGCAGGAAGATCACAACCAGCATGAACACAAGACCCAGTGTCAGGTGCCAGCCTTTGCCCACGAAGGGGTAGACCAGCGCGACCAGCAGATCTTCGATACCGTCAGGCATGAAGGCAAACCACTGTTCCAGAACCGTCTTGTTGATCTTGGATACGATATTTTCCATGTATTTGATCAGACCCGCACCCAGCACAGGGCCGATGAGCGTGCCAGCACCGCCAAGGATGGTCATGATCACAACCTCACCCGATGCGGTCCAGAACATGCGCTCCGCACCCACTTGGGTGTCCATCGCCACCAACAAACCACCCGCAAGACCGGCATACATGCCAGAGATCACGAAGGCTGCGAGTGTGTAGGGTTTGGAATTGAGGCCCGTATAGTTCATCCGCTGCTGGTTGGATTTCACAGCGCGCAGCATCATGCCAAAGGGCGAGCGGAAGATGCGGATCGACAGATAGAATGCGACCAGCATCACAAAAGCCGCAATGTAGTAGCCCGTGTTAAAGGTGAATACCCAGTCGCCGATGTTGAGCTCGGTGCTTGATTTCATGCTCAGACCAAAAAGGTTGGCCTGTGGTGTCGCACCGCCCTCCAGGGCGCCATCAAGGATACGCGGATCGGTGTACTTGGGCTGAAGGCCCGTCTCACCGCCCGTGATCGGTGTCAGTACCGAATAGGCAAGCGCGTAGGACATCTGGGCAAAGGCCAGTGTCAGGATCGAGAAGTAGATGCCTGAGCGACGCAGCGAGATGTAGCCCACCAGCAGGGAGAACAGACCCGCTACCAGAACCGAGATAATGATGGCTGGAATGACGTTCATCGTAAGCAGCTTCATCATCCAGATCGCGGCATAAGAACCCACACCCAAGAAGGCGGCGTGTCCGAAGCTGAGGTAGCCTGTGAGGCCGAAGAGGATGTTAAATCCGATGGCAAAGATGCCAAAGATTACCAGACGTTGCATCAAATCGGGATAGCCCGCGTTGAATTGCGCCATGCCTGATCCTTCGGGGAAGGGGTTGAGGATAAAGGGGGCGAAGATGCACAGGATGGCAACTATCGCCAGCAGACCTGCGTCGCGTTTTGTAAGTCCAAGCATGGGTTTAATCCTCCATCACGCCGGCACGGCCAAGGAGGCCACGGGGACGTGTCAGCAAAATGATGATCGCAACAAGATAGATAATGATCTGGTTAATGCCGGGAACAACTTCCAGCACGGCACCCATGGAGGCAAAGCTCTCCACAATACCCAGCACGAAGCCCGCCAGCACAGCACCGGGCAGTGAGCCCATGCCGCCGACAACCACCACAACAAAGCTCAGCACAAGAAAGTCCATGCCCATGTTATAGTTGGGTGAGTTAATGGGTGCGTACATCGCCCCCGCCATCCCCGTGACCGCCGCAGCGATGCCGAACATGATGGTAAAGCGTTTGTCGATGTTGATGCCCAGCAGGCCCACAGTCTCGCGGTCGGCCATGCCAGCGCGCACAACCATCCCGAAGGTGGTGAACTGCAAGAAGGCGAAAACCGCACCGATGACAACGGCAGCAAAGCAGAAGTAGATCAGGCGCCAGTAGGGATAGATGATCGTGTTGGGATCAAAGCCCAGCATCGCCCCAAAGTCGAACGAGCCTGCAAAGGCCGCAGGTGCGGGTGTAGGGTAGGGGTTTGCACCATAGAAATACTTGATCAGCTCGCCCAGCAGGATTGCCAGACCAAAGGTCACAAGGATCTGGTCAGCGTGGGGGCGGTTGTAGAAGTGTTTGATCAGACCGCGCTCCATGATGAAGCCGATGGCGATCATCACAGGGACGGTGAACAGGATCGAGAGCGGCACCGCCCAGTCGATCATCCAGTCACCCGTCGCCTGGCCGAACCATTCGTGCACATACATGATGTCGTCGAATTTCGGGTTGCCGAGAAAGTCGGTGCCCGTGGGTTCTGTCGCCTTATGGCTGAGCGTCAGGATTTGGGAAAAAGTCACAGCACAAAAGGCGCCGATCATGAACAATGCGCCGTGGGCGAAGTTCACAACGCCCAAAGTGCCAAAAATAAGGGTGAGACCCAGAGCGATCAGCGCATATGCCGATCCCTTATCAAGGCCGTTGAGAATTTGAAGAAGAACTGCGTCCATGGTCTGTCCCATCTGTCACAAGCGCCGCGCGCCTTGCCAGCGAACTGGGGCGTTTGGTCGGTTTTCGTGCTGTTGGTGTTGGCAAAAGGAGTGCAGGGCGGGCATATGACCCGCCCTGCAAAATGCGCTTATGCGCCCGGGTTACATGTACCCAGTGAGCCGCCCGCGAACTGTGGGTGGTCAGCTGCGTATGTGACCTTATCAGCTGCTGTAACTTCAACGATCTCAACGAGATCGAATTCGTTTTCTGGGTTCTCTTTACCGCGCACAACCAGAACGTCTTTGAAGCACTGGTGATCGTCGCCACGGTAGAGTGTTGGACCGTTGCCCAGACCGTCGAATTCGAAGTCTGTGAGGGCTTCGTCTACGGAGCATGGGTTGAAGGAACCACCACGTGTCACAGCATCTGCATAAAGCAGTGTCTGGACGTAGCATGTGTGCGCTGCCTGTGAGGGTGGGAAGCCGTACTTCGTACCGAAGGATTTAACGAAGGCGTTTGTACCCGCATAGCGGCTGCCCAGTTTGTCCTCAAGCGACCAGTCCCAGTTCTGGGAGCCGATGATGCCTTTGATGTTGGCACCCGCACCACGGGCCATCAGCTCGGAGTAGAGCGGCACGATTATCTCGAAGTTCTTGCCGTTTACTGTCTGGTCGCGCAGGCCGAACTGGACCGCGTTTGTCAGAGAGTTGATCATGTTGCCGCCGTAGTGGTTCAGGACCAGCACGTCTGCGCCGGACTGGATCACAGGTGCGATGTAGGAGGAGAAGTCTGTTGATGTAAGCGGTGTTTTCACAGCTGCAACAGTTTCCCAACCCAGCGCCTCGGTGGAGGAGCGTACGGCTTCTTCTGTGGTGTAACCCCAGTTGTAGTCCGCTGTCAGGTGGTATGCCTTGCGGTCTGCGCCGTATTCGGCGGCAAGGATCGGCGCGAGGGCCGCACCAGACATGTAGGAGTTAAAGAAGTGGCGGAAGCCGTTGGCTTTGCGATCTTTACCCGTTGTGTCGTTGGAGTGCGTAAGGCCCGCCATGAAGATAACGCCTGCCTCTTGGCACAGCGCCTGTACGGCCACAGCCACACCTGAGGAGGAACCACCGGAAATCATCACGGCGCCGTCTTTTTCGATCATGGACTTGGCAGAAGCGCGCGCGGCGTCTGATTTAGTCTGTGTGTCGCCCGTCACGAACTGGACTTTCTTGCCCAAGATGCCTGTGCCGTCCAGCGCCTTGGAGCTGAAAGTCTGCAGCATGCCGCCGTCGCCTTCGCCGTTGAGATGCTCAACCGCCAGTTCGAATGCGCGCAGCTCGTCTGCGCCCTCATCCGCGTAGGGGCCTGACTGTGGTACGTTGAAGCCAAGCGTAACAGTGTCGCCTGTTGGGGCGTTGGTAAAGCCGGAGTGGCCGTCAGCGCGCAGATATGTTGGCAGTGCAAGACCGGCACCGGCAACAACGCCAGTCTGGATCAGGCCGCGGCGTGTTGGATTGAAAGTAGACATGAAGTCCTCCCGAAAGTGTTGAAACATGCATCTGCGCCTTCTCCCGGGCGGCAGTGCTGACACATCAAAGTGTAAATGCAGTATCGGGGTGGGAGGGAGCTGTCGCAACAAGCCCCTTGAATGAATGGGTATTTTTGTAAAGATATAGACATATATTTTTCAATACTGTAAAGTTAGTGATGTTGCAGCGCAGAAACCAATTGATAATGAATGTTAATTCGATGATTTTCCCTCATGGGTCGTGAAGATCTGACAGGCAGCCGCATCCGCGAACGCCGCATAATGCAAGGCGTCAAGCAGGGTGATCTGGCCAAGCAGATTGGCATCTCAGCCAGCTATCTCAATCTGATCGAGCACAACCGTCGTAGAATCGGAGGAAAGCTCTTGCTGGCTCTTGCGGCGGCTTTGGAGGTGGAGCCACAAGCCCTGACAGAAGGGGCCGAGGTCGCCTTGTTGGGCGTTCTGGGGGAGGCGGCAGCCGCCGCAAATCTGAGCGCACAGGATGCCGAAGGAGCCGAAGCTTTTGCGGGCCGCTTTCCTGCATGGGCCGAAGCGCTTGCGGCCAGTCAGCGCCGCATCTCGGCACTAGAGCGCACTGTCGAGACACTGACCGACCGAATGGCCCATGATCCTATGCTTGCCGATAAGGTGCACGAATTGCTGACGACTGCGGCGGCTGTGCGTTCAACGGCGGAAATTCTCACAGGTGACGAGGTGCTGGAGCGTGAATGGCAGGAGCGCTTTTACGCCAATCTCGATGATGACAGTCTCAGGCTTGCCCAGAGCGCGCATTCCCTTGTCGTTCATCTTGAGAAGGCGCAGGGTGAGACAAATGGCAGGCAATCGGCGCAAGAAGAGGTCGATGCCTTTCTGGAGCGGCATGTATACAACTTTGCCGCGCTGGAAGGAAAGCCTGCGCAGACAGCCGTAGAGAGCTTGCTTGGGCAGGCGGCACAGAATTTGTCCGCAGGTGCGCAATTTATTCTACGCGGCATCTTGGAGCAGATACACACCGATGCAAAACTGCTGCCGCTCGCAAAGCTGGAAGCGGCTGTTGCGCAAGAGGGTGTCGATCCTTTGGCGCTGTCGCGATTGTTTTCCGTTCCGCCTGCCGTGATTTTACGCCGTCTGGCGGCGGTGCCG
The DNA here is from genome assembly GCA_965660425.1 of Sulfitobacter sp. GTDB lineage: Bacteria > Pseudomonadota > Alphaproteobacteria > Rhodobacterales > Rhodobacteraceae > Sulfitobacter. The sequence continues at coordinate 20,461 of CBFHZX010000023.1, read as the reverse complement.
ACGCTCAGAGCAGGGCTGTTGGTGTGTGACCGTGCGGGTGCGATTGTGTTTGGCAAGGGGGTTAACGGCTTTACCGTCCCGCGTTTCGACAGCTGTTGTCCGCTTTGGCCCCTATTTTCCGCTGTGTCGTCGGGCGGTGGCGCTGTGATGCACGAACGATTGGTCCAATTGGGCCGTGGCGACGCCCAGTTTGACGCCTATGCTGCCGCTGATTTGGGAGAGGTTTCACAGTATAACACAGTGCCCGCGGCGCATGCCGTTATGCTGTTGATACCTGTCAGCGTGCCGAAAGCCGCTCTTCCTGCGCGCGGCGTAGGTGTGACGTGCCGCGTTTGCGCGCTTGATAACTGCTCCGAGCGGCGTGAGTTGTCGATTTTGCACGGCCACTAGCTTTTGACACCCTCGCGGATTGGGTGCATCTTGGGGAAGCGTCTGAACACGCTTGGTCGGGAGGGTCTTGCGTGTTCTGAATGTGCATCACTGGGGAGGGTGCTGACATGAGCAAACATTTAGTCTTGGTCGAGGACGAGACGAACATCGCCGAGGCCATCCGCTTCTTGCTGGGGCGTGAGGGATGGCGCGTCGAGACATTGGCAAACGGCGGCAATGCGGCTGAAGTGATCCGCGCCGCCATGCCTGATCTGGTGATGCTTGATGTAATGTTGCCGGGCAAAACGGGTTTTGAGATTCTGGCCGAGTTGCGCGGTGATGCGGCGCTGGCGGATCTTCCAATCCTGATGCTGACTGCGCGAGGTCAGGACCGAGACCGCGAGATGGCAGAGCAGGCAGGCGTGAGCCGTTTCATGACCAAGCCTTTTTCGAATGATGAAATACTGACAGCAGTGCGCGAATTGACAGACGGGCGTTTGGGGGAGGCGCAACCCGATGCCTGAAACGCGCCTCTTTCTGGAGCGCCGTAGCTATCGACGCCGCAGGATCATGGACGCTGTTCGTATGTTGCCGCTGCTGTGTACGCTCTTGTGGCTGGTGGTGCCGACCATGTGGCCCAATTCCGCCGAAACAGGCGCGCAGACAGCACTGTCCGTAGCGATTTGGTATCTTTTTGTGGTCTGGATGCTTGCGATTACGGCCGCTTTCGCCTTGTGGCGGCGGGTGAGGGGCCATGAAGATGGCGATGCGCCGTTGCAAAAGGCGACAGACCCCTGATGGTAACGCTGAACCAGCTTATTGCGGTGTGCCTCATTTATGTCGCTGGCCTGTTCGTCGTGGCGTTCATGGCCGAGCGTGCTGCCCTGCGTGGCAAAGGTGGTTGGCTGTTGCGGTCCCCGCTTGTCTATACCCTATCGCTCTCGATTTATTGCACTGCTTGGACGTTTTACGGCGCCGTCGGCTATGCCGCGCGGTCGGGGCTTGAATATATCACGATCTACCTTGGTCCCTCATTGGTGATGATCGGGTGGTGGTGGGTCTTGCGCCGCTTGGTGCGGATCGGGCGAACCCAACGGGTAACATCTTTGGCCGATCTTGTTTCGGCGCGGTTCGGGAAGTCGAACCTTCTGGCCGTTATGATTACTGTCATGGCTGTTGTCGGGGTAACGCCTTACATTGCCCTGCAGTTGCAATCGGTCACACTCTCTGTGTCAATCTTCGCTTCTGCTGAAACAGGCCAGGGGCAGGGGACGCAGATCAACGACACTGCTGCCTTCTGGGTGGCGGCAGGACTGGCTCTCTTTACGGTTCTGTTTGGCACCCGAAATCTCAATGTGAATGAACGCCACCACGGTGTTATCATTGCTGTGGCTGTGGAGGCGGTGGTCAAGCTTTTCGCGTTGTTGGCTGTGGGTGCCTTTGTTGTTTGGGGGATTGCGGGTGGTGTGGCGGAAACGGTAGCGCGGATTGATGCCTCCCCCATCGGCATGTGGCAGACTAGCGGTAGCCGCTGGACTGCTTTGATTGTTGTCTCTGCGGCTGCTTTCGTCTGTCTGCCGCGCATGTTTCAGGTCATGGTCGTCGAGAATGACGACGAGCGGCATTTGCAAATCGCCAGTTGGGCCTTTCCGCTGTATCTCATGGCGATCAGCCTGTTTGTGGTGCCGATCGCCGTCATCGGGCTTGAGCTGATGCCTGCAGGCTCGAATCCTGACCTTTACGTGTTGACCGTACCGCTGAGCCAAGGTCAAAACGGGCTGGCGATGCTGGCATTTCTGGGTGGGTTTTCCTCGGCGACTTCGATGGTGATTGTCGCAACGCTTGCGCTGAGCACGATGATGTCGAACCATATCTTCATGCCGCTATGGCTCAAACTGAGCAATACAGGCGCGCAGCAGTCTGGCGATGTGCGCAGCGTTGTGATCCGTGCGCGGCGCCTGTCGATCTTGCTGATCATCACGCTGGGCTATCTCTATTACCGCGCGTCTGGTGGCTCTGGCGCACTGGCAGCGATCGGATTGATCTCCTTTGGCGGTGTGGCACAGTTTTTGCCTGCACTTTTGGGGGGCATTTTCTGGCGCGGGTCTACGCGGACGGGCGCTGTCGCGGGGCTGGGCACGGGCTTTGTCGTTTGGATGTTTACCATGTTGCTGCCAAGCTTTGGACCTGACGGCGTTTTGTCGGCTGAGATCTTTAGCGACGGGTTGTTCGGATGGTCTGCCCTGCGCCCGCAGGCACTCTTCGGGATTACGGGCATCGACCCGACGGTTCATGCGGTGTGGTGGAGCCTGTCGCTCAATGCACTGGTGTTCTTTGTGGTCTCGATCTTTAGCTTTCCAACGCCGCTGGAGCGGTTGCAAGGGGCGCAATTTGTGAATGTCTTTGATAGATCGCGCGGCCCCGCGGGCGGATGGGTCGGCTCGGAGGGCGGTGCAGAAGATTTGATGGTCATGTCCCAGCGCATTCTGGGCGCCGCCGAGGCACAGTCGTTTTTCGCGCAGCATGCAAAGCAGCAAGGGCGCGCCAGTGGCCAGCCTTTGCCCACCTCTGAGTTTGTTCAGGCGCTCGAGCGGGAGTTGGCGGCCTCTGTCGGGGCGGCGACAGCCAGTGCGATGATCGGGCAGATTATTGGCGGTCAGGCTATTTCGGTGCAGGATCTGATGGCGGTGGCCGACGAGTCCGCCCAGATCCTCGAATATTCAAACCAACTGGAAGTGAAATCCCGCGAGCTGACGGAAACCGCTCAGGAGTTGGGCCACGCCAACGAGAAACTCACCCAGTTGTCGCATCAAAAAGATGATTTTCTCAGTCAGATCAGCCACGAGCTGCGCACGCCGATGACCTCTATCCGTGCGTTCTCAGAAATTCTGCGCGATATCGAGGGACTGAGCGAGGCGGAGCAGACGCGCTATGCCACAATCATCCATTCCGAGACGATCCGCCTGACGCGCCTGCTTGATGATTTGCTTGATCTGTCGGTTCTGGAGAATGGCCGTGTCTCGCTCAATGCGGAACGGGTGAACTTGCATGACGTCATCGAGCGTGCGGTCATCACAGCGCAGGCGAGTGGCGGGCAAAGGCTTGAGGTGCAGCGCAGCCCGCGGGGTGAAGATATTGCGCTGTTGACCGACGGTGACCGTCTGGCGCAGGTCTTCATCAATATCGTGAGCAATGCGATCAAGTATTGCGATGCGGAACCTGCCATCTTGAAGATTGACGTGCGCGAATTGGGGGATGAAGTTATCATCGGCTTCAGAGACAATGGCAGCGGCATCCCGCCCGATGCACAAAATCTGATTTTTGAAAAATTTGCACGCCTGAACAAATCGGAGGCCAGCGGTGCAGGCCTTGGCCTCGCGATCTGCCGCGAGATCATTGCGCGTTTGGGCGGTGACATTACATATGTTGATCAGACCGGTGGCGGCAGGTTTGATGTGCGATTGCCGCGCGCCGCCATTTTTGCAAAGCTGAACCAAGTTCGCTCCTCATAAAGAGCATGGTAACCATTGTGCGATAGGACCAGTCCCGAGACGTGTTCACGCTGTATGCGCCCTTTAGCCCCAAAGGTCGACCAGCGCTCCGCGGCGGAACAGGCGGGCGAGGGGATTGCAGCAAAGATGAGCGCAGAGCAAATGACATCACTCATGCAACGCAAAGCCCGCACAGGTCGCGAGGCCAATGCAGAGCGTGCGATGACGTTAGGTTGTGCCTTGCGGCTCACAGCGGCGAAGCAGGCTGATCAATTGATAGGCATGGCCATGAATGCGCTTGGGGTGACGCGCCGAACCATCGGGGGGGGGCGAGATCAAGGAAGTGTTGGACGCTTCCGCACTGATGTTGCTGATGGACGGGCCTGATAATCAGGTGGGTGTTGCAATGCTTGACCCTGCCTTGGTCGCGGGGTTGATCCCGCAGCAAACAACGGGAAAAGTTGCGCCGTTTGCCCAAGATGCAGCACACCGCAGCTGCACCGCAACCGATGCAACGCTCTGTGCGCCTTTTGTCGTGGGGCTGATAGTGAACGCTGCAAAACTGGCCGAGGATGCGGCGGACCAGAATTTGCTGGAAGGATACCGCTTTGGCGTCTGGGCCAAGGAAACGCGCCAAACCCAGATGGCTTTGGACAAGCCCGAGTACGAGATGATCGAGGTGACGCTCGACCTTGCGGGAGGGGCCAGCGCAGGGAAATTGCATTTGATCCTGCCCCATCCGCAGGAAGCGCCCGTCGAGGAAACACAAGACGACAGTCGTCGCGCAGCAACGCGTTCCACTGTGACGCTTTCAGATACGGTTTTTGGCTTGCAGGCAGAAATGACGATTGCGTTGACCCGTGTGAGCATTCCACTGCAAGTCGTGAGTGACCTGAAAATTGGCGACCTCTTGGACATCAATGTCAAAAGCATGGCTCAGGCATTGGTTCTTGACGCCAACGGGTATGTGGTCAGTCGTGGTACATTGGGTCAGATTGATGGCATACGGGCGCTTCAGGTAGAGCAGAGCCGCGCAAAACAGCACACCCAACCGCGCCGTCGTGCTTCGGATCGCGAAGCGCTTGATTTGCCTGACGTTACCTTGCCTGTTGAGCAGAACTTGGCTTCAGATATTCAGGCAGAAATAGACACGCTAAATGATAACGGTGCCGCGGGCTTGCCAACCCTGTCCGACCTTGACGTGTTCGGTGACCTTGGTGATGTAAGTGATCTGCCTGACCTCGAAGACGTGGAAGCAGCGGCAGATGCAAAAATGGCTGCATACGGTGCGGTGCCCGAAGATATGGAAAGGCATGCAGAAGGTAGCTGATCGCTCGCCCGCCGCCTCTAGAGAATTTTATCTAAGGTGCGTGCTGTTCCAGATAGGGGCGCAAATTGTCCAGATCATAGCCGCCGTTGCGCACAGCATTCAGGATATGATCGGCGGAGTCTCTGCCCGCTTGCCCCAGTGCCCAAGCAACGCAAGACCGCGTACCAGAGGCGCAGTAGGCCAAGGTCACACCCTCAAGGTCGGCCCCGATCCCGCGGTTTCGCGCTATGACCTCTTCGGTCATTGTTTGATGGGTCAGCGGTTGGAGTTGAAACTCCAGACCTGCGGCCTGCGCTGCGGCTCGCATGGCATCCGCACCGCAATAGGCGGGCACTTCTTCGTCAGGGCGATTACACAGGATGCGGGTGATCCCTGCTTCTTTGAGCGCAGACATCTGGTCAGGCATGATTTGGGGCGCGACGTAATAGCGGGGGGTGATCTGTCGAATATCCATACTTCAGAATTACGCCGCTGCGCGCCGACTGTCCAGCAGGTGATGCCACATACAGTGCAAGGAACCTGCCCGCATTTCCTCTCAGCATACCATGCAGGCTTTGACCTGAGGTGCCTCCGTTCCTTCGTGAAGGATTGTGCCACTGGTAGCGGCTAAAAAGTGCGGTGACCCTGGCGGGGAAGATAACGGGTTCAGGCCAGAAAAATGCCGATGATCACCATCATCAATCCGATGACCGACAGAAACAGAGCGCCCAGATTGAGCGGTACGACTTTCTTAAGCTCGGCGCGCATTTCTTCATCGCTCATGCCTGCGCGTTTGGCGCGGCTGACGCGGACGATACAATAGATAAGACCCAGTAAGCCCAGCAGCGACACTGCGGTGCCCGCCCAGATGATGATCTCAAAGATGTTCATTGATGATTGTTCCATTGCGCGGAGATAGGATAATCTGCGCCACTCGGCAAGTGTGGCTTGCTGCCCAGCGGGGGGCAGGGTAGCAAGGCCGCCGATAGACCCCATTCCCAGCCGCGCAAGGAGCCATCCCATGAGTGATTTCAGCACGAACCCCAGCCCCGTCGAGGACGCCGCGGGCGACGCCACCTATAAGGTCACGGCCAACGAGCTTCGCCAATTCGTCGAGCGGATCGAGCGTCTGGATGCCGAGAAGAAAGACCTCGCCGAGCAGCAAAAAGAGGTCATGGCAGAGGCCAAGAGCCGCGGTTACGACACCAAAGTTCTGCGCAAGGTCATCGCGCTGCGCAAGCGCGAGCCTGATGATATTGCCGAGGAAGAGGCAGTTCTGGACATGTATAAAGAAGCGCTTGGCATGTAGCTGCGCCCGCGCAGCTCAAACGGTGCTTGCACCCGTCCGCCCCCAGCCCTAGAAGGGCACAAATTTTTCACCCGCACGCGTTTGTGCGGCCAAACGCTATGGAGCACACATGCAGGTCAAAGAGACGCTGAACGAAGGTCTGAAACGCGGCTATGCCATCACGCTGACAGCAGCCGAGCTGGACGATAAAGTCACCGAAAAGCTGAAAGAAGCGCAGCCTGACGTCGAGATGAAGGGTTTCCGCAAAGGCAAAGTGCCGATGCCGCTTTTGAAAAAGCAGTTTGGCCCCAAGGTTCTGGGCGAAGCGATGCAGGAAGCCATCGACGGCGCGATGAACGAGCACTTCGAGAACACGGGTGACCGCCCTGCGATGCAGCCTGACGTGAAGATGACCAATGAAGACTGGAAAGAGGGCGACGATGTCGAAGTATCCATGTCCTATGAAAAGCTGCCTGCGATTCCTGATGTTGACCTGACCAAAATCTCGCTCGAGAAAATGGTTGTGAAGGCAGACGACGCCTCTATAGACGAAGCGCTCGCCTCCCTCGCCGAGACGGCGCAGGACTTCAAAGCGCGCAAGAAAGGCTCGAAAGCCAAGGACGGCGATCAGGTTGTCATGGATTTCGTGGGCAAAGTTGATGGCGAAGTTTTCGAGGGGGGCTCTGCTGAGGATTACCCGCTGGTGCTGGGCTCCAACTCCTTCATCCCCGGTTTTGAAGAGCAGCTGGTCGGCGTAAAAGCGGAAGAAGCCAAAGACGTCACCGTCAACTTCCCTGACGACTATCAGGCCGAGCATCTCAAGGGCAAAGAGGCTGTGTTCTCTTGCACCATCAAGGAAGTGAAAGAGCCTGTGGCCGCCGAGATCAATGACGAGATGGCCACGAAGTTTGGTGCCGAAGACCTTGCAGCACTCAAAGTGCAGATTGGTGAGCGTCTGGAAGCCGAGTATTCAGGTGCGTCACGCGCCATCATGAAGCGCGGCCTGCTGGACCAGCTCGACGGTATGGTTGATTTCGACCTGCCACCGAGCCTTCTGGACGCCGAGGCGGGCCAGATTGCCCACCAGCTGTGGCATGAAGACAACCCAGAGGTTGAGGGCCACGATCACCCTGAGATCGAGACAACAGACGAGCACCGCACCTTGGCGACCCGCCGCGTGCGCCTTGGCCTGTTGCTGGCCGAGTTGGGCCAGAAGGCAGAAGTCGAAGTGACCGACGCCGAGATGACCCAAGCGATCATGAACCAAGCCCGCCAGTACCCTGGTCAGGAGCGTCAGTTCTTTGAATTCGTTCAGCAAAACCAGCAGATGCAGCAGCAAATGCGCGCGCCGATCTTTGAAGACAAAGTCGTCGACTATGTGTTCGAGCAGGCGACCGTTGCGGACAAGGAAGTCTCCAAGGACGATCTGCAAAAGGCTGTTGAAGCGCTTGAAGACGAGTAAGCTTTATTGCTTTGGAATGAGAAAGGGCCGCTCGATTGAGCGGCCCTTTTGCGTATCAGAGAGGTTCAGCCAGCGCGCAGACCCGTCTCCACCAGCATCCCGCGCCGCTTGGCCTCATAATAATAGCCGCGGGCGTACCATTTGATTGCCGTGGCCTGATCCCCATCCGACAGCAACCACGCGCCGCGCAGATATTTTACTGCAAACTGAAGGTTTGTGTCTGCATCGAGTAGGTCATTGGCCTGTCCACGAAACCCCATTGTGCGGGCGGTCTGGGGGAGGATCTGCAGCAGGCCGTAATAGGGACCATTGCGGGCCGCAGGATTGTGGGTGCTCTCGCGAATGGCGAGGCGGTGCACAAGGCTGCGCGGCACCTCATAGTGATCCGCCCAGCGGTTGATGGAGGCGCGCAAGGCGGGAGTCTCATTGGGGTAGAGGGGGACATCTGGTTGCGTAAGGGGCGCAGGATTGCCGCTTTGCTGCGAAGAACAGCCGGCTAGGCAGGCGATACTAGACAAGATTAAATGGCGGCGGGAAAAGATACGCATAAAAAACGTCCAGCTGTTGGGAACTGCTGGACGTAAACAGGTAAATTTGATGTGCGGCAATGGCACTTGCAGATTTCGGCAGGGTTTAGCCCAACAGCGATATCAGAACAGGAAGTTATCCTCGCTCAGTTCTGTGGCCGGGGTCAGGTCAATCGCAAATTCCGACGCGCCGTCGCCGTCGAGATCCGCATAGATGCGCCCAATGTTCTCATTATAGCGGACCTCATTGCCTGCACCCGTATAGCTGTTGACGAAAGTCAGGGTCCCGGGCAGAGCGGAGAGGTTTATGATGTCCTCGTCAGGGTTGAAATCAAAGATGATGTCGCGGGTGGCATTGCCCTGCGCACTGTCCGAGACGGAGCCGAATCCGAAGAAATCTGCCCCTTCGCCGCCGCGCATGCGGTCCTGACCTGCGCCACCATCAAGGCTGTCGCTGCCCGAGCCGCCCGAAAGGTGGTCATCGTCAGCACCGCCAGTGACAATGTCGTCGCCTTGCGCGCCAGAGACGCGGCCCTCGCCATCGTCGCCCTCCACGAGGTCATCGCCCGAGCCGCCATTGAGGCGGTCGTCGCCGTCATCGCCGTTGACCGTGTCGCTGCCGCTGCTGGCGCCGATGTTGTCGGAGCCTGTGCCACCAAAGATCGTATCATCTCACGATTGTGAGCGGATCGAGTCCCCGCCACCATCGCCGAAAATTTCATCATCACCAGAGCCGCCGCGGATGGTATCAAGGCTTGTCCCACCTTCGATAAAGTCGTCGCCAGAGCCGCCGAGGATGCTGTCCGCGCCTGATCCGCCATCAATGCTGTCTGCGCCTGCGCCGCCGTGGATCTCATCGCTGTTTGCATCGCCGTCAAGGACATCGTCGCCCACAAAGCCAAAGATCGTATCCTCGCCGTCGCCGCCATTAATGCTGTCATTGGCAGAGGCCCCGAGGGCCACGTCATTGCCGCCCCGAAGGTTGATCTCACCCGCGCTGCCGTTCCCGCTGGCGCGGTAGTCGTCGGCCACGTTACTGAGGGTGACTGAGCATGCGATCTCATCAGAGTTTGCGACGGCTATAGAACAGCCCGTGTTTGAGCTGATATCGCCAATGATTAAGCCTGAGTTTATGATGCTGGTTTGAAATTCTATGGAAATTGCCACATCCTGCGTCGCGATAATGGTACCAGAGTTTACAACTTATCCACCCTGCATAAACACAGTTGCAGTACTGGTCGTTCCACCTATCCCAGTTAACGTGCCTGTGTTGATCAAAGTGCCAGGGGTCGCCGACCCGAAAATTGCTACTGCCCGATCATTTGAAGATGAAATTAGTCCATGATTTTCGACTATATTGTTAGTCCCTCCTTCGAGAACGACGGCTTCATCGTTCTTAGAGCTAATCGTGCCAGAATTTCTGACAGCATTATTGTCGCCTCCGGCAAGGATGATTCCATGGGCATTCCCGCAAATAGATCCGGTTTCGCCGACAATGAGACTGGTATTGGATAAGCCGCCAGCGTTTACGCCGTTGAAAAAGTCGATACCACGCTTGCCCGATACGATCGTACCAAGAATGTTCAGTGTGACGTCATCAAGTGTCGATAATGCAGGCGTTCCACGTATACCAACACCAGAGGTTTCTAGTGTGATGCCTTCAAACAGGGTGACGGTATCGGTATCGTCGACTTCTTATGTTGTCGTTTGATTGGTTGTGATTGTTTCAAATGCCATTGTTTTACCCTTTGTTTGTCCCGTGCCCGACCAACCGATCTCCGAAAGTAGAGCGCCCCTTCCGAGCTTAGGCGCGGAAGCTTCGTTTCCCAAGCGTTAAGTAAATCCAGTAAGTCAAACAAAAAGGCCGGATGCTTTCGCATCCGGCCTTTGTTATAACATTGAAAAGGCGATCAAGAGGCGTTTTCGTCAGTCTCGTCTTTGTCGGCGGCAACACCAGCAGGTTCTGCCAGATCATCATCGTCTGACGCAGCTGAGCCGAGATCGTCGAACAGCTCGGAAATCTCGAACTCTGCTGCGGCTTCTTCTTCCGCGGCCAGCTCTTGAATGGATTTACCTGCGGCCTGAAGCTCGGCTTCTTCGGGGGAACGTGCAACGTTCATCTCGATTGTGGCCTCAACCTCGGGGTGCAGGACAACCAGTACCTCGTGGATGCCCAGATATTTGATGGGCGCAGTCAGAACGACTTGCTTGCGGTCCACAGTGAAGCCTTCGGCAGTAGCCGCTTCGGCCGCGTCACGGGTGGTGACGGAGCCATAAAGCGCGCCTGCGTCGGAAGCAGAGCGAATCACGATGAACTGCTGACCGTTCAGCTTTTCAGCCATCGCTTCGGCTTCTTTCTTGGTCTCGAGGTTATCGGCCTCAAGCTGGGCCTTGCGGCCCTCGAATGCTTCGATGTTGGCTTTGGACGCCGACAGCGCCTTTTGCTGTGGGAGCAGGAAGTTGCGTGCGTAGCCTGGTTTGACGTCGACGACGTCGCCCATCTGGCCCAGCTTTGCAACGCGCTCAAGAAGGATAACTTGCATGATCTACTCCTTATTTCACAGCGTAGGGCAGCAGGGCGAGGAAGCGGGCGCGTTTGATGGCCCGGGCCAATTCACGCTGCTTTTTCGCGGAGACTGCGGTGATACGGGACGGCACGATCTTGCCACGCTCGGAAATGTAGCGCTGAAGCAGACGTGTGTCTTTATAGTCGATCGCCGGTGCGTTGTCGCCCGAGAAGGGGCAGACTTTGCGGCGGCGGAAAAATGGTTTAGCGGCCATGGGTTAGGTCCTTTCTAACGGCTAAAATCAGCGACGTTCACGGCGCTCGGGGCGCTCGTCACGTTTTTGCATCTGAACGGAAGGCAGCTCTTTGTGCTCGTCCATTTTGATGGTCAGAACGCGCATGACATCGTCGTGCAGGCGCATCAGGCGTTCCATCTCCTGCACGGCAGTTGCCGGTGCATCGGAGCGCAGGAAGGCATAGTGGCCCTTGCGGTTCTTGTTGATTTTATAGGCCATCGTTTTGACGCCCCAATACTCGCTGTCCAAGAGTGTCCCGCCGTTGTCGGACAGGACGGTGCCGAAATGTTCGATCAGGCCTTCGGCTTGTGTATTGGACAAGTCCTGGCGTGCGATCATGACATGCTCATATAGCGGCATGTTTGCTCCACTTACTATCAAGGCGCATTTCATAGGCGGGGCGTTACTCCTTTGCTGCCCCGTCACGAGAGTCTGCGCGGTTAAACATGTTTGCAAAGGAGCCTAGCGTATACACCCTTTGGCGCGCAGCACAAGCTGTCATGCGCGCCATACAAGCGGCACAGCTTTGAATGCCTGTTTTACCGTTGCCCGATTGCCCCGCAAGTGCCTATGGCACGTCGCTTTTTCGTCTCATTCTCGCGTCATGGTTAACGGGAAAACAGATAAGGAGCCCACCATGACACTTGCCGCCGACCACAGTTATCAGATGCCAGTCGTTAAAGCGATTACTTATGTCTTGGGCGCCGACCGTTTCCTTGCACGTGTTGCCTGTAAAATGGGGGCTGTTACTCTTGGTCGTGCTGCGGTGATGTTGTGGATTGCACCGGGTGCGACATGGGAGAGCGATGTGATGCTTTTCAAGCTCGTGCTCTCCATTCTCGCGGCTTATGTGGCTTTTGCGCTGTTTCAGTATAGCAGGCCCGTTGCGCCACCAAGTGTGGAAATTGATATCGCGCGAAAGGAACTTCGCCTGATCCGTGAGAATGAAGGCTCCGGCCCTATGCTCATCGAGCGTTGTGCGTTTGAGGATTTGCAAGCCGTTGATTTGTGCGGCCGTCATATCACGTTCTGGGCCAGTGGAGGGCGGCTGCTGGCCGAGATATCGCTGAGCAATGCAACCGCCCATGCCACGCTGCTTGCTTGTTTGCGGGGTCTGGGCAAGCTCGCCTGAAGATCACGTCTTGCCGCCGATCATGTGATGTTCGTGAACGCGCAGAGGGTGTTGGTCTGTGCAGGATTGCGATTTGCCGCCGCTGCCCCATGTATTGGTTATGTTCAATCATGGAGTATCCCAAATGAAATCCCTTGTTCTCGCCGCCCTTATGTCCGCCTCCGCCTCAATGGCGATGGCTGCTAATAAATTTGTGCTGGATGCCAGCCACTCTCAGGTCATCTTTTCCTATGACCACCTCGGTTTTTCCACGACTTATGCCATGTTTTCAGGCTTTGAAGGCGAGATTATGTTCGATCAGGAAAATCCCGCCAACTCCACCGTAAGCGTGTCCATGCCGACAAAGTCCATGTTCACAGGCTGGGAAGCGCGTGAGGCGCATTTCATGTCCGACGATTTCTTTGGCGCTACAGACGAGGATATGATCACTTTCACGTCAACGGGCATCGAAGTCACGGGTGAGGGCACTGCGCTGATCACGGGCGATCTGACGATGAACGATGTGACCAAGTCTGTTGTGCTCGACACCAACCTCAACAAGGTTGACAACCACCCGATGCAGAACAAGCCATGGGCGGGTTTTGATGCGACCACCACGTTGCTGCGCTCTGATTTTAACGTGGGCAACTTTGCACCCTTCGTGAGCGACGAAGTTGAAGTGCGCATCTCACTGGAAGCGATGCAGGCTGACTAAACGCAATTGATTGCATGAGGCCGCGACGGGGTGACCCGCGGCCTTTTTCTATTCCTCGCTGCGGGTGGCCGTCAGGGCAATCGATACATCCACCGCAAAGGCCAGCGAGGATTCGTCAGGCATGTTTGCGCCAATGCCAAAGTCGAGGCGGTTGAGCGTAAGGTTTGACGAGACTGTTGCCGTTCCATCCTCCAGCGATAGACGGAAGGGCATGCTGAGCGGTAGCTCCACATCTCTGATACGTAAAGTGCCTTGGGCCACAAACCCGTCGATTTCGGTTATGATGTCTGCGGTGAATACAGCCGTCTCGAACCGTGTCGCATCAAAGAAATCAGGCCCCATGGCCTGACCTGTGACGGAGCCGAGGGTGAGCGAGCCGATGGCGATGACAACTTCGACTTCGCCCGATTTGGTGCCATTAATGGCAGGGTCAAAGCTGATGTCGGCTATCCAGTCGGCAAAGCTGCCCTCCACCTTCGAGCCAAATTGCGTCACAGCGATCCCGATGCTGCCGTTTTGCACGGCCCAATCAGACGAGACCTCTTCTAGTGTGGCAGCTTGAGCGATGACGGATTGGCCGTCATAGGCGCCGATTGCCGTGCCGCCCAGCAACACAGCGGCCCAGACGCCCAAGGCTGCCCCCAAAGGTGTGCGGCTGTGGTGGGTGGCAGCGACCTGCAGCAGGTCACTCTTGGTGCCTATCATTCTCCGCAGCGTGGCTTCCTTGTCGATGAAGTGGTGTTTGAGAGCACCAGCCACATGCAACGCAATTGTCACGGTCATTACAACCCCGAACAGCCAGTGAAAGCCACCAAAGATCGTCGCGACACTGTCGGATTTCGGCACCATGGGGAGATCTTGGCCCAGCGGCCACCAGATCGGCGCAAAGCCTGTGGTCGTAGCGTGGTGTATCCAGCCTGTCAGGGGCGAGAGTACTAGCGAGCCATAAAGTAGCCAATGGGCCGTCTCGGCCACAAACGTCTCTGCCTTGCGCTCGGGGTGCAGCCCTGCGGGTTTGGGTTGGGTGATGGCCCAGACGATGCGCAGCAACGCCACAAAGAACACCGTGATCCCCAGCGTTTTATGAAGTGAGAAGAGCCATGCCTTGAGTGCAAGCTGCTCCGACGTCTCATAGGGGAGTCTGTAGGCGACAATCGCCACGGGGATGAGGGTCATCACCAGCAGGGCGGTGAGCCAGTGAAAGGCGCGGGTGACGCTGCCATAGCGGGTAGAGGTATTAGAGAGGGACATGGTGTCTCCGTAGCAAACAGGATGCATCATACCTATTCTACGCTGCGGTCAGGGCAATGGCTGTTTGCGCGCAGCATCTGTGCGCTCTTGTGAGCAGGGGGCTGCTTCGCTACACCCGACGCGACAAGATAATAGAGGACGCCACACATGAGCACAGCATTCGTATTCCCAGGGCAGGGCGCGCAGACCATTGGCATGGGCCGTGATCTGGCGGAGGCTTATCCGCAGGCGAAAGCCGTTTTTGACGAGGTGGACGCGGCCTTGGGCGAGAAGCTGAGTGCGATGATCTGGGAGGGCGATATTGCAGAACTCACGCTGACGCAGAATGCGCAACCTGCGCTGATGGCCACCTCCATGGCGGCGATCGCGGCGCTGGAGGCTGAGGGCGTTGACGTGACGCGGGCGTCATTCGTGGCGGGCCATAGTTTGGGCGAATATTCCGCGCTTTGTGCTTCGGGTGTGTTCTCGCTGGCAGATACGGCACGCTTGTTGCGCGCCCGCGGTCTTGCGATGCAGTCGGCTGTCCCCGTGGGAGAGGGGGCGATGGCCGCTGTGCTGGGTCTGGGCGCGGATGCGGTGACGCAGCTGGCCGCAGATGCCGCACAGGGCGATGTCTGCCAGCTTGCTAACGAGAATGATCCCACGCAGAACGTGATTTCGGGCAGCAAGGCTGCTGTGGAGCGCGCGATTGCCATGGCCAAAGACGCAGGGGCAAAACGTGCGTTGCCGCTGCCTGTCTCGGCACCGTTCCACTGCGCGTTGATGCAGCCTGCGGCAGATGAGATGGCGCAGGCGCTCGCGGCAGTGAATTTGCAAGAGCCGCGTGTACAGATTGTGTCCAACGTCACAGCCAGCGCTGTTGAGACCGCCGCACCCATCGTGGACCTGCTGGTGCAGCAGATCACAGGTCGCGTGCGCTGGATGACATCCGTTGAGTGGATGGTTGCGCAGGGTGTGACCGAGTTCTGGGAGATCGGTGCGGGCAAGGCGTTGTCGGGTATGATCCGCCGCATCCACAAAGATGCTACATTGCGCAATGTAGGCGCTGCGGTAGATGTGAAGGCAGCAGTTGAGGGATAAGGCGCGGCTGGCGTCTCGAGAACAAAAGGGGAGAGATATGTTTGATTTAACAGGTAAAACGGCGCTGGTAACTGGTGCATCTGGTGGTATCGGCGCGGATATTGCACGCGAGCTTCATGCGCAGGGAGCCACTGTTGGGATGTCTGGTACACGGGTGGAGCCGCTTGAGGCATTGGCGGCTGAATTGGGCGAGCGTGCGCATGTACTGCCCTGCAACCTCAGCGACATGGATGCTGTCAAAGCGCTGCCCAAGCAGGCGGCGGAGGCGATGGGATCGGTTGATATCCTCGTCAATAACGCAGGCATCACTCGCGATAACCTGTTTATGCGCATGTCGGACGAGGAGTGGCAGTCTGTTCTGGATGTAAACCTGAGTGCGACCTTCCAGCTGTGCAAAGGTGTGATGCGTGGCATGATGAAATCCCGCTGGGGCCGTATTGTGAACATCTCGAGCATCGTGGGGGCCACAGGCAATCCGGGTCAGGCGAACTATGCCGCCTCCAAGGCGGGGATGATCGGCATGTCCAAGAGCCTCGCTTATGAGGTCGCCAGCCGTGGAATCACGGTTAATGCTATCGCGCCTGGCTTCATTGCAACGGCAATGACCGACAAGCTCACCGATGATCAGAAATCGGGAATCATGGGCCAAATTCCGGCAGGGCGCATGGGGACACCAGACGAGATTGCCAGCGCGGTTGTCTATCTCGCGAGTACGGAATCCGCTTATATTACTGGTGCGACCTTGCACGTGAATGGCGGTATGGCCATGTTGTAGGGGCGTGGTAAAAGCGTTTGCCTAATCTGTGCCTTATGCTAAAGGGGGCGCAGAATTAACCCGCCGGGCGCTTGATGTGACCGGCACCTTGTGACAGCAAGGAAAACGAGCCGCCCCTGTTGGGGCACTGTTCGACCCTTTCGTGCGATTGAAGGGGCGGACACCCAAAAGGGGCCCCATGGCCCAATAAGTGAGGACTATAGTATGAGCGACGTCGCAGACCGCGTTAAAAAGATCGTTGTTGAGCACCTTGGTGTTGAAGAAGACAAAGTGGCCGAGAACGCCTCTTTCATTGACGATCTGGGTGCAGACAGCCTCGACACTGTCGAGCTGGTGATGGCATTCGAAGAAGAGTTCGGCATCGAGATCCCTGATGACGCCGCCGAGAACATCCAGACCTTCGGTGATGCGGTCAAGTTCATCAAAGAAGCGTCCTAAGCACGCCTCTCGCCACGCGGCCCGTTTTGGGCTTCGGCAATAAATTACTTAAACGGCGCCTCCTTTGAGGATTGGCGCCGTTTTTGATTCTGCCGTGGATTGGGCCTTGTTCATGCTGACAGGCTGCGGCAATTCTTGGGGAAAGCCCTCCAGACCAGTCGAAATTGTCTTCCTACATGTCCAGAACAATCCCGACCATCAACACTGCGCGTCTGACCCTGCGCGGCATGCGAACCGAGGATTTCCAGCGATTTGCCGATATCTGGGCCACGCCTGAGGTCGTTACGCATATCTCTGGTGCGCTGCGGGCGCGTGCGCAGAGTTGGGATGCCTTTCTGCGCAACGCAGGCCATTGGCAGATTGCAGGCTTTGGCCAATGGGCTGTGCAAATTCACGGTCAGGCGGAAATGGCTGGGCAAACAGGCTTTTTCTTCGGCTCGCGTGGATTGGGGGAGGATTTTGATCCGTTTCCAGAGGCGGGTTGGGTCCTTGATCCTGCGTTTCAGGGGCAAGGATACGGGCTTGATGCGGCAACGGCGGCGCATGACTGGTTTGACCGCGTTGTCGCGGGGCGCACCGTTTGCATGATCACGCCCGAAAATGAAAACTCGCTGAGGATTGCGCAGGCGCTGGGCTATAGCTACTTGCGCGATGCCGAATTGGAGGGGGATGCGGTGCAACTGCTCACCCGTAAGGGGCCGCCGAACGGAAGATGACTGTGCATTGATCCTCCGTGCTGCACAGCGGTTTGGTGCGCGTACCCTTGAACAACGCTGCGCCCTCGCGGTATAGCAGCGGCAACACAGCGATATTATACAGGGCAGGACATATGCGCAGAGTCGTCGTTACAGGTTTGGGTTTGGTGACACCGTTGGCAGACGGGGTTGAGGAAAGCTGGGAGCGCATTCTGGATGGTCAATCAGGCGCAGGGCTGATTACCACATTCGATGCCAGCCGTTGTGTGACGCAATACGCCTGTGAGGTGCCTTTGGGAGACGGCACGGACGGGACGTTCAACGCTCAAAAATACCTCGCACCCAAAGAGCAGCGTAAGGTTGATACGTTCATCATGTTCGGTCTGGCCGCTGCACAGCAGGCCGTCGAGGATGCAGGCTGGATGCCTGAGGACCGTGAGAGTCTTGAGCGCACGGGCGTGCTGATCGGTTCGGGCATCGGGGGGCTGAACTCCATCGCCAACACCGCCGTGATGATGAACGAGAAGGGCCCAAAGCGGGTCAGCCCGTTCTTTGTGCCTGGTGCGCTGATCAACCTGATCTCGGGTCAGGTGTCGATCAAATACGGGTTCAAAGGGCCAAACCATTCGGTTGTGACCGCATGTTCCACAGGTGCACATGCAATTGGTGATGCGAGCCGTCTTATCATGTTTGGTGATGCCGATGTGATGGTAGCAGGTGGCGCAGAAGCCGCGATCTGCGAGATTGGGATTGCTGGTTTCAACGCCTGCAAGGCGCTCAGCACCAAGCGAGGCGATGACCCGAAGAAAGCCAGCCGCCCTTATGACACTGATCGCGACGGTTTTGTCATGGGCGAGGGCGCTGGCATTGTAGTGCTGGAAGAATATGAGCACGCCAAGGCGCGCGGTGCCAAGATTTACGCCGAAGTGATCGGTTACGGCCTGTCGGGCGATGCCTATCACATTACCGCTCCATCAGAGGACGGTGAGGGTGGCGAGCGTTCCATGCGCGCGGCACTGCGTCATGCGGGACTGGAGCCCAAGGACATCGACTATATCAACGCGCATGGCACCTCGACCATGGCCGACACGATCGAGCTTGGCGCGGTGGAGCGTATGTTGGGCGAGCATGCCGACACTGTCACCATGTCCTCGACAAAATCAGCGACGGGCCATTTGTTGGGGGCTGCTGGTGCTATTGAGGCGATCTTCTCGGTGCTTGCGATCCGCGATCAGGTGGCGCCCCCTACGATCAACCTCGATAACCCCGCCGTTGAGACAAAGGTTGATCTTGCCCCAAATGCCGCGGTCAAGCGCGAGATTAACGTAGCACTGAGCAACTCCTTCGGGTTTGGCGGCACCAACGCGAGCGTGTTGTTCGGAAAGGTCGACTAGGATGTGGCGACACGTTGCGGCGAATGCGCTTACGTTCTTGATGGTAGGCCTGTTCCTTCTGGGCGGGCTGATCATGTGGGGCAAGGCGGAATATGACGCGCC
The DNA here is from genome assembly GCA_965660425.1 of Sulfitobacter sp. Lineage (GTDB taxonomy): Bacteria > Pseudomonadota > Alphaproteobacteria > Rhodobacterales > Rhodobacteraceae > Sulfitobacter. The sequence continues at coordinate 1,652 of CBFHZX010000023.1, read as the reverse complement.
TGGTCCGCTGAGCCAAGCGGTCTGTGTGCAAGTGAAAAGCGGCAGCAACATGCGACGCGTGAGCAAGGAGCTTGCTGAACAGGGGGCTGTGAGCTCGGCGGCGATTTTCCGTATTGGTGCGGACTATGAGGATAAGACGCAACGACTCAAAGCTGGCAGTTTCCTTGTGGAGCCTGAAGCGTCGATGCAAGAGATCGTGGACAAGATTACACGGGGCGGTGCCAGTACGTGCGGCACGGAAATCGTCTACCGTATCGGTGTGAGCCGTGTAAGCGTTCAGGTGCGCGAACTTGATCCTGCCACCAACCGTTTCGCGGAGCGTGCGACGTTTACCCAAGGGGTTGATGAGACCCCGCCCGAGTATATCGAGACACGCGATCAGGGTGATGTGCGCTTTCGCGTAGCCGTTGCCGAAGGTGTGACCAGCTGGCAGGTGGTTGATGCGATCTCTGGTATAGATATTATGGAGGGTACGGTGGCTGCGACGCCCGCTGAGGGCTCGCTTGCGCCCGACAGCTATGAGGTGCGCAAGGGGGATGACCGTGCAGCATTAATTGCACGGATGCAGGCAGCGCAAGAGACACTGTTGGCCGCCGCTTGGGAATCGCGTGCAGATGACTTGCCGATCGAGAGCCCTGAGGATTTGTTGATCCTTGCATCGATCATCGAGAAAGAAACTGGCGTCTCCGACGAGCGACGGCAGGTTTCCAGTGTGTTCGTGAACCGAATTAATCAAGGAATGCCTCTGCAAACAGACCCTACGGTGATCTATGGCATCACGCGAGGCGAGGGCGTGTTGGGCCGTGGATTGCGCCGCAGCGAATTGCGCGCGGAGACCGAGTATAACACATATGTCATTCCTGGTTTGCCGCCCACGCCAATCGCCAATCCTGGCCGTGCGAGCCTGATGGCAGCAGCGCAACCTGACGAGACGCCCTACATCTTCTTTGTGGCTGATGGCACAGGTGGTCACGCGTTTGCGGTCACATTGGCCGAGCATAACCGCAATGTCGCTGTCTGGCGCCAGATCGAGGCAGAGAGGGCGGCGGAGAGTGACTAGGCTGTTGCGCGCCAACCGTACGGTGCTCTGAGCAAGTCTTAACATCTGAACGATAGACCAAATCCCATGCTAGGAGATTTGGGGAGCGGCCCTGACACATAGTTTGGGCCGCTTTTCACGTCTTTCGATTGGAGGAATCCGAGCGAAAGGACCGAAAAGATGACTATCCAACCGGTGCCACAGCTCGACGAGTTGGCGCAGGCCGAGGCGATGTTTGCCTCCGTTCAGCGCTCCCTCGCCGAGCTAAGAGAAGCATTAGAGTGCCTGAAGGAAAAGGCCATATCCGGAGGGGATATTGATGGAACTACAACGTCCAAGACTTTTATCCAACTTACGGATGCGGTGGGTCGTTGTCAGAAAGCGGGATTGATCTTGAATGACTGCCGAAACAAGTAAGCCGGAATCGCACGTGGAGGCTATGCCCTCGACATGGACAAAGCGAGTTTTGATATCGGGTGGGCTTTGTTGCACAAATCGGGCGGAGGGCGTGCTACCCCTTCCCCCAGACGGATTTGGCCTATTGGCTCAGTGACGGGTATGCCAAGAGCAGTGTAGCGGTTGAGGACGGCGATACGGACCTGGATCTCTGCGA
>CBFHZX010000022.1:0-43625 GCA_965660425.1 Sulfitobacter sp. | reverse complement strand
AAAGAACGCATCAACCGTAACTGTCTTTAAAGCAAAGCCACCCTTCGCTCGCACAAGAAGTTCTTCATATGCTTGTTCGGCTAGCAACATCGCACGAGCAGGATCATGCGTCTGACAGCTGCGTCTGATGTAGCCGTTGTGGCCTAAGACTTTTGCTCGGAAGTAGAAGTTGTCGTTATCAAGATCCGCACGGCATCCGCACGGCGTTGAATGATTAGCCGAGAACCATAAATGCTGCTGTCTTGTCGATCTTGATACTGGCCTGCCATTGGCGAGAACTGGAAGCTTCAAATGAGACCTGCAAACTTAACGTGACTGAATCGTGACTTTTAGGCAAGAAAAACCGTGTAAAAATAGCGTCCGGGACCTATTCGAGACATAAAAAATGGCTCGCAATTTCTTGCAAGCCATTGTTTTTGTTTTATTTTCTGAATGCAACAGATTAACGCTTGGAGAACTGGAAGCTCTTACGCGCTTTGGCCTTACCGTACTTCTTACGCTCGACCACACGGCTGTCGCGGGTCAGGAAGCCTGCAGCCTTCAAAGCGGCACGCAAGGAAGGGTCAAACAACTGGAGTGCTTTGGACACGCCGTGCTTTACAGCACCAGCCTGACCAGACAGACCGCCGCCCTTGACGGTGGCATAGACGTCAAACTGACCGTCGGTACCTGTCACGCCGAAAGGCTGTGCCAGAACCATTTGCAGCACGGGGCGTGCGAAATATTCGTTCTGCGGCTTACCGTTCACGATAACCTTGCCCGAACCGGGCTTGATCCAGACACGGGCAACAGCGTCTTTACGCTTGCCTGTGGCATATGAGCGACCGAACTCGTCCTTGACGGGCTCACGTGGGGTCAGCTCGACCTCTGGTGTGGCTTCAACGCCTGCAACAGATGCGAGATCTTCGAGTGTGTTGATTTCGTCAGACATGCTCATGCGCTCCGTGTGTTTTTCTTGTTCATGGATGCAACATCCAGAACGGTAGGCTCTTGAGCCTCATGCGGGTGCTCGCCACCAGCGTATACACGCAGGTTGGTCATGATCTGGCGGCTCAGGCGGTTGCCGGGCAGCATACGCTTCACGGCGAGGGTAACGACGCGCTCGGGGTGCTTACCCTCGAGGATGTCCGCCTTGGAGCGCTCTTTGATCCCGCCAGGGTGGCCGGTGTGCCAATAGAACATCTCTTCACGCTTTTTGCCCGTCATCTGGACTTTCTCGGCGTTGATTACGATGACGTTGTCGCCGCAATCCATGTGAGGGGTGTAGGACGGCTTGTGCTTGCCGCGCAGACGCATGGCAATGATCGACGCCAAACGACCCAACACGATGCCTTCGGCGTCGATGATGATCCATTTCTTGTCAATGTCAGCCGGTGTTGCTGAAAAGGTTTTCATGTACGGTAATCCCGTTTGTGTGGAACTGGGCAGATGCCCTGATTTATAGCGTGGTTATAAACGAGCCCCGCAGAGGGTCAAGCGTAGCAAAATCTATTTAAACATTCAAAAACAATGGCTTGCAAATAAGGTATTATTTTACCCCATTCTCATAAGGTATTTGACGCGCACCCTTCACCCTTCCCGCCGCAAGGTGTAGAATTCGCTCCAACCTACAGGACATACCAATGCTCGCCGAGACATCCCCCCTTTTTGCTGCCGCCATCCTGTTCGGTCTGTCGACGTACTTCGGCCTGATCCCAATCTACCGATTGATCCAAATGCATGAGGCCCACCATGAGTTGCGGCAAGGCTTTGCCAGCCACTTGCGGCGTGCGGGCGGATGGATTGTTGTGGCGCTTTGGCTGGCAACAGTCATGTGGTGCGCCGTTTTCATTGGTGATTGGTGGGCCACGGGCGATTATGAAGCTGCCTCCGAACGGGCATGGCTGCGCATCGGCATTTTGGCAAAACTCGCAGCATCCGCTGGCGGGGTACGCTGATGGAGGCCGATCAATCCGCGCTGCAATGCAGTGCCTCTGGCGGACTGTGCTACTTCTCACCTGAACGCAACGCACTGGAGTGCCTGAGCTGCGGCGCGACCTATGATCTGGGCCAGCCAGACGATTATCTGGCACGCGATGAATTTGCGCACCGTCCAGATGTGGCAGAGCCTGAAGCCATCATCGCTCTCGCTCAGCGCACCCACCAATGCCAGAATTGCGGCGGCGAAGTGCTGTTCACTGGCCCTGCCCTGTCCGCGCACTGCCCTTATTGCAACGGGCCTGTGGTTCTGGTGTCTGGCGATGCAGGCTACCGCACGATGGCGCTTATCCCGTTTCGCGTTGACGCACCTTTTTCAAAGCGGCCGGCGCAAAAATGGGCGGCATCGCGTATCGCCTCCCCTGCGGGGCTTACCGATGTGGTTGCAAAAGGCGATGTCGCTGGGCTCTATGCCCCCTTCTGGACCTTCGACAGCGACGAAGTCGTTCAGTATTGGGCCAACTACGTGAAACCAGGCGGCAAGGCTGTCCGTATTCGCAGCACAAAAGGCCAGATAAAGATCGCCTTTGACGATATGCTCATGCCCGCCTCGCCCCATGTGACCCCCCTGACCCGTGACGGGATTTTACATGACTTCGATCCACGCGATCTCAAACCCTATCGCGCAGGATACCTCGCAGGGTTTGCAGCAGAGCGGCGTCACTAATCCGTCGCTGAAGGGATAGCGGCCAATAGCGCGGACAAAGACCTGCTGATCCGCAACCACATCAAGTACAAGATCGACCGCACGGGCGTGCACGGCATCCGTTATCTTACCGAAACAAGCGGCATCCACAACCGCCGTATCCTGCTGCCTGTCTGGATTTTGCATTATACCTACGGTGTGCGTGCCTACAAAATCGTAGTCTCGGGCATTGATGGCCGCACCATTGGCGAGCGTCCCTTTGCGCGGCGCAGGATGACGCTTTATTCTGCAGCGATCAGCGCCTGCGTCATTGGACTTGGCATGGCACTGGGCGCTGCAGCAGCGTTCTAGACACCGATCTCGTCGCTGGGGTTGTCCAACAAATCGCGCAACCGCTCCATCGCAGCCTCAAAACTCGACAGGCTAACACCTGCGTTGATCGCCATGCGCACGGCATGGGGCGTTTGCGCGTGACCGGCCGCGAATTCCTCAGCCGCGCGCACCCGCACGCCGCGTGTCTCGGCGGCTTGGCAAAACGCACTGGCACGCCAACCATCGCGCAGGTTGAGCCAGACAAATGGCACATCCGCACGCCAGCGCAGATCATACCCGTCCAATGTGTTAACCGCCACTTGGACATAATCGCCCACGCGCTTGCGGGTGCGCTCCATCACCTCATCAATTTGTGGATGGGAGAGCAACGCGGCGCCAAGATCGGTGATCGGCGTCGCCAGCCCGAAAAATCCGTGCTCTGCCGCACGGTGCAAAGCCGCAGTTTGATCGCGTGGCCCCAAAACGCAGCCAAGGCGCAGCGCGGGCGTGGTCGATTTGCTAAGCGAGGTAAGATACCAGCCGCACTCAGGCGCAATGCTGCGATAAGCTGGCGCTTGTGCCGCCCCGATGCGGTAACAATCGTCTTCAACGATTTGCAGATCAAAGCGCCGCGCCACCTCTACAATCTTGCGCCTGCGCGACAGCGGGCTGAACCCACAGGTGGGGCTGTGAACTTCTGGCAAGGTGCAGATGATTTGCGCCTCTGGATGACGCTCAGCTGCGGCGGCAAGCGCGTTGGGGCACAGCCCATCTCCATCCATCGCAACGCTCACCACATCCGCCCGCAATGCTGTTGCCACGCGTCGAAACCCTGGATAGCAAAGCTCTTCTACCAAAATCACGGGCCTGCGCCCTTTCAGAATTGCCTGAAAGATCAACATGATTGCGTTCTGTCCGCCATGCGACAGCACGATATCACCCTCAACGACAGGCCCCAGATCAATATCGCGCAGCCAATGGGCCATTGCCTCACGGGCCGCCGTCGCATCGCGCCGCGAGGGGTAGTGCATAAACCCCGAGGGCGGCTCTTGCGCAATTTGTGTGAGAAACGCGCGGATCAGCTTGGTCTGCCCCCCATTAGGCAAATGCGGCGAGAAGAGATTAACGTCGAAAGCATCTCCTCCCGTCAGATGCGGGACGACATCCATCTCCATATCCGCGTAAATTGGCAAGGGTTCGGATTTTGTCTCTGCAACAAACGTGCCCCGCCCGACTTCGGCCACCAACGCGCCCTCGTCGGTGAGAATGGTATAGGCCCGCGCGACGGTGCCAGGCGTCATGCCCAGCTTCCAGCCCAAATCACGTACGGGGGGCAGTTTGTCCCCCTGCCCCAATGCGCCCGTTGCAATCGCATCACGGATCGCCTGCACAACCGCCTTATACTTCGGCTTGATGGCCGTATCGACCTCTGGCACCCAAATTGTATCCATTACAATGTTTCCCTAGCCCTGTATGATTTCGCATTGTATCAAATATTCATGGCAGTCACGCCGTATTGTGTCAGTACAATTTATCATAGGAGATTTACCCATGACACACGCAGCGATCCTGACGAACGACGCCCTAGCGGTCCTGAATTCCACGCGCAGCCTCCCGCTGATCGCAGTGGTCAGCGTCAAGTTTGCAGCCTGCGTGACGAAATGGGTGACCCGCCGCCGTACGCGCCTGACCTTGAACCAACTCGAGGCATGGCAGTTGCAGGACGTGGGACTGACACCTGAAGCGGCTCGTCGTGAGGCGCGCAAGGTGTTCTGGCAAGCGTGACATCCCCGTGACGCGGGCCAGACCTCTTCACTTGGGCAGGGTAAACCCCTGCCCTTTTTTGATACAATTCTGACTTAAGCCCGAATTGTATCAATCACTCCCGCGCTGGCGGGATCGCATAGGTCATTGTTGCTTGCGCAACTGGCTCAGCCATACCTTCGGAATAGACCAGCACATGTGACACCGACAGCTGCCGCCCAAGCTTCAAAAGCTTGGCCGTGGCGATTAGATCAACTCCCGCCTTGGGCTTGCGCATAAAATCAAGCGAGCAATTTGTCGTTACGGCCAGTGCCTGCGGCCCGATCATGGCAAGCGTCGCGATGTAGGCCGAAACATCAGCCAGCGCGAACATCGAGGGGCCAGAGACCGTTCCACCAGGGCGCAGATGGCGCTCGGCGATTTTGAGGCGCATGGTGACCTCGTTGGCTTTCACCTCTTCGACGTTAAAATCATCCGCTACCTGCTGGAAAACTTCGCGCATGAAGTCCATCAACTGGACCTCATTCATCTTGGGCTGTGGTGTCTCGGCCATACTTGCTCTCCCTCTCCGTTTGACCATAGAGTTGCGGGAACATGGAGGACGCGCAAGATGGCAATTTTGGAAATTACGCAACGGGATGCGGTGACACATCTGACGATGAACAGCCCCGAGCGGCTTAATGCGCTCAGCGACGAGATGCTGGCGGCATTGCAAGAGACACTGGATCAGCTGGCCGACGACCCAAGCTGCCGTGTCGTTACCCTGTCGGGCGCGGGTAAGGCGTTTTGTGCGGGCCATGATCTGCGCCAGATGCAGGCCATGCGCCAGAACGAGGACGCAGGTGCCGCAGCTTTTGCCGATCTGTTCGCACGCTGCACCGATGTCATGCTGCGGATACAATCCATCCCCCAACCTGTGATCGCACAAGTGCACGGGATTGCCACCGCCGCAGGCTGCCAGCTGGTCGCAACCTGTGACATGGCGGTGGCGGCGCAAGGAACGCGGTTTGGCGTCAATGGCGTGAACATCGGCCTCTTCTGCTCAACCCCAATGGTCGCACTCAGCCGCAACATCGCACCGAAGAAGGCGTTCGAGATGCTGACTACGGGCGATTTCATCGAGGCCGAGCGCGCCGAAGAGCTTGGTCTGGTCAACCGCGTCGTTGAACCGGATGCGCTGGAGGCCGAAACCGCTGCGCTCGCGGATCAAATTGCCTCAAAGCTGGGTGCTGCGGTCAAAATCGGCAAACGTGCCTTTTATGAGCAGTTGGGCATGAACACAGCGCAAGCCTACGCCCATACGGGCGCTGTGATGGTAGAGAACCTCGCCAACACAGACACCGCAGAAGGCATGCAGGCCTTTATCGAAAAACGCACACCTGACTGGAATCAATAACTGTTTCGAGTTACGCGACGGTCTTTTTCCAAAGCGCCTGTCGCAGTTTTGCCGTAATTTTTCTACGAAACCTCACATTCTCGTGAGGAGCCGTGTATATGAACAAGTCCTGTGGTTTTTTGGGCGCTGCCCTGCTTTGGTCAACCTCGGCGGTTGCGGGCCCTTTGCCTGCGCCCGTTACAGATGCAGATTTTCACCAGTTCCCACCCGAGATGGTCGAGCTGGGGCGTGATCTGTTTTTTGATCCGATCCTATCGGGCAACAAGAACATCGCCTGTGCGACCTGTCATCACCCCACTTTGGGCAGCTCGGACGGGATGTCATTGTCAGTCGGAGAAGGCGGCATCGGCCTTGGGGGCGCGCGCCGTGTAGATGCCAACAATGCACCAAAGAACCGCATACCCCTCAACGCCCCTGCCCTGTTCAATCTGGGCGCATGTGAATTTCAGGTGATGTTCCATGACGGGCGCACAGCCGCTGACCGTCATGCGATGTTTGGCATTCGCATGCCTGCGGGTCGCACACTTGAAAAACCTGTCGTATCTGCACTCGCCACCCAGAATGTCCTTCCCATCCTCTCCCTCGATGAGATGGCTGGCCACCCTGGAGAGAATGAAGTCGCCGATGCCGTCGCAGCTGAGCGGATCATGGGAGACGGCGGCGCATGGGATATCCTCGCGACCCGCGTCGCCTCGATTACTGAATATCGTTAGCGTTTTGCAGCGCTTGGCACAGACGACATCCATATCACAGACGTGGGCCCAGCGCTTTCGGCCTTTATCGGCTCTGAATTCCGCGCCACCGACAGCCTATTTGACCAATATCTGCGCGGCGAGGACGCCATGGCCGCAGAGCAGTTGGCAGGCATGGATCTGTTTTATGGCAAGCCCAGCTGCTCCACCTTTCATTCAGGTGCCTTTCAGACCGATCACAACTTCCATGCGATCGGTATGCCACAAGTCGGTCCGGGCAAAGATGATTACGCCACCGACAAGGGCCTCGGCATGATCACAGGCGAGGCGGAAGACATGTACCGTTTCCGCACACCAACCCTGCGAAACGTCACGCAAAGCGGCCCCTATGGCCACAACGGCGCTTATGCCAACCTCGAAGACGTCGCGCGCCACCATCTGGATGCTGTCGCGGGGCTGGCGGGCTATGAACGCGAAAAAGCCGGGTTGCTTGAGGGTGTAGAGGTCGAGGGTTTGGAAGGCGATGGATGATTTCGACGAAGTCATGCATATTGCAGAGGCGATCGAGATCACCAATGTCACCCTCGACGAGGTAGAGATTGACCAAATTATGTCATTCCTGGGTGCACTAACCGATGAAGGCGCAGGCAAGCGCGGACTGGGCGTACCAGCCTCTGTTCCCTCAGGCCTTGAGATGGATGCGGTAGCCCCGCCCTATTGAGCCGGTAAAACAAAATGAAAACAAAGCTCTCGGCGCTTCATGCGCACGGGGGGCTTTTTTATGCCTTCAGTTATTGTTGCACAATGGGCGACACAGTGTTGCAGCATTGCGTCTTTCAATTCGGGCAGGAATAAGGCACGAATACGATATGGCAAGATACACTGCCCCATTTTGGGTCGCCGCCTGCGGAAGATCCCTCCAGATTAGACTCTCATCTGATCCCTTTCTTTCCCGCAGCGGCGACCCCAAAATCCGCCAATCGCCACAGACTTGAAGACACAGTTTGCCGCACCCGCAATGCGCACCGCCTGTTGCACAGCACAGCGTGCTGGATTATCTGCGGGGCATGGATAAACCACTACACATCATCGGCGGCGGCATGGCCGGATCAGAGGCTGCTTGGCAGGCCGCACACCTCGGCATCAAGGTCGTCATTCACGAAATGCGCCCCAAGGTCGAGACCTTCGCGCATCAGACGGGCCTGCTGGGGGAGATGGTATGCTCCAACTCCTTCCGCTCGGATGACAATGAGCAAAACGCCGTGGGCCTTCTGCATTGGGAGATGCGTGAGGCGAACGGGCTGATCATGCAAACCGCAGAAAAGCATCGCCTGCCCGCAGGTGGCGCGCTGGCCGTGGACCGTGACCCCTTTGCCCAATCCGTGACAGACGCACTGATGGCGCACCCCAATATCAGTGTAGAGTATGGCGAGATCAAAGAGCTGCCCGAGGATGGCCAATGGATCATCGCCACAGGGCCGCTCACCTCCACCGATCTGGGCGCGGCGATCGCCGCCGAGACAGGCGCCGAGGCGCTGGCCTTCTTCGATGCAATTGCCCCCATCGTCTATCACGACAGCATCGACATGAGCAAAGCGTGGATGCAATCGCGCTATGACAAGGGCGATACAGAGGAAGAGCGCACCGCTTATCTTAACTGCCCCATGGACAAGGACCAGTATGAGGCGTTCATCGACGCACTGGCCGCCGCCGACAAGACCGAATTCCACGAGGGCGAGACAGCAGGGTATTTCGACGGTTGCCTGCCCATCGAGGTAATGGCAGAGCGCGGTCGCGAGACATTGCGCTTTGGCCCAATGAAGCCTGTTGGCCTGACCAACCCGCACCAACCCGATGTGAAACCCTACGCCGTGGTGCAGCTGCGCCGCGACAACAAACTCGGCACGCTATATAATATCGTGGGCTTTCAGACCAAGATGAAGTACGGTGCGCAAACGGATGTTTTCAAAAGCATTCCTGGCCTTGAGAACGCCAGCTTTGCGCGTCTGGGTGGCATCCACCGCAACACATTCCTCAACTCGCCCACACTGCTGGACGGGCAGATGCGCCTCAAATCGCGCCCCAACATCCGCTTTGCGGGTCAGATCACTGGTGTTGAGGGCTATGTAGAGAGTGCGGCAATGGGTCTGCTCGCGGGCCGGTTGGCTGCGGCGGAACTCATGGGCGAGCAGTTGGATACACCGCCTGCCACCACCGCCACGGGTGCATTGATCACCCATATCTCTGGCGGGGCCGAAGCAAAGACCTTTCAACCGATGAACGTCAACTTCGGGCTGTTTCCGTCTGTTGAAGGTCTCAAAAGCGGGCGTCGCGGGCGCAAGGACCGTTACAAGGCCTATACAGACCGCGCCAAACTTGATTGGCAGGGCTGGTTGGGCGCTGGACAAGACGGGTAGCATCTTTAAAATAAGGTCATGACGAAAGACTTCTTGGAAACCGCCTACGCCGAGCGTGACGTCCACGAGACGCAGAGCATGTATAACGCTTGGTCTAAGTCCTATGAGGCAGACATGGGCGGCAACGGATACGCCACCCCTGCACGCAGCGCCGCTGCTCTGGCAGAGTTTGCTACGGATCTATCGCTTCCTTTGCTGGATTTTGGTTGCGGAACGGGTCTTGCGGGTCAGGCTTTCAAGGACGCGGGTTTCAGCGTCATTGATGGGACCGACCTGTCCCCCGAGATGATTGCACAGGCCGAGGCGAAACAGGTTTATCGCAATCTGCAGACCCTCGACGCGGAGGCACCCATCCCGCAAGACTACCCGCTGATGGCTGCCGTTGGCGTGATCGGCGCAGGTGCGGCCCCTCTGTCAACGCTTGGAAGCTTGCTGCATGCTTTGACCTCTGGTGGGCTGCTGGTGTTTTCGTTCAACGATCATGCGCTGGCCGACCCACAGAGCGTGGCGCACCTGAATGAATGGCTCGATTGCGGCGCCGCACGGCTCTTGTTCGCGGAGCACGGGGAACACCTTCCTGCGCAAGGCATTGAATCCACGGTCTATGTGGTCGAAAAAGCTTGAAATTCACCACACGCTTTGCCCCATCTCCAACAGGTCTGCTTCATCTGGGGCACGCCTATTCGGCGAAACGCGCATATGATCTGGCGCAAGCGGCACAGGGGCGCTTTCTGCTGCGGATCGAAGACATTGACCGTAGCCGTGCGCGCGCTGCTTGGGAAGAACAAATATACGACGATCTTGCTTGGCTTGGTCTGACATGGGAACGGCCTGTGATGCGCCAATCCGCGCGGCTGGCCATCTATGACGCGGCACTTGATACGCTTTGGGCACGCGGTTTGCTCTATCCCTGTGCCTGCACACGCGCCGATATCGCCACAGCTGTCAGTGCACCGCAGGAAGGTGCACCGCTGTTGGGCCCTGATGGCGTGATCTACCCTGGCACGTGTAAACCTGCGATTGCGCCAACGGGTCCGCGTCCCACCGATCTGCCGCTTCGACTTGATATGAGCAAAGCCTGTGGGCTGATCGAAACTCCGCTGCAATTTCTAGAGGAAGGCGGCGCGCCTCAAACCATCGCCTTTAATGCTGCGGATATGATAGACGGTGTCGGTGATATTGTCCTGTCGCGGCGCGATATGGGGACGTCCTATCACCTTTCCGTGGTGCTCGACGATGCGGCACAAGAGATCACTCATGTGGTGCGCGGACGGGATCTGTTCGATGCCACCCGTATTCATGTTGTCCTGAAACATCTCTTGGAATTGCCGCACCCGATCTATCACCACCATCGGCTGATCCGCGATGAAACGGGCAAAAGGCTGGCCAAGCGCGACGATGCGCGCGCTATTTCAAAATACCGCGCCGAAGGCTTATCAAGGAGTGAAGTGTTAAGATTATCCAACTCTTAGGCTAGAAAATTAATCTTCCAACTCAACCTCACCCGCCAACCCTACACCCGTAAAAAAGCAACTGCGCCGCCCTGTGTGACAAGCCGCCCCAACCTGCTCCACTTTCATCAGTAGGCAATCGCGGTCACAATCCACGCACATTTCCTTGAGGGTCTGGATATGGCCCGACGTAGCCCCTTTGACCCAGAACTCCTGCCGTGAGCGGCTCCAATACGTCACCTGCCCTGTGCGCAATGTCTCCATCAGGCTTTCGGCGTTCATCCAAGCCATCATCAGCACCTCGCCATTCTCCGCGTCTTGTGCGATCGCGGGGATCAATCCAGCCTCGTTGAATTTCAGGGTTGTAGGATCAAAGGACATGGTGGCGCACCTCACTCAAAAGTTTTTGCATCTTTGCAGGTTCCGCTTATGTAGAGGTTATACGAAAGGGATACCATGGCCAGCGACACCGATCTGATCAAACTCTATTCCGCCAGAATTCTGGCTCTCGCCGCTGATATTCCGAATCTCGGGCGCCTTGACGCGCCTGACGCAACGGTCACGCGCCGCTCACCGCTGTGCGGCTCCAGCGTGACCGTGGATGTGCAGGTTCAGAACGGAAAGCTGAGCGCGCTTGGGCAGGATGTAAAAGCCTGTGCTTTGGGTCAGGCCGCTACTGCCATTACCGCTGCTGGCGCTGCTGGGGCCAGCGTTGAGGTTATTGCGAAAGGCCGTGATCAGCTGAAAGCCATGCTCAAGGGAAAAGCTAGCGTGCCAGATGCGCCGTTTGACGGATTTGAAGTACTAACCCCCGCCGTGGAATACAAAAATCGCCATGCGTCTATCCTGCTCAGCATCGAAGCGATTGCCGAGGCCATGGAGACCGTCCGTACCGAAGCCTGAACTTTGATAGGCAAAAAAACGCTGCGCATCCAAACAAGGATGGCGGCGTGAGAAAAGCGGTATCCATGTAGGACCCAGAATCCGGTTTGGGGAAGGCACCCCCGCAATCATTACAGACAGGCAGAATGTAATGTCTTGGCGTATGAAGTTGCGACAAATACGCCGCTAAACCGGCCCTGACATGAAAGCGCAGGCAGAAATTCAGACAAGTCCGGGGAGATGCAGCCCGACCACCAGCATAACAATCAATGCCGCAGCGCCTGCTGCATCCTGTCCCAAAGTGTCTTGCGACCGTGTGGCGATGGATTTGAGTGTTTGGTAGAAGGTCATGTTTCTCTCCGCTCTTGTTGCCACTTTGTTCTCACGTCGCGAACGCCGCGTAAAGAACTTTATAAGAACATTAGTGAACTTTTTGGAATAAAAATAGTTAACCCACTGAAATCAAACGGATTGCCTCATCCTGCCGCATGAGCCACAAAAGCGTCCGCGCCGCGCGGCCCCGATCACTCTCCAATGTTGGATCGTCATTCAAGAGTTTTCGGGCATCAGATTGCGCCACAGCCATGAGGGCGGCTTGTTTTTCCAGATCAGCCACTTTGAAACGTGGCACGCCTGATTGCGCCGTCCCGATCAAATCACCTGTACCGCGCATCTTGAGATCGGTCTCGGCGATCACAAAACCGTCCTCCGTCTCGCGCAGCACCTCAAGGCGCTGCCGACCCGTCTCGGTCAGCGGGTTCTGATACATCAGCAGGCAACTGGACGCAGCAGACCCGCGCCCCACGCGCCCCCGCAGCTGGTGGAGCTGCGCCAAACCGAAACTCTCCGCCCGCTCAATCACCATGATCGAGGCATTGGGCACATCAACGCCCACCTCAATAACCGTTGTCGCCACAAGCAGCCGCGTCTCACCCCGCTGGAACGCCGCCATGCCGGCATCCTTATCCGCGGGGGGCATCTGGCCGTGGACCAAGCCGACTACATCCTCACCCAAGGCAGCACGCAATCGCTTGAACCGCTCCTCAGCCGCGGTGAGGTCGCTTACCTCGCTTTCCTCCACCAGTGGACACACCCAATAACACTGTCGCCCTTCGGCCATGGCGGCCCGCAGACGCTCAACCACCTCCGCATACCGCTCGGTGCTGATCAACACCGTCTGGATCGGCTTGCGGCCAGGTGGTTTTTCATCCAGCACGCTCACGTCCATATCGCCGTATTGCGCAAGCGCCAGACTGCGCGGGATGGGCGTGGCGGTCATCACAAGCACATCGGCCTGCCGCCCTTTGCGCCCCAATTCCAACCGTTGGCGCACGCCAAAGCGGTGCTGCTCATCCACCACAGCAAGGCGCAGGTCATGGAACACAACCGTCTCCTGAAACACAGCATGGGTGCCAACAAGAATATGGATATCGCCCCGCTCCAGCGCGGCAAGCTTCGCGGCACGCTCCGCCCCTTTGTCTCGGCCCGTCAGAATCTCCAACACAACGCCAGCGCTCTCAGCCAAGGGCCGCAACCCCTCCAGATGCTGGCGCGCAAGGATTTCCGTAGGCGCCATCAATACGCCCTGCCCGCCTGTCTCCACGGCGGCCAGCAAGGCCATGAACGCCACCAGCGTTTTGCCAGCCCCAACATCCCCCTGCAAAAGCCGGTTCATCCGTTGGCTCAAAGCCATATCACCGATGATCTCGGCGATGGCGCGGGTTTGGGCGCCTGTGGGGGTATAGGGAAGATTGTCCAACACCTTCGATTGCAGTTCCCCTGTAGCCTGTGCAGCGCGGCCCTTCTTGCGCCGCTCTACCTGACGGGCCAACGCAAGAGTGAGCTGATGAGCCAGCAACTCGTCATAGGCGAGCCGCGTACGTGCTGGGGCCAATGCGCTGATATCACTCAGGCTTTTCGGGTCATGGGCGGCATGTGTCGCGGTGGCAAAATCAGGCCAGTCCTCTTTGGCGATCTGCGTCCAGTCGATCCATTCGGCCATGGGCGGGATCAATGCAAGCGCCCCTCGCGTCGCTTTATACATCAGCTTTTGCGTCACACCGTGGGTCAGCGGATAAACAGGCTCGAACCGCGGAATGCTGTCGGCCTCCTCCTCGGGCACGGTAAAATCGGGATGTACCATTTGCGGCACGCTATCAAACACCTCGACGCGCCCCGAGACAATGCGACGGCTGCCCTCGGGCAATTGTTGCTGCCAATAGTTTCCGCGTGCATGGAAGAAGACGAGCTGGAAAGACGTCTGCGTATCCTCAACATGAATGCGGTACGCCCCGCCCTTGTTGCGCGGCGGATGATGTTTGCCGATTGTGACAGCAACCGTGAGCGTGGCGGGAAACGGCGCGCCCTGCACCGTCGGCACAAGGCGGCGATCAATCCCCGACTGCGGCAGCGTAAACAGCAGATCGCGCGGGGCAATCACGCCTAGCCCCTTGAAATGCTCTGCCGTTTTGGGGCCAACCCCTGTAAGGCTGTCCAGCCCCGCAAAAAGGGGAAACAAGGCTTCGGGGCGCGTACTCATAACCCTGCGATCAACTCGATCCAGCCATCCTCATCCAGCGTCTCGATCCCCAACTCGGCCGCTTTTTTGGCCTTGGAGCCCGCCCCCGGCCCTGCAACCAGCAGATCGGTCTTGGCGCTGACCGAACCCGAGACCTTGGCCCCCAACCGCTCTGCGCGGGCTTTGGCTTCGGCGCGGGTCATCTTTTCCAGCGTGCCGGTAAAGACCACCGTTTTGCCCGCCACGGGAGAGCCAGAGGTATCTGCACGCACGGCGTCCTCGACCGTCAGCCCATCGACCAACCTTGTGATCGAAGCGCGCTCAGCCTCTTGGGCAAAAGCACCAACGAGCGAACCCGCCATGACCGTGCCCATCCCGTCGATTGAAATCAGATCATCCCACGCGGAGCCTTCTTGTGCGCGCGCCGCGTCCATCGCCTCGGCAAGGGCGGCCCATGTGCCGTAATGCAACGCGATCATATTCGCAGACGCCTCGCCGACATGGCGAATACCAAGACCAAAAATCAGACGCGCCAGCGGGATGGTGCGTTTAGCTTCAATCGCCGCGAACAATGCGTTCGCAGACTTCTCGCCCCAGCCTTCGCGGTTCTTAAGCTGCTGCATTCCGCTGCCATAGCGCGTTTGTAGAGTAAAAATGTCAGCAGGCTCGGCGATCCATCCGTCTGTGTAGAATTGTTCGACCTGTTTGGCGCCCATACCGTCAATGTCGAAAACGGCGCGGGATACAAAATGCTTCAGCTTTTCAACAGCCTGCGCGGGGCAGATCATCCCACCCGAACAGCGCCGCACCGCATCGCCTTCTTCGCGCACTGCGTCACTGCCACACTCTGGGCATTGGTGGGGAAAGCTGAACGCGGTGGCATTCTCGGGACGTTTCGCGATGTCCACATCCGCCACTTTGGGAATAACGTCACCCGCGCGGTAGACCTTCACCAAATCGCCAATACGAATGTCTTTGCCGCCGCGAATTTCCTCTCCCTTGCTATCAAGCCCTTTGATATAATCCTCGTTGTGTAGTGTTGCGTTGGAGACAACAACACCACCTACGGTCACAGAGGCCAGTCGCGCTACAGGGCTGAGTGCGCCAGTGCGCCCCACCTGAATGTCGATCCCTTCCAGTCGTGTCCACGCCAGCTCGGCCGGAAATTTATGGGCGATGGCCCAACGGGGCGTGGTTGAGCGGAACCCCAATCGCGATTGCAAGGCAAGGTCATCCACTTTGTAGACGACCCCGTCGATATCATATCCCAGATCAGGGCGCAGTGCCGCGATCTTGGCATAATGCGCAATCATCGCCACTGGGCCATCGCAGTTCTGCGTGAGCGGATTTGTGGAAAAGCCCAGCTTTTCCAGCGCGGCGATCGCGCCTGACTGCGTGTCCGAGAGTGGCTCGGACACGCTACCCCACGCATAGGCAAAAAATCGCAACGGCCGCGCATGGGTGATTTCGGAATCCAGTTGGCGCAAGGATCCCGCTGCCGCATTGCGCGGATTGGCAAAGACCTTTCCGCCCCGTTCGATTTGGCGGGCGTTCAAAGCCTCAAAATCGGCATGGCTCATATAAACTTCGCCGCGCACCTCTAGCAGATCGGGCGCATTGGTGAGGTTGTGCGGAATATCGCCAACAGTGCGGGCGTTTTGGGTGACGTTTTCCCCAACGGCGCCGTCGCCCCGCGTTGCCGCCTGCACTAATACGCCCTTTTCATACCGCAAGGAGAGAGACAGGCCGTCGATCTTTGGCTCTGCCGTATAGGTGAGCGCTGCGTCTGACGCCAAGCCAAGGTATTTGCGGACCTGCGTGTTAAATTCCGCTACGTCTTCATCGCTGAATGCATTCCCGAGCGACAACATTCGGACATCATGGGTGATTTTGCCAAAGCCAGATGCAACGGGCGCGCCGACTTGATCGCTTGGGCTGTCAGAACGCTTCAGTTCGGCAAAACGAGATTCAATCGCAGCGTTGCGGCGCTTGAGGCTGTCATACTCCGCATCGGACAGGATCGGAGCGTCTTTGGTGTGGTAGTCGGTATTTGCCTTTGCCAATAAGGTGGCCAAACGCGCTAATTCTTCGCCAGCCTGTTCGGCGGACAGCGCATCGACATCCAAATCTGTTGTAGTGCCGTTAGATGTCACAAGACCCGCCTCTGGTTCGCCGCATATCTACGCTAGATAGGCCGCTCCCTATGGCAGGTCTAGATCATTACGTTGGATTTACGCCCTTTCAGGCGCTTGCGGCCATTGCCAATTCACCCGCTTCAGGATCACGCAGAACATAGCCACGGCCCCAGACCGTCTCAATATGGCTTTCGCCACCAGTTGCTGTGGTCAGCTTTTGCGCAATTTGCAGATAAAGACATCAATGATCTTCAATTCAGGCTCATCCATGCCGCCATACAAATGGTTGAGGAACATTTCTTTGGTAAGCGTGGTCCCCTTGCGCAAGCTGAGCAGTTCCAGCATCTGATATTCCTTGCCAGTCAGATGAACAGGCTTGTTATACACGCTGACCGTCTTTGCATCAAGGTTGACCGAAATCATGCCGGTATCGATGACTGATTGCTAATGTCCTTTGGAGCGGCGGATGATCGCATGGATACGCGCCACCAATTCTTCGCGGTGGAACGGCTTGGTCAGATAGTCATCCGCGCCAAAGCCAAATCCGCGAATTTTGCTTTCCTTATCATCCGCACCCGACAGGATCAGAATAGGCGTTTCAATCCGGCTGAGCCGCAGCTGGCGCAAAACCTCATGCCCGTTCATGTCGGGCAGATCGAGATCGAGCAGGATGATGTCGTAGTCATACAGCTTGGCCAGATCGATCCCCTCTTCTCCCAGATCCGTCGCATAGACGTTCAGGCTCGCATGAGTCAGCATCAACTCAATACTCTTGGAAGTTGTAAGATCGTCTTCAACAAGCAACACGCGCATCAGGGTCATCTCCAGCTAGGACAAGATCGTTCGTTCACCTATTACTCACAAAGAATACTTAACAACCTGTAAAGAAGGCTATTTCAAGGTAAATATCACCTAAAGTTGTATGCACTTCTGGACCATTGTCGCCTTTAACGCACTCTCACCGTGGGTTGAAACTGCACGCACCCACTCGATAAACTCATCCTCGGTCAGGCTATACCGCTCTAGCGCATCATCTTTGCTAATCAATCCGTGCACAACCCCGCGCACCACTGCGGCCTTGCGTGAGGCGACCCAGCGGTGGGTACGTGCGGGCGATAAATCCGCGATTGTCATTACCGAACCGTCCCCCAGAGTGACAGCCCGCGGCCCGTCGACTTTTTTCAAATACATCTCTTACCACCATGCTCGTTACACCGACACCTTTGCCATGCGCCTGTTAAAGACCAATGAAGCCGCCCCTTGTGAGTAGTTCGCATTTTCCTATATTCCACCGTAACACCCCAAACAGGATCCGTGCTCATGGCCCTCGACCAGACCCCGCCTCTCAACTCGCTCGGCTTTGCAAAAGCGCCTGCCGACACCCGTGTGGTCGTCGCCATGTCGGGCGGTGTCGACAGCTCGGTTGTGGCGGCGATGCTGGCTGAGGAAGGCTATGATGTGGTGGGCGTCACGCTCCAGCTTTATGATCACGGGGCAGCGCTGGCCAAGAAGGGCGCGTGTTGCGCGGGCATCGACATTCATGACGCGCGCCGCGTAGCCGAAGATATGGGATTTCCTCATTACGTGCTCGACTATGAAAACGTGTTTAAGGACGCGGTGATTGACGAATTCGCCGACAGCTATCTGGGCGGGGCGACGCCTGTGCCCTGCATCCGCTGTAACGAGCGGGTCAAGTTCAAGGATTTACTGGAGACGGCCAAGGACCTTGACGCCGATTGTATGGCTACGGGTCACTACATCCAACGGATGATGGGTGACCAAGGGCCCGAGCTGCATTGCGCTGCCGACCCTGCCAAAGATCAAAGCTATTTCCTCTTCTCTACCAGTCCAGAGCAACTTGACTATCTGCGCTTCCCGCTGGGGCATCTGCCGTCCAAGGAAGCAACGCGCGCACTGGCCGAGAAATACGGGCTGCGGGTGGCGAACAAGCCTGACAGTCAGGACATCTGCTTTGTGCCCGATGGCGATTATGCCGCTGTGATCCGCAAGCTACGACCCGAAGCCGCAGCCCCAGGTGATATTGTGGACACCGAAGGGCGCATGCTGGCGCAGCATGACGGGGTGATCAACTATACCATCGGCCAGCGACGGGGCCTTGGCATTGGCGGGCTTGCCGATCCACTGTACGTCGTTCGGCTTGACGCAGATACCAAGCAGGTTGTGGTTGGCCCCAAACACATGCTGGCCACGCGCACGGTCCCGATTAAAGAGGTGAACTGGCTTGGCGATGAGGCATTCTCGTCGCGGTCCGAGTGGCACGTCACCGTTCGTGTCCGCTCAACCCGTCCGCCTGTGGATGCAATCCTGCGGCCCTTGTCCGAAACGACAGCCGAGGTCGAACTGCTTGTCGCCGAAGAAGGCGTCAGCCCCGGTCAGGCCTGCGTGTTCTATGACACCGAAAGCAGCCGCATCTTTGGTGGCGGCTGGGTGCATCGCGGCTAGGGCTTTAGCCCCTCCAGAACGGCGCGCGCGGCGCGCAGGCCGGGATCTTCGCCCCCACGGCCCAAACGCTCCATCGTAATATCCATGGCGGCGCGCTGGGCCTCGGGCGCGGCAATCACGGCGTCAAGACCTGCGGCAATCGCCTCAGGCGTGCAGGCTTTGCCGATGAATTCAGGCACAGTGCGCGTCTCGGAAACCAAGTTGACCAGCGTGACCGTATCCACCAGCATCATGCGGCTAATGATGATCCGGCTTAGCGGGCTCATGTCGTAAGCGATGACCATGGGCGTGCGCGATGCGGCCAGCTCAAGCGAGACGGTGCCAGAGGCCGCAAGCGCTATATCAGCGGCAGCGAAGGCGCTCCGTTTCTCTGCCATCGCGCTCTCATAGCTGCCCTCACGCGGATCAAGCACCAGCCTATCGGGCCATGTCGATGTCAGATCAAGAACCGCCTGCGCCACAGGGCCAGCGGCAGGCACAACCGTTTGCATATCGGGGTTTCTGGCCTTGAGCAGCTTGACTGCCGCGCCAAACCGCTCCCCCAGACGCGCCACCTCTCCGCGCCGCGAACCTGGGAGCACCATGAGCAAGGGCTTGCGGCCAAGACCATGACGCATGCGAAAGGCGTCCGCCTCTGCTTGGGTCGCGACAGGTTCGGAGACAACGGGATGACCCACAAAATCACAGCGCATGCCAGCGGCCTGCATCAGCGGTGGCTCGAACGGAAAGAGCGCCAGCACATGATCAATGTGTTGCGCCATTTTCGCCGCGCGCCCTGCCCGCCATGCCCAAACCGTAGGGGCAACATAGTGTACCGTGCGAATATCGCTGCGCGCTTTGACAAGCTTGGCGACACGCAGCGAGAAATCAGGACTGTCGATGGTGATCAGCACATCGGGGCGCATAGCCACAACGGCTTCGGCTGTTTCGCTGATGCGCCGCTTGAGGTGGCGGTATTTGGGGAGCACCTCGGCCAGCCCCATCACGCTCAATTCATCCATGTCAAAGCGGCTGTGCAGACGTTGGGCCTGCATCTGTATGCCACCAATCCCTTCGAATGCAACATCTGGGCGCAGCGCACACAGCCCAGCCATCAGCGCCCCTCCCAGCTTGTCTCCCGATGGCTCACCCGCGAGGATGAACACGCGCAGCCCGCTCATTCCCCTGTCCGCGCCCAAAAGACGAGGCCGTGTTTGTCCGCCACCGCGGCACAGGCCTCTGGGTGCAGCACCAATACATCGCCTGCATCCACCACGACGCCGCGCAAACCCGCTGAATGCGCGGCTTCAAACGTCTCTGGCCCGACGGTGGGCAAATCAACTAGACGGGACTGGCCTGCCTTTGGCCCTTTAAAGAGGATCGCGTCGGCGTGCGTGCCCAGACCTGCAAGCATCGCGTCCGTGCCATGTGCATCTTCCATCGCAACCACCTGCCCACCTGAGACAACGCACGCCTGCCCCTTGTCCTGAGCGGAAACCGCAAAGATATGGGCAGCCGCCACATCTGCATCTTTGCGCATCTGTACATCAGGCCATGCAGCGCCATAGACACCGCCCTGTGCCAGCAGTTCTGGCGCAATCTCATGCGCGCCAACCACGCTAAATCCCGTCTTTTCAAACAGATCAATAACAACCCGCAGTGCGCCATCATCGCCAGCTTGGAGCGCCTGCATGAACAACGGAACAAGCGGCGCCGTCTCGGCGTCCAGCTTACTGGGGTCAAGTGCGGGACGGTCCAGCCCGCCTGCAAAACAAATGTGGGTTATGCCGCGATTGCCCAACTCCAGCAACAGCGTGCCCAGCGTTTCAAGCCGAAACATAAGATCGGGGCTCAGCCCCGTCACAGGCGTCCCCTCATAGCCGCACACAAGTGGTGCCTCAGGTGCGGCCTGCGCCACCAGCGCAGGTAAATCCCCGCGCCCCGCGATCAAAGCCAGCTTCATTTGGGCGTCAGGAAGTGGCGGCCATTGTCGGCCAACACGAAATCGACGATTTCTTGAACATAATCGCTCTCGGTCTTGGCGCCCAAACGCTCGGCGCGCTCGTGAAAGGTGCCCTCCCCATGCGCCAACATCTGGAACGCCGCCCGCAAAGCGGTGATATCACCACGCGCAACACCGCGCCGCTTAAGACCCACAAGGTTCAGCCCGTCCAGATGCCCCCGCGGTGCCTGCACCAGACCGAAGGGGATCACATCATTGGTCACCATGGTCACCGCGCCGATAATAGCACCGCGCCCGACACGCACCCATTGGTGGATACCCGACAGGCCACCAAGGATCACTTCATCCTCGATCACGCAATGGCCTGCCACGGCGGCGTTGTTAACCACGATCACGTTATTTCCAACAATTGCGTCATGGGCGATATGGCAGCCTGCCATGAACAGGCAGTCATCGCCGACGTGAGTGACCCCCCCACCACCCTCGGTGCCACAGTTCATCGTAACATGTTCGCGGATGCGATTGCGCTTGCCAATCTCGAGGCGACTTGCCTCGCCCTTAAACTTCAGATCCTGCGGGATTTCACCGATTACCGCGAAAGAAAAGATGACAGTCCCTTCGCCCACTGTGGTCTGGCCAGTAATCACGACATGGGACTTCAGCTCAACACCTGCATGCAGTACCACCTGCGGACCCACCACGCAAAACGGCCCGACTGTGGCGGAAGGGTCAATCTGTGCCCCGTCCTCGATCACAGCGCTGGGATGGATTGCCATTATGCACCCTCTTTGGGCAGATCAAGCATCGCCATGAATTCTGCCTCTGCGGCCATCTCGCCCTCGACTGTGGCGACACCGGAAAATTTCCAGATCTTGCCACCGGGCTTGCCGCGTACAGTTTTGAGGTCCATGCGCAGAACATCACCGGGCACCACTTTGCGGCGAAATTTGCAGTTATCGATGGACATGAAATAGATCAGCATGTCCTTGTCCATCTGATCCAGCGCCACACCGACCATCACACCAGCCGTCTGGGCCATCGCCTCGACGATGGTGACACCCGGCATGATCGGCGTGCCAGGAAAGTGACCCTGAAAATGCGGCTCGTTCATGGTGACGTTCTTATAGCCAACGGAGGAATTCGTGCCGTCAATCTCCTCAACCTTATCAACCAGCAAAAAGGGATACCGATGGGGCAATATCCGTTGAATGGTCTGGATATCCGCGCGCTTGAGATCATTGGTCATGAGGGGCCCTTTTCGCCAAATTTGCCCCAACTGCTACCAATTCCCCCGATGCGGGGCAAGCGTGGCAGCCATCATTCCTGAGGGTCGGGTGCTTGCTCAGGTGCAATAGGCGTCCCCGCGCCAAGTTGCGCATTGATCCGCGAAATCGCAGCCGAAGTAATGTCGGCGCTGTTAGTACTAATAAAGACCGTGCGACGGTCAAGAACGACGGATGCACCAACCTGCTCCATCAACCCCTGCAATATCGGACCTGCTACCTGTAGAAATGCCTCGCGCTCCTGCTCAAGCTGGGCGTTGAGCGCACGCGATTTCGCCGCTTGGGTCTGACGCGTTTCCTGCACGCGGGAATCAAAAGCGTCGGCGAGCGGCTGAAACTCTTCGGGAGACAGGGTTGCGCGGCGATCCGTCAGGTCCTGCTCGGCTGCGGCAAGCTCTGCTTCAATCTGGCGGTTCTGGGAAGCCAGATCATTGCCACGCGCCTCGATTTCGCGCACGACCCGCTGTCCGAACTCACTGCTCAGAAACAGACGTTCACTATCGATCACCAATACGGATGTCGTCTCCTGCGCGACCAAACCCAAAGGCAGCAGCAAGGCAACCGTCAAGCACAGCGATGACAGCAGGCCTCGCACAATCCTAGAATTCGGTTTTCAATGTGACTTCGAATTTCTGCTCGCGGTCAAAGTCTTCCTTGCGGATCGCGTCAGAAACGTTGAATTGAAGCGGTCCGAACGGCGTATCCCAATAGAGGGTGACCCCGACTACATGGCGGAAAGACCCGTTACCGCCCAACGCCGTATTCCCCTCGAGGTTTACGTCCGACAGATCCCACAAGTTACCTACATCATAGAAGACGCCGCCACGTATGCCGTATTCCTCAGGCAGACCCAGCGGGAATTCGGCCTCAACACGTCCGACAACATACATATTGCCGCCCAGTGTATCACCTTCCGCCACATTTGTGTGCCGCGGACCGATACCGCCGGGCTCAAATCCGCGCATCTGGCTGGTGGACAGAATAAAGCGGTCAATCGCACGGTTCGTGCCACCGTTCCAAGCCAATGCGCCGCCCTCTAAGCTGGCGCGCACGGTCAGCTCTTCGTTAATGAACTTCTTTTCACCAGCAACCCGCGCAACGGTGAGTATATATTCCTGATCCCCGCCAATGCCTGCGTAATCCTGACTAAAGCGGAAGAGGACACCCGCATTCGGGTCAAGCCCCGTTCGGCGCGTATCATACGTATACTCATATCCGATCGAGGATGTGATCAACTCGCCAGCATCGATATCCAGCTGGATGATCGCACCGTTAAACTGGAGTTCGTCCTCTTCATTGCGGTTCGTCACTTCAATCTGCTCTGCGGTGTAGCGCAGGCGCAAACGACCATATTCGCTGACTGGAAAGCTCAAGCTCGGCTCGAACTTGAACCGCGTGCTGTCATAGGTCGAGAAAGAGGAATTCGTCTCGGAATAGTCGAACTCAAGTCCGAATGCCAAATCGCGGCCCAGCAAGGACGGCTCGACAAATCTCAGGCCATAGCGACGCGCCTCTGTCGCAGTCGATACATTCAAAAAGAGCCCTTGCCCGCGGCCAAGGAAGTTTTCCTCGGAAAAGCTGATCGCGACACCGATGCCATCGTTGGACGAAAACGACCCGCCGAAATTAAGCGCGCCTGTTGGCTGCTCCACAACATCTACATCAATCACAACCTGCTCAGCCGTTGAGCCTTCACGTGCGTTGACTTCGGCATTCTCGAAGTAGCCCAACGCACGGATACGTTCGGCGGATTGGCGAATCTCACGCGGGTTGAACGGGTCGCCTTCAACACTGTCAAACTGGCGCCGTACAACACGATCCAGCGTGGTTGTGTTGCCCTCGATATCGATCCGCTCGACAAAAATGCGGTTGCCACGCGACAAAACAAACTCAACATCCAAGGTTTGCGTCCGCGCGTTACGGGTTACCCGCGGCTCGACGCGCATGAAGTCGACTCCATCGCGGATCGCCTGACGCTCGAGACGAGCAATGTCAGCTTCCACAAGGGTTGGAGAGTAAACCACACCCGGCTTGACCTTGATGATGCCTGCATAGGCGTCACCATCAACGTTCGGAAGCTGGGATGTCACAGTGAGCTGGCCGAACTGGAATTGCTGGCCCTCTTGGACGTTAAAGCCCACGAAATAGCCGTCACGCTCCTCGGTCAGCTGTGCGCTGACCGAATTGATCCGCATGTCGACGTAGCCGCGTGAGAAGTAGAAGTCGCGCAAGACCTGCTTGTCGAATTCGATACGCTCTTCCTGAAACGTGTCGCGGCGCACCAGCCTGCGGAAAATCCCCGCCTGCTTGGTGCCAAGAACGCGGCGCAGGCGGCGGTCCGAATAGATGCGGTTCCCGACGAAACTGAGACGCTCAACTTCGACATTGTCACCTTCAAAGATTTCAAACACCAGATCGACGCGGTTCTGGTTGCGGCGGATCACCTTGGGCTGGACCCGTGCGGCCAGACGACCTTCGGCGGAGTAGGCCCGCGCAATGGCGTTTGCATCTTTCTCGGCCTGAGAGGGATTGAATACACGCCGCGAGATGGAGCCGATAACCCCCTGCAGCGTCTCATCCTTGACGCGGCGGTTGCCCTCAAAGGAAATGCGGTTGATCGTCGGCAGCTCCACCACGTCAATGCGCAGCGTGTTCCCTTGGGGTGAGATTGATACGCTTTCGAACAAACCCGAGTTATTCAGACGCTGGTAGGCATCATTCAGCTGCCCCGCACTGATAGGCGTGCCCCGCGCGATTCCAGCCTGCGACAGGATTGCACTGTTGCCAATACGCTGGTTGCCTTCGATTCTCACCGAATTGAATTGGTACTGCTGCGCAGCAACTTGCGGCGCGGGCGCCATCCAAGCTGTTGTAACGAAAAGGGAAAATGCGAGCCCTTTGAGCCCCGTCCGAAAGGAAGTGTTCAGCTCATTCGTGGACAGAATGCGCGATATGGACCTCAGGCTCATGGTTGTTACCCAACTTTGTTGTCACCGTTACCATGTGAGTACCTGTAGGGGCGCAAGTTGTCAAAACCATCAAGGGCCTTTTTTAAAACCAAAAGAGCCCGCGCACTGCGCAGACCCTTCATCTTTTGGTGAACGGATGCAAGCTCAGTGAAGGCTGCCAAAGTATGCGCCCGCGCACAGGGCAAAGATCATCGTGCACATATAAAGCGCACGGTCCCAATTCAGGTCGAACAATACGCTCAAACCGCGGTAGCCTTTGGCAATCGTCTGCATTGGTTTCTCCCCTTCTCGGAAAACAGCCATACGGCGAGTTTAGCCAAAGATTATGACAAAACGGCGGGGCAAATGTAGCAAAAGCATGGCAAGCGCCTAGCTTTTGCATGTCGTATCGCGGACCGTACCGTCGACCTAAGGGCAGAATAAATCGTTAAACAAGGCAAACAGCATCAAGCCCAGAACCATCATGATGCCTACAGTCATCAAAACGCGCAGTGCCGTATCGCTGGGTGGTTTGCCGCGCACCGCTTCATAGGCATAAAACGTAAGATGGCCGCCATCGAGCGCAGGGATTGGGAACAGGTTGAGCAGGCCAACAGCCGTGCTCAGCACTGCAATAAAATTGATAAAGCTCATGGTGCCTTGGCTGGCCATTGCACCCGATACTTTTGCAATGCCTACGGGACCCGACATATTGCAGGTACTGATCGCACCCGTAATCATATGGTACATCCCCGACATGGACCCTTTGATAATCCGCCACATACCTGCAACACCGCTCCGCGCAGCCTCGATCAGGCCCGGTGTCTCGGTCGCGGGTGTGATTGCGCTGTCGCTGGAGATACCGATCCGCAAGACATTCACAAAGCTGCCATCGGGCTGTGGCTCATCCGTGGATTTGGGGACAAGCGTGAACTGAAGCACCTCGCCTGCGCGCCAGACATCCAGAAGCAGGGGCCGCCCCTTTGAACTCTCCACCGCTTCTTTGAGCTGCTTAAATGCAAAAGTGGGCGCCCCGTCGATGCCCACGATGACGTCGCCTGTGGCCAGACCGGCCTCCAAGGCCGCTGTTTCCGCACCGACACCTCCCACAAGCGCAGGCTGCGGATAGGGTCCGTCAACGGTAAGCGTCTCACCGTCGCGCAGCACTGTATATTCCAAAACAGGCTCGAGCGGCAGGTTGTCCATAAACGAAAGATAGGCCTCGCCCTGCTCTCTTGGCGGCAAATCAGCCCCCGCAATGCCCGTGATGACATCGCCCTGTTCTAGCCCCTGAACCTGTTGCGGAAGCGGCTTGATCGCCTCCACAGTGAGCGGGTCGCGCACTGTGCCAAGGGTCATCGCAATGCCTGCGAAGATGATGATCGACATCGCAAAATTGAACGCAGGCCCTGCCGCAACCGTCAGCGCGCGCGCCCAGAGCGGCGCACCGTGCATGGTTTCACGAAGGCGCACAGGGTCGGCCGCGACCTGCTCCATCGCGTCTTCATCCTTGCCTGACGCCGCATTGGCATCGCCCGCAAATTTCACATAACCGCCAAAGGGCAACAGAGCGATCTGCCATTTGGTCCCGCGTTTGTCATAGCGGGAATAGAGCACAGGCCCGAACCCGAGCGAGAAGACATCCGCCTTGACCCCGCACCAGCGGCCAACGATGTAATGACCGTACTCATGGATTGCCACGATCACGGACAACGCGATAACGAAGGCCGCCAATGTCCAGATGAAGCCGCCAAATTGCGGTACAAGTGTTGTAAAATCCAATGTGCTAACCTGCTCTTTTCTTCTTACTGTTCACGGACAGATTACTGCCCCAGTTTATGTATAGCATCCCATGCTGTTTTACGGGCCAATTTGTCCGTCTCCAGCACATTATCAAGGGACATGGTGGCATCAATATGGCCACCTGACGCATCCATCTGTTCCAGT
Source organism: Sulfitobacter sp. (assembly GCA_965660425.1). Taxonomy (GTDB): domain Bacteria; phylum Pseudomonadota; class Alphaproteobacteria; order Rhodobacterales; family Rhodobacteraceae; genus Sulfitobacter. Next base: position 16,852 of record CBFHZX010000022.1, on the reverse strand, counting down.
GTCTGCGACACCACATCAGACATCTGGGTGAATTTGAGGTGTCCGCCGATAAATCCGTCCAGCGCCGTCTCTTTCGCGGCATTGAACACCGCCCCTGCCAGACCGCCACGGACCATGACTTCGCGCGCGATGCGCAGCGCAGGCCAGCGGATGTCATCGGGGGCGCGGAATTCGAATGTGCCAATGGCGGCAAGGTCTAACCGCTCAACAGGCAAGTGCGCGCGCGCAGGATGGTGCAGCGCATAGCCGATGGCATGGCGCATATCGGGCGGGCCCACATGCGCCATCAGCGCCCCGTCATTAAACCCTACCAGCGCGTGGATCATGCTTTGCGGGTGGATCAGCACTTCGATCATCGCAGGATCAACGGCGAAAAACTCGCGTGTCTCGATGATCTCCATCGCTTTGTTGAACATCGACGCCGAGTCGATGGTGATCCGCTGCCCCATGTCCCAATTGGGATGCGAGGACGCCTGCGCCAGTGTGGCATTCGGCAAATCCGCCAGCGGCCAGTCGCGGAACGCGCCACCCGAAGCCGTTATGATGATCCGCTCGACGGCATCCATCGGCTCACCTACCAAAGCTTGGAAAATAGCGGAGTGTTCGCTGTCCACGGGCAGGATTTCAGCGTCATGCGCCCTACACGTCTCCAGCAACAGCTTGCCTGCGCAGACCAGCGATTCCTTATTGGCAAGCGCCAGCGTGGTCCCCTGCGCCAGTGCAGCCATACCGGGGGCAAGCCCTGCGGCGCCCACAATCGCGGACATGATCCAGTCGGCAGGACGATGTGCGGCTTCGGTTATCGCCTGTGCACCTGCTGCGGCCTCAACGCCCGATCCCTCAAGCGCGGCGCGCAGTTGTGGCAGCTTTGCCGCGTCAGCAGTGACTGCAATATGGGCGTTCAACGCTTTGGCATCTTCGGCCAACTGCTTGATATTGCTGGCCCCTGTTAGCGCCACAACGTCATAATCGTCAGGCGCGCGCTTGATCAGATCAATCGTATTTTGCCCGATCGAACCTGTCGCACCGAAAATGCTTACCTTGCGCATGCGCTCAGCCCATTCCGGGTGGGAAGCCGATGAACTGCCCGATGATCAGCAAGAACACAGATGCGCCAAGCATCCCGTCAAAACGGTCCATCAATCCGCCATGACCAGGGATGAGGTTAGAGCTGTCTTTGACGCCCATCTTGCGCTTCATTGCGCTCTCGGCGATGTCGCCCATTTGCGAGGCCATTGAAATGGCGATGGATACCCCGATCAATTGCAGGCCCACTCCCGTGTTGATCGAGAAGATCAGCCCAACAAGCCCTGCCCCGACCCAACCCGCAGCCGTGCCCGACCACGTCTTTTTCGGGCTGACAGCAGGCCAGAACTTAGGACCGCCAAAAGCGCGCCCTGCAAAGTAGCCCACTACATCTGTGACAATGACAACCATCACCAGCCAGAGCATCCAGCCGACGCCCATATCATCGCGCACCTGCATCAAGCCAAAGCCCGACAGCAGGATCATCACGGTAAATATCATATAAACTGTGCGGTTACGCTCAAGCTGGCCAAAACCGACAAGCGCGGGTGCCAGAAGAAGGGGCAGTGCAAAGCCGACAGGCAAATAGACAGCGGCAAAGACCGCTGAACCTGCAAGAACGCCCAAAACTACTTGGAGCCTGCGCTCCTGCGTGGGGCGCACGATGCCCACCAGCTCCCACACCATCAGACCGCAGATAAGAGCCACGAGCACATGGAACACATGCCCCCCGAACCAGATGCCCGCAGCGCCTACGACAACCATTGCCAGTGCAGAAGCAACGCGCGTGGTAAGGTCGGACCATTTCTCTGTGCCGCTCATGACGAGGTTCCTTACTTAGATGTTGCTACGTCTTGACCGCGCCAAAGCGTCGGTCACGCCCGCCGTATGCGCAACACAAAGCAGCAAATTCCTCACGGGTGAAGTCAGGCCACAACGTGTCGATGAATTCATATTCCGCATAGGCCGATTGCCACAGTAAAAAGTTGGAGATCCGCGCCTCGCCACTGGTTCTGATCACAAGATCAGGATCGGGTAAAACGTGTGTATCCAAATACTTTGGCAGGGTTTCTTCATCTATTGCATCGGGTTCGAGACGCCCCTCTGCCACATCCTGCGCCAACCGCTTGGTGGCACGGGCCACCTCGTCGCGACCGCCATAGTTGATGGCGATGGTGAGGTGCACGCTGGTGTTTTCGGCAGTGGTTTCCTCAAGCTCGTTCATCAGCTTGATTAACTTGTGGTCGAGGCGCACGCGATCCCCGATAAACCGCACGCGGACGCCGTGGTCGTTGAGCGCACGGGTCTCTTTGGTGATATAGCGTCGAAAGAGGCTCATCAGCCCTGCCACTTCGACCTGTGTGCGCTTCCAATTCTCTGTCGAGAAGGCAAAAATCGTAAGGTATTCAACACCCACATCAGGACAGGCCTCTACAACCTCACGCACACGTTTTGCACCCGAATGATGCCCGAACAGACGCGGACGCCCGCGCTGGGTCGCCCACCTTCCGTTGCCATCCATAATGATCGCGACATGACGCGGCCCGTCAGGGCCTGCTGCGGGCAAGGGTTCGAGTTTTGGTTTGCTGCGTCTGATCATATTGTGATGCGCATAAAATTATTGGCCTGCTTTGTGTGGTCGGAGCGTTCCGTGTATAACATTGGTCTGCCCGAATTAAGGCAGCAGCAGTTAAACTTGCATGATTTCGGTTTGCTTCGCTTCCAAAAGCTCATCAATCGACTTGATGTACTTCTTGGTCATCTCTTCCATCTCGCCTTCCCAGATTTTCTGGTCGTCCTCGGACATGCCGTCAGCCTTGGCCTTTTTGATCTGGTCCATACCGTCGCGGCGGATGTTGCGGATGCTCACGCGTGCATGCTCGGCATAGCTTCCTGCAACCTTACTTAACTCGCGGCGGCGTTCCTCGTTCAGCTCGGGGATGGGCAGCATGATGATGGTGCCGTTGAGCTGCGGGTTGATACCAAGGCCGCTTTCGCGGATCGCTTTCTCCACTTTGCCCACAAGGGCTTTGTCCCAGACATTGATCGTGACCATCCGTGGCTCAGGCACATTGACCGTGCCAACCTGATTGATCGGTGTCATGGAGCCGTAGGCATCCACGTTGATCGGGTCGAGCATCGAGGCGGAACCGCGCCCCGTGCGCAAAGATGCGAATTCGGTACGAACAGATGCGATCGCACCATCCAGCCTGCGCTCAAGGTCATCGGTATCGAGCATAAAGTCTTCTGACATGGAAAAGCCCCGTATTCTGTCTATTGTTCACCTTGCTTAAAGCATTGATGCATGCATGGAAAGACGGGTTTGCGCGAGAGTGCCAACAGCAGCGGCGGCCCCCTCGCCCAATCGTAAATGCACTATGAGCCTTTGCGGCCGTCGTGAAGTGTTTGCAACGCCAGCACGAACAGCCCACCTGCCACAGCCCACAGCAGTGCATTGCTCAGCGGTTTGGGCAGGCAGACCTGACAGACGTTTGTATTGGTCGCAAACATGTAGGCGCACAGGGTGCCGGCAAATACAAGGGCAAGCCATGCAAGGCGGCGCATGATCTCGCTTGCAACAGTTGACGGGCTGTCGCCCTGATCGGGGGAAGTCATATGGGTCATAAAACTCTCGCAGATGGGGGAAAAGGAAACTCCTGCCAGAGAATTATGACATAAATTTGGCGCCCTAGCCTTGCACGCGGGTATAGGTGCCCTTGCCTGCAAGAATGCCTTTGAACCCGCCCGGCTCATCGAGCGAAAACACGATGATAGGCAGGTTGTTGTCGCGCGCCAGAGCGATTGCGCTCGCGTCCATCACGCCCAGACGTTTGGCCAGCACATCGTCATAGCTAACGGTGTCATAGCGCTTTGCATCATCATGTTTCACGGGGTCTTTGTCATAAACACCGTCAACCTTGGTGCCTTTGAAAATCGCCTCGCAGGACATCTCGCTGGCGCGCAGGGTCGCCGCGGTATCGGTGGTGAAATAGGGATTGCCCGTGCCTGCGGCGAAAATACACACACGCTTTTTCTCAAGGTGGCGCACAGCGCGGCGGCGGATATAGGGTTCTGCGACTTCATTCATCGTAATGGCAGAAATCACGCGGGTATGGATGCCTTCAGCTTCCAGCGCGCTTTGTACGGCCAGCGCGTTCATAACAGTCGCCAACATGCCCATGTAATCGGCGGTCGTGCGCTCCATCCCCTGCGCCGAGCCTTGCAGCCCGCGAAAGATATTGCCGCCGCCGATGACCATACAGATCTCGACACCCATGTCGTGCACGCTCTTCACTTCCTTGGCGACCCGCTCAACCGTTGGCGGGTGCAGGCCGAACCCCTGATCCCCCATCAATGCTTCACCAGAGATTTTCAACATCACGCGGTTGAAGGTTGCTTGGGACGTGTCGGGCATGTGGGGACCTTTCAGGGGCGTTTCAGAGCAGACTTTTATCTCGGAGCAAAATGTCCCAAATAGACGCTATGTTCAATGTGCTGCGGTCAGGGGGAGCAAAGAAATGTCACATGACGCAACGACATCCCTGATCGAGCGCATTCCAGCAGACAAACCCGTGCTCATTGCAGGACCAACGGCGTCTGGCAAATCCGCGCTGGCCTTGCAGGTGGCGGCAACGGGCGGCGGAATTATCGTGAATGCCGACGCCAGTCAGGTCTATCGGTGCTGGCGCGTCATATCCGCCCGCCCCTCCCCCCAAGAAGAGGCGCAAGCACCCCATAAGTTATACGGCCACCTGAATCAGGATGCGCAATACTCCACAGGACATTGGCTGCGAGAGGTTAGCGAAATCCTCAAACAAGAGGCGCGACCCATTGTCGTTGGCGGTACAGGCCTCTATTTCCAAGCTTTGACGGAGGGGCTGGCCGAAATTCCCGCAACCCCTTCCGAGGTGCGCCTGCATGCGGACACCCTTCCGCTTCAGACATTGCTGGACGGATTGGACACGCGCACGGCGGCGGGGCTTGATCTGGCAAACCGCGCACGGGTTCAGCGCGCTTGGGAGGTGTTACAGGCCACGGGGCGCGGCTTGGCGGATTGGCAGGCAGACACCCCCGCTCCGCTCCTGCCCCTTGATCAATGCACCGCAGTTGCGCTGCATGTCGAGCGGGACTGGCTCAACGCACGGATTACACAGCGGTTCGATCTGATGCTGTCGCAGGGCGGTCTGGATGAAGTGCGCGCCGTTGCTCCGCAGTACAATCCCAATCTGCCTGCGCATAAAGCCATCGGTGTGCCAGAGTTGATGGCCTTCTTGCGCAATGAGTGTACACTGGACGAAGCCCGAGAAGCAGCCGTCATCGCCACCCGCAGGTACGCCAAGCGCCAGCGCACGTGGATCAGAAGCAAAATGCTCGACTGGCACGCCCTCAAGCTGCCTTCGACAGAATAATCCGCCTTCAGCTATTTCACTTTAGCGTTTTATAATCTCCATATTCACTCTATAGTGGCGAATAGCTTTCAAAATTCGAATAAATTTCGTCTTGCTCGGAGACAATCGCCTTGATGAACAACACCCAGCTCAGCATTCAGACACACGCTCAGTTAAGTGGTGGCGACGCGTGGCGGCTGGCGCTGGCGCATGACCGCCCCCACCACACCCTATTGTGGTTCACCCGTGGTCAGGGACGTATCTTGCTGGATGGTCGTATGCGCGGGCTTGGAACGCATAACGCCATATTTGTCCCCGCAGGATCGTTGTTCGCAATCGAGAGTGGTCGCAAAAGCCTCGGCCTTGCCGCAATCATCCCCGTCGGGACGCCCTTGCGCCTACCAGACCTGCCGCGGCATTTGCGGGTGCGTGATGTACACGTGCAGGCAGAGCTGTCGGCATTGCTCGAAGCTGCACAGCGCGAGCAAAGCCAAGCGCGCCCGCTGGCGCAAGACGCACTTGAGGCGCATGTTGCATTGATGTCGGTCTGGTTGCGCCGCCAGATGATTCTCGATGAGCATGTTCCCTCCAAACGCAATGCGGCCGAACGCTTGTCACGCCAGTTCACCGAGCTTGTGTCAAAACACTTCATGGCGGGGCACACCATGACCTTTTATGCAAAAGCCCTTGGCGTGACCCCCACCCATCTGAGCCGCGCGGTAAAGGCCGCTACAGGCAGAACCGCAGCACATATTCTGACTGAACGGACCGTACACGCGGGCCGCAGCCTACTCGAGACCACCACCCATCCCGCGCGCAATATCGCGCAGCATCTGGGTTTTGGCAGTGCGGCCTATTTCACCCGCTTCATGCAACAGCATACGGGGTCTTCACCCAGTCAATTGCGGGCGCCAAGCCCTGCAGCGCGGGCGGTTGCCTGACGCATTGCAGACAAAAGCCATGCATTGCGCAGCATGGGAATAGGCATCTAATGTCGCAAAAAGCCATAAATGTGCGGTATGCGACATTGACCTATGCTTTCGAGTCGTGCCTCATGGCTTCCAGAGCTGCCAACAGAGAGCGGCAAATATAAAAAAACGGTCCAGACATTGGACCAGGGGGACAATTATTGCAGCGGATGCTGCACGGCATGGACTGTAACGTCAGCCACCAAATTCAAAAGCATGGGCATTTGCTCGATGAACTGGGCACAAGCCCAAAGCCAACTGACGGGATCAACCCGCCTTAAAGCCAACGACAGGGGCTACATTTCATGGGACTATTTATCCTCAGACGTCTGGGTTTGATGTTACTGACGGCGCTTTGCCTAACGTTCATCGTATTCTGGCTGACGAACCTTTATCCAAACCTCGAAAAGCTTGCCAAAACACAAGGCAACTTCCGCATGAGCGACGAGGCGGTTTCCTCCTTTCTGGATGATCGCGGATATCTTGACCCGCTGCCTGTCAAATTTGCACAGTGGCTTGGCGTTGCACCTGGTTGGGTGACGGAGAAAGAGGACGGCACCGTCACGGGGCGTTGTTTTACCGAGTCCACTCCCGCGGATGAGCGTGACCGCTTTTGTGGCGTCATTCAGGGCGATTGGGGATATTCAACCGTCTTTAAGGATGACGTGAGCGCCATCGTGACTACGCGGCTGGGCCTAACGGGCAAGCTGATGTTCTGGGTGCTTGTGCTGATGGTGCCCTCTGCGCTGCTGATCGGCGTGCTGGCGGGGATGCGCGAAGGGTCCAAGATTGACCGTTCCCTCTCAACGGTCTCTATTGTGAGCACAGCGACGCCTGAATACGTATCAGGCGTAATCTTTATCGCGGTCTTTGCTTCTTCCGCCTTCGGGCTGAAATGGTTCAAAGGGTCTGCCACTTCTGCGATGGAAAGTGCCAATTTCGAGAATTTCTTTCTGCCCGTGCTAACAATCTCGCTCTATGGGATGGGCTACATTGCGCGGATGACGCGGGCGTCCATGACCGAGGTGATGACGGCTCAGTACATTCGCACCGCGCGCCTCAAGGGCGTGAGCTTTGGCAACATCGTAATGAAACACGCGCTGCGCAATGCACTGATCGCGCCCTTTACCGTAATCATGTTGCAAATTCCTTGGCTGCTGAACGGGGTCGTGATTGTCGAGACTTTGTTCAACTACAAAGGCTTTGGCTGGGTTCTGGTGCAGGCTGCAGGCAACAATGACATCGAGCTGTTGCTCGCGGTCTCGGTTGTATCGGTGATCGTGGTGCTGCTCACGCAGCTTATCTCGGACATCGGCTATGTCTTCCTCAATCCCCGCATCCGCATTTCATAAAGGAGGGCAAAACAATGGAACAACTCACTTGGACTGGCGCGCTGTCGCCGCTGAATTTCGCTCTCTACATTACCTTTGCTGTCATGCTGTCAGGGATCCTCGCCCAAATGGCGCTGGGTCTTGTCCCGCAAGGCGACACGCGTGCGGTATCTGCTGACGGGACAATGGCCGCCGAACAGGGATTTTCGGGACTTGTTGGCAAAGTGGTCACCTATGCATTTCTCGCAACGCTCGGGATTATCGTGCTCTATCTGCTGGCTGGTATTGCAATGGGTACGGAAGCGGGGATCGTTGGCGGCATGGCGCGCCAGCTTGTCCCTGTCTGGATCGCCCTTGCGGTGACGTTTGTCGTCTCGATTATGTTCAAGCGCAACCTGGGCCTTTACGGCAAGCTCTTTGACAGCACCGTGGGCATGATCGGTTTCGGCCTTGTCATGTTCTGGGTTTTTGCGGGTTTCTTTGGCGGCGTTCTCGAGATGATCGTGACGCACGACACGCTAAGCCAGACATCGGGCATGAAGAACAAACTACCTGGCACGCCGCTGCGCGGTGCACAGGAAGGCGATTTTCAATGGTTCCTTCTAGGGGGCGACAATCTTGCACGTGACGTCTTCAGCCGCCTGTTTGACGGCGCTTGGGTTGTGGTCGTGATTGCCCCGCTTGCGACCGTGTTCGCCTTCATGGTGGGGATCACTCTGGGTCTGCCTGCGGGATATTATGGCGGTCGCCTTGATACAATTCTGAGCTTTCTGGCCAACCTCATCCTCGCCTTCCCGGTGATCTTGTTGTTCTTTTTGCTGGTCACGCCAGAAATCGTAGCAACGGGTATCCCCAGCTACATGGCGATGATCCTGTTTTTCTTTCCAGTCGTGTTCTTCTGTGTTTTGCTGAATTCACGCTTCTATACGCAGCCTGCCATTCGCACGCCCTTGTTAATCGTGGTCTTGGGTGGCCTGTTCTGGGCCTATCTGTCGCTGATCACCAACAATGGCGCGATCGTCTCCAACGACAGCTATACGCTGCCCGGGATTCCTCAGGCGCTGGACTGGATTGCGATGCCGCCCGAGACGTTGGTGGTGTTTGTGTCGGTGGTGTTTGTAAACTCACCCACCGTGTTCAGGATTGTGCGCGGTTTGGCGCTGGACATCAAAACGCGTGATTATGTGGCCGCGGCGCAGACCCGTGGAGAAGGTCCGTGGTACATCATGCTGTGGGAGATCCTTCCCAACGCGCGCGGCCCCCTGATTGTCGATTTCTGCCTGCGGATCGGATATACGACGATCCTTTTGGGCACACTTGGCTTCTTTGGATTGGGTCTTGAATCAGAGAGCCCTGATTGGGGGACCACGATCAATGCGGGACGACGGCTGTTGTCGATCTACCCGCATGCGGCCATCGCGCCAGCTGTGTGTTTGCTCACGCTGGTCTTGGGGTTGAACCTGTTGGCGGATGGTTTGCGTGAGGAAAGTTTGCGCGATTGATGTAGCGGTGGGACCTTCGGGGCGCTGCCCCGGACCCCGGGATATTTTTGACCAAAAGAAATGCGGTGATGCGTTTGGTTTTGGTCCTCCAATTAGGGAGAGATGTGATGGTTAAAACGGATTATGACGGGCCAATACTGGAGATTGATAAATTGTCGATCTCGTTTTTCACGCGGTTGCGGGAAATTCCTGCGGTGATGGACTTCTCTGTTTCCGTGAAACCGGGTGAGGCTGTTGGGCTGGTCGGGGAATCGGGATGTGGCAAATCCACTGTGGCGCTGGGCGTGATGCAGGATTTGGGCAAGAACGGGCGCATTGTTGGCGGTTCGATCAAGTTCAAGGGACGAGGCTTGGGCGAGATGTCGGATGCGGAGTTGCGCGACATTCGCGGCTCGGAGATTGCGATGATCTATCAAGAGCCGATGGCCTCGCTTAACCCTGCAATGAAGATCGGCAAGCAGTTGATGGAAGTGCCAATGATCCATGCGGGCATGTCGGAGAAGGACGCCTACGCACGCGCGCTGATGGTTGTGACGGATGTTAAGCTGCCCGACCCCAAGCGTATTCTGGATGCTTATCCGCACCAGCTCTCGGGCGGTCAGCAGCAGCGGATTGTGATTGCCATGGCGCTGATGAGTGAACCGTCTTTGTTGATTTTGGATGAGCCTACGACAGCTTTGGATGTGACGGTTGAGGCTGCTGTGGTTGAGCTGGTCAAGGATTTGGGCAAGAAATACGGCACCTCGATGCTGTTTATCTCACATAATCTCGGCCTCGTGCTCGAGACCTGCGACCGCATCTGTGTGATGTATTCGGGCGAAGCGGTTGAGAGCGGATCTATTCAAGACGTATTTGACGAGATGCAGCATCCCTATACGCAGGCGCTGTTCCGTTCTATCCCGCTGCCCGGTGCCGATAAGAATGCCCGCCCCCTTGTGGCGATCCCCGGCAACTTCCCCCTGCCCCACGAGCGGCCCGATGGCTGTAATTTTGGTCCGCGCTGTGACTACTTTGAAGCGGGGCGTTGTGATCAGGGCTATATCCCGATGCAGGATGTGAAAGGGAACGAGCGGCATGCCACGCGCTGTGTGAAGTTCGAGGAAATCGACTGGTACGCGCCGTTGGAACTGGCGGAGGTCAAGCAGAAGGGCGAGATCGGTAAGGTTGTGCTCAAGATGGACAACCTCAAGAAATATTATCAAGTCGCGGCCAATGCGATGTTCGGCGGCGGTGAGGCCAAGGTTGTGAAGGCCAATGAAACGCTGAGCTTTGAAGCCCGCGAGAGCGAGACGCTGGCGATTGTGGGTGAGTCGGGCTGTGGTAAATCCACCTTTGCCAAAGTGCTGATGGGGTTGGAAACAGCCACCGACGGTCAAATCCTGCTCGACAATCAGAGCATCGGTGATGTGCCTATTGAGGGGCGCAGCACGCAGAATGTGGCCGACATTCAAATGGTGTTCCAGAACCCGTTTGACACGCTCAACCCGTCGATGACCGTGGGGCGCCAGATTGTGCGCGCACTGGAAATTTTCAAGATCGGCAACAGTGAGAAAGACCGCTGGAACCGCATGCTGGAGTTGCTTGATCTTGTGAAGCTGCCGCGTGAATTTGCCACGCGGATGCCACGCCAGCTGTCTGGCGGGCAAAAGCAGCGGGTTGGCATTGCGCGCGCTTTTGCGGGGGATGCGCGGATTGTGGTCGCAGATGAGCCTGTGAGCGCGCTTGACGTGTCTGTGCAGGCCGCCGTGACTGATCTGCTGATGGAAATCCAGCGCGAGCAAAAGACGACGCTGCTGTTTATTTCCCATGACCTGAGCATCGTGCGCTATCTCAGCGACCGCGTTATGGTGATGTATCTGGGCCATGTGGTTGAACTGGGCAACACCGATCAGGTCTTTGCTCCGCCCTATCACCCCTACACCGAGGCGCTGCTGTCTGCGGTGCCTATTGCCGACACGAAGGTAAAGAAAAAGCACATCGTGCTGGAGGGGGATATCCCATCTGCCATGAACCCGCCTTCTGGATGTCCGTTCCAGACCCGCTGCAACTGGAAGTCCAAGGTCGCAGGCGGTCTGTGCGAGACCCAAGTGCCACCCGTGCGGATGCTTGATGGTAATCACCAGATCAAATGTCACCTCAGCGATGACGAGCTGGCGCATATGGAGCCAGTGATTGAAATGGGTGATGTGGCCGCGGAATGACCTTTGCCAGTAGTCCAACACGCGTGGGTCACTGACCTCGCTGGCAGACCCGTCTGGCATTGTTTGGGGCGGTAAATTGAGTTGGGCATTGCCCGTGTGAAAGTTGCAGGCCTGCGACGGCCTCTCCCATGAAGACATGGATCGGGCAGACCAATGGCGCATGGGAATGCGCGTGGCAGCTTGTCCAAAACATATGCAAGCAGCGCGGATTTTGCGGCACTAGCAGCGCGCCTATCAACTTTTGATCAATAAAATACGCCGACGAGACTCACTTCAAAGCCGCCCTGTTGGAGGCCCCTTAAACGGTTATGCCATATGCGCAGTATCATCGCTGTGAAGAAATCGGACGGCTGCGGGATGCATCACACCTTCCCAACGGCTGAGTGTTTAGAACAGCGGTAGCTCAAGCATCGCACAGCCGATGACGCAGGGAAAATAGGCCGCTGCAAAGAAGAACAAGGACGGGAAGCGTGCACGCATCGTGGCCGCCGCTATCGCCATAATTGGACCAGTACATAGGGCAATGAGAACGCACATCGACAGAAGTTGATTATACTCGAAACCTGTTCCCCATGGCATTGCAGCACTCTCAAGCCCTGCCGCAAGCGTGCCTACGATCATACCCAATACGGCGCCTAGCAACAGTGGCTTTACATTCCGGCGCGCAGTGCGGGTTTCACCGCCCAGAGACGGTGAGCTGTACATCGAAGTTGCCGTGCCACTATCAGTGGAGGTCATCACTGATCGACCGCCACAGGTGTGGCTGTTGATACGTGCGATCCGCTGATTGAAGATGTCTTGGCTCATGCTGCTAACTCTCGTCCACGTTTGCTACAGCGAGAGGTATCATTCTCTTTTGAGGCCAGAATGGGGCAACACAGGGGGACGAATTGGGCGCGCTCTGGGCAGGCGCGGGACAGAATTTACAAGTACCTGAAATTTGTAAGCTTTTATTCCACGCCAGATTAAAAATTGGTTAACTGACGCTGAGTAAACTAACGTCAGTTTTTCTACCAATCCACGTTTTAACGCCCTGCAATGATCCGGACATAGTTGCGGGTTTCGCGAAACGGGGGGATTCCACCGTGTTTCTTAACCGCGCCCGGCCCTGCATTATATGCAGCAAGCGCCAAGCGCCACGTGCCGAACTCTTCGTATTGCTGGCGCAAATAGCGTGCGCCACCTTCGAGGTTTTGTGCAGGGTTGGTCGGGTCGACGCGCAGGTCGGCGGCTGTACTGGGCATAAGCTGTGCCAGACCGATGGCCCCCGCGTGCGAGATCGCATTTGGATTGAAACGGCTCTCTTGATAGACGAGGCGCAGGAACAAATCCTGCGGAATGCCGTGCTTGTCCGCTGCAGAGCGTGCCATGGCAAGGAAAGGCCTCTTATAGCGGCCACGGTATTTCCTGATCTTCTCGGAGCTGGCAGCATCGTCCCATTTGGTCGGTGTTACCACTTTTGGTGGCTGAAGCCGCGCCGAGCTGTGGTATTGCTTGGAAGCACGTTTATCGAGAAGCTTTTTCTGGGATGCAAACAGCTTGCTTCGGCTTTTGGACGAAAAGATGTCCGCATAAACGGGTCCGCCCATGCCAAGGCCGCCAATCAGTACTGCAATGATCAACTTGCGCATTCTACACCACGGCCCGTTTGGTTGGTCGCCATTATTCTTGTCGGCAATATAGCAGGTCAAGTGGCGGTGACCAGACCTTGTGGTGCATTGGCATATTGCCCCCAGAAAGGCGGTGTGCCTGCCCTGCGATCCCGCTATAACTAAGGCGGAAGGGAGCGGCGAGATTCGGCCTATCCCGCAAATGACAAGACGCAAAACAGGGAGAGCACCATGGCCGGCTCAGTGAATAAAGTAATCCTCATCGGCAATCTGGGGCGTGATCCCGAGGTCCGCAGCTTCCAGAACGGTGGTAAGGTCTGCAACCTGCGTATCGCCACGTCCGAGACGTGGAAAGACCGCAACTCGGGCGAGCGTCGCGAAAAGACCGAGTGGCACACAGTCGCCATCTTCAACGAGGGTCTGGTGCGCATCGCAGAGCAATACCTGCGCAAAGGCTCCAAGATTTATATCGAAGGCCAGCTTGAGACGCGCAAATGGCAGGACCAGAACGGTCAGGACAAATACTCCACCGAGGTCGTACTGCGTAACTACGGCGGCACACTCACCATGCTTGACGGTCGTGATGGCGGCGGCAATGGTGGTGGCATGGGCGGCGGTGGCGGCGGCTACGACGACCGCGACACAGGCGGCGGCTATGATCAGGGCGGCAGCTTTGGCCAGACATCGGGCGGCGGCCAAGGCGGCGGTGGTGCGCGTGATCTCGACGATGAAATCCCGTTCTAAAGACGCCAATGCCACCTGAGCTCAAAGTTTTCCTTTTTGCAGCAGCTGCGATGGTATTCGCCTATGTGGTGCTCTACCCGCGGCTGTCCAAAAAGACGATCTTCAGGATGTGTGCACTCGACATCGCGGTGACCGCAGCCATTCTGCTGGCAGTTGGCTTGATGTATTTCGGCACAGGAACGGGGTTTTCGTTAATATTCTTCGACGTGCCGTGGTGGCTTTTCGCATTTCTCTGTGCCGCTTTGGTCGAAGCGTCGCTGTTTATGTGGTTCTGCAAACGCTGGAACGTCGATTTAAATACGCCTCTGGATTAACGCGCAGCTAACGCGTCGTTCAGCATCGCCAGCACATCCGCGCGCGCTACATCCCCCGTCACAAAGGCATCGCCAATCTCGCGTGCGAGGATAAAGCGAAGCTGGCCGTCGACGACCTTTTTATCCTGCCCCATCAACGCCAGCAGCGCTTCGGCGTCAGGCAAATCACCGTCGATATTAGCCATATCGACCTTCATCCCCATCTCGGCCAGATGTGCACGCACACGGCTCGGCGCTTCTTGCGCGCAAATCCCCATCCGCGAGGACAGCTCGAACGCCAGCGCACAGCCGATGGCAACGCCCTCACCGTGCAACAGTCGGCTGGAATAACCAGTCGCCGCCTCAAGCGCATGGCCGAAGGTATGGCCAAGGTTGAGCAAAGCGCGCTCGCCCTGCTCCGTCTCGTCGCGGACTACAATATCGGCTTTCATCTGGACGGATCGGCGCACGGCCTCAACGCGCGCAGAGCTGTCACCCTGCGCCAGCGCTGGCCCGTTCTCCTCGAGCCAGTCAAAGAAATCCGCATCGCCCAAAAGCCCGTATTTCACAACCTCGCCATAGCCCGCAAGAAAATCACGCGGCTCCAGCGTGCCCAGAACGGCCGTATCGGCCAGCACAAGTGACGGCTGGTGAAACGCACCTACAAGGTTTTTGCCGTGGCGCGTGTTAATGCCCGTCTTACCGCCGACCGAGCTGTCTACTTGGGCCAATAGCGAGGTCGGAATTTGCACAAACCGCACACCGCGCCGCAGGACGGCAGCAGCAAACCCCACCAGATCACCAATCACTCCCCCACCGAAGGCGACAACAACATCACCGCGCTCGACTTGCCTGTCCAATAGCCATTCTACGCAGCGTGTCAGCTCCGCCCAGCATTTGGTCGCCTCGCCTGCAGGCAGCAACAGCGCTTCCATTGTAATGCCGCTGTCGGCCAGCCCTGCGCGGAGCGTATCGAGGTGCAGCCCCGCAACAGTCTCGTCGCTGATCACGGCGACGCGGGGGCGGCGGAGCAAAGGGGCCACATATGTCCCAGCTTGTCCCAGCAAATGCGGACCGATTTCCACATCATATGCCCGATTTGGCAAGGCGACATGCACGCGTTCATTCATCAGATTTTCTCCAGCACATCAGGACGCGTGGCCAAGGCCTCAATCACACGCTGCGCCATCTGCTCGATCGATAAATCGGGCGCGCAGGGCACATGGATTTCGGCCAAACGGTAAATGGGCGTGCGGGCGCCGAAAATCTCCGCCAGTGTCGCACGCGGATCGGTTGTGCGCAGCAAAGGCCGCGTATCTTTATGGCGCACACGGTTCCACAACAGCTCAAGCGGGGCATCAAGCCAGAGTGCCACGCCCTTTTGTGCCATGTTATCGCGGTTCGCTTGGGCCAGATAGGCCCCGCCGCCCGTCGATAGAATGCCTGTGCGCGTCTCGAGCAGGCGGCGGATCACTTCCGCCTCGCGTTTGCGAAAAAACGCCTCGCCATCGCGCTGGAAAATCTCAGGTACAGACAGGTTTGCCGCCGCCTCGATCTCGGCGTCGCTGTCAAGGAAAGGTACACCAAGCTTTATTGCAACTGCGCGGCCAACAGCCGTCTTTCCAGCCCCCATCATACCGACCAAGGCTACCGTCTTTTTCAAGCGGTATTCAGGCGCGGGTCGGCGGATGTCAGCCGTGGATGGATCATTTTCACTCATTTGTCTCTGAATGACGTGATCTTACCGAAAAGGCCATATATAGTTTGGGAAAATAATCGCAGATCGGGCAAAATTTTATGTTACGCAAACTCTTCAAGCTTCTGTTTATACTTGTGATTATCGGATTTATTGGACTTGTAGGCTTTGCCTATGTCGGACCCGAGCTGGGGATTGATTTCGCACCCGCTCCCGAAGAGGTCCGCGTGCCAGTGACACTGGACGGGCAATAACCGCATGAGACAGCAGGTCCGGCACCTTTGGCGCAGTACAGTCCTTGGCGCGGTGCTGCCACTGGCCGTTAGCGCACAGACCCAGACAGCGGCGCCTTTGTCCGTGATCGACTGGCTGGACAATCCAGCGCCGCAGGCCCAACTGCCCCGTGCACCAATACAGCAGCAGGCCGCCAAACCCCGCGCCCGCGATGAGCCTGCCGTGGCCGCAACAGGTACCGCGCCCGTCGTTACAACCCGCACCCTTGACGCACAAACACCGCGCAACGTGGGCATTGTCCCTATGGCGGTGACTGGCATGCAGCCTGACCTTTGGCAGGGCAGTGATGTTGAAACACTGTTGAAGCAGATCAGAACCCTCCCCGATCTGGAGCTTCCTGCAGCCAATGCCCTGTTGTTCACCGTGCTTTTGGCTGAGGCCGCAGCACCTTTGGGCGATCCTGACGCCCAAGACATGCTGACCCGTGCGCGCATGGACAAGCTGATGCAACTGGGTGCCGTTGACCCCGCGCTAGCGTTGGCGGAACAAGCGGGCGCGAGCCGCTCACCTGTACTCTTTGACGCTTGGATGTCGCTGGCCCTGCTTGTGGGGACCGAAGATACCTCCTGCGAGGTGCTGGCTGGCGCGCCCCATCTCACTCAACAGACCGACACCCAAATTTTCTGTGCAGCGCGCAATGGCGATTGGGACACCGCCGCCCTTACTTTTGGCACGGCGCAAGCGCTCAAACTCCTGCCCCGTCCCAAGCTGGCCCTGCTTGACCGTGTCCTCAACCCCGACTTTTTCGAGGATGCAGGCCCCCTGCCCGTGCCACGCCAGATGGACCCGCTGACCTTTC